>CAYJLW010000012.1:5445-29105 GCA_964370965.1 uncultured Acidimicrobiia bacterium | reverse complement strand
CCCGCCCCGTCCGGCCTGGCGGGGGCGCCGGCGGGCGGGGGGGGGGGCCCCGCCGCGCGCCCCCCCCCCCCCCCCCCCCCCACGCCGGGTGCCCGGACGAGGTCAGTCGTTCTGGCGCTCGAACTCGTCCTCGAAGGAGACGACTTCACGCTGCTGGCCCCCGTCGCCACCGCCCTGGTCGCGGCGGTCGCCGCCCTGGTCGCTGCGGCCCCCCCGGTCACCACGGTCGCGTTCCCGGCCCCCGCCCTCGCGGCGTCCGCCCTCGTCACGGCGGCCACCACCCTCACGGCGGCGACCCTCCTCACGGCGGCCACCACCCTCGCGGCGGCGACCCTCGTCACGGCGGCCACCACCCTCACGGCCACCACCCTCACGGCGGCGACCCTCCTCACGACGGCCACCCTCCTCACGGCGGCCACCACCCTCACGGCCACCACCCTCACGGCCACCACCCTCACGGCCACCACCCTCACGGCGGCGGCCCTCTGGAGGCGCCCCGCCGGCGGATGCCGGCCCCACGGAGCCCTCGGGGCCGGAGACGGGCGTGAGGTTCACACGACCCTGGGAGTCGATCTCCTCGACCCGCACGACCATCTCGTCGCCAATGTCGAGGACGTCCTCGACCCGGTCGAGGCGGCGGCCCCCCCCGAGCTTGGAGATGTGCACCAGCCCGTCGCGACCGGGAAGGATGTTCACGAAGGCGCCGAACTTGGTGATGCTCACCACCTTGCCCGTGTACTCCGTGTCGATCTCGGGCTGGGGCGGGTTGGCGATGGCCTCGATCCACTCCAGCGCCTGGCGGACGGCGTCGGCGTCGGTGGCACCCACCCGGATCGTGCCGTCGTCCTCCACGTCGATCTGGGCGCCGGTCTCAGCCTGGATGTCCTTGATGACCTTGCCCTTGGGGCCGATGACCTCGCCGATCTTGTCGATGGGCACCTTGATGGACGTGATCCGGGGCGCCGTGGGGGCGACCTCCTCGCGGGGCGCCGGCAGCGCCTCCCGGATGACTTCGAGGATGGCGAGGCGCGCCTCCTTCGCCTGCGCCAGGGCGCCGGCGAGGACCTCGGCGGGGAGGCCCTTGATCTTGGTGTCGAGCTGCAGGGCGGTGATGAACTCGCCCGTGCCCGCCACCTTGAAGTCCATGTCACCAAAGGCGTCCTCGGCACCGAGGATGTCGGTGAGCGTCTGGAAGCGGCCGTTCTCGGCGACGAGCCCCATGGCGATGCCGGCCACAGGCGCCTTGATGGGCACACCGGCGTCCATGAGAGAGAGCGTCGACGCGCACACCGACGCCATCGACGTCGACCCGTTCGAGCTCAGGACCTCCGAGACGAGGCGGAGGGCGTAGGGGAACTCCTCCTCGTCGGGGATCATGGGGAGCAGGGCCCGCTCGGCGAGGGCGCCGTGGCCGACCTCCCGGCGCTTCGGGGTCCCCACCCGCCCCGTCTCACCGACGGAGAAGGGGGGGAAGTTGTAGTTGTGCATGTAGCGCTTCGAGTCGTCCACCCCGATGGTGTCGAGGGTCTGGGCGAGACGGAGCATGCCGAGCGTGGCGACGTTCAGCACCTGGGTCTCGCCCCGCTCGAAGAGACCGGAACCGTGCACGCCGGGGACGAAACCGGCCTCGGCGTTCAGGGGACGGATGTCCGTCGTGGAGCGGCCGTCGATCCGGAGGCCTTCGTCGAGGATGCGGCGGCGGATCATCTTCTTCTGGAGGGCCCGGAGGGCCTCCTTGACCGCCTTCTCCTCGCCGGGGAACTCCTCGGCGAGCTGCTCGAGGACGAACGTGCGCAGGGCGTCCTCGGCCGTCTGGCGCTCCTGCTTGTCGGCGGTGGCGATGATCTCACGGAGGCCGTCCGTGGCGATCGCCTCCACGCGGGCGGACATCTCCTCGGTGTAGTCGGCGAGGACCTTGTAGGCGAGCGGCTCGACGTGGACCTGCTCCTTTAGTCGGAGCTGGAGGTCGATGAGCTGGGAGATCCCCTCCTTGGCGGCTTCGAGGCCGGCGGCCACGCGCTCCTCGGTGGGGGCGGCCTGGCCGCCTTCTACGTGCTCCCAGACGCCCACGGTGGCGCCCGCCTCGACCATCATGATGTCTATCTCGCCGGCTTCGTTGCGCCGGCCGGCGACGATGAGGTCGAAGACGCCGGCGGCGGACTCCTCGAAGGTCGGGTTGGTGTGCCACTCACCGTCGCGCAGACCCATGCGCACGGCCCCGATCGGGCCGTCGAACGGCATGCCGGACAGCATGAGCGCCGCCGAGGCCCCGTTGATCGAGACGACGTCGTGGGGGTTCTCCTGGTCAGCAGCGAGGATCGTGGAGATGACCTGCACCTCGTTGCGGAACCCCTTCGGGAACGACGGCCTCAGGGGCCGGTCCGTGAGACGGCAGGTGAGGATGGCCTGTTCCGTGGGCCGACCCTCCCGGCGGAAGAACGAGCCGGGGATCTTGCCCACGGCGTACATCCGCTCCTCGACGTCGACGGTGAGGGGGAAGAAATCCTGACCTTCGCGCGCCGAACGGCTCGCGACCGCCGTGCAGAGGACCTGGGTGTCCCCCAGGGTCACGACCACCGCCCCGTCTGCGAGCTTCGCCAGCTTGCCTGTCTCCAACACCCAGTTTGCGGTCCCGACGGGACCCTCCGCCCTGATGGCGCCTTGCATGTTCACACGTCTCCTCTCGCACACACGGAGAAAGAGCGTGGAGCGTTCCCCCCTCAACGAAGAGAGGCCCCGACGGGGCCTCTCAGAAGCTGCGCTATCGGCGCAGGCCGAGCTCGTCCCGGATTGCCCGGTAGCGCTCGACGTCGTTCCGCATGAGGTAGTCGAGCAGACGACGGCGCTTGCCCACGAGCATGAGCAGCCCGCGCCGACTGTGGTGGTCCTTCTTGTGGTACCTCAGATGCTCCGTCAGGTGCTTGATGCGCTCCGTCAGAATGGCGATCTGGACCTCAGGACTACCTGTGTCGGTGCCGTGCAACCGGTGTTGCTCGATGGTGACCGTCTTGTCCGGCAAGGACGCTCCTTGCTTTGTGCTTGCCTTCTCCGAATGCGGGGATCCTATCACGGCCTCCGGGTTCCTCACGATCGCGCGCTCCCGGCGGCGAGGATCTCCTTGGCCCGAACGGCGTCGAGCCCGATCTGCGCCTTCAGGTCGTCGAGGGAGGCGAAGCGCTCCTCCGGGCGGATCCGGGCGACGAAGGAGACGTCCACGACCGCCCCGTAGAGGTCCCCCGCCCAACCCAGGAGATGGGCCTCCACCAGGGGCCGGACCCCCCCCTCGCTGTCGTGGTGAACGGTGGGGCGGAAACCCACGTTCACCACGGCGTCGTCGACCTCCCCGTCCGGAAGGCGGACCCGCCCGGCGTACACGCCCACCGCCGGGAGGCAGAGCCGCGTCGGCGTGGCGAGGTTGGCCGTAGGGAACCCGAGGCCGCGTCCGAGGTGGTCCCCGTGGACGACCTCGCCGCGAACCTCCGGAGGCCGCCCGAGCGCCTCGGTGGCCGCATCGACGTCGCCGCGGTCCACGGCGCGCCGGATGGCCGTCGAGGAGTAGGGGCCCTCGGGACCCATGACGATCTCCACCGGAGCGACCGAGAAGCCGAGGCGCTCGCCCATCTCCCGGAGCAGGCGCACGTCGCCCGCCGCCCGATGGCCGAATCGGAAGTCGTCGCCGACCATGACCAGGCGGGCGTGCAGGCACCCGGCGAGCACCTCGCGCACGAAGTCGTCCGCGGGCTGGGCGGCCCGGACGTCGTCGAAGGTGACCACGAGGGCGTAGTCGATGCCCGTCTCGGCAAGGAGCTCGAGCTTGCGCTCCCTTGTGGTCAGGAGCCTGGGCGCCACCTCGGGGCGGATCACCTCCAGGGTGTGGGGGTCGAAGGTCACGACAGCCGAGGCGGCTCCGATCGCCCGGGCCTCGCGGCGGAGATCGGCGATCACCGCCCGGTGGCCCTTGTGGACCCCGTCGAAGTTGCCGATCGTCACCACGCATCCCGCCGGGGGTCGCGGGCACGCCTCCAGGTGCTCGATGACCTGCATCGCCGCGGGGACTCCGTCCCCCCCGCTGACCCCCCCCACCCCGCGCCGTTCGACACCCGGCTGTTCCGGGCGGGCAGAGCCCGCCCCCACTGCTTCGGGCACCCTTCGTCCTCCGGAACGGACCCGATCTCGTGCCAAGCCCGCGGCGCAGCGGGGGACCGACTCCGGGGGGGCCACGCAGGCCGGGCGGGCCGTGGACCCCTGGGTCTCGTAGACGGCGAGGAGGTTGCCGGCGGGATCCAGGACCGCTGTGGGTCCGGGATCCGCCATCAGGTCGGCGGGCAGGGGCCGGCCCCGGGAGACGGCGACCGCCGTGTCGGCGTCCACGTGCAGCGCCGGGAAGCCTTCCATGACGGCGGACGGGGGTGCCAGCGCCCCCGCTCCGCGGTCGTCGACGTCGTCGAGGGAGGACGCCTCCTCCACGCGGTGCGGGCCCACGGCCGTGCGCCGCAGCTCGCCCACGTGGGCGTAGCCGCCCAGGGACCGCCCGAGGTCCGACGCCAGGGTGCGCACGTACGTACCGGCCGAACAGCGCACCTCGAGGGTCGCCCGCCCCCCATCGAGACCCAGCAGGTCGAGGGCGTGCACGGTGACAGGCCGGGGTTCCCTCTCGACTTCCTCACCCCGGCGGGCCTTGTGGTGGAGGGCCTCGCCGGCGACCTTGACGGCAGACACCATCGGAGGCACCTGGAGGATGTCACCGGTGAGAAGGGCGAGGGCTTCGCGCAGGGCCGCCTCGTCGAAGTCCATGGCGGCCTCGGCGACGACTTCGCCGGTCGCGTCGAGGGTCGTGGTCTCGGCGCCGAACACGACCTCGGCCACATAGGTCTTGGGAAGCTCTCCCGTGAAGCGGAGGAGGCGCGTGGCCCAGCCCACCCCCAGCAGAAGGAGCCCCGTCGCGGGCGGATCGAGCGTGCCGGAATGGCCCACCCTGCGCACACCCAGGGCCCGCCGGACCCGGCCCACGACATCATGGCTCGTAGGCCCCGGGGGCTTGTCGATGCGGAGGAGACCCGCCGTAGTGGGGTCGTCGGTGCGCCGGCGGCTCACTGCCCGTTCCCCCCGTCTCCGACGGCTCCCTGGCCCTCCATGCCGGCCACCACACGGGCGAGCGCGTCGTCAAAGGATGCGGCGACGAACCCGGCGGCGTTCCGATGGCCCCCGCCCCCGTTGGCGGCAGCGACGGCGCCGACGTCGATCTCCGGCCGGCTGCGCAGGCTCACCCGCACCCCGTGGTCGGCGACCTCCTTGAAGACGGCGGCGACGTCGGCCTCCCTGGCCCCGCGGAGGACGTCGACGATCTCGTCGGTCTCCTCCGGGCCGACCCCGTGGCGATCCAGGTCGGCGAGCGTCACTGACGTCCAGACCAGGCGCCTGTGGGCGTCGAAGCCGGCGCGCTCCAGAACCTGGGCGAGGAGCCTCAGGTAGCCCAGCGAGACCTCCGAGAACATCGCCCGCGACACCGCGGCGACCTCGACGCCGGTGTCCGCGAGCTCAGCGGCGAGGCGGAACACGTCTGCGTTCGTGTTCGGGAACTGGAAGCGCCCCGTGTCCATGGCGAGGCCGGCATAGAGACACGTGGCGACGTCCCGGTCGATCTCCCATCCGAGCTCGCGCATGAGCCAGTACACGATCTGTGTGGTGGCGGCCGCCTCCGGGTGCACGAAGTTCAGCTTCCCGAAACGTTCGTTCGTGGCGTGGTGGTCAAGAACGACGAGGGCACCGGCCGCCTCGGCCGCGGGCGTGAGCTCGTGCAGTCGCGAGAGGGACCCGCAGTCGAAAACCATCATCACCGACGGGGCCGCCGGGAAGGCCGCGGGCGGGACGACCTCGGCGATCCCGGGCAGGAATCGGTAGATGTCCGCCGTCTTGAAGGGGGCGGGGAATGACGCCGCCACGGGGTGACCGCGGCGCACGAGGGCGAGACGCGCAGCGAGCATGCTCCCCAGCGCGTCACCGTCGGGGTTCACGTGACAGGCGAGCCCCACGTCGACACCGGGCTCGAGCAGCGCGTCGAGGGCTGCGGCGTCCCCGGAGCGGATCACTCCGTGCCACCGTCCGGGGACTCCTCCGCCACGGCGTCCTCACCCCCGCCGAGGTCGCGCAGGATGGCGTCGACGCGCTCGCCGCTCTCGATCCCGGCGTCCGGCACGAAGCGCAGCTCGGGAGTCCGCTTGAGGCGCAGGCTCGCCCCGACGCGACCCTGTAGGCGGGGTCTCGCGCGGCCCAGTGCCCGGCCGGTGGCGTCCCGCTCCTGCGGATCGAACACGGAGAAGTGCACGACCGCGTGCGCGAGGTCCGGCGCCACGTCGACGCCCGTGATGGTGAGGAATCCGAGGCCCGGGTCGGTGAGACGGACGATCTCCTCCGCCAGGACCTCCCGGATGGCCTCGCCCACGCGGTCGGTGCGGAGAGTCATGACCTCACCCTACTCGGGGACCAGGTGGCCGATCTCGACGGCGAGCACCTCCACCTCGGGCCGGGACCGCAGCCACCGTTCGACTTCGAGGAGCACGCGCTGCAGGTGGAACGCCTCCCCCGAGACCGCCGCGATTCCGACAGCGGCCCTCCGGTGCTGGTCCTGGAAGTCGACCTCCGCCACGGCGACCTCGAACTTGCGCAGGCCCGACTGCAACGCCCTGAGCACGCCTCGCTTCTCCTTCAAGGAGTTCACCAGCGGGATCCGCAGGTCCACGCGGAGGGCGGCGGCGTGCATGTGGGCGAATCTACGCCCCGCCCGCCCCGGCCGGGAATCCCGGGACGCGGCGGAGCCCGCCTCTCGGCGGGCTCCGCGGTGGACTCTGCGCGGGGACCGCCCGCTGCGAGCGCTCAGCGCCGGCGGCGCGACCGCCGCCGGGCACGCCGGCGGGCGACCCGCTTGCACACCACGCGGGTGCGGCCCTTGCGACGGATCCGCCGGCAACGCACCCCAGCGACCGCGGTGGCACCGGCGGCCGCCGTGACGGGCGGACAGGACATCTGGGACGCCCAGCCCACGGAGAAGTGGATGGTGGCCGCAGCGCTCGTGCGGCCCACCTCGGTGGCGAGAAGGTTCCCGAGGAAGTTGCGAAGATCCGTGCTGTTGAAGAGCAACCAGGGCCAGGGCTGCGACACGGCGGCGATCGGTGGGCCCCCCAGCGTGGCAGTCCCCGTCGCCGTGAAGTCGGTGGCCGTGTCCACCTTGCCGCCCGGGTTCGCAGTCGAGAGCGACATGTTCACGGGAAGACCCGGGAAGTCCTCGGTCACCGACGCCAGGTCGATGATCAGGAGCTTGATCGCTCCCGTCGCCCGTGCTGTGTAGGCCCCGGTCACAGAGACGTTCGCCACCTTGGCACAGGCGTCGTAGGTCCCGGAGACGGTCGCGCCGTTCACGATCGCGGACCGCGTGATGTCGACCATCTTGTTGTTCGGCTCTGTCGGCAATCTGTGCTGGCCCTCGGTCATCTCCGTGACAGGGTTCACCGGGAACGAGAAGGCGTACACGCCCACTTGTCCGGTGGGCGTCACGGCAACCGGGTCACGCCGGGGGACGGGGGTGTCCGCCGGCCAGTTGTCGGGGGCCTCGGTGCCGTTGGCGGTCATGTTCAGGGTGAGGGTGCCGTCCGCGTCGCCCGGCTTGGTGACAGACGAGTCCGACATGATGAAGCCGGCGGGGTCAGCCGAGGCCGGCTCCACCTCGACGAGGCTCACGGCCAGGACGCCGGCGAGGAGGCCGACTGCGAGTCGTCTCGTGGGTCTCATGGGTCCACCCTTCCGGTCGAGGACAGCAGAACTGCGGGCGACATCGGGAATCCTTCCACGAACGGCGCCGGAAATCCTGCCACGGTGAACACTGAGCGTGGGGTTTCGGGCCCCTTCCGTCATGAAGCCCAGGTCAGCGGGCATCGAGCGTGGCGGCAACTTCCTTCATCTCGTACCCCTCGATGACGTCGCCTTCCTTCACGTCCTGGAAGCGCTCCACACCGATACCGCATTCGTAGCCGGCGGCGACCTCGCGCACGTCCTCTTTGAACCGCCGCAGCGAGCCCACGGTTCCGTCGTAGACGACGGCGCCGTCGCGCAGCACCCGCGCCCGGGCGTTGCGAGTGATGCGGCCTTCCTGGACGTAGCAGCCGGCCACGACACCGATGCGGGGCACGCGGAAGAGCTGACGCACTTCGGCCTGGCCGAGCACGACCTCGTGGAACTCGGGGGCGAGGAGACCCTGGAGCGCCGCCCGGATGTCGTCGACGACCTCGTAGATGACCCTGTAGGTGCGGATCTCGACACCGATCTCCTCGGCGAGAGCCCGGGCCGCGCGGTCGGGACGCACGCTGAAGCCCACGATCAGGCCCCGGGACGCCTCGGCGAGGCGGACGTCGTTCTCGGTGATCGCTCCCACGGCGCGGTGGATGATCTTCAGCTTCACCTGGTCGGTGCTGAGCTTGCCGAGTGCATCGGCGAGGGCCTCCAGGGAGCCCTGCACGTCGGCCTTCACGATGAGGACGAGCTCGGCGACCTCGCCGGCCTGCACGGCTTCGAAGAGGCTCTCCAGCGTGAGGGCCGGCCCCGCCTCTGTGACGAGCTCCGCCTTGCGCTCGCGCGTCTCGCGGTCCTGGGCCATGCCGCGCGCCTCGCGGTCGTCGGCGACCACGCGGAAGTCGTCGCCGGCCGCGGGGACGGAGGAGAGCCCCAGGAGCAGCACCGGCGTGGAGGGCCCGGCCTCCTTCACGTTCTTGCCGGTGTCGTCGAGCATGGCCCGGACGCGCCCCGCAGCGGTACCGCAGGCGACGGCGTCGCCCACGCGCAGCGTGCCCCGCCTCACGAGCAACGTGGCGACGGGTCCGCGGCCCTTGTCGAGGTGCGCTTCGATGGCCGTGCCCCGGGCGGGGCCGTCCGGGTTGGCCTTGAGGTCCTCGAGCTCGGCCACGACTGCGATGGTGTCGAGGAGGTCGTCGATGCCGAGCTCGGCCTTCGCCGAAAGATCCACGAACTCGGTGTCACCGCCCCACTCCGACGGCACGAGACCGTGCTCGGAGAGCTGCTGGCGCACCCGGGTGGGATCGGCGTCGTCCTTGTCGATCTTGTTCACGGCCACGACGACGGGCACCCCCGCCGCCTGAGCGTGGTTGAGCGCCTCGACCGTCTGGGGCATCACACCGTCGTCGGCAGCGACCACGAGAACCGCGATGTCCGTGACGGCGGCTCCCCTGGCCCGCATGGCGGTAAACGCTTCGTGGCCCGGGGTGTCGACGAAGGTGATCGGGTGGCCGTTCGCCTGCACCTGGTAGGCCCCGATGTGCTGGGTGATCCCGCCTGCCTCACCGGCGACCACATTCGACTTGCGGATGACGTCAAGGATGCTGGTCTTGCCGTGGTCGACGTGACCCATCACGGTGACGACAGGGGGGCGAGCCACGGCACCCTCGTCCGCGGCGTCCTCGGCCTCGGCCTCTGCTTCTGCTTCCACGTCGGCGTCCTCGAGGGACACGACCTTGACGGCAAGGCCGAGCTCGTCGGCGACGAGCTCCACCTCGGCGTCCGTCATCGACTGCGGAGCGGCCTTCATTTCGCCCGCTGCCATGAGGAGCTTCACGATCTCCCCGGCGGACTTGCCGACGCGAACGGCGAAGTCCTTGACCGTGATCCCGCGCTCCACGCGGATCACAGCCTCTTCGGGCTCCGCTGTGGGCTCCGGGACGATCTCGACCTCGATCTCCGGTTCCGGGGTGGCCGTGGTCGCGGGCTCGGGTACCACATCGAGGATCGCGGGCTCCGGCTCCACAACGGGCTCGGGCTCGGCGACGGGCTCCCCGTCCGGCTGCGGCCCGGGCGCCGCCCGATCCCCGCCGGACTCGGCTTCGTCGGAGACAGCGGGGCCACCGGCCACGGCCTCTCTAACCCGCGCGGCCTCGGCTTCCTCGACACTGCTGGAATGCGACGCCACGGCGATGCCGAGGTCGCCCAGTCTCGCGATCAGTTCCTTGTTGGGAAGGCCCAGTTCCTTCGCCAGTTCGTATACCCGGACCTTGGCCACTAGATCAGTCTCCGCTTCGCGTCTCGCTTCCAGAACTACTCATCGTGTCGCTTCGCCGGGCGGCCATCGCGGCCGCAGCCTCGTCGAAGGCGGCCCTCACGGCCACCACGGCGTCTGCGGGCACCAACCGGCGCAGCGCCCGACCGAAGGCGCCTCGACTCGCCGCCCGTTCGAAGCATCCCGCCGAGGCACACAACCAGGCCCCGCGGCCGGGGGCGCTCCGGGCGACGTCGACATCGAGGCCGCCTTCGCGCCACACGACCCGGACGAGCTCACCTCTGTCGGCCGTGCATCGACAGCCGACACAGGTGCGTTCAGCCACAGGCTACTCCTCGCCGGCCTCCTCAGCCTCTTCGCCGCGGGGCGCCTCCGGCTCGGGAGCGGGCTCCCCCGCCGCCTCGGCGGCGATCTCCTCGGCGGCCTCCACGACTGACTCTTCGGCCTCCGCCTCGGCGGCGTCGGCCGTGTCGGCGATCTCCTGGGCCTCTTCGACCGCTTCGACGGCCACTGCGGCCTCCGGGGCACCCCCGCCCTCGGCGGCCCGGACGGGCGGCGGAGCGGCGCTCTCGGTCTCGGAACGGATGTCGACCCGCCAACCCGTGAGGCGGGCGGCGAGCTTGGCGTTCTGGCCCTCCTTGCCGATGGCGAGAGAGAGTTGGAAGTCCGGCACGATCACGACGGCCGTGCCCGTCTCCTCGTCGATCCTGACCTCCCTCACCTTTGCCGGCGACAGGGCCTTGGCGACGTACTCGGCGGGGTCCGCGGAGTACGTGATGATGTCGACCTTCTCGCCCCGGAGCTCGTTCACGACCATCCGCACGCGGCTGCCCCGCGCGCCGACACAGGCCCCGACAGGGTCAACGTTCGTGTCGTTGGACGCCACCGCCAGCTTCGTACGAGCCCCGGGTTCCCGAGCGATGGCCCGCACCTCGACGATGCCGTCGTCGATCTCGGGGACCTCCAGGCGGAACAACTCGAAGACGAGCCCAGGGTGGGTGCGGGAAACGACTATCTGCGGGCCCTTGGCGGTGCGGCGCACCTCGACTATGTAGGCCTTCAGCCGGGCGCCCTGCTCATAGCGCTCATAGGGCACCTGCTCGGCTTGGGGCAGGAGCGCCTCCATGCCCTTGCTGAGTTCCAGCAACGTGTAGCGCTGGTCGCGTTGCTGGACGATGCCCGTGACGATCTCGCCCTCGCGACCGTGGTACTCGTCGTACATCTTGTCCCGCTCGGCGGCCTGGAGGCGCTGGGTGAGCACCTGCTTGGCCGCCTGGGCGGCGATGCGGCCGAAATCCGAGGGGGTGTCCTCCCACTCGCGCAGGACATTGCCCTCTTCGTCGACTTCCTGGGCGTAGACCACGATGATCCCGCTGGCGAGGTCGACCCGGGCCTCCTCGGCGGCGCTCGGGAGCTTCTTGTAGGCCTGGGCGAGGGCGTCCTCGAGGGCAGACACGAGGGTCTCGAACTCGATGCCCCGCTCGCTGGCGATGTGCTCGAGGCCCTCGATGATCTCTGAGCTCACGCCGTCTTCCTTCCCCTCGGTGCCGGCCTCCCCGCACCCCACTCGAGCACGGTGCGGGCCTTCACGACCTCCGCCAGGGGTACGTCGGCGTCGCCGTCGGGCGTCGTGAGGGTGATCGTGTCGTCGGAGACACGACGGAGGTGTCCCTGGACGGTGCCGGCCGCTCCTTCCGCGCCCGCCACCCGGACCCGGACGAGACGCCCGAGGGCCCAGCGGAAGTCCTCGGGACGCCGCAGCGGCCGCTCCACTCCGGGGGACTCCACCTCGAGGCGGTAGGGACCCTCCATGGGGACGTCGACGTCGAGAGCGGCCGAGACGGCCTCGGAGGCGGCGGCGCAGTCGTCGACCGTGACGCCGCCGGGGCGGTCGACGGTGACACGTACCACACGCCGCGGACCCTTGGTGCTCACATCGACATCGAGCACCTCGTAGGGAGTGCCATCGAGCGCGCGAACCGCAGTCCGGCGGACCCGGTCTGGGACCTCCACGCAACTCTCCTCACAAGAAAAAACGTGGGCGGCGGGCCCACGTTGCACCACTGCAGCTGACGCCACACGCACAATACGAACCGGGCGATCGTAGCACGCTCCTCACTCAGGGGGGGGACCGGACTCCGACCCGCGCTCAGGCCCCGTGGGCGATCTCTCTCGCCCGGGCGGCGTGGACAGCGGTGTGGTTGGGGTCGACATCGGTGGCCAGGCGGTCGCTGCGGAGTGCCTCGGCGCTCTCCTCGGCGGCAGCGTCCGCGGCCCCGAGGCGCGCCTCGAAGCCTTCGGCGACGAGGCGCTCGGCCTCCTCCACGAGGGCGTCCACGATCTCGGCCTCGGGCACGACGCGCACGACCCGGCCCCTGATGAACAGGTGGCCCTTCTCCTTGCCGGCGGCAACACCCAGGTCGGCCCCCCGGGCCTCGCCCGGGCCGTTCACGACACAGCCCATCACCGCGACCTGGTACGGGATGCCCCGCTCGGTGAGGCGGCGCTGCGCCTCGTCGGCGAGGGAGATGACGTCCACCTCGGCCCGGCCGCAGGAGGGGCAGGCGATCAGGTCCAGGCCCCGGCGCTCACGCAGACCCAGAGCCTCCAGCAGGATCTTGCCCGCCCGGGCCTCCTCGACCGGATCAGCGGTGAGGCTGTAGCGGATCGTGTCGCCGATCCCCTCTAGCAGGAGCGTGCCGATCCCCGCGGAGCCCTTCACGAGCCCGCCGGGGAGGGGGCCCGCCTCGGTGACCCCCAGATGCAGCGGGTGGTCGGTCCGCTCCGCCATGAGCCGGTAGGACTCCACCATGAGCGGGACGTTCGAAGCCTTGAGCGAGATCACGATGTCGTGAAAGTCGACGTCGTGCAGGTAGGCGATCTCCTTCTCGGCGGATTCCACGAGGGCCTCCGGGGTGGCGTCGCCGTGCCTGGCGAGGATGTCCTTGTCGAGGCTCCCGGCGTTCACCCCCACCCGGATGGGCACTCCGCGGTCGTTCGCCTCCCGGGCGACTGCCTTGACGTGCGCGGGGTTGCGTATGTTGCCCGGGTTGAGGCGGATCTTGTGCACGCCCGCCTCGAGGGCGGCGAGAGCGAGGCGGTACTGGAAGTGGACGTCGGCCACGATGGGCACGGGGCTGCGGGGCACGACGTGGGCGAGGGCCGCGGCGGCGTCCTCGTCGTCGCAGGTGATGCGCACGACGTCGGCGCCGGCGCCGGCGAGTGCGTACACCTGGGCGATCGTGGCCTCGGCGTCCGCGGTCTTCGTGGTCGTCATCGACTGCACGGACACCGGCGCACCGCCGCCGATACCGAGATCGCGCACCTGCACTGCCCGCGTCGGGCGTCGCCCGGTCACCGGAGCTTCACAGGACTGGTGATGTCCAGGTACACCGCGCTGAAGAACAGCATCAGCATGAGACCGAGGAACCCGATGGCGAAGGGCAGCAGCACCCGTTCGTCGATGCGCACCGGCCGGCGACGGATCTTCGTGGCGACCGTCTCGAGGGCGAGCACGAAGAGATGTCCCCCGTCGAGGGGCAGCAGGGGCAGGAGGTTGAAGAAGCCCACGAACACGTTGATGCTGATGACGAGCCAGAGGAAGGTGAAGATGCCCCGGCTGGCGCTCTGCTCCGCGGCCGACGCGATCCCGACCGGCGAGGAGAACCTGTAGTCCGTGCGGCACCTCCCGCCGGTGACCTGCTCGGCCAGACAGCGGAGGTTCGAGGGGGAGAACGTTTTGGCCAAGGCCCCGACGAAGAATGTGACGGCGTCTCCGAAGCGGGCGAACGTCTCCGGCACAGCTCGCAACGGCGAGACGCGCTCGTAGCGCTCGCCGGGCACGACCCCGAGCCGGCCGATCCGGCGACCCTCGCTCTCGACGGAGCCCAGGTGGGCGGTCACCTCCCGCACCCGCCCGCCACGCTCGAAGCGGACCACGACATCCTGGCCCGGGCGGGCCCGGAGGGCGTCCTGGGCGTCGTCCCAGGTGCGCACGGAGACGCCTGCGACGGACACGAGACGATCGCCGGCACGCAGGCCCACGTCCTCAGCGGCGCTGCCCTTCTCGACGGCCCCGAGAGTCGTGGCCGGCGCCGGGACCCCCACCGCGACGAGAACCACGAACATGAGCACGAGTGCGGTGACGAAGTGCGTCGTGGACCCGGCGACGAGAACGATCGCCCGCTGCCAGGCGGGCTTGTCTCGGAACGTGCGGCCGACTTCTTCGGGGCGGACGTCCTCGTCCACGCCGAAGCCCACGATCTTGACGTAGCCCCCGAGGGGGAAGAGAGCCTTGATTCCGTACTCCGTCTCGCCACGACGGAACGACCAGAGACGGGGGCCGAAACCCAGGAAGAACTCCCGCACGCTCATCCCGAAGCGCCTCGCTGTGACATAGTGGCCCCATTCGTGGAACAGCACCATGGGCACGATGATGACGAGGAACAGCAGCAGGATGCCCTTGAGGGCGGTCGGCCAGAACACCCCCACGACGGCGAGGAGCGCCACGGTGCCCGCCAGCGTCGCCCAGAGGCCGCTCCGGTGAGGCCCGTCCCTGTCCGCGCCCGGGCCGGGCTCTGCGCCCGGCACCGGATCCATGAGTTGGTAGGGCTGAGTCATCCTTCTTCTCTCGGCGCGCAATGGGAGGTCCTGCAACCGTACTCGGGCCCCGGCGACGCTCGTCCCCCAAAGCGCCCTGCGCCGTTCGGCCTCAGCCTGCCAGCAGTTCCCGGGCCCGGGAGCGTGCCTCGGCGTCCGCGGCCACGACGTCGGACACGGACCCCGGCTCCCGGGGGACGTGTCCGCCCAGGACCGCCTCGGCCACCCGGGAGACGTCGAGGAAGCCGCAGCGCCCGGCGAGGAACGCTTCCACGGCCTCCTCGTTCGCCGCGTTGAGGACGGCGGGCGCCGTGCCGCCCGCCCGGCCGGCGGCGTAGGCGAGGTCGAGGGCGGGGAAGGCCGCTGTGTCGGGGGCCTCGAACGTTAACGGCGCAAGCCCTGTCCAGTCCACGGCCCCGTAAGGGACGTCGAGTCGTTCCGGCCAGGCCAGAGCCCAACCGATCGGCTGGCGCATGTCCGCGAGGGCGAGTTGCGCCTTGGCGGAGCCGTCGCGCAACTCCAGGATGGCGTGCACGACGGACTGCGGGTGGACCACGACGCCGATGCGGTCGAAGCCGAGGCCGAAGAGGAAGTGCGCCTCGATCACCTCGAGCCCCTTGTTCATCAGCGTGGCGGAGTCGATCGTGATCTTCGCCCCCATCTGCCATGTGGGATGCCTGAGGGCTTCCTCCACCGTGACCGTGGCGAGGTCCTCCCGGGGGCGGCCCCGGAAGGGACCCCCGGAAGCCGTGAGGACGAGGCGCGCCACGGTGTCGGGATCCTCTCCGGCGAGGAGTTGCGCGGAGGCGGCGTGCTCGGAGTCGACTGGAATGATGCGCCCTCCACCCGCCTCCCGCGCGTCCAGCACGAGGGGCCCGCCCGCCACGAGCGTCTCCTTGTTGGCCAGCGCCACGTCGCGGCCGGCGTCGAGCGCGGCCACGGTGGCCCGGAGGCCGACGGCACCCACAACGGCATTCACGACGACGTCGGCCTCCACCTCGCCGGCGAGAGCCTCGAGGCCGTCGTCGCCCGCGAGGACGCGCGTGCCCACGGGGAGGTCGCCCTCGCCGGGGAGAGAGCCGCCGACCACGCACACGGCCCGGGGCTGGAACTCGGCGGCTTGGACGCACAGCGCCACCGTGCTCGAGCGCACAGCGAGGCCGACGACATCGAAGCGTTCCGGGACCGCTCGACAGACGTCGAGGGTCTGGGTGCCGATGGATCCTGTGGAGCCGAGGACGACGACCCGCCGTCGGGTCACGACGCCCCGAGGAGCATGAGCGTGATCCAGGCCGCCGGAAGAGCGAGCAGGATGGCGTCGAAACGGTCGAACATCCCGCCGTGGCCGGGCAGAAGCGCCCCGAAGTCCTTGATGCCCAGCGTCCGCTTGATGAGGGACTCGGCGAGGTCTCCGAGGGGGGCGACGACGGCGACGACGGCGCCGAGCACGAGGACGTTCCTCGGTTCCCCGAGGAATGCAACGTGGTGCCAGCGCTCCATGAGGATCGTGGCGCCGGCGACCGCGAACGTGCCCAATGTGCCGCCGACGAATCCCTCGACGCTCTTGTGCGGGCTCAGGCTGGGAGCGAGCGGCCGCCGCCCCAGAGTCGATCCGACGGCGTACGCGGCGACGTCCTGCGTGACGCACATGACCAGGAAGACGACCCCGATCGCGAAGCCGTGGGGGAGGACCAGGATGAGAGACCAGGCGATGCCGCCCACTCCCATGTGCACGAGACCGACGATGGTGGCAGCGGCCGGGACGGGCGGTTCGTGCGTGTCCAGGGTCCCTGCGAACCAGACCCCGGTGGCGACGAGAGACGCGATGAGGACGATGGCGGCCGGTTCGACGCCCTTGAGGTAGGCGAGGAGCATGATGGCCGGAATGGCGACGACACCGATGACAAGGGCCGGCCGCGCCCCGTGCTTGGCGAGGACCGCGTAGTACTCGTAGGCGCAGAGGGTGACCAGCACCACTCCGAGGCCGGCGAGTGCCGGCCGGCCGAACACGCGCATGAGCACGAACACGACGACCCCGAACGCCAAGCCGGTGAGCACCTTGACCGCTGCTTGCGGCCGGACCTCCCCGTCCTCCCCGCCGCCCCCGTCGTCTTCGACCTCCGCCACTTCTTCCGCGACGGCGGCGGCTTCGGGAGCGCCCGCCCCGACGACCTCCGCCTCGGCGACGCCCCCCCGGCGGCGCAGGCGCGCGCGTCCGGACCTGCGACCGGCCTCCGCTGGCGGTTCCGGGGCGCCGGGCGCCTCGGAGTCCGCCGAGACCCGGATGACCCCGGGCTCGGGCGGGGCCTTGAACGTGGACGTGGGCACGGTCGTCTCGGCGGCGTCAGCGCCCGCCCCGGTGATGTCGTTGCCGTCGGCGTCGATGATGCGGACGCCGCCCGAGCGCACCACCGGCGGGGGCGGCGGCATCTGCGGGGGGAGAGGGCGCGCGTCTTCCGCCAGGCCGGTGGAGGCGTCAGAGGACGCGGCGGGCGGAGGGAGGGGCGGGAACTGCGGTGCAGACGGTTCCTCTGCGGGTGGGTCCCCGGTCGGGCCCCGGGTGAAGTCGTCCCGCGGGCCAGGAGCCCCGGCGGCGGGCGCCATCGCCGGGAGACCAGGGTCCGTGGGCTCATGGTCGTGCGGGGTCCGGCCCTGGGAGGCGTCCACGGCAGGGACCGGCGTCGCCGCGCTCTGGTCGTCGCCGGTGGGGGGCTCCCCTTCGGGCGGTTCAGCGCCGCGGGGCGGGGCATCACCCGCTGCGTCTTCCCCGCCGCTGTCGTCGGCGGACAGGATGCGCAGGTGCTCATTCCCCCCGCCGGGGGTTTCCTGCCCGGGCCGGGAGTCATCCATCGTCAGTCCTCGAGCAACTCCTGCTCTTTGTGCTTGAGCATCGTGTCGATCTCGCCGACGCAGCGGTCGGTGAGCTGCTGCAACTCCTTCTCCGCCCTGCGGAGGTCGTCTTCGGAGATCTCGTGGTCGTGCTCGAGGTGCTCGAGCTGGCTCTTGGCGCCGCGACGCAGGTTGCGCACCGCCACGCGGCCGTCCTCGGCCTTGTGGCGCACCAGCTTCACGAGGTCCTTGCGGCGTTCGCCCGTCAGCGTGGGGAAGCTGAGGCGGACGATGCTGCCGTCAGAGGAAGGGTTCAGGCCCAGGTCGGAGTTACGGATCGCCTTCTCGACCGAGGAGACCGCGTTGCGGTCGAAGACGTTGACGACGAGCAACTGGGGCTCGGGCACGCTGAACGTGGCGAGCTGTTGCAGTGGGGTCTCGGTGCCGTAGTAGTCGACCTTGAGACGCTCCACGAGCGCTGGGGACGCCCGGCCGGTGCGGACACCGGAGAACTCCTCCTGGGTGACCGCCAAGGCCTTCTTCATCTTCTCCCCGGTCTGGTGCAGGATGTCGGCGATCACGTCGTTTCTCCCCCCGCTTCTCCCCCGTCGTGCACGACGGTCCCGATCGGTTCGCCCCACACGACCCGCCTGATGTTCCCCTCGGTGAGGAGATCGAACACGACAATGGGCAGGCTGTTGTCGCGACACAGGGCGATCGCTGCGGCATCCATCACCCTGAGGTTACGCCGCAAGACGTCGTTGAAGGTGACGGCGTCCAGACGGGTGGCGGTGGGATCGCGCTTCGGGTCCGCGCTGTAGACGCCGTCCACGTCGGTCGCCTTGAGGATCACGTCCGCGCCGATCTCCGCCGCCCTCAGGGCCGCCGTGGTGTCGGTCGTGAAGAACGGGTTCCCGGTCCCCCCGGCGAAGATCACGACGCGACCGAGCTCGAGATGTCGCATCGCCCGCCGGCGGATGAAGGGTTCGGCCACCTGTTGGACGGTGATGGCAGACTGCACACGGCTCGGAATCCCCTGGCGCTCGAGGGCGTCCTGGAGGGCGAGGGCGTTGATGACCGTGGCGAGCATCCCCATGTTGTCCGCCGTCGCCCGGTCCATGCCGGCGGCGGCGTCGGAGAGGCCCCGCCAGAAGTTCCCGCCGCCCACCACACAGGCCACCTGGACGCCCCGGGCGTGGAGCTCGGCAAGCTGGGCGGCGTAGGACGCGACGACGGCAGGATCGATGCCGCGGCCGACACTGGGCGCGGCGAACGCCTCCCCGGACAGCTTCAGGAGGATCCGTCGCCAGCGAGGCGGATCGTCGGGATCCACGAGCGGGGCGGGAAGATCCTCCAGGCTCGTCGCCTCAGACGGGGCGTCGCTCACGAGCGGCCTGCCGCACTCACGTCTCCTGGGCCTCCCCGATCTCGAAGCGGGCGAACCGCGCGACGGTGCCCCGCCCACCCGTGGCCTGCTCCAGCCACTGCGACACGCTCTTCTTGTCGTCCTTGACGAAGGGCTGCTCGGCAAGTACGCGCTGCTTGTACATCTTCTTGACGGCGCCCTCGACGATCTTGGGGACGATCTCCTCGCTCTTGCCCTCGTTGCGGGCCTTCGCCGCGGCGACGTCACGCTCTGTGTCGACCACGTCCTCGGGGATCTCGGAGCGCGTGACAGCGTCGGGGCGGGCGAACTGGATGTGGAGGGCGATCTCGTGGGCCGCCTCGCTCAGGGAATCGCTGTCGGCGTCGCCGTCGATCTGGATGAGGACGCCCTTCTTGGCCCAGCCGCCCGTCCGGTGCAGGTAGGCGTCCACGACGCCGCCGGTGGTGGCGAAGTAAGCGCCTCGGCGGAACTCGAGCTTCTCGCGCAGTTCCACGGCGGCGTCCTCCAGGAGCCGCTCGACCTCGACGGCCACCTCACCGGCGGGCTCGGCCGTGGCGGCGCCAAAGAGCGCCTCGGCGACATCCTTCGCGAGCCGGCCGAATCGCTCCCCTTTGGCGACGAAGTCCGTCTCGCATCCGACCTCGACAAGGACGCCCGCGGTGCCGTCAGGCGCCAGGACGGCCTCCACGAGCCCCTCGGATGCGGATCGTCCGGCACGCTTGTCCACGTCGGCGAGGCCTCTCTCCCGCAGAACCTTCTTGGCCGCGTCCATGTCGCCACCGGCGGCCTCGAGCGCCTTCTTGCAGTCCATCATCCCTGCGCCGGTGCTCTCGCGCAGGGCCTTCACCTCGGCGGCGGTGATCGCCATCGGCTGCTCCTTCTCTCCCGGCCTACTCAGAGCTGTTCAAAGCCGTTCAAAGCGGTTCAGAGGCCTTGGCCTCGGGTGGCTCGGGGCTCTCGACGACCTCGACGACCTCGACGGGCTCGACGGGCTCGGCCACGGCGTGGGCGAGGATCTCCTGGGCGGACGCCGCCTCGGCCGCCTCGGCCTTGAGGCGCTGCTCCTCGTAGCGGGCGGCATCGCGCTCTGCGCGGCGCCGCTCCGCCTCGCGCTCGGGGTCCGGTCCCCTGGGCTCCTCGCGAGACACGACCCGCGGGCGGCCGACCCCGAGGAGGCGGCCCTCCTCCACGGCGTCGGCGATGATGCGCGCCATGAGCACGCCGGCGCGGATGGCGTCGTCGTTGGCCGGAATCCCGAAATCGACCTCGTCCGGATCGCAGTTCGTGTCGAGTGTGGCCACGATCGTGACGCCCTTCTTGCGGGCCTCGGTCACGGCGATGTGCTCCTTGCGGGTGTCGATGACGAAGATGGCGTCCGGGACGCGGTCGATGATCTTCATGCCGCCGAGGTTGCGCTCCAGCTTGGCGCGGTCGCGCCGCAGCATGAGCGCCTCCTTCTTCGGGAGGGCGGCCATGGAACCGTCCTCCTCCATCGTCTCGAGCTCCCTGAGATAGCTGATGCGGGAGTGGATCGTCTGGAAGTTCGTGAGCATGCCGCCCAGCCAGCGGAAGTTGACGTACGGCATGGCACAGCGCTCCGCGGCGGCCTCGATGGCCTCCATCATCTGGCGCTTGGTGGACACGAACATGATCGTGCCGCCGTCGGCGACGAGGTCGCGCACGTAGGTGTAGGTGGCCTCGATGGCCTTCATCGTCTCGCGGAGATCGATGACGTAGATGCCGTTGCGCTCACCGAAGATGAAGCGGCGCATCTTCGGGTTCCACCGACGGGTCTGGTGCCCGAAGTGGACGCCCGCCTCGAGTAGCTCGCGCATGCTTACGACGCTCGTGCGCGCCTGCGTCTGTGTCACGAGGACACCTCCTAGGTTCTGCCTCCGCCCCCGCCTCCCGGCTCACCGATCGGTGAGCCTGCTCCCGTCGCGTTTCCCGC
Organism: uncultured Acidimicrobiia bacterium; assembly: GCA_964370965.1. GTDB lineage: Bacteria > Actinomycetota > Acidimicrobiia > UBA2766 > UBA2766 > CAYJLW01. Next base: position 8,282 of record CAYJLW010000012.1, on the reverse strand, counting down.
CCCGGAGGACGGGCACCCACGCGCGGAATCGGCTGGACGTGTGTGATTCCGGGGAGCCTACCAGGCCCCACCCTCACCCCCCCTCCCGCCCGGCATCCGGTCCTGGACGGCGCCTGGGAGGTTCGGGCCCGCCCGCACGCGGAACACACCCGGGCTCGGAGGCATCAGCGGAGGCGGGGATCACGGCTCCACGACGGCCACCCCGACAGAGGGTACGGCCACGAGAAGGCGTCCCTTCCAGACGGACGCGCCGCCGCCGGGCCCCGGCAGGGTCGCGACAGCAATGGTGGCGCCCCGGGCGTCGAGATGCACCCAGCCGCGGGCTGCGGGGACCCAGAGGCCGGAACCGCCGGCCAGGGGCTGGGCACCCACGAAGGGGACGCCGAGGTCCCGCCGCCAGAGGAGGCGACCCCCCCGGGTGAAGGCCACGGCGCCCAGGCGGTCGCAGTACGCCACACCGCCGGAAAGGAACACGGGAGCGACCGAGGCGTCGAACGCGCTGTCGAACGCCACGGAGGAGCGCACCCGCCCGTCGGGTACCCCCACCGTGACCCCACCGCCGGGAACCCCGAGCGCGAGCCTCTCCCCGGAAGCGGCGAGGCCGGACGACGCCCCCGGCAGGTCGTGCTCCCAGATCGTCGTTCCGCTGGAGGCGTCAAGGCAGAGCACGCGGCCCCCCGCGCCCTCGAGCAGCCCCGTGAGACAGACGGCACCGGACACGCCGACCGGGGGACCGTCGACCACGAAGCGGCCCTCGCCGAGACGGCGTACCCAGCGCCGGGCACCGCTGCGGGCTTCGAGGGCGACGAGGGTCCCCGAGGACCCCGACGCCACGACGACCGTCCCGGACGAGGAGAGACCGGTGACAGCCTCCGCCGCGCCACCCGGGTGTGGCGCCCGCCAGAGGGCCCTGCCGCCCACGGGGTCGGCGGCCACAACCGCTCCGGCCTCCGCCCACACGACGGGCCCCCCGGGGACGGCCACGGGCGCCGGTGCTCCGCGCCCCGCGGCGGGCCGCGCCGGATGACGCCAAATGGGCCTGCCTCCCCCCGGGGCCAGGCGGACGACTTCCCGCGACGTGACGGCGAAGACGCCGCTCGGGCTCGTCGCCACCGCCCGGGCGCCGGGGAGGTCGATGATCCTCATCCGTGCCGCCCGATCAGGGGATGCGGACGTGCATGCGGGAACACCCCATGCGACGAGCAGGACGGCGGCGGAAAGGAAGGCCGCGAGGCGTCGGGTCGTCCTCATCGCCGTCCCCGCTTCGCCCGGGTGTCCAGCCAGTAGCCGCCGACGGCGGCCCCCGCAGCGACAGACTCCTCCGCTCGGTAGACGGTGTCGGCGGCGAAGAAACGCCACAGAGCGAGACCCGTCCCGACGCAGGCGGGCGGAAGGCCGGCGAGGGCAAGGGACACGGCCCGGCGCGTCTCGGCGTCGGTGACCATGCGGGAATGGTCCTCGACGGGGCTCGAGCCGTCACCGTCGACGAGGACGTTCGTGGCCGCCGGATGTCGTGCCCGGATGCCGGGGACGAGAGGATCGCGCAGCGAGCCGATCGCAGTCACCGGCACCCCTGCGAAGTCCTCGGCCTCGGAGAGGCGGCCCACGAACCGTGAGGTCTCGGCGAGCTGGCGGAGGGCGGGAGCCTCCGGGTCGGGGGCGAGGTGATCGGGCAACCAGTGCACGCCGGATCTCAATGTGCGGCCACTCTGGCTGTAGCGCAGGAGTTCGTTCATCTGCGCGAGCGGGATCCCGGCGTGCGGCGCCGCGATCGTCACGGCCCGGCCCACCTGGGGCAGGGTGGGGTCCATCGGGTCATGGATGAAGGCGAGGTAGTACGCGACCACGACTCCGCCCAGGCTGTGCCCCACGAGATCGACGCTCTCGTGGGGTCGGGCGAGATGGAACCTGCGGAGTTGCTCGCCGAGGAGACGAGCCCGTTCCCTGATGCTCCCCCAGGTGTCGGTGACACCGTACGCCAAGGGCGTGCCGTCGGCGCGGCTCCCGCGATAGGAGAAGGCGAGGACGCGGTCGTCGGCGACGCCGAGGTCGGCCAGAAGCGCCCGCAGCGGAGACCGGGGGCGCCCGCCGCGAGCTTCAGCCTCGCTGAGAGTGGACTGGATGCCCTGGACGGCGACGACGACGTTGCGCGTGGGCGGTGTCCCCGGCCCGGTGGGCACGGGTACGGCCTCGCGTGTGCAGCGCTCCTGCGACCTGGCGTGCTCGTCGCTGTAGCGAAGGAACCGGGCAAGGGTCCCCCATTGCGTCATGACGCCAGCCGAGCGCGCTACGAGGGCTGCCCCCTGGACGAGCTCCTCGACCTCACGCACCTTGTCCCGTATGCGCCCCACGAGGGCGTCCACGGCCTCGCCACCGATCTTCCGGAGCGCCTTCGCCGGGTCGCGGGCCGCCTCTCGCAGGTCACCGGCGAGCCCTGCGGCCGCCTCCTCGAGCTCACGCAGCAGGGGAGCGAAGCGGGCGAGGTCGCCGCCCTCGCGCTCGAGACGGGAGCGCAGGCCGGCGAGAGCCTCCTTCGCGTCGTCGACCGCCTCGCCGATTCGCTCGAGCACGCCGCTGACTGCTTCGCCTCCGGAGCGGAGGGCGCTGCGGAGCTCGTCCCCAAGATCACCGAGGCGTCGGGCGACGCCGGCCAGGGGGTCGCCATCCAGGGGACCGGCCGGAACAAGGTGCGTCCCGACCGCCAGGTGGGGCGCGGGATCGACGTAGACACCGTCGTGGACAAGAGCGAAGTGCAAGTGGGGGCCGGGGCCGGGCGGGGGGGGGGGGGGCCCCGGCCCCCCCCCCCCCCCCCCCCGGGCGGCGGCGGCCGGCGGCCC
>CAYJLW010000012.1:0-5435 GCA_964370965.1 uncultured Acidimicrobiia bacterium | reverse complement strand
GTGCCCGGCCCCGCCACGACCGACGACCGTTCCGGAGGCGACGTGGGCCCCCTGCCCGACGAACGCCTCGCTGAGGCCGCTGTAGCGGGTGGACCAGCCGCCGCCGTGGTCGATGCTCACGGCGACGGATCCGGCCACCGGCCCGGCGAACGTGACGGCTCCGGCGGCGGCGGCGCGCACGGTGCCTCCCGGCGCGGCGACGTCGAGGCCACGGTGCCCGGCGCCATACGGCCCTCCGGGAGCCGCAAAGCCCCGCACGACCGGCCCGTCCGCAGGACGCAGGAGACGGACAGGCGCCGCGGGGGCAGGCGTTCGCCGGGGGGCCCGGGCGACGGCCGCGCCGGAAGCGACGCAGGGGACGAGCGACGAGACGAGAACGACGAGAAGGGGGCAGGGGACCCGGGGCATGCGACCTCCCAAGGTGGGCGCGTGGACGATCGCCAGGGAGCACCTGGACAGGGAGGGGGAAGTCGGCGCGCTTCGCGCTAGAGGGGGAGGTCGGCGGAGCCTTGGGGGGCGGGCCGGGCGGCCCGCCGGGGGTCAGTGCTCCTGGAGGCGCGAGCGTAACATCAGCACGGCCTTCGTGTGCATCTGGCACACGCGGGACTCGGTCACGCCCAGGACTTCTCCGATCTCTGCGAGCGTGAGGCCTTCGTAGTAGTAGAGGGTGATCACGAACTTCTCCCGTTCCGGCAGCCTCTTGATGGCGTCGGCGAGGAGATGGCGGGTCTCCTGCTGCTCGAAGGTGAGCATCGGGTCCTGGCCGTGGGTGTCGGCGAGCGTGTCGCCCAGGGTGAGGCCCTCCCCGCGGTCGTTGCCCGAGTTCAGGAGCTCGTCGAGGGCCACGATGCCCACAAAGGAGATCTGCCCGAAGATCTGCTGGAGGTCTCCCCCTGCGATGCCCATCTCCGCGGCGACCTCCGCGTCGGTCGGTGTGCGGCCGAGACGCGACTCGAGAGCGCTGTAGGCCTGCTCGACGCTACGCGCCTTGGCCCGCACGCTCCGGGGGACCCAGTCGATGGCCCGGAGCTCGTCGATGATGGCTCCACGGATGCGACTGATGGCGTAGGTCTCGAACTTGATGCCCCGCTCGGAATCGAACTTGTCGATGGCGTCGATGAGGCCGAACATGCCGTAGCTCGTGAGGTCGGCCTGGTCCACGTTGGCCGGGAGCCCCACGGACACGCGGCCCGCCACGTACTTGACGAGTGGGGCGTAGTGGACGATCAGCTTGTCGCGCGCGTCCTTGCGGTCGCGCTCCTTGTACTCGCCCCAGAGCTCTTTGACCTGATCGTTACCGTCCACGCCATCAGTCCCAGCAGAGGTTTGTTGCTTCACGACCTGGGGTGACTCCGGGCGAATGCGTCGCGCAAAGCGCCGCCGACCACGTGAGTATAGGTCTGCGTGGTCTGCAGGGACGCGTGACCGAGCAGCTCCTGCACGCTGCGGACGTCGCCACCCCCCTCCAGGACGTGCGTGGCGCAGGCGTGGCGGAGGTCGTGCGGGGAATATGGCCCGTACCGGGCGAGGACGCGCCGCACGTCCCGCGGGGTCATGGCCCGACCCCGCATGTTGAGCAGGAGTGGTTCGCCCCCGCCGGACGCGACCGCCCCACCCTGGCTGACCCTCTCCGCAAGGGCCGGTCGGCCGGCTCTCAGGTAGGCGTCGAGGGCAGCGGCGGCCGCCTCTCCCACCGGCACGCGGCGCTCCTTGGCTCCCTTCCCCCACACGACGAGCCACCCGCGGGCGGGGCGCACGTCCGCCGTCATCAGGGAGGTGAGCTCGGAGACCCGCACCCCGGTACCGTAGAGGAGTTCCAGGAGGGCGCGGTCGCGCAGGCCGACCGGGTCGCCGCCCGGGCGCTCCACGAGGGCAGCCGCCTCGGCAGCCGAAGGCACCCTGGGCAGGCGCCGGTCGGCCCTGGGGGCGGCGAGGCCGGAGGCCGGGTCGGACGCCAAGAGCCCGAGCCGGCGGCCGTGGCGGAAGAACGAGCGCAAGGCGGACGCCGCTCTCGCCACGGAGGAGCGGGCGTAGCCGAGGGTCTGCAGGGAGGCGAGGTAGGAACGCAGGAAGCGCCGGTCGACCTGGTCGGGGCCCGCCAGGCCCGCCCGCCGGGCCGTCGCCGCGAAGCGCCCCAGGTCGCGGCGGTAGGCAGCCACGGTGTGGGGAGAGCAGCGCCGTTCCAGCGCCAGGTGGTCGAGGTAGGCCTCGACGGCGGAGCCGAAGGAGTCCGGGACGGGAGGGGCGTCCATCGCCCGCGACGCTACCCGAAACCGCCAAGGAGGCTGTCCCTCGACGGAGCGCGCCACCAGCGCCGGCTCGCCGTGGCCGGCTGGGCGCGTGTCCGGCAGGCCGTCGACCAGGGGCCATGACGTCGGATCCGGGGGCCGGGGGGGCCGGCCCCCTCACCGGGCGCCCACCCGGCGAACCGTCGCCGGCGTCGGGAACGACACGAGGCCGGCCGCCTCGAGGCGGTTGAGGTGGGCGAGCGTGGCCCCGACATCGAGTTCGGTGGCCGCTGCGACCCGCTCCAGGGACAGCGGCCCCTCGGCGAGGACGTCGAGAACGCGCCTCGCCTCGGCCGGGAGAGACCCCGGCGGCGGGTCGCCCGACGGGCGGACGGCCGATGCCGCGGGCACGCGACGGCCTTGGCCGGAGAAGGGCGCCTCCCTGCCTCCCAGAGTGAGGTCGAGCGCCATTCGGATGTCGTCGGCGTCGCGACACACCACGGCACCGTCGGCGAGGAGGGCGTTCGTCCCCGCCGCCCGAGGCGACCAGGGCGCTCCAGGGACAGCGCACAGCGGCCGGCCAAGATCGAGGGCGTGGCGAGCAGTGCTCAGGGACCCGCTGCGGAACTGCGCCTCCACCACGACGACGACGTCGGCGAGGCCCGCGACGAGGCGGTTGCGCACGGGAAAGCGCCACCCGGGCGAGGGCGCGTCAGGGGGGACATGGCTCACGAGAGCACCACCAGCGGCGACGAGCTCCGCGGCAAGACCCTCGTGACGTCGGGGTGACACGTTCGCCACGCCGCCTGCGAGCACGGCCACGCTGCGGCCCCCGACTTCGAGACATCCCCTGTGGGCTGCGGCGTCGATGCCGAAGGCGAGACCGCTCACGACCACTGCTCCAGAAGCAGCGAGTTCGGCAGCGAGATGCCGGGCGAATTCCGCCCCAGCAGGGCTGGAGCGGCGCATGCCCACGATCGCCACGGCCGGCCCGGCCGGCAGCTCCCCGAGGACACCCAGGACCGCCGGCCACTCCTCGCCGGGAGCGAGACGCACCGGCCAGCCGTCGCCACCGGCGACCACGAGACGGGCCCCGGCTGCGGCCACGGCCCGGGCGGTCGCCACCGGGTCGGCGACCGTCGCGCTCCCGGCTGCGAAGGGGCGCAGGCCCGGCCTCACGACGCCCGCCAGCGACGCGCCCCCGGCCCGTAGTTCCCGCAGCGCCCGGAAGGGATCCGACCAGCGGGCGTGGAGGCGGGCCAGGGTCGCCATGTCGAGGCCGTACACGCCGCCGACCGACAGCCAGGCCGCTGCCCGCTCCGGCGCCGCCGCTCGCTCCCCGCTCACAGGGCGGCTTCCCGCATCTGGCCCGCCCGCAGTCGCCAGGCCTGCTGGACGTGGTGTTCCTCGACGCGCGGAGCGTCTTCGAGGTCGGCGAGCGTGGCGGCGACCTTGCGCACGGACAGGATCCCCCTGCTCGAGGCCCCACGAGCGAGCAGGACCAGGGCACGCGCCGCGGCGGATGTCAGAGACACGAGCGCCCTCGCCTCCGCCGGGGTCATGGAGGCGTTCAGGCGTCCCACCCCGAGGCGGGCCTCCTGGCGCACACGGGCGCCGACCACGCGCTCCCTCGCCAGGCCGGACTCACGGCGGCCCGCGTGGTCGAGCACGCTCACGGGATCCTCCGGGCTCACGGGGATCGTGACGTCCACACGATCGAGGAGCGGCCCCGACAGGCGGCGCCGGTACCGGGCAAGGGCCCGCACGTCGCACTCGCACACCTTCTCCTCGGATCCCGCGTGGCCACACGGACACGGGTTGGTGGCGGCGACCAGAGTGAAGCGCGCGGGCAGGACGGTGCGCAGCGACCGCCGGCAGACCTGCACCCGGCCGTCCTCCAGAGGCTGGCGGAGGGCGTCGAGAACGCTGGGTCGGAACTCCCCCAGCTCGTCGAGGAACAGCACCCCGCAGTGAGCGAGGCTCACCTCGCCGGGCACGAGACGCTCGCTCCCGCCCCCGACGAGCGCGGCCACGGTGGCGCTGTGATGGGGGGAGCGGAAGGGCCGCTCCGCCAAGAGCCCGTCGGAGGCCCCGGCGAGCGTGTGGATGCTCGACACCTCGATGCGCTCCGCCTCCGAGAGGGCGGGCAGGATGCCGGGAAGACGCCGGGCGAGCATCGTCTTGCCGCTGCCGGGCGGGCCCACGAGCAGGCAGTGGTGGCCACCGGCAGCGGCGATCTGCAGGCCGAGCTTGGCGACACCGTGGCCGGCGACGTCGCCCAGGTCCGGGAACGCCGGCCCCCCGTCGGACACGACGTACGCCCCCCCCGGCATCCGCGGAGGGGCGACCACGGCGTCCCCCAGCCTCTCCAGCGCGGAGACCGTGACACCGGGAACGGCGACGGCCTCGTGAGCGTTCGCCGCCGCCACGACGAGATGGGTGCGCCCCGCCTTTCGAGCGCAAAGAGCCGCAGCCAGCACCCCCGGAACCGGTCGCAGCTCCCCGCCGAGGCCGAGTTCCCCGACGACCACCGCGCCGTCGAACCATGTGGCGTCGATCGCGCCGGCGGCGGAGAGGATGCCGAGAGCCACCGGAAGGTCGAACCAGGACCCGCTCTTGGGGAGGCCGGCAGGAGCGAGGTTGACCGTGAGGCGGCGTCTCGGCCACTCGAAGCCGGAAGCCACCACGGCCGCTCGGACGCGCTCGCGCGCTTCGCGCACGGCGGCATCGGGCAGACCGACGACGGTGAAGGTGGGCAGTCCTTGCGCGAGGCTGACCTCGACACGGACGGGATGCCCGTCGATACCGACGAGCGCGACGGAGTCGACGACGGCGAGCACGTCTCACCCCCATGGGCACGGCGACAGGAAAGGGGAAGTCGGGGGAAGTCGGGGGAAGTCCGGGGGAAGTCCGGGGGACGTTGGGGGAAGATTCGGGAAGTCGTCCCGACCCTACAGCGGAGGTGCGACGGATTCAGCGGGAGTCGACGACATCCGCCAGGATCTCCCCGCGGTCACCCCTTGCGCCGCAAGCGCCCGGCCTCCGGACTCGCTCCCCGCCGCCGAGACGGCCGAAGTCCGGCCGCACCCGCCCCGCAGCCCCCGCGGCCCGCCACCCCCAAACTGATGCCGTTGTCCCGGGATACCGGCAAGACAGCATCCCCGTGTTGTGATGGGTCCGCCGGATGGGGCTGACGGGCTCCTACGG
>CAYJLW010000011.1:60522-79808 GCA_964370965.1 uncultured Acidimicrobiia bacterium | reverse complement strand
GGGCGGCGAGCGGGCAGGGGAGGCCCCCGGTGAGCGGTCACGGGGCGGCGAGCGGGCAGGGGAGGCCCCCGGTGAGCGGTCACGGGGCGGCGAGCGGGCAGGGGAGGCCCCCGGTGAGCGGTCACGGGGCGGCGAGCGGTCACGGGCACGGCCGTAGGGCGATCTTCGCCGCCCTCGTGGCGAACCTCGGCATCGCCGTGGCGAAGCTCGTGGCGTGGGCGATCACCCGGTCCTCGGCGATGCTCGCCGAGTCGGCGCACTCCATCGCCGACACGGGAAACCAGGCGCTCCTGCTCCTCGGCGGCAAGCGAGCCCGGCGGGAGCCCGATGCCGCCCACCCCTTCGGGTACGGGCGGGAGCGCTACTTCTGGGCGTTCGTCGTCGCCCTCGTCCTGTTCAGCCTCGGGGCCCTCTTCGCCGTGTACGAGGGGGTCGAGAAGCTGGCGCATCCCCACGAGTTGGAGTCCCCGGCGGTCGCCGTCGTCGTCCTTCTCCTTGCCATCGGCCTGGAGTCCTTCTCGATGCGAACGGCGGTCAAGGAGGCGGCCCCCCTGCGGCGCTCGGGCGAAGGCTGGGGGACGTTCATCCGGCGGGCGAAGAACCCCGAGCTCCCCGTCGTGCTCCTCGAGGACCTCGGTGCCCTCATCGGCCTCGTCGTCGCGCTCGGGGGCGTCGGCCTCTCGCTCCTCACCGGGAACTCCGCATGGGACGGCTATGCCACGCTCGTGATCGGCGGCCTCCTCGGCGTGATCGCCTTCGTCCTCGCCGCCGAGATGCAGAGCCTCCTCGTGGGCGAGGCAGCGGCGGCACCGGAGGAGGCCGCCGTGCGCGAAGTGCTGGAGAGCGCTCCCCGGGTCCGCCACCTCATCCACCTCCGCACCCTCCACCTCGGCCCGGAGGAGATCCTCGTCGCCGCCAAGGTCGACTTCGACCCCACCCTCACGTTCCCCGAGGTCGCCGCCGCCATCGACGCCGCCGAGGTGCTGATTCGCGAGAGGGTGCCCACGGCGCGGATGATCTACGTGGAACCCGACGTGCACCGGGAGGTCGCTGGGTAGGGGTGGGCGGCGGGGGGGGGGGGGGGGGGGGGGGGGGGGGGGGGGGGGGCGGCCCCCGCCCCCCCCCCGGGGGGCCGGCCCCCCCCAACCCCCTCAGCCCCGGAGCAGTTCCGCCACCTGGAACGCCAGGTCGAGGGACTGGCGGGCGTTGAGGCGGGGGTCGCACATCGTCTCGTAGCGCCGCTCGAGGTGGTTGTCCTCGATCGCCTCCGTGCCTCCGAGGCACTCGGTGACGTCGTCGCCGGTGAGCTCGATGTGGACGCCCCCGGGCCAGACGTCCTCTGCCCGGCAGGCCTCGAAGAAGCCCCGCAGCTCGCCCATGACGTCGTCGAAGCGGCGGGTCTTGTAGCCGCTCTCGTGCGTGAAGGTGTTGGCGTGCATGGGGTCGCAGGCCCAGACGACGGGATGGCGCGCCCGGCGGACGGCCCGCAGCAGCGGCGGGAAGGAGTCGCGGACGCGACCGGCGCCCATCCGGGTGATGAACGTGAGGCGCCCGGGACGCCGGGCGGGGTTGAGGCGCTCGCAGAGGGCGACGGCGTCCTCAGGGGTGGCGGAGGGGCCGAGCTTGCAGGCGACCGGGTTGTTCACTCCTGAGAGGAACTCGACGTGGGCGCCGTCGAGTTGGCGGGTGCGCTCGCCGATCCAGAGGAGGTGCGCCGAGCAGTCGTACCAGTCGTCCGTGAGGCTGTCGCGGCGGGTGAGGGCTTCCTCGTAGCCGAGCAGGAGCGCCTCGTGGGACGTGTAGAAGTCGACCTCGTGCAGGCTGCGCTCGGCCGCGAGGTCGATGCCGCAGGCCGCCATGAAGCGCAACGCCCGGTCGATCTCTGCGGAGAGGGCCTCGTAGCGGCGGCCCTCGCCGCTGCCGGCGGCGAACTCGAGGTTCCAGGCGTGCATCTGGGAGAGGTCTGCGAAGCCCCCTTTGGTGAACGCCCGCACGAGGTTCAGGGTGGACGCCGAGTGGTGGTAGGCGTCGAGCAGGCGGCCGGGGTCCGCTACCCGGGCACCGGAATCGAAGGTGGAGTCGTTCACGATGTGGCCCCGGAACGAGGGCAACTCCGTGTCGCCCCGGGTCTCTGTGGGGGAGGAGCGGGGTTTGGCGAACTGGCCGGCGATGCGGCCCACCTTCACTGCCGGGACGCCGGCGCTGTAGGTGAGGATGACCGCCATCTGCAGGATGACCTTGAGCTTGTCGCGGATGGCGTCGGCCGAAAGCGCCTCGAAGCTCTCGGCGCAGTCGCCCGCCTGGAGTAGGAAGCCCCGGCCCTCGGCCACGTCGCCGAGAGCGTCGGTGAGGCTGCGGGCTTCGCCCGCGAAGACGAGAGGCGGCAGGCTCCGCATCTGCTCCAGGACGAGTCCGAGGGCATCTTCGTCGGGCCAGTCGGGCTGCTGTGCGGCCGGCAGTGCCTGCCAGGAGCCCGGACTCCAGGCCGGTGCGGTCGTGTCGGTCACGACGGCGACTCTACCCGGCGGGTGCTCGCGGGCTCCCTTGGATACCGGCGTCCAGGTCGTCGCCCCAGGCCCGGGCGAGGGCGCGCGGTGTCACCCAGGCGCCCACGTCCGTGAGGCGGTCGGCGTCGTCGACGATCCCGCATGCCCGCCACGCCGGGACGACGACGGCGAAGGCCCTTTGCACGGCCGGGACGTCGTCGGGGTCGAGGCCCTCGACCTCCTCGCAGGAGGCGACGGCGCCGGCGAGGGAGGCGGGGTCAGCCGTGGCGGGTGGGCGGGCGCGCACGAGGCCGATCACCGCCCCCAGCCAGTCCCCGAACGTGAGGACGGTGAGGGCGTCGGCGTCCTCAGGTGCGACGTCGAGGGGCGCCCGGGGCGAGACGATTCCGGCCGTGGCGCGCACCAGGAGCGCCGAGGCGTCCGTGGGGAGCCGGTCGGGGTCGAGGCCGGCGCTGCGGACGAGGGCGCCGTGTGGCGAGTGGCCGGCGGCGATTCCGCCGCGCAAGCGCGCGGCCGCGGCGGCGACGTCGGGCGGGGGAGCCGAGCGGGCGGCGTCGGGGAGGGCCCGGCGCAGGATGGCGACGGCCTCGGCGCAGGCGGCCTCCCAGGCGTCGTCGTCGGGGTCGTGAGCCGTGTCGGTGTCCCAGATCCCCTCGATGCCGTCGTCGTGTTCGTGCAACCGTCGTCCCTCGTGCCGCGGCCGCCCGCCGGTGGCTTCAACTACCTGCCCGTGCCCTCTTCGGCTTCGGCGGTCTCGGGGTCGATCGCCCTGCGGAAGGCCGCGGACGCGTCCCAGACGAGGCGCAGCGGCGGGGGCTCCGCGGCGGTGCCTGTGGCGCCGAGGAGATCCTCCTCCTCGGTGACCGCTTGGCGGTAGATGTCGGCGGTGCGCCGGGCGATGACCCGCCACGAACGGCCGGCCGTCGTGCGGGCGCCCCCGGCGACGAGGCGGCTGCGAAGCTCGTCGTCGGCGAGCACGCGCACGACCGAGTTGGCGAGGTCGCCGGCGTCCTCGGGCGTCACCCGGAGGCCGTTGTCGCCGTGGCGGACGAGCTCGCGCAGGCCACCGGTGTCCCCCACGATGACCGGAACGCGGGCGGCCATCGCCTCGAGGGCGACGATGCCGAAGGGCTCGTAGATGCTCGGGGCCACGATCACCGACGCCTGCCGGTAGAGCTCGGCCATGACCTCGCCGTCCGCGAAGCCGTGGAACTCGAAGCGCCCGCCGTGGCCTGACTCGACGGCGAGACCCCGGAGACGGTCGCCGAACGTGCCGTCCCCGGCGACGACGAAACGGGCGCCCGGGTGGGCGTCGACGATCCGGGGGGCCGCCTCGATCAGGGTCTGCACGCCCTTCTCGTACTCGAGGCGGCCGGCGAAGAGCACGACCGGTTCCTTCGCCCGGGCGCCCGGCCACACCGGCGGGGGGTCGCCCATGCGCAGGGCGACGCCGTTCGGGACGACGTCGAGCTTCTGGGGGGGGAGCTCGAAGATCTGCTGCACCTGGTCGCGCATGTAGGTGCTGCAGGTGATCACGCGGCGGGCGACGTAGGTGAGCCACCATTCGACCTGGTGGATGAGGCGGTTCATGTCTCCCGGGAGCCAGCCCTGGTGGCGGCCGAACTCGGTGGCGTGCACCGTGGCGACGAGGGGCACGCCGAAGAGCTCCCGCAAGGAGTTGCCGGCGTAGGCGACCAGCCAGTCGTGGGCGTGGATCACGTCGAAGGGCCGGCTGTTGTGGAGGAGGCGGACGCCGCGCTCGACGAGACCGAGGTTGAACTGCATGACCCAGGGGATGAGCTCCTGGAACGGCACCAACGGCGGGTACTCGGGGACGCGGTGGACGTGGATGCGGCCGAAGCTCTCCTCGGCCCCCACGTTGGGGTCGTCGCGCGTGAGGACGTGAACCTCGTGGCCTTCGGCGGCCAGCGCCCCGGTGAGGCGGTCGACGTGGCGACCGAGCCCCCCGATGATGCGCGGCGGAAACTCCCAGGACAGAACGAGCACACGCATAGGGCGGCGATACTACTCCGGGGGTGGTTCGTGCGGCCTGGTCGGGATGAGGTCAAGGTGGGTGAGCGCGCCGCCGATGATGGACGTGGCGTTGGGGTGGTGTCGCCGAGAACGACGACGCTATCGAGGGCCGGCCGGATGGCGCCGGCATGGAGGTGGGTCAGATGCAAGAGACCGGTGGCCACCCCGGGGTGGTGGGCTGCTACGTGGACTTCCAGCTCTGCGACAGGGGCGATGCGTGCCTGCACCAGGGCGTGGTCGTGCGCGCCGACCCGCGCGCTCTGGTCGTGGACGTCACCCGGGAGTTCCTGGGGCAGGTCCGGGCGGGCCAGTCCGTGCGGATCGTGCTCCGCCTCGACGAGGCGCCCTACGCCTCGGAGACGACGGTGATGGGCAAGCTCGTGCGTCGTGACCGACCCATGGTCGCCCTCGTCTACCCGCGCCGCCTGGAACGCGTCCGTCGCGCCCACCCCCGTGTGGAGGCGGCCATCCCACTGCGGTGGGGTGACGCAGACAGTGGTCCGGTGACGGAGGCGACCACGTTCGACCTGGGAGGCGGGGGCATCTCGTTCCCGGCGGAGCGCCGTGTCACGGTGGGCCGGCCCCTCCGCGTCGTGCTGGACATGGGCGTGCCGCCAGTCGACTGCGTCGTCGAGGTCGTGGCCTGCGCCCTCGACCCCGCCACCCACGCCCACGTCGTGCGGACGAGGTTCACGATGATTGCCGAGCGGGACCGCACGCGGATCGTCGCCGAGGTCGCCCGGCGCCGCGCCGAGCAGGCCCGTATCGCCGCCGCGGCGGAACAGGAGGCCGCCGAGGCCGCCCGCCGCGCCGCCCTCTACGGGACGTAGCCCGCCGGCAGCTACGTGGCCTCGATGCGGTAGCGGCGCATGTAGTAGGCCGTTCCGCTCGTGTTGTAGGCGACGGCGTGGGCGTAGTAGCTCCCCGGCATCCGGTAGTGGTGCGAAGGGGACGACGACACGGTGCCGTCGCCGAAGTCGTACACGTAGCGGAAGCAGGCGCCCGTGCAGGCGCCCGGGGGCGGGAGCAGCGACACGGGGTCGCCCCGGTGGACGGTAACGGTCTGGATGTCCTGCAGGCGCCAGCGGGTCGAGGAGGTCGTGAGCATGCCGTTGCCGCCGGCGTCGAGCTGGCCCCGGTAGTCGCCCACGCGGACCGCGAGGGAGCCGTCGTCGGGGTCTGGAGACAACGACACCTCGATGCGGCGCCGGCTCCTGTCGCTGTCGAGGGGGACGGGTTCCGGGCTCACGAAGCGCGCCCAGCGCAGCGACCCGTTCGGGTAGCGGGCCTCGAGATACACGGGCACGGACGCCTGGTCCAGGCAGAGGCCGGCCCTGTGGGCGCGCACCCGGTAACGGGTGCCGTCCGCGCCGACGGCGTCGGGGATCGCCGGCCCGAACAGGCAGTCCAGGGCGCCTGAAGTGGAGCGCACGGCCGCCGGGGTCGTGGGGAGGTCGGGCATGAGGAAGTCCGCGTCGGTCACGCCCGGGAAGAGGCCGCCCACGGCGCTGTAGGCGGCGACCCCCGCGTCGATCAGGGCCCAGAGGCCTGCCGCCTCCCGGTCCCACCAGCGGAGCTGGTCCCGTTCGGACATGGAGAAGACGGGGTCTATGAGGACCTGCGAGGTGCGGTAGCCGGTGAGGACCCCGCCGAGGGCGCCGTGGCGGTCGAAGGTGATGCGGTTCGTCTCCTGGTTCGAGTACCAGTAGGGGAACGCCGGGTCGGAATCCGGTACCCCTGCGCCGAAGTCCGTCGCGTAGACCGGCGTGTACTCGTCCCGGGTGGAGCGGCTGAGCACGAAGTCCTCCTCGGCGGCGCTGACGGGGTCCTCGAAGCTGAGGCGGTGGCGCTGGTATGCGGAGTACACGCCGGGCTGGGTCACCCAGGCGCCGCCACGGAAGAGGCGTTCTTCGAAGCGGGCGTTCACGCGGCCGCCCGCCGCGTAGTCGGCGTCGCCCACGGCGAGGACGAGCTTGGGGCCCGAGATGGCGAGACGGGCCCGGCTCACCCGGGAGACGTCGACGACGACGGGGACGTCGAGGTCGAGGCAGAGGGAGATCCCCAGCGTGGCGACGAGGGTGTACTCGAAGCCCGGGATGCCGAAGCCGAGGTTGGCGACCTTGGCCCGCACCGTGCCGCTCAGCGGGGCGTTGGCGCTGACGTCGCCCAGGATCGCCTCGTTGTCACCCCTCGGGTCCATGATGCCCGGGCCCCGGATGCGACCGGCGATGCCGGGGAGGCCGTGGATGAAGCCCGGGTAGCCCCAAACGTCCTCGCGGGCCTCCACGCCGTGCTTGGTGCGCATCCCGATCGACACGTCCGTGGCCCGGTTGCCGAGGTCGACGTCGGCGTCGACGTAGGCGACGTCGGTGTTGCCCCGCCCGGCGTAGCGGGCGCAGAGGGGGTTCTCGGCGCGGGGCGTCGAGTTCGGCGCCTCCGAGCGGCGCACCCGGCCCGTGAGGCGCAGGGTCGTGGGGACGTTGCGCACGGCCGCCCGGTAGTTCGGTGTGCGGTTCTCGGGCTCGGGTGCGACGCCGGCGGGCCGGGAGCCCAGGTAGGCGGGGTTTCGGCGGTCCCAGAGCTCGGCGCGCAGGTACGAGATCCCGGAGCTCGCGCTCACGTTGGCCGCCACGTCCATCCAGGGGAGACGGATGTTCTGGCGGAGCGTGACGTCGGCGTCGAGGCTGCCCGGGATCTCCGTCATGTAGGCCTTCACGTCGTAGTCGCCGCCGCTCTGCAGGTGGACGTGGGCGTCGGCGCCCCCGGTGAGGAGCACGCGGGACGAGGAGCGGAACTTCAGGCGCACCCGTCGCCACGTGTCGAGCTCGTAGAGCTGGTGACCGCCTTCGCAGAGCGCCCAGAGCAGCGGCGGTAGGGAGTCGTCACAGGAGGTCACGCCCGGCTGCCACACCATGACGTGGCGGGGCAGGTAGGTGTCGAGGTTGGCGTGGAGGCCCAGACTGCCGAGGACGTCGACGTCGACGCGGCCGGCGAGGAACGGCACCCGGGCGGGGGTCCCGATGGCCCGGAGGCGGTCGGGCGCGCCGTAGCGCACCACGGCGTCCACCCGGGGCAGGGCCGAGGAGAGGGGCTCGGTGGCGGCGACCCCCGTGGGCGCCACCCCGAGGTCGCAGGTCTCGGTGGTGAGCCACAGGAACGGGGCGGCGCTGTCCGGGCCGGTGGACGCCGGGTCGATGCGGGCGAAGAGCGTCCCGGGGAGGCCCGTGACCGTGCCGTCCGCGTAGAGGACGCCGTCGGTGTCGAGGCCGGAGTACACGTTGGCGACGAATCGGCGCCCTGGCGACGTGCGGCTGCGCACGCAGACCTCCTGGGGCGTCGCCCGGTACGTGACCCGCTCCAGGTCGGCGACGACGGCGCGGAGGCCGAACACCGCAGGGCTTCCAGGCGCCCCGGGGGTCATGACGGCACGGACGCCTTCGTCGCCGCCCGGGTCGGTGAACGGGGGCATGAGCGGGTCCCGCCCGTCGGCGCCGTCGGGGATGTCCGGGAGCGGCGGCGGCGAGAGGAGGTCGACGTCGTCGGGTCGCTGCGGGCCCCGCTCGGCAGTGAGGGCGAGGCGGTCGTGGCAGGGGGCTCCGCTCTCGCAGAGCCGGGCGTCGGCATACGTGAGATTGCCGGCGGCGTCCTGGTCGACCGTGGCGGAGAGGTTCGCCGGGACGGTGGCGTCGGCGTGGACGCGCGTGCGGTACGGGTACGCCAGCGCCCGGTCGGCGACGTCCGTGAGGGTCGCTCCCGCGCGGATCCGCATCGGTGTGGGCGTCCACGCGTACACGCCCGTGCGGGAGGAGCCGTCCGTGTCCGTGGTGCGCTGCACGAGAACCTGGGCGTGGGCGGGCAGGCCGGTGCCGGCGTCGTCGCCGACGGCGAGGCGGCCGTTCACCTCCAGGGCCCCCGGCCCCGGGAGCTTGGCGTACACGTCGCCGGCGACCCGGACCGGCGCGCCGAAGTCGTAGGAGACCAGGAGCGGCCGCGAAATGTCCGAGCTCACGTCGAGACGGGCGATCGCCGTGGGGAAGGGGGTGAGGTCGGCGGTGCCGCTCACGAACACGCCCCCGTTTGTGAGCTCGTCGCTGCGGTCACGGCCGTCCACACCGAAGACCACCTTGCCGGTGGCGGCGGGCGCCATGCGGGCCTCGGCGTGGATCCGTGTGCTCGCGGGCCCCCCGCCGGCGGTGTCGAAGGCGACGCTCTCCACGCCGAAGGCACGCCCCCCCACCCGGAGGAGGGGCCGGTTCATGGGCCCGGGTGCCGTGTCGGCGAGGGCGGCGCGGCTCTCGTAGAGGAGGAACGGAGCGTACGGGTCGGTGGGGACGCCGGGCATGTCCGCCATCCTCACCGCCGAGACAGCGTCCTCGGGCAGGTAGTTCTGCAGGATCGCGATCACCTCTGCGGGGGCGGCCGGGGCGCCCCGCCCGCAGTCCTGCAGCCAGGCGGGCACGTTGCGATCCGGGAGCCGGTCGCCCCCGGACGCCGCCGGGCACGCAGGTGTGGAGAAACGTATGTCGGCGCCGGTGAGGGCGCGGCCTGCGTCGGTGCGGGCGCCCACCTCGGCGTAGACCGGGACGGAGCGCAGGAGGGCGGCGAGGTACGTGGGGGCGTCGACGGTGGCGGGGTCGCCGTCCTCGGAGGCGAGCTGGAAGCGGTCCAGGACGACGGTGGGTGTCACCTCGGGCGAGTGGGTCACCGTGATCTTCTCCGGCCGGCCCAGGTAGTCCATGCGGGCGGGGACGCCCGCCATCACGGCGTGGAGGCGGACCTGGTCCGCCCGCGGGTCGCCCGGGTCGGTGCCGAGCGGGACACCGGCGCCGGCGCCGCTGCGCACGTCGAGGTCGAGGTGGGCGGGTGGCGTCCCACCGGGCTCCGCCGGGTGGTTGAGGCCGACCTGGCCCAGGGAATCGACCTCCGTGGTGTTCCAGCAGGCCTGCTTGGTGCCCAGGGCGAAGGCGGGCAGGGTGCGGTCCCAGACCATCCCGACGTCCACGGACGCCCCCCCCGAGACGGGATCACCGGCGGCGTCGAGCTCCGTGACGCTCAGGCTCACCCGCAGGGGCGGCTGCGTGGTGGCGGTGATCGCCGGGTCGTCGTACGTGAGGCGCTGGTGGACGAGGAACATGCCGAGGTCCGGGTTGCCCGGGTCCGGGTTGTGCCGCTGCTTGAAGCCCACGGTGAAGCGGGCCTCGTCGGGGAGGCGGCCGGCGGGGTCGGTGGCGTCGACGCCGATGCGGACGAGTGTGTTCGTGTACGTCCGGGTGGAGCCCTCGCGTCGCTCGAAGGTGAGGCGGACCCCGTACTCGGCCCGGTACCGGGTGACGTCGGGGGAGAGGCGCCGGAAGACGAAGTCGACACCGGCCATCATGAACTGGTCGCCGTGCGGGTTCACGATCGGGTCGTTGCGGTCGTAGGGGATCCCGAAGTCGTCCCGGAGCAGGTCCCGCACGCTCGTCCCCACCGTGTTCAGCCGGACGCCGGCGCCGAAGCCGAGGTCCGGTGTGGGCGACGTCCCCGGCACGTCCACCCGCAGCAGGTTCGGGGGCTCCAGGGAGCCGTCCCTGGTGTTGACGAATATGCGCAGGAAGTCCGCCAGCGTGGCCCCGAACAGGAGTGCCGGGTCCCAGTCCGTGCGGTACGTGGCGCCGGCCTGGTCGCGGCCGTCGAAGGTGACCCGGGCGCCGGAAAGCGTGGGGGCGACCCCGACGACGGGCGGGGGCGCCGTGGCCGAGCAGGCGAAGTCGAGGCCGCTCGCCGCGGCCGGGCCCGGGCGACCGAGAGCGGCGACGGCCACGGCCGCGCCGAGCAGGACGGCGGCTGTCCAGCGCCCGACGCGCCCGCGGGCGTTGTGTGCGCACGAGATCGACGCCAGGGCTGCGGGCGGGGCCGCACATGCTGCGTCAGGGGCGGCTTCGCGGCGCCCGAACCGGCGGCCGGCGCCAACCGGTGGAGCGGGGGGGGTCCGTAGGGGGGACGAAGTCCCCCATGGGATGTTCATCTCGATACCACCACGTCGCCGGAGAGGAGCGGCCCGGAGGCCGTGTAGTGCCCGATGCCGCCGGAGAGGTCGAACGTCGCGGTGTCGGCGCCGAAGTCCCTCGAGGAGCGGTCGTCCACCGTCCACGTCCCGGAGAAGAAGCGGAGGCCACCGCGGGCGAAGGCGAGCCCGAAGCACGGGGCCTTGGCGCCGTTCAGGCCGTCGGGGCGCACCCCGCCCCAAGTGAGGACGAAGCAGCGGGAGTCCGTGATGCCCGATCCCGGGTCGACGAGGCGGATGGCGCCGAAATGCAGGGGCAGGGTTCCCACCCGACGCACGTCGTACGTGACGGTTGCCCCGCCTGTGCCCGAAGGCGAGGTGAAGGAGCCGGCGCCGGCCACGGACACGACGGGGCGGGTGTCGGCCGTGGCCTCGACGTGAACGCCGACCGGGAGTTCCACGCTCCCGCGGCCGCCGCTGTCGTCCGTGACGGCGAGGGTGACGAAGTAGACGCCGGCGCCGCCGAAGGTGTGGGTGGCGGTGGGCCCGGATGCGGGCGGCGACCCGTCGCCGAAGTTCCACTCGTAGGTCGTGATCGAGCCGTCCGGGTCCGGGTCCGAGGAGGCGGTGCCGTCCAGGTCGACCGTGTAGGGGGACGGCCCCACGAGGATGTCCGAGGCGATGCGGGCGACGGGCGGCCGGTTGGGCGGGGAGACGTCGATCGGGGCTCCCTCCTTGGTGGCGCTCGCGCCCCGGTCGTCGGTGACGGTGAGGATGGGCGTGAAGGTGCCCGGCGACGCGTACGTGTGGGTGGGCCGCTCGCCTGTCCCTGCGGTGCCGTCGCCGAAGTCCCAGGCGAAGCCCGCCACGACGCCGTCAGGGTCCGTGGACGCCAGGGCGTCGAAGGTGACGTCTAGCGGGGCGCGGCCGCCCCCGGGTTCGGCGTCGAAGGCGGGCTCCGGCGGGCGGTTCGCCGGGCGCACGGCGATCGTCCCGGACGCCCAGGAGTCGGCGCCGTCGTCGTCCACTACCCGCAGGAGGACCTCGTAGCGCCCGGGCGTCGTGTACGTGTGCCCGGGGGCCGGGCCCGTGGCCGTGGCGCCGTCCCCGAAGTCCCACTGCGCCTCGGTGACGGCGCCGTCCGGGTCCGAGGACGTGTCCGTGAAGTCCACGTCCAGCGGCGCCTCGCCGTCCTCCGCGCTCGCCGTGAAGTCGGCGGCCGGGGGGGCGTTCTGGGCGCCCTTCGCGACGAAGACCGGCCAGGCCGCGGGCAGGGTGTCGGCCTTGCCGGCCGTATCGGTGACCGTGAGGACCGGGACGTAGACACCCGTCTGGGCGTAGCTGTGTACGGTCGTCGGGGTCTGGTGGGTCTCTGGCGGGCTGCCGTCCCCGAAGTCCCAGGCGTACCCGACGACCCCGCCGCCCGGGTCGGCGGAGGCCCCGGCGTCGAAGGTGACTTCAAGAGGGACGGGACCGGAGTCGGGCGAGAACGTGAACGCCGCCTCCGGGGGTCCGTCCGCGTCGAGGACGACCACGGCCACCGAGGCCTGGCCCGTGGCCCCCCTGGCGTCGGTGGCGGTGAGGCGGGCCACGTACACGCCGGGGCCGGTGAACGTGTGGGCGGTCGTGGGGTCGGGGCCGGCGACGGGCGGGGTGCCGTCCCCGAAGTCCCATGTGTACCCCGTGACAGCGTCGCCGTCCGCGTCCGTCGTGGCGGAGGCATCCAGGATGACGGCGAGCGGGGCAGGGCCCAGGCCGGGCTCCGCAGCGGCGACGGCATCCGGTGCGGTGTTGGCGCCGAGGACGAGGACCACGGCCGCAGCCGTCGCCGTGGCGGCTTTCGTATCCGTGACCGTGACCGTGGCGACGTGGAAGCCGGGCTGGGCGTACGTGTGGGCTGTCGTGGGGTCGGGGCCGGCGGCGGGCGGGGTGCCGTCCCCGAAGTCCCAGGCGTAGTCCACGATCACGCCCGTGGGCGAGACGGACGCCGCGGCGTCGAAGGCCACAGGGAGCGGGACGATCCCCGCCGCCGGGACCGCCTTCAGCGTCGCCAGCGGTGGGCAGTCCGTCGGGGGGGGAGCGGTTTCGGCGGTGAAGACGTCGGCGGCGTCGTTCGCGTCGTCGGGCGCCAGGTTGGCTGCGGCGGTGTCGAAGGCGACCGTGGTGCCGGCCAGGGCGAGGGCGGGGTTGCCCACCGGAGACGACGCCTCTTCGCCCTGGCCGTTCACTGTCACGGTGGTGGCGCTCCGGCAGGTGCGGTCGACGACGAGGACGTGGCGACCGTGGCCTGTTTCGCTGCCGGACGGGGCCCCCACGACGGCGACCGTGCGCCCGTCGGCGCTCAGCGCAGGCCGCTCCGGTGCCGCCGCCACAGGGGTTCTGGGCGAGACCACCGGTTCGAGCGTGGCGGCGGCGAGGTCGGCCACGTACACGGTCTCGGTGCCGGCCGGGCGCGACTCGGGGCCCGTACCCGTGAGGTCCGCTGCCGACGTGAAGGCCACGGCGGCGCCGTCACTGCGCAGGGCCGGCCGATGGCTGTCGGCCGGGGCGGGATCGGCCCCGGCACCGGGCTTGCTCACGCGCCGCAACGTGGCCGCGGCGGCGTCCGCGACGAAGACGTCTGCGACCGTGTCGGCGTCGTCGTCCGTGAGGTCCTCGGCGCTGGACGTGAAGGCCACTACGGTGCCGTCGCCGCTGATCGCCGGCTCCGTGCTCGCCCCGGTCGCCTCCGCGCGCCCGGTACCGGGATCTGGCACGCTCACCCTCGTCACCGCCAGAGTGGAGGCGTCCCAGAGGAAGACGTCGGGGGCGCCGTTCGCGTCGTCCGCGACGAGGTTGGATGCCGTGGACTCGAAAGCGATGCGGTTGCCGTCGGCACTCACGGCGGGGGCGCTGCTGGCACCGTCGGCGTCGCCCGTGCCGCCTGACTTCTCGCTCACCCGCACGGTCTCCCCGCTGGCCGTGTCGAAGCGGAACACGTCCGCTGCGCCGTTCGCGTCGCTCGCCACGATGTTGGCGGCCTCGGACACGTAGACGACGTAGCGGCCGTCGGCGCTGATGGCTGCGTCCGTGCTGGGGCCGTCGGCGCCTGGGGGCGTGACGCGTTGGATGGCGCTCTGGCCGGGGCGGGCGAGGAAGACGTCGGGCTCGTCGTTCGTGTCGCCGGCCACGAGATTCTTGGCGCTCGAGATGAAGGCCACGGCCTGTCCGTCGGCGCTGAGGGCCGGTCCCCAGCTCCCGGCGTCGCCCGCCAGACCGTCGCTGGTGGAGCTCACGAGCGTGACGCCGCCCGGGGCGCCCAGCGAGGCGAGGGGAGGAGCGGCACCGGCGGCCAAGGCGAGGACGGCCGCGACTGCGACAGCCCGCAGGCCCCGCCGCCTGACTCGTCCAGCCTCCATCCCTACTTCTTCCTCGCATGGGCGCCGAGAACCTCTCGACCCGGCGATCATGAACGGCCACAATGACAAGTCTCTGACGCGCCGATCGCGGGGCGTCGGGCGGACGACCGCGATGGAGCGGGGGATGACACCACGACCGCAAGGCCGCGAGAGCGGCGAACGCTTCGAGGAGGCCGAGCGCCTCGCGGACGCGGGCCGCTGGGAGCAGGCGTTCGCGCTCCTCGCCGCCTCCGGGGAATCCGTGCAGGCTGCCCGGCTGCTCGAGCAGCTCACGTTCCGGCTCCTCGCCCGGGGCGACATCCTCGTGGTGCGAGCGGCGATCGCCGAGATCCCCCCCGCCCGGCGCTCCCTCCTGCTGCGGGTCGCCGAGGCGGACGCCCTCGTGCGTTCCCAGAGCGGCTTCCTCGCCGACCTGGAGCGCCTCCGGGACGAAACCGAGGCCGCCCACGCCGCCGGCGGGCCGGACTACCGCTGGTGGCTGGCGGCGATCGTGGCCGAGCACTTCCTCACCCAGGGGGACGGCCTCGCCCTCGAGCTCGCCGAGACGGCCCTGGAGCTGGCGCCTCACGACCCGCTCCCGCCCACCCCGGTGCTCATGGGCCGGGGCCGGCTGCGGCGCATCGCCGGCATCGCCCTCCTGTGGAGCGCCGGTGGCGCCGCCCAGCAGGAGGCCCGCGCCCGGGTGGAGGCCGCCGAGCTCGACCTCGCCCGCGCCGGCTGGGAGGAGGAGCGGGCGATGACGGCCGTCCTGTTCTGGGCGTCCCTCGCTGCTGTCACGATGGACGACTGCGACGTGGCCCAACGCTCCGTCACCGACGCCGTCGCCACCTTGCGGGAGTTGCGGTCCCCGTACCTCCTCGTCGCTC
Organism: uncultured Acidimicrobiia bacterium; assembly: GCA_964370965.1. GTDB lineage: Bacteria > Actinomycetota > Acidimicrobiia > UBA2766 > UBA2766 > CAYJLW01. The sequence goes on along the minus strand of CAYJLW010000011.1, from coordinate 65,017 downwards.
TCTGCGCCCTCGGCAACGTCGCCCTCCTGGGCGGGGACCTCTGGACCATGCACCGGGTTCTCGCGGAGGCCGACAGCCTCGGTGCCACGGTCATCCCGGGAGCCGTGCAGGTCGTGCGGTACCTGCGGGCCCTGGCCGACCTCTTCGGCGAGGGTCCCTCCCCGGCCGTCATGGAGGAGCTCGAGGACGTCGGCAGCGGCTTCGGCAGCGTTCTCGTCGAAGGCGCCGGGGCCATAACGGCGGTCGTGGCGGGCTGCCTGCTGGACTTCGGCGCGGTCGACGACGCCCGCCGCTGGGTCGGTCGCGGCCCCCACGGCCAGCTCTTCAACCCCCAGTGGGACGTCACGGCGGACGTCCTTGCCGCCCGCCTCCGTCTCGCCGGTGACGGGGATCCGGGGGGCGTGCCCGAGCTGGAGGCGGCGGTGGAGCGCCTCGTCGGCCTCGGCCTCGGGCGCCGCGGCGGCCTGGAGGCGCTGCGCGGGGCGAGGGACTGCGAGCGGGTCGGCCTGGACGCGGAGGGGGCGGCACTGCGGGCGCTCGGGCGCCGTCTCGTGCCCCCGCCCGAGCGGATGACCCTCTGGGAGGCCCTCGCCGCCCGTCCGCTCGGCCCCGCTCCTGCCGCTTCCGCGGCGCCCGCGTCCGGGACGGCTGGCGGTGAGGTCCTCCTACTGCGGGCGGACGTCGAGGTGCGCCGGGCGGGCGAGGTGTGCCGGCTGCCTACGGGTGCCGCCCGGCTCCTCGCCTACCTCGCCGTCGAGCACCGGCCCGTCACCGTGGACCGCATCGTGGAGCTTCTCTGGCCCGACGTCGACCCGCGGGCGGGGCGCACCCGCCTGAACACCCTTGTCTACCGGCTGCGCCGTGCCCTCGACCTCGGTCCGGACGAGCTCGTGGTGCGCACCGCCGACGGTCTCGCCCCGGAGCCGGGGGAGGGCTGGCGGATCGACGCGTGGGACTTCGCCCGCCTCTCCCGGGGCGGCGACGCCGAGCGCCTCGTGGCACTCGACATGTACGGCAGCGATCTCTGCGGTCGCCAGCTCGCCTACGACGACGTCGTGGAGGACGAGCGCGCACGTCTCCGGGCCCGCTGGGTGGACCTCGCGGTGGAGGCCCTCGACACGGGCCGGCGGGAACCGGGCCCGCTGGCCGAGACGGCGGCGGGCCTCGGCATCGACGACCCCGACCTCACGGCTTCCCTCGCGAATGCCTTCGCCGCCCGGGGTGACCACCGTGAGGCCGGCCGCCTCCGGAACTCGTAGCCCGGAGCTCGTAGCCCGGAGCCCGGCGCGCGGCCGGGCGGGGCTCTCACAGCACGTTTCTGGGCGCGCTACGCGTCATATCCGGGGTCTGGCGCGCCCGGTTTGGCGTGGGGAGGCCGTCACGCCCGTGGGTCGCGGAGGGTGGCGGCGGCGTCCTCGGGGGCGAGGGCGAGGATGCGGACGCCCGTGGCCGCCTCGAAGCCGGCCGGGACCGACGTCCGGGGGAGGACGCGAAGATGCCAGGGGGCGTCGTCGCGCAGGACGACGTTGAGGGCGGGGTCCCCGGCAGCGGCCGCGATGCGGCGGGCGACCCGCCCCAGGAGGGCGGCGACCTCGGGGAGGCGGGTCTCCTCGGGGAACGCGGGTGCGGCGCCGGGCAGGGCCGGGGCGAGCCAAACCTCATAGGGAGTCGTGGACGCCCAGGGGCACCAGGCGACCAGAGCCCCCTCGGCATCGACGGCCCGGGGCCCCCGGGCCTCGGCGGCCGCCAGCTCGGCCACGACGGGGCGATCCTTCGCGGCGTGCTGCTCGGCGGCGAGCGCCGGTGGGACGACGTCGGCGGCGAAGAGCTGCGCGTGCGGGTGCGCCAGGGACGCCCCCGCCTCCCGGCCCTCGTTCACGACGACGGCGAGCGCCGCCCAGCCCGCCGCCCGGTGCGTGCGGATGCGCTCCTGCCACATCTGCAGCGCCTCGGCGAGGGCCCCGGGAGGGAGGGTGCAGAGACGGCCGGCGTGGTCGGGGGAGTGGACGAGGACCTCGTGGACCCCGTGTGCGGGGCGCCGCCGGGCCGTCGCCTCGTCGGTCCACGGTGGCCCTGGGGCCCCGGGGCCCAGCGCCGGGTACAGGTTGGGGACGACCCGGGCCAGCCAGCCCGGCGTGTCCGGGGCGGAACCCTCGGGACGGATGGCTGCCACCTCCGGCGGCGTGCGATCCTCGTTGCCTGCACAGAACGGGCAGTCTGGGTCGTGGTGGACGGCGCCCGGGGCGACCGGCCCTGTGCCGGGGGCGCCGTGGCGCCGGGAGTCGTGGGGCCGGCGGGACCGGGCGGCGGCGACGATCACGACGTCCCCGAAGGGCCCCTCCCGGTACTCGGGTCCTCCTGGCTCGGGAGGTCGCTGCGGCCCGGCTCCCGCCTCCGGCGTGGGCTCAGGCATACGCCGCCCGCACCGTGTCGGCGTCGATACCGGGTGCCACGTCGTGGTCGGCCTCGAGGTGCGGGAGCCACTCCGGAGCGTGCTCCGGCGCCGGCGTTTCGGAGAGGGCGTCGAGGCAGCGCTCACAGGCGTCGGCGTGGGCGTCGAAGCGTTCGTGGGCGTACTCCACGGACTTGTCGTGGCCGATCATGAACGGCCAGTCGCTGCACTCCGCCAGCCAGAGCTCCCGGGCCGCCTGCACGAGGAGGCGCTCGGCGACCGGCCCGGCCCCGGTGCCGGGGGCCGCCAGCGCCGTCCGGAGGCGGCCGTCGAGCTCCCCGAGGCGCCGCCACATCCCCTCGGTGCCGGGGTTGTCCCAGATCGAGAAGTCCTTGCCCAGGCCCCAGCTCCCCGCAGGCGGGGACAGCGATCCCTCCGCGCCCACAGCGTCGAGGTATCTCGCCGGCGTCGTGGGCCGGAGCGTGTCGTCGTCCCAGAGGGCGTCGAGGAGCGCGTCCAGCCACTGCGGACCCTCGCACCACCAGTGCCCGAACAGCTCCGTGTCGTAGCAGGCGACGACGGCGTCCCCGCGGCGCTGCACGGACTGGCGGAGCAGGCGGCGGAAGTTCGCCACCTGGGCGGCGACGACGTCGGCGACGAACTCGGGGCGGTACCAGTCCTTCTCGGCCTGCGGGACCTTCTTGTCGGTCACCCGCCACAGCTTCAGGCCGGTCTCCCACTCCCAGCGGTGGTACTCCCGGTAGGCGCCGTGGCCCGGGTAGCCGCCGGTCGGGGACCACACTCGGTAGGCGACCTCGAGGTCCCGGCCCACGGCCACGACCTTGGAGTCCCCGAGCGTCCAGGCCCGCCGGATCGCCGGGAACCCGCCCGCCTGCAGGATCGTGGGCCCGTCGAGGACGAGGTGTTCGACGCCCTCGGCTGCGATCACGTCCTCCAGGCCGGGCCGGTAGGCGCACTCGGGCAGCCAGATCCCCCGGGAGCGCACGCCGAGGAGACGTTCGCCGGCGTCGAGGCCGAGGCGGAGCTGCGCGTGCACGGTGGCGTCGTCGTGGAGCGGGAGGTACGCGTGGGTGAGAGGGCCGCCCAGGACCTCGACCGTGCCCTCGGCGGCGAGGCGGGCGAAGGACGGCACGAGGCGCCGCCCCCGGGCCTCGAAGCTGTCGAGGCGGGCCTTGTGGTGGCGCCACCAGAACGACGCCGCATCCCGGCGCTCGGCGGCGTCGGGCCACTCCGCGGCGTTGGCCGCCAGCATCTCGCAGCGGAGGAGGCCGTGGCCCAGCCACTCGTGGAAGCGGCCCAGGAGGCCGGGGTCGTCCATCTGCTGGAGGACGAGCGGGGTGAGGCCGAGGGTGAGGACGTCGCGGCGACCCTGGGCGGCCTGGCGGTCGAGGACGTCGAGGACGGGGAGGTATGCCTCCCCCCAGGCCTGGAAGAGCCATTCCTCGCCCACGGGCCAGCGGCCCGCGGCCTTCAGCCACGGCATGTGGGAGTGCAGGACGAGGAGGAAGTGGCCGGGCGGGGCGGTGTCGCTCACCTGGTGCACCAGGCGAGGAGGTCGAGCGCGGCGTCGGGATCGTCCGTGCGCGAGAAGGAGGCGGTCGTGGTCGCGGCGACGGCGTCGTCCGCCCAGGGCGGGGGCGGCTGCCCGGCGAGGGCGGCCTCGACGAGCGCGTCGGCGAGGCCGGGCGAGTCGTCGACGACCCCCTCCAGGCGGACGGCGCCGAAGTGGGGCGCGAGAAGCGCCGACAGCTCGGCGGCGGTGAGCTCCGTGACGTGGAACGGGTTGCGCGCCCGGCCCGGCGGGGTGAACGTGAGGCGGTTCGGCGTGGAGCACAGGAACGTCCCGCCGGGGGCGAGCACCCGGGAGCACTCTGCGACGAAGGCGGCCGGGTCGGGGAGGTGTTCGACGACTTGCAGGCTCACGACGGCGTCGAAGGCGCCGTCGGAAAACGGCAGCGCTCCGCAGTCGCCGCGCACGAAGCGGGCCCCGGGGTAGCGGGCCGCCGCGTGGGCGACCGCGACCGGGTCCCGTTCCATCCCCACGGCCGACGTTGGAGGCTCACAACGCACGTACGTGCGTTG
>CAYJLW010000011.1:19571-60512 GCA_964370965.1 uncultured Acidimicrobiia bacterium | reverse complement strand
CCCCCCCCGTGGGTTGTTTGGGCCCCCCCGCACGCCGGCCAGCAGCGCCGTGCCGTACCCCTCGCCGCAGCCGGCGTCGAGGATCCGCCCCGCGCCGAGGCCCGCGGCCAGCTCGTACGCGAAGAGGTGGCGGCAGAACCAGTAGTTCTCCTCCGGGATCCCGGGCAGGGTGCGCTCACCGGTGAGGACGAGTGGGGTGGGTTCTGCCATGACCCGGCGATGGTACCGGCGGGCTGGGGCGGGTCCTCAGGCGACGACCAGGTCCAGGGCGGTGGCCACGCGGGCCTGGTCGGTGTCGCGGGTGACGAGCACGAGGCCGGCGGCGCCGGCGAGGGGGCGGGCCTCAGCGACGGCCACGGCGAGGTGGATGCCGTCCAGGGTGCGCAGGCCGTGGCTCTTCACGAGCTCGATCGCTGCGGGCAGGACGACCTCTGGGCGCAGGCGCAAGAGGGCGAGGGGGCCGGCGGGGCCGCAGTCGGCGTCGAAGCGGTCCAGGAGGCGCTGCGGCCGACGCAGGCGCCGGGCCCTTCCGGCGGCGGTGATCGCGCTCGTGAGCTCGACGCGGGCGAGCTCGGACGTGACGACGGGTTCGTCACCCTCGAGCAGGCGGGAGCGGAGCGCCTCGTGGTCGGGCTCGTCCATCAGGTAGGCCCGCACGAGGGCGCTCGTGTCGGCGTAGAGCAGGCTCACCGGCGGCGACGTTCGGCTTCCAGCGCCTCGCTCACGGCCCGGCCCGTCCCTGCCGTGGAGGCAATGGCAGCGTCCCGGGAGAGGCGCCCCGCCGGAGGCGCGGGCACGACCGCGAGCCCGTCGGCGACGAGGCGGCGCTTCAGGGCCCGTCGGGAGTCCCCGCCGGCGAGGGCGTCCTCGAGGATCTCCACGACGAGGGCGTTCACGGAGCACCCCTCGGCCGCCGCCCGGTCCTTGAGACGGGTGCGCAGGTCGTCGTCCATGCGTGTGATGAGCTGGCGCATGTGGGTAATGATAGCGGGCGGTAGGGCAGTGCTATCAAGAGACCCCGCTCTCCCCCGCCTGCGGTACGTCTGCGCAACCGCAGCGCGACCCGGCCGCAATCCCTCGCTTCCGGAACCAGGGTTTGACCCCGCCGGGCCCCAGGGGGTAGCAATCTTGACCGCGCGGTCGAGTTTTCGCCTGATCCGGCCAGCGCACCCGAGATCCTTCGTGGCGCCGAGGCGCCGGAACCCAGGAGGCTCCGCTTGAACATCGTCGTGTGCGTGAAGTCGGTGCCGGACACCGCCGCCGACAAGAAGTTCTCCGACGACATGACCGTCGACCGGGACGGCGTCGAGGCCGTCCTGAACCCCCTCGACGAGTACGGCACCGAGGCCGCCCTCCAGATCCGCGAGGCGCACGGGGGCGAGGTCACGGTCCTGTGCGTGGGCCCGGAGTCCTCCGGCGCCATCGTGCGCAAGGCCCTCGCCATGGGCGCCGACAAGGGTGTCGTCGTGAGCGACCCCGCCCTCGCCGGCTCCGACGCCTGGGCCGTCGCCCACGCTCTCTCCCAGGCGCTGGGCAAGCTCGAGTACGACCTCTGCATCCTGGGTTCGGAGTCCACCGACGCCCGCGAGAGCGTGGTGCCCTCCATGGTCGCCGAGATGACGGGCAAGCCCGGGCTCATCTTCACGAAGTCGCTCGAGACCGGCGAGGGCATTGTGAAGGCGAACCGGGAGACCGAGGGCGGCTACCAGGTCGTGGAGGCGTCCACGCCCGCGATCCTCTCCGTCGTGAAGGGCATCAACGAGCCCCGCTACCCCAGCTTCAAGGGGATCATGGCCGCCAAGCAGAAGCCCGTCCAGACCTGGTCGGCGGCCGACTGCGGCATCGACACCGCCAAGACGGGCCTCGCGAACGCGCAGGCCAAGGTCGAGGAGATCATCCCCCGGCCCACCAAGGAGGCCGGCATCAAGATCGAGGACGACGGCACCGCCTTCGAGCGCCTCGCCGACTGGCTGCAGGAGCAGAAGCTCCTCTGACGGGGCGCCACGCAGGGCAGGATTCCCGGAAGGAGACGTAGATGAACGTTCTGGTCGTCATGGACCACGAGGCCGGCAAGCTCCGCAAGGTCAGCCTCGAGATGCTCTCGGCCGCCCGCTCCTTGGGTGGAGGCGAGGTCTGGGCCGCCTACCTGGGTGCGGGCTACGCAGACCACAAGGCAGCGATCGCCGAGGTCGGCCCCGACAAGGTCTTCGTCTGCGAGGACGCCGCGATCAGCGACTTCCTCGCCCGGCCCTCGGTGGACGTGCTCGCGCAGGTCGTCGCCGACAGCTCCCCTGACGCGATCCTGGTCGCCTCCACGCCCGGCGGCAAGGACCTCGCCGGTCGCCTCTGCGCCCGCCTCGGCGTCGGTGTCGTCGTCGATGCCGTGGGCCTCGAGGCCGACGGCGACCGCTTCGTCGCCACCAAGGCCGTCTTCGGTGGCGCCATGGTCTCCAAGTCGCGCTGCACGTCGAGCCCGCAGGTGATCACGGTGAAGCCGAACAGCTTCGGCGTGGAGAACGGCGCAGGCGGCGCCACCGAGGTCACGCTGGACGGCTCCGCGATCCAGGAGTCCTCCAAGCAGGTGAAGATCCTCGAGACCGTGGTCCAGGCCTCCGGTCGCCCCGCCGTGGACGAGGCCGGCGTCATCGTCTCGGGCGGCCGCGGACTCGGGGGCCCGGAGAACTTCAAGGTCGTCGAGGAGCTCGCGGACGTCCTCGGCGCCGCCGTGGGAGCGTCCCGGGCGGCCGTCGACGCCGGCTGGTACCCGCACCAGAACCAGGTCGGCCAGACCGGCAAGACCGTGTCGCCGAACCTCTACATCGCCTGCGGCATCTCCGGCGCCATCCAGCACCGGGCCGGCATGCAGACGTCCAAGAACATCGTCGCCGTCAACAAGGATCCCGAGGCCCCCATCTTCGGCCTCGCGGATTTCGGTGTCGTGGGCGACCTCTTCAAGGTCGTCCCCGCCCTCACCGAGGAGCTCAAGAAGCGCAAGGGATGATCAAAGGGGGACTTCGTCCCCCCTCGACCTCCCCCCTCCCGGACGCGGCCGCCGTTCGACTCACGGGCCGTTCCGGCCGGGCGGAGCCCGGCCTTGCGAGTAGATCGCCGTTGTGGGAGGCTTGGCCGCTCTTGCGAACCGGTCCTCTCTCGGGCCGCGGCTGAACACCGTTGCCGGCGCTCCCGGCGCGCCTGCACGAGTGCGACTTCCCCGGAATCCCCGGAGAGTGACGGCAGGAACACGCTGCGTCGTCGTCGAAACTTGAGGTCACTGGCGTGCTTGGGGCTCCCGACCACATGTCGCCTCAGGGCGTCCGGGAGTCCGTCATCACCAGGGCTCGGAGGAACGCCCACCCGCGCTGCCGGACTGTCTGCGTCGATCTCACTCCCGGCGCAGAACAGCCCGGAGTGAGGTCGCCGTCACGGGTGTCTCACTCGGGGTCAGTCCCGCCCCAACCCGGCCGCGGTTCGTGGCCGGGTAAGGGCGCGCCCAGGGGGATTCCCGGGGCCGGAGGCGGCCCCATGGGGCCCGAGCGGCCCTGTGAGCGGGGAACCGGCCCCGCGGGTCCTCCGGGTGAGCCCCAACCCGGCTGCGACCCCGGCTCCGGAGTCGCTCCTGCTCCCACGCCGGCGGGGACGCCGGGGCCCGGCGTCGGCCACGCCTGCGGCCCGCCCGCGACCCACGGAGGGGCGGACCCCGGGCCCGCCGTCCGCATGGTCCGCAGCCAGCGGGCGCACACCACACCTTCCAGGAAGTACTCCGGGGGTTCGCCGGGGTCGGCTCCGGAGACGAGGGGCCGGTAGCGCTCCGTCAGCCGCCAGGCGAGCGCCGTCCGGGCCACCGGGGTCAAGGACGGACGCCGCTCCAGGTAGCGGCGGATGAGGAGGTCGTCGTCGCTCGCCACCCCGGACGTGTCCCACGCGTCGAGTGTGCCCGGCCAGCGGGGGGCGACGAGGAAGGGGCGCATGCCGGCGGCCGCCCGGGACTTCTTCACGACGAGCGTCCCCCCCACGAGATCCCCGAGACGCTGGCGCTTGGCCGTGAGGAGGATCGAGAGGAGGCCGACGCCGTAGAACCCCGGGAGGAAGTCCACTATGCGCAGGAGGTTCCGTCGCACCGACTCCGACACAGACGGGGGCCGCCCGCCGGTGCCCACGACATGGATGCCGAGCGCGGCCTTGCCCAGCGTCCGCCCCCGCCAGAGGAGCTCGAAGAATATGTAGTAGCCGAACATGACGGCGAAGCCGGCGAGGAGCATGATCGCCACGAGAATGGCCGTCGCCAGGTCACTGCCGGCGCCCAGGATGCTGAAGGCGGACAGGAACGTGATGACGACGTTGAAGACGAAGTACTGCACACCGAGGTCGACGAGCGCCGCGCAGAAGCGGGACTGCACCCCGGCTAGGGTGAGCGTGACTTCGACGTCTTCGGGAGTGGCCACCACGAGGCGCTCCTCGTACTCCATCATCGGGCCAAGCTAGCCGTGCACATGACGACCCCGATCGCCGGCCCGCGGCGGGCCGAGGCCTTCGTCGCCACCCGTCAGGGCGACTGGATGGCCCTCGAGAACCTCCTCGCCCAGGTGGGCAGCGGTCGCCTGGGCAAGCTCCCCCCCGAAGACGTCGCCCGCTTCGGGACCCTCTACCGGGCTCTCGCCGCCGACCTCGCCGTGGCCCGGCTCCGCTTCCCCGGCAGCCCGCTCGTCGCGGAGCTCAACGGCCTCGCCGGGCGCGCCCACAGCGTGCTGTACGCCGCACCCCTCGGGCTCTGGCAACGCGGCCTGCGCTTCATGGTGGCGGGGTTCCCCCGGGCCGTGCGTCGCAGCCGCCGTTTCGTCCTTGCCGCTGCCGTCGTCCTCGTCCTCGCCGTCGTGGGTGGTTGGGCCTGGTACAGCCTCGCCCCCGCCGGGGCCACGAACGCCCTGTTTCCCGGCATCGACGCGAACGAGCTCAACCGGGCGGGCGAACCGATCCAGCCGCTGTCCGCCGGGCCGGTCCAAGCTGTGGCGATCACGGTGAACAACGTCAAGGTGGCGTTCCTCGCTTTTGCTTTCGGGGTCCTGGGCTGTGTGGGGAGCGGATTTCTGCTCGTGTTCAACGGGCTCCTCTTCGGTGGGCTGAGCGCCTTCGCCTTCTCGCACGGCCGGGGCGTCGACCTCCTCGCCCTCGTCGTCCCCCACGGTGTCGTCGAGCTCAGCGTGATCGTCCTCGCGGGGGCTGCCGGGGTGCAGGTGGGCTGGGCGATGATCGCCCCCGGGCGCCTCCGGCGGGCCCGGGCCCTCACGCTCGCGGGCCGCGAGGCCGTCCGCGTCCTCGCCGGGACGGTGCCCTGGTTCGTGCTCGCCGGCCTCGTCGAGGGCTTCCTCACGCCGGCGGGCCTGCCTGCGGCGGTGAACATCCTCTTCGGTCTCGCCCTCGGGGTGGCGTTCTGGGTCTACCTCGCCTGTGCGGGCCGCCGGGGCGAGACGCCCGAGCCCAGCGCGCGCCGCCGCATCCGCGACGACGCCCGCGCCGAACGCCGCCGCGCCGAGGCCGTCCTCACCGCCACCGCCCCCCCGGTTCCGAAGTGATGCCGCGAGGTCAAAACGATGCTGTTGTCCCGGTATCCCGGCAGAACGGCATCATTTTGGCCGGTCCGGGGGTGGGGGCCTCTGGTGAGGGTGGTCTACTCGCGAGGCCGGGCTCCGCCCGGCCGGAACGGCGTGTGAGTCGAACACCGGCCGCGTCCGGGAGGGGGGGAGCTCGAGGGGGGACGGAGTCCCCCGCTCGATGAGCGGACTAGAGGCGCCCGGTCATCTTGAGGCGGAGGTAGGTGTCCACGAGCGCGGGGGAGAAGCGCTCCGGCGGGGCCTCGACGACCTCGACGCCGCGGCGGTGGAGTTGGGCCACGACGGCGGAGCGTGCCCGCACCGTCTCGACGGCGACCGCTTGGCGGAAGGCGCCCGCGGTGTCCCGGGGCGGTTCGCCGACGGCGGCCTCCACGTCCGGGTCGAGGACGGACGCCGCCACGACCAGGTGCCGGCGCGTCAAGGACGGTGTGGCGTCGAGGAGGGGCCGGGCGGCGGCACCCTCGAGGAGGTCTGTGAAGAGCACTACCAGGGAGCGTTTCACGCCGCCCGCGATGCGGAATGCCAGGGCGTAGTCGCTCTCCACCCGGCGGGGCTGCGTGGTGCACATGGCGGCGAGGACGACGTCCGTCTGCGCCCGGGCGGGCGGCAGGCACCAGCGCACCTCCTCGTCGAAGACGACGAGGCCGACCCGGTCCTCGAGGGCGCCGCACACGTAGGCCATCGCCGTGGCGGCGTTCAGGGCCACGTCGAGGCGCGAGGGTGCCCCGAGGAGGCCCTCGTCGCCGAGGGGCGCGGCCATGAGGCGACCGGCGTCCACGAGGAACAGGACGCTCTGGTTGCGTTCGATGCGGTACTGGCGGGCGACGGGGATTCCCCGGCGGGCCGTGGCGTGCCAGTCGATCTGGCGGAAGTCGTCGTCGGGGCGGTAGTCCCTCAGGGACTCGAAGTCGGTGCCGAGGCCCAGCATCCGGGTCACCCGCAGGCCCGCCTCCTCCCGGCGGTGGCGGCGGGACGCGATCTCCCACCGCTTCGCGTCCTTCAGGTTCGGGTACACGGCGACCTCGTCCTCGCCGGCGACCGGGTAGCGGCGCCGTACGAGGCCGAGGGGGCCGTCGGCTTCGAGCACGAGGGGCGGGCAGGTGTGGCGGCCGCGGCGCCGGCCCGTGACCGTGAACGTCACGGTCGTCTCCCCCCGCAGCGGGGCCACGACGAGGGGGAGGGTGTCGCTCTCGGCGACGAGCGGGCCCGGGAGCGGGATCCGCAGCCGGCCCCGGACCCGGTGGCGCCCCGCGTTCGTGACCGTGACGTCGACGCGGCTGGGGACACGGAGGGAGAGGAGGCGGGGCCGGGTGCGGGTGGCGGCGACGTCGGCGGGTGCGGGCAGGGCGCGGGCGTCCACGAGGGCGAAGGCGAGGACGACGGCGTCGGCGGCGACGAGCAGGAAGGCCTCGCCGGGCAGGACGAGGGCGACGTTGGCGACCGCGAGGGCGGCGAGGACGAGGGCGAGGCGGCCCGTGGGGGCGAAGCGCGCCCCAGGGGCACCGTGGGGGTGGGGCACACGCTCCCTGTCGCTCACCTCGGTACCGGGACGGCGGCGAGGGTGGCGCCGATGACGTCGTCGGGCCGGTACCCCTCGAGCTCTGCCTCGGGGCGGAGCATGATGCGGTGGCGCAGGAGGGGTCGGGCGAGGCCGGCGACGTCGTCGGGTGAGGCGTAGTCCCGGTCGGCGAGGAGGGCGGCGGCCTTGGCGGCATGCAGGAGCATGGCGGCGGCCCGGGGGCTCGCCCCCAGCGACACGGCGGCGGCTCCCCGGGTGTGGCGGCAGATCTGCAGGATGTATTCGGCGACGTCGGGGGTGACCTGCACCCTGTCGACGGCGGCGGCCGCCGCGGCGATCTCCGCGGGGCCGGCCACGACCTCGATGCCGGCCCGGTCGAGGTCGGTGGGGTCGAAGCCCTGGTGGTGGAGCCAGAGCATGCGCCGCTCGGCCTCCTCTGTGGGGTAGCCCACGTCGAGCTTGAACAGGAACCGGTCGAGTTGCGCCTCCGGGAGCGGGTAGGTGCCTTCGTACTCCACCGGGTTCTGCGTCGCCGCTACGAGGAACGGTGGTGTGAGCGGGTTCGTGACGCCCTCGACGGTGACGGAGCGCTCCTCCATGGCCTCGAGGAGCGCCGACTGCGTCTTGGGCGGCGTGCGGTTGATCTCGTCGGCGAGGAGCAGGTTCGCGAAGACGGGCCCGGGCCGGAAGGTGAGCTCGCCGTCGCGCAGGATCATCGTGCCCGTGAGGTCCGAGGGCATCATGTCGGGGGTGAACTGCACGCGCCGGAAGCTCACGCCGAGGGACTTCGCCAGTGTGCGCACGAGGAGGGTCTTCGCCGTCCCGGGCACGCCTTCGAGGAGGACGTGGCCGCCCACGAGGATGGCGACGAGGACGTGGTCGACGAGCCCCTCGGCCCCGGCGACGGCCTTCTGCACCTCGGCGACGAGCCGGTCACGCAGTTCCATCGGGATTCCCACTTTCGCTCTCTGCGGCGGTCCGCCCCGTTGCGCGCCTCAGGACGGCGGCGGCGCCGGCCACGGCCCGGAGCGACTCGTCGTCGGTGACGGGGCGCACGAGGGCGGTGTCGACCGTCGCCGGGTCGGCTCCGGCGGCTCTCGCCCGGTCGGCGAGGGCGGTGTCGCCCGCCTCGGGGCCGGTGCGCAGGCTACGCCGGAGATGCTCCCGGAGGTCGGACCTGATGAGGCCGGCGGCCTCCGCATGGCCTTTGGCGTGGCGGAGGGCGCCGGCGAGCGCGTCGACGAACTCGATGCGGCGGCGGGGCTCCACGTCGGGCTCCGGCAGGGGCGGGCCGAAGCGCATCCCGGCGGCGAGGGCGAACACCACGGCGGCGAGGAGACCCTGCAGGAGGCCCCGCTGCCAGGACCCCGGTAGCCAGGCGAAGAGCCCGGGTTCCTCGTGGGGCATGTGGTGGTACTGGTCGAAGACGACGGGCCCAGGTGCCTCGCCGCAGAGGGCGAGGGCGAAGCCGGCGTTGTCCGCTGCACGGAGGCCGGCGTTCACGACGGCTCCGTCGTCGGCGACGGCTACGAGCGTGCCCCCGCCCGGGACTTCGTAGCGCATGGCGTAGATGCCGGCGCCCTTGGCGAGACGGTAGAGAGGGAGGGCGCCCGAGGGCGGGAACGTGGGCACGAGGCCGGACGGGGCCACCTCCTCGACGCCGGCGGTCTCCGGGGCCGGCGCCGCGGGGCGCACGACGGCTTCGGGCACACCCTCGCTGTCGAGGTCCACCTCGGCGGGGAGCGTCCAGAGGAGGCGGCGGTCGAGGGGGCCGGCGACGACGAGGCGGCGACCCCGACCGGAGCGGAGCCAGCGCCGCACGGCGGCGGCCTCGGCCTTGGACACGCCCTCGGCGTCGACGGCGACGAGCGTGCCCCGGGCGGGCAGGCCGCCCGCGTCGAGCGGCTTCGTGCGCTCCTTCACCTGGAAGTCGTTGCGGCGCGCCAGCTCTGCCCAGCCCGACACTCCGCCGGCGCCCTTGTTCTGTGTGGACCCCGGCGAGCGCTCCGGCTCGGTGCCCGTCTCGGTGCCGCCCACGAACTGCCAGAGGACGGAGAAGCCCAGCAGCACGGCGGCGACGGCGACGGCCACGGACGTCGCCCGGGACCCGCCGCCGCTCACCGCCCCACCCCGGTGCCGGCGGTCTCGGCCGCCGGAGCGTCTTCGGGCTCAGGGGCGAGGCCGGCGTCGAAGGCTCGCCAGCCCTCCTCGGAGCGGGCGAGCGTCCCGGCGTCCGCTGGGGCGGAACCGAAGACGACGTCCTGGACGAGGCGGCTGAGGCTCCGGAAGTCGCGGGCGGCGCCGGGGAGGCGTCCGGAGAGGTCGGTGGCGTATTCGCCGTCGGTGCGCCCGGCGGTGAAACGGATCCAGCCGCCGTCGTCGAGGCGGAGGAGGCCGGCGAAGTGTCGGAACCGGAGGGCGTCCTCGTAGCGGCCCTCTTGGGCGGCCCGGCGGGCCTCGGCCTCCCAGTCCTTCGCCTTGCGGGGCTTGCCCGGAGCGGTGCCGTCGTCGCCGGCGGACTCCTCTCGGAGGCGGCGCCGCGTGCGTACGACGGCGACGACGAGGAGCGTGAGGGCGGCGACGGCGACGAGGGCGAGGACAGCGCCGAGCGCCCCGCCGGGGACCGAGATCCCCAGGTCCTTGAAGAAGCCTGAGATGGCGTTGCCGATGCGCTCCAGGAGCCGTTCCAGCCAGTTCGGCTTGTGGGGGCCCTTCGGCCTGCCGAGGATGGCGACCGCCTGGCGCCGGGCGCGGGCGGCGTCCACCGGTGCGGCGTCCTCCCGGGCGTCGAGGGCGGCGACGAGTTGGCGGGCCCTCTCGGCGGCCCCCCCGCCCTTCACGAGTCGACGGCCGTCGAGGGGGACCCGCCCGTCACCCACGCGGACGGCCGTGACCTCCGCGAGGCCCCCGGTGTCGCCGTCCGCGGCGGCCTCGGCCCGCTCGCGCAGCTCCCGGGCCGTGACAGTCTCCGCTCCGGCACCGGGCGCCCACGCGGCCGCGGTGAGGGCGAGGAGGATGCCGGCGACGGCGACGGCGACGGCCACGGCGCTGCGTCGGGCGCGGTGGCTGGTCACGGTGTCCCTCCGGACGGCGGCCGGCCGCGCGAGGGGCGGCTCTGGCCCCCCGGTACGGCCGCCTCGGGCGGCGCGCGGTGGGGGAAGGGGGGGTCCGTGGGCGGGGCGGAGTCCCCGCCAGGAGGCGACGGCGACCAGGCGCGTGTGTGGGTGGCCAGGGGCTGTGGGGCCCCGCCGGCACGGGGAGCGTCGCCGGGCGCGGAGCCGACGCCAGGGCCGACGCCGGATCCGGCGGGCACCGTGCCGGGGCCGTCCAGGGAGTCCAGGACCAGGGTGACGTCCATGCCTTCGCGCCGGATGCGGGCGTCCACGTAGACGGCGACGGGGACGAGGAAGCCGATGGCGGCCGACACCGTGAGGCCCACGAAGGCCGGGACGGCGGAGTCGAGGAAGTCCCGGGCCTCCCCGGCGGGGAGGAGCTCGACGAGGAGGCCGGCGCCGAGGGCGGGCAGCCAGCCGGCGATCGCGATGAGGAGTGTGGCAAGGATGTAGGCGGCGAGGGTCCGCCACCAGGAACCCCGGAGGAGGCCGAAGGAGCGGCCCAGCGCCCCCAGTCCGCTGCCCCCCTCGGCGGCGAGGACGACGAGGGCAAGAGAGAAGTAGACGCTGAACACGAGTGGGAGGGCGGACACGAGGGCGAAGAGGAGCCCGACCCAGAGGACCGTGTGGGGACGTCTCAGGGCGGCGAGGGCGGCGCCGAGGCCGGCTGTCCGCCCCAGCCAGACGTCGGCTCCGGCCCCGGCGAGGGCGGTGGCGGCGAAGAGGGGGCAGAGCCAGACGACGACGAGCTGGGTGACGCTCAGGAGGCCGTCGAGGCCTTCGCCCAGGGCGGTGGTGGGGACGGAGCCCACGGCGCCCGAGACGACCGCGAACGCGGCGGCCGTGCCCAGGAAGAGCCCGGGGGCGCGCAGGAACAGGAGCCAGGTGGCGTCCAGGATCTCCACCGCACCCAGGGGCCGGAGGTCTAGCACGTCCTCCGGGACGTCCCGCCAGCGCATCCCCATATCATGGCCCACGTGAGCGTCTATCTCGACCATGCCGCCTCGACCGCGCTGCGTCCCGAGGCCCGGGCGGCCATGGAGCGCGTCTGGGCGGGGGGGCCCGCGAACCCCACAGGCGCCCACGGCCCGGCGCAGCGGGCCCGGGCGTCCCTCGAGGCTGCCCGCGAGGTCGTCGCCCGCCACGCCGGCGTGGCGCCCGGCGGGGTCGTGTTCACGTCAGGGGGTACCGAGGCCGACAACACGGCCGTGGGGTCGGGTCTCGCCGCCGGCCGGGTCCTCTACTCCGCCGTCGAGCATCCGGCGGTGGCGGTGCCGGCGGCGCGGGGTGGGGGCGAGGTGATACCCGTCGATGCCGGCGGTGTCGTCGACCTCGACGCCCTGGAGCGACTGCTCTGCGGCGCTCCCGTGGCCATGGTCTCGGTGATGGCGGCGAACAACGAGACCGGCGTCCGCCAGCCCCTCTCCGAGGTCGCCGCCGTGGTGGCGGAGCGGGCGCCGGACGCCGTCCTGCACAGCGACGCCGTGCAGTCCTTCGCCAAGGCCCCCCTCGACATGGCGGGGAGCGGCGTGGGGATGGCGTCCGTGACGGCGCACAAGCTGGGTGGCCCCATCGGCACCGGGGCTCTCCTCCTCGGTGAGGCCGTCGACGTGACGCCGCTCCTGTGGGGTGGGGGCCAGGAGCGGGAGCGCCGGGCGGGTACCCCCGATCCGGCGGGTGCCGCCGCGTTCGCCGCCGCCCTCGAAGCGGCGGCCGCCACGGACTGGGAGGCCGTGGGGCGCCTCCGCGACCGCCTCGAGTCCGGGCTGCTCGCGGCGATCGACGGTGTCACGGTCCACGGTGCGGGCGCCCTCCGCCTCCCCACGCACTGCCACGTGGGCGTCGCCGGTGTCGCCGCCGACCTCGCCGTGATCGCCTGTGACCGGGCGGGTCTGGCGGTCTCCTCCGGGTCGTCCT
Source organism: uncultured Acidimicrobiia bacterium (assembly GCA_964370965.1). Classification (GTDB taxonomy): domain Bacteria; phylum Actinomycetota; class Acidimicrobiia; order UBA2766; family UBA2766; genus CAYJLW01. The sequence continues at coordinate 48,354 of CAYJLW010000011.1, read as the reverse complement.
GCGCGTCGGGGGCGCTGAAGGCGAGCGGCGTCCTCGCCGCCATGGGCGCCCCCGGGGAGGGGGCGTTGCGCTTCAGCCTGGGTTGGACGACGACCGTCGCCGACGTCGAGCGCGCCCTCGACGTCGTCACGGACGTCGTGAAGAGGCTGCGGTGACGCCGGCGCGGCGTTCTGTGCTCGTTGCCATGTCGGGGGGAGTGGACTCCTCGGTCGCCTCCGCGCTCCTCGTGGAGGCCGGTCACGAGGTCGTCGGCGTCACCTTGAAGCTCCACGACGCGCCCGCAGCCGGGGGGAGCGACCGGGGGTGCTGCACCGTGGCCGACGCCGACGACGCCCGCGCCGTCGCCGGCCGCCTCGGGATCCCGTGCTACGTCCTCGACCTCAGCGAGGAGTTCGCCGCCGGGGTCGTGGCGCCCTACGTGGCGGCCCACGCGGCCGGCCGCACGCCGAACCCGTGCGTGGAATGCAACCGGCGGGTGAAGTTCACCGAGATCCTCGCCCGGGCGGACGCCCTCGGCATCGACGCCGTCGCCACCGGCCACCACGCCCGCCTGGAGGGCGGCCGGCTGCTCCGGGGGCGGGACATGGCGAAGGACCAGAGCTACGTCCTCGCCTGCCTGCCCCACGACGTCCTCGCCCGCACGCTCCTGCCGGTGGGTGAGCTCACCAAGGCGGACGTGCGCGCGGTGGCCGGCCGCCTCGGCCTGCGCACGGCGGCCAAGGCGGAGTCCATGGAGGCCTGCTTCCTGCCCGCCGGCCGGGAGAAGTTCCTCGGCAGGCGCCTCGGCCTCGCGCCCGGACCCGTCCTCGACGGCGAGGGCGCCTTGGTGGGCCGCCACCGGGGGGCGCCGCTGTACACGCTGGGACAGCGCCGCGGCGTCGGTGTCGCCCTGGGGGCGCGGGCCTACGTCCGCAGCGTCGACGTCGTCGCGAACACGGTGACCGTGACCGCGGCGCCGCCCCGCACCGCCGGTCTCCGGGTGGGCGCCGTGACGTGGCTGCGCCGGCCGGCCCCCGGCGGTGTGTTCGGCGCCCACGTCCAGACCCGGGCCCACGGCGCCGCCGTCCGGGCCCGTTGCCGCGCCGCCGGCGACGGCGTCGAGGTCGGCTTCGAGGTACCCGCCGAGGTCGCCGCCCCCGGCCAGTTCGCCGCCTTCTACGAGGGCGACGAGGTCGTGGCGGGCGGCGAGATCGTCCACGTCGACCTCGCTCCTCCCACGGATCGGCTGCAGCTCTTGTAGCCTCTCGGCATGTTCACGAAGCGCCCTGACGGACGGCTCGTCGACGACGTCGCCCCGTACCGGCGGATCATGCCTTACCTCATGCGGGGCCGGAACGAGTCCGCCGTCTACTTCGAGCAGCATGTCGACCTCACCCGCACCGAGGCGTTCGTGGAGCAGTTCAACGCCGCTCACCCGGACACGAAGATCACTCTCTTTCACCTGGTCACGTGGGGGATAGTCCGCACGCTGGCGGAGCGCCCGAACCTGAACCGCTTCGTCGCCGGCGGCCGCATCTACCAGCGCGACGGCATCTGGGTCTCCTACGCGGCGAAGAAGGTCCTCGCCGAAGGCTCACCCCTTGTCGTCCTGAAGCGGCGATTCGACCCTGCCCAGGCCTTCGAGAACATGGTCGCGGACATGTGGGGCGACCTCCGCGTGGGCCGCTCCGACGCGGAGAGCACGACCGACAAGGAGCTCGACGTCCTCCTGCGCCTCCCCGGCCTCGGCCTCCGGGTGTTCCTCGCCCTGGAACGTCTCGCCGACGCGCTCGGTCTCCTGCCCCGGGTCTTCATCGAGAACGACCCGATGTTCGCCAGCGTGATGATCGCCAACCTGGGCAGCCTCAGGATGGACGCCGCCTTCCACCACCTCTACGAGTACGGCAACATCCCGGTCTTCTGCGTGATCGGGCGTTCGCACGAGGAACCCGTGGTCGTCGAGGGCAGCGTCGTCCCCCGGCGCACGGCCGTGCTGCGTTTCAGCTATGACGAGCGTGTGGAGGACGGCCTCTACGCCCAGCATGCGCTGGCGGACTTCCAGCGCCTCGTCGAGGACCCCGTGGCGGCGGGCATCTTGGGGCCGGGCAACGGCAAGGTGGCCCCCACCTTCGACGCGACCACCTGACGCGTGCGCCGCGCCACTCGGAGTCAATGCTCCTGCGAAGTTGTGCAAGAATCGGGGGACCTCCCTGCGGTGGGCCGTCCGCGGAGAGCAGGGGCACAGAGAAAGGCGGCCCGGTGAGTGTTCTCCGGGGCGGAGTCAAGGACCGGTCAGCGGTGCAGAAGGGGGCGGTGGGCGTCTCCCGTGTCCTGGCGGCCGTGGTGGGGGCGATCGGCCTCGCCGGCCTCGCCGGGTGGGCGCTCTCCCTGGACGCTCTGAAGTCCGTGGTGCCGGGCCAGGTCACGATGAAGCCGAACACGGCCCTGGCGCTCTGCCTGGGCGCCGCCTCCTTCGGCCTCCTCGCCGGCGAACGGGCCTCCGGACGTGTCCGCGCGGCGGGGCGTGCCCTCGCCGCGGTCGCGGCCACCATCGGGGCTCTCACCCTCCTCGAGTACCTGTTCGGGTGGAACCTCGGCATCGACGAGCTCGTCTTCAGCGAGCCCGCCGAGTCCCTGGCGACGTCCCACCCGGGGCGCATGGCGCCCGTGACCGCTGCGGGATTCGTGCTCGTGGGCCTTGCCCTCGCCCTCCTGGACGTGCGGCCCAGCAGGGGCCCGTACCCGGCGACCGTCCTGGCCGGTGCTGCAGCCACGCTGGCGTTCGTGCGCCTCGTCGGCTTCGCCTACGGGGCCGGGGAGGCCGCCGACCCCGTGTCGTACACGGGCATGGCATTCAACACCGCCGCCGCCCTGTTCCTCCTCGGCCTCGCCGTGCTCGCCGCCCGACCCGGTCGCGGGGTCGTGGGCGTCATGCTGGGGGACTCCCGCGCCGGTCGCCTCGCCCGCCGCCTCGTGCCTGTCGTCGTCGTGCTCCCAGCGCTCCTCGGCTGGCTCCGCCTGCTCGGCGAGAAGGCCGGGCTGTACGGCTTCGAGGTCGGCCTCGCCCTCATGGTCTCCGCGGCCACCGTGCTCGTGGGCGCCGCCGTGCTCTCCGGCGTCGTCTCCCTGCAGCGCGGCGACGTCCGCGAGGCGGAGACGCAGGCGCAGGTGCGCCATCAGGCGTACGTGCTCGACAACGTGAGCGACGCCGTCGTCGCCACCGACGCCGACTTCGTCGTCACGGCCTGGAACCGGGAGGCGGAGAAGTTCTACGGACGCACGGCGGGCGAGGCCATGGGCCGGCCGGCGTCGGAGGTCCTCCCCGGCGAGTTCGGCAACGGCGGCTGGGCCGAGCGGGTCGACGCCCTCGCCCTGGGGGAGGGCACCCACGACCTCACGCTCCACCTCCCCGGGGGTGGCACGATCGAGGTCGAGTCCACGCTCATGTCTCTCCAGGATCCCGACGACGGCTCCACGATCGGATATGTGAGCGTCGACCGCGACGTCACCGAGCGCCGCGCCGCCGAACGCCGGGTACACGAGCTCAACGCCGAGCTCGAGCTCCGCGTGGCGGTGCGCACGGCCGAGCTGGAGGTCGCCAACCTGCGCATGAAGGAGGCGAACGAGGAGCTCGAGTCCTTCGCCTACTCGGTGTCCCACGACCTCCGGGCGCCGCTGCGGGCGATGGACGGCTTCAGCCGGGCCCTCGTCGAGGAGGCCGGCCCCGCACTCCCGGCGGAGGCCGCCGGCTACGCGGAACGGATCTCCGTCGCCGCCGCCCGCATGGGCCGGCTCATCGACGACCTCCTGCGCCTCTCCCGCGTGGGGCGCGCCGACCTCGCCCACGCGACCTTCGACCTCAGCGAGGTCGCCGCCGAGGTGGTCGGGGCCCTGCGGGAGGCGGAGCCCGAGAGGGCGGTCGAGGTCGAGATCACGCCCGACCTCGTCGTGGTGGGGGACCCGGGCCTTCTCCGCCAGCTCCTCGAGAACCTCCTCGGCAACGCCTGGAAGTTCACCCGCGAGCGGCCCGTGGCGCATATCGCCTTCACGGGCGAGTGCCGAGATGGGATGATGCACCTGCAAGTGCGCGACGACGGAGTCGGCTTCGACATGGCGTACGCGGGGAAGCTCTTCCGGGCTTTCGAGCGGTTGCACACCGAGGCCGAGTTCTCCGGCACCGGCATCGGTCTCGCCACGGCGCAGCGGGTCGTGCGCCGTCACGGGGGCCGCATCCGGGCCGAGGGGGCTCCGGGAAAGGGCGCCGTGTTCAGCTTCGAGTTGCCGTGTCCGGAAGGGGGGCCCGGGTGAATGAGATCCTCTTGGTGGAGGACGACCCCGACGACGAGTTCCTGACCCTGCGGGCGATGGCCAAGAACAACGTGGCCAACGACGTCGTGGTCACCAGGGACGGTGTCGAGGCGCTCGACTACATGTTCGGCGCCGGCACCCATGCCGGACGCGATCCTGCGGACCTGCCTGTGGTCGTCCTCCTCGACCTCAAGCTCCCCAAGGTCGGCGGCCTCGAGGTACTCCGGCGCATCCGCGAGGACGAGCGCACGAGGCGCGTGCCGGTCGTGGTCCTCACCTCCTCGGACGAGGAGAACGACGTCGCCCGCAGCTACGACCTCGGAGTGAACAGCTTCGTGCGTAAGCCCGTGGAGTTCCCCCGCTTCGAGGACGTCGTGCGTGACCTCGGCCTGTACTGGTGCCTGGTGAACGAGCCACCCCCCGCACAGGGAGGCACGTGATGCCCACCCCGCTGCGCGTGCTCGTGCTCGAGGACGTCGAGGCCGACGCCGAGCTCAGCCTGCGGGAGCTTCGCCGGGGCGGTTTCGAGCCCCGGTCCCGGCGGGTGGAGACCGGTGCCGCCTTCGCCGAGGCGCTGGGGCAGGACTGGGACGTCATCCTCGCCGACTACCACCTGCCCGGCTTCGACGCCGAGCACGCTCTCCGGATGGTCCGCGACCGCGGTGTCGACGCGCCCTTCATCGTGGTCTCCGGGGCGATCGGCGAGGAGAAGGCCGTCGCCATGATGCGCGGCGGTGCCCGCGACTACGTCATGAAGGACGACATCGGCCGCCTCGCCCCCGCCGTCGAGCGGGAGCTGCGCGAGGCGTCCACGCGACGCTCCCACCGGGCGGCCCGGGCGGCGCTGCGCGCCAGTGAAGAGCGCTTCCGGAACGGCTTCGAGGCGTCACCCATCGGCATGGCGCTCATGGACCCGGGGGGCCGGTTCCTGGATGTGAACCCCGCCCTCGGCGCCATGCTCGGCGACAACGCCGCCGAGCTCGCCAAGCTGTCGCTCTCCGACGTCTCCCACGACGAGGACACCCCGAACGTCCTCGCCCAACTCCACGCCGTGGCGGCCGGGGCGGCTTCCTGCTTCGAGCGGGAGCAACGCCTCGTGCACAGTGACGGGAGCGTCGTGTGGGCCCGCCTCAGCGTCTGCGGCCTGGAACGCACAGACGGGCGCCCGGCCGCTCTCCACGCCCAGATCCAGGACGTCACCGACCGGAAGCGGGCCGAGATGCGCCTCGAGCACCGCGCTACCCACGACCCGCTCACCGACCTCCCCAACCGCGTGCTGTTCCTCGAGCACCTTCGTCACGCACTCGCCCGGAGCGAACGCAGCGAGGGGCTCGTCGCCGTCGTCTTCGTGGACGTGGACGGCTTCAAGCCGATCAACGACCGCTTCGGCCACGCCGTGGGCGACCAGCTCCTCGTGACCGTAGCGGGGCGTCTCGCGCGCGCCCTCGGCCCCGACGTCGTCGTTTCGCGCCTCGGCGGCGACGAGTACGTCGCGCTCCTCGAGGACGTCGTCCACCGCGACGACGGCTTCGCCGCTGCCGGGCGTGCCCGCCAGTCGTTCTCGCGACCTTTCCCTGTCGCCGGCCGGGACATGACGATCACTGCCAGCGTCGGCCTCGCCTTTGCCGCCGGCCCGCACGAAAGGCCCGAGGAGCTCGTGTCCCGGGCGGACGCCGCCATGTACCACGCGAAGAGGGCCAAGGGCGGCCTCCGGGTCTTCGACGAGGACATGTACGAGGTGCTCGTACGCCGTCAGGAGACCGAGCTCGGCCTCCGCGAGGCACTCGAGCGCGACCAGCTCCGGCTCTTCTACCAGCCCGTCGTCGAGATCGCGGACGGCAGCCTGCGCGCCGTGGAGGCGCTGTTGCGCTGGGACCATCCGGACCAGGGTCTGCTGGCGGCCGCTTCGTTCATCGAGCTCACCGAGGAGTGCGGGCTCATGCCCAGCATCGGTGCCTGGGTGCTCGAGCAGGCCTGCCTGCAGCTCGGGGCGTGGGACCGCGCCGGCCCCGGCGGGCCCCCGGAGGTGTACGTGAACCTCTCCGGCCACCAGCTCGCCCAGCCGGACTTCCCCGACGTCGTGTCCGCCGCCCTGCGCCGCACCGGCATCGACGCGTCCCGGGTGTGTCTGGAGGTCACCGAGACCCGCGTCTTCGACGGTGCCGCGGACCTGCGTGTCGTCCTCCACGTGCTGCGGGCGCTCGGGTTCCGTCTCGCCATCGACGACTTCGGCACGGGCTATTCGACGCTCAGCCGGCTGGTGGACTTCCCGGTCGACGCGCTCAAGATCGACCGCACCTTCGTCCACGGCCTGGGGGAGGACGCGCAGGACCTCGCCGTCGTGAAGGCCGTCTGCGGTCTCGCCCAGAGCCTCGGCCTCGTCACCGTGGCAGAGGGCGTCGAGACCGACAGGCAGCTTGCGATGTTGGCCGACCTCGGCTGCGACCTCGCCCAGGGCTACCTCCTGGGCCACCCGGTGCCGGCCGAGACGATCACCGAACGCATCCTGGGCGGCCGGCGCCCCCGCGCCGCGGCCAGCGGGGCCGCGGAGGCTCCCGGCTGACCGCACCAGACCTGGGCCGTTACCCCCCGGCGGAGCCCACGGGGATGTCGCGGGCGGCGGCCTCCTCCAGGCAGGCGCCCAGGAGCGTGGGGGACGCGGCGAAACCGTGGGCCTCGGAGGGGACGCGGTCGGCGAGCTCGGGGATGCGGGGGCCGGGGGGCGCGAACGGCGCGTCCGTGACGACCGCGAACCACTCGCCGGGGGCGCCGAGGCGCGTGTCGAGGAGGCCGTCGGGAGTGCGGCCCAGGCCGCAGCCTGCGATGCGGTTGCGCGGGATCGAGAGGGGCTCCTCGAGCAGCGACGGGTCGTGCGCGACCACGGCCCGGGGCATGAAGATCACCCAGCGACGGCCCAGGAGTCCCAGGCGGCGGACGAAGAACACCGCCGGCCAGGCCAGGACGGCGGCGGCCGCCCCCGACGCCCAACGGCCGGTTCCCTCCGCGGCGAGGGCGAGGACCCCGAGCTTCGCGCAGGCCGTGGGCACGACCACGGCCACGGCGATGCCCACCGCGGCCTCCCGGGGCCAGCGCATGAGGAAGCGGCGCTCGCCCGGGTAGGACGCTCCGTCGCCGAGACGGTCGCCCACCCCCGCCAGGAACTGCACCAAGGCCGCCGCCGCGGCCGACGCCGGGGCGACCACCCGCCACAGCGCGGGGACTCCCCCCCAGATCGCCACCGCCACGGCCGCGCCCACGAGCCACAGGCCGCCCAGGCGCAGGGCGAGGAGACCGGCGGGCCGGGGCACGAAGACCGCCAGCACGCCCGTGGCGAACAGCGCCCAGAACAGGATCTCGCCGCCGAGGCGCAGCGGGGGGGCGGCGTCACCCAGCGCCTCTGTGAGGGGCACCCCGAGCGTGAGGGCGAGACCCCCCCATGCACCAGCGGCCAGGAGCCACTGGGCGCGGGAGACGGACACTCAGCGTCCCCGGGCGGCGAGGAACTCGGCGCCCTTGCCCACGGCGGTCGTGACGGCGACGCCGTCGCGACAGAGCGGGCAGGCAGCGGCGTCCCAGGACTCCAGGCCGAGGGTGACGAGACCCTCCAGGCGGGGGGCGCCCACGCCGCCGGCTGTCACCCCGCCCCGGTTCACGAGGGCGGCGGCGCCCACGACCTCACCCCCGGCGCTCCGGACGGCGTCCACCGTCTCGGCGAGGGATCCGCCGGTGGTGAGCACGTCCTCGACGACGAGCACTCGCCGGCCGGCGACGAGGGAGTCGTAGCCCCGGCGGAGGGCGAGGCCGCCGGGGGTCCTCTCGGCGTACACGGCGAGGGCGCCGAGGTGGTGGGCCGTCCACTGCGAGAGGATGACCCCGCCCAGGGCGGGTCCGGCGACGACCTCCACGTCGTCGTCCTGGTACGCGGCGGCGAGGAGGCCGCAGAGCTCGGACACCAGGGCCGTGTGCGGGTACACGGCGTCCTTGTTCACGTACGCCGCCCCGTGGCGGCCCGACGTGTACACGACGTGGACGTCGGTGAGCAGCGCCCCGCAGCCGGAGAGGATCGCCAGGGCGCGGGAGGCGGGGTCGGACATGCGGCCGATCCTAGGGGCGCGGGATTGGACGTCGAGAGCCGCACACGTGCGCCTCCCGGCGTCGAATCCCGCGGCTACGGCGTGGCGAACGTCCTGCGCAGCCTGAGACCGCCGATCACGAAGAGCAGGACCGACATGGCGAGGAGAACGCCCACGTCCCCGAGGACGCCGCTCACGCCCGCGCCCTCGTCCACGATCTTCGTGAAGGCGTCGACGGCCCAGGCCGTGGGGAGGAGGTGGCCCGCGACCTGCATGAACCGGGGGACGATCTCGAGGGGCCACATCGCCCCCCCGAGCATCCCGAGAGCGATACCGACGGGAGGACCGATCGCGCCGGACTGCTCGGGTGTGCGCAGCAGGGACCCGAACACGGTCACGACGGCGGACGCGCAGACGCACGTCACGACGACCACGAGGCCCACGGCGGCGAGGTCTCCCCAGCGCACGTCGAAGAGGAAGCGGGTCACGAGGACGAGGTAGACGGCGCTCACGAGGATTGTGACGAAGCGGCCCCCCACGATTCCCACGGAGATCTCCCCCCGGCGAGCGGGGGAGGCGAGGAGGCGGCGGGCGACGCCCGAGGCGCGCAGCTCCACGATCGTCCCGGCACTCGTGAGGGCGGTCATGAACACGAAGAAGACGAGCATCGTGTAGGCCGCCCGGTTGAGGCCCCCGCTGAAGGGCCGGCCCTTCACGGTCGTGCTCGTCACGGTGGCGGTGCGGGCCCGGCGGGCGACGGCGGCGGCGACTCGGCGGGCCCGCGCTGCGGGGGCGCCGGTGGCCTCGGCCGCCACGCGGGCGGCGTGCTCCACGACGAGTTGGGTGCCCGCGTCGGCGCCCACGGAGGACTGGGCGAGGCCGGTGCCGCCCCCGCCGGACGTCGAGATCACGGTGAGGGTGACCGCCCGGCCCGCCCGCAGGTCGGCGCCGTAGCCGGCGGGGACGACGACGCCGAGCTGGACGCCGCCCCGCAGGACGGCGTCGCGCAGCTTCCCCACCGAGGCGTAGTCGGTTACGGCGAGCTGGTCGCCGTGGCGCACGCTGCGGACGAGCGCACGGGCTTCCGCGCTGTGGTCCCGGAGGACGATGCCCGCGGGCGCCTTGCGGTCGCCCCCCCCGCCGAAGGCGAGCCCGATGACGAAGACGACGACGACGGGGAGCACGAGGATGAAGAACATCGCGGTCTTGTCGCGCTTCAGGCCGAGGAATTCGGCGGCCAGGAGGCCCCGGAGGCGCCCGAGCACGTCCCTCACGACTGGAACACCCTCCGGGCACGGGCGAAGAGGAAGGCGATCCCGGCCACACCCACGCCTGCGGTGACGGCGAGGGGGACGGCCACGGTGCCGACACCGCCCCGGCCTCCCGCCACCATGAGGTCGGTGAAGCCCACGAGCGCCTGGCCGTTCGGGGTGAACGCCCGGAGCGTGCTCAGGATCGGGACGGCGTTGCCGCCCGCGGTGAACTGGCCGCCCGCGATGGCGAGGACGATGATCACCGCAGACCCCACGGAGCGGACCTGCTCCTCGCTCCGGGCGAGGGCGGCGACGAGGCTGCTGATGCCGACGCCGGCGAGGACCGTCGAGAGCGAGAGGGCGGTGACAGCGAGCGGGTCGCCCCACGGGACGCCGTAGAGCAGCGCCCCGGAGCCCACGATCACGACCATGATGAGGATGCCCGTGACGACGAGGGCGGCGAGCTTGCCGGTGAGGACCTCCGCCGGTGAGGCGGGGGAGACGGCGAGGCGGGCGAACGTGTGGTTGCGCCGCTCTGCCTGCACGGTGGCGGCGCCGTAGAGGACGGCGAAGAAGAGGAACATGAGGCCCATCCCGGGGGCCGAGTAGTCGACGGCGTCGAGTTGGCCGGTGACGGTGTCGGCCCGGAAGTCCACGGTCGGCAGGGTGCGGGCGGCCTCTTGAGCGACGACGGCCGGGTCGATCGGAGCGTCGCCCTCGAGGGCCGTGGCGGTGGCGACGGCGACTTGTCCCGCCTGCACCCGGGCGAGGTACCCCTGCGTGACGCCCACGGCCACGGCCGTGGACACGGGCGCCTGCGGGTCGCCGACCACCTCAATCGTCGCCTTGCGGCCCGCCTCGACGTCGGCGCCGAAGCCGGCGGGGACGATGACGGCCACCGACGCCTTGCCCTCCTCCACGTCCTTGCGGCCCGCGGCCTCCGAGGCGGCCGTGTGCACGTCGGCGACGTCCCGGAAGCTCTTCGACGTGAGGATGCCGCCGAGCTGGCGGGACAGGGGGGTGGAGTCGGCGTCCGCGAAGACCAGCGTGGTCGAGAAGTCCGACGTCCCCCCGAGTGCGAAGCCCACGATTGCGGTGATCGCGAGGGGCGCCACGATTCCGATGAGCAGGAGGGAGCGGTCCCTGATGCGCAGCTTCAGGTCCTTCAGGGCAACCGTGGCGGCGCGGCGCATCAGTCCCTCAGCGACTTGCCGGTGAGGTGGAGGAAGACCGCCTCGAGGTTGGGCTCCTCCACCTCGACCCCGGCGAGGTGGGACGCGGCGTCGGCGAGTGCTCCCACGAGTCGGGGGAGGACGCTGCGGCTGTCGGGGCAGAGCGCTTGCACGCCCTCCTCGGCCCGCGACGCGGACGCCACGCCCTCGACTCCGCGGCAGACGTCGGCGGCGGCGTCGAGGTCGACGCCGGACTCGAAGGTGAGCACGACGCGGTCCTGGTCGCCGGTGAGGCCGATGAGCTCGCGCCGGGTGCCTTCGGCGATCACCTTGCCCTCGTCGATGATGCCGACACGGTGGCAGAGGCGCTCCGCCTCCTCCATGTAGTGGGTGGTGTACAGCACGGAGAGGCCCGCGGCGTTGAGCTCCTCGACGTAGCCCAGGATGGCGTTGCGGCTCTGCGGGTCGACGCCCACGGTGGGCTCGTCGAGGATGAGGAGGTCGGGGGTGTGCAGGAGGCCGGCGGCGATGTTGATGCGGCGCGCCATCCCCCCCGAGTATGTCTTCAGGAGGTCCCTGGCGCGGTCGGCGAGGTCGACCCGGTCGAGGACGTCGTCGACGCGGGTCTCGAGGTCGGCGCCGTGGAGGCCGTACATCCGCCCCCAGAAGACGAGGTTCTCCCGGCCGCTGAGGTCGGGGTAGAGGGCGACGTCCTGGGGGACGTAGCCGATGTGGCGGCGGGCGCGGGGGCCGTCGTCCACGTCCTCCCCGCATATGGAGACGTCGCCGCCGTCGCGGTGCAGGAGGCCGCAGACCATCGAGATCGAGGTGGACTTGCCCGCACCGTTGGGTCCCAGGAGCCCGTAGACCTCGCCGGCGGCGATGTGGAAGGAGACGCCGTCGACGGCGACGAGGTCGCCGAAGGCCTTCCGGAGGTTCGTCGCTTCACAGACGGGGGGACTGCCTGGCATGGCCGCGCAGCCTATCGCGGAACCCCGGGGCGGAGGCGCACGGGGGGGCGCCGGCCTCCGAAGTCGTCTCTGGCCCGCCGCTACGCTCGCTGGCGTCATGGCAGGCGAGAACTCCACCGATCTCGCGGGGCGGGCCGCACATCTGCGCGAGCAGATCCGCTACCACAAGTACCGCTACTACGTCCTCGACGACCCTGAGGTCTCCGACGCCGAGTACGACGAGCTCGAGCGCGAATTGCTCGCGATCGAGGCCGCCCACCCCGAACTGGTCACGGCCGACTCCCCGACGCAGACGGTCGGGACCCCGGTGTTCGAGACCGAGTTCACGACCGTCCGTCACCTCACCCCGATGCAGAGCCTCGACAACGCCTTCGCGGTCGAGGACCTCGTCGCCTGGGGCGAGCGCCTCGAGCGCATCCTGGGGGCGGGAGGCGTCGAGTACGCCTGCGAACCGAAGATCGACGGCCTCTCGATCTCCCTCACCTACGAGAGCGGCTTCCTCTCGGTCGGGGCCACACGGGGCAACGGCTCCGAGGGCGAGGACGTCACGAACAACGTGCGCACGATCCGGGGGCTGCCCCAGCGCATCGAGGGGGCGCCTCCGGTGCTCGAGGTGCGGGGCGAGGTCTACCTGCCCGTGAGCGCCTTCGAGGATCTCAACCGGCGCCAGGCCGACGAGGGCGCCAGGCTCTTCGCCAACCCTCGCAACGCGGCGGCGGGCAGCCTCCGCCAGAAGGATCCCCGGGTCACGGCGGGCCGGGCGCTGCACATGTTCTGCTACCAGATGGGTGAGTACACCGGTTCGCGGTTCCGCACGCACGTGGAGTCCCTGGAGTGGCTGCGGGCGGCGGGGTTCCCGGTGAACCCGGAGATCCGCGTGCTCTCCGATCTCGGCGACGTCGCCGCCTTCTGCCGTGCCCTGGAGGTCCGCCGTCACGAGTTCGACTACGAGTTCGACGGCGTGGTCGTGAAGGTGGACGACCTCGCGATCCGCGAGGAGCTCGGCTCCACGTCCCGGGCGCCCCGTTGGGCGGTGGCGTGGAAGTTCCCCCCCGAGGAGCGCACCACGAAGCTGCGCGACATCGTGGCGAGCGTGGGCCGCACGGGCCGCATCACCCCTTTCGCCGTTCTGGAACCGGTTCGGCTTTCCGGGGCCACCGTGACCCAGGCCACGCTGCACAACGAGGACGACGTCGTCCGCAAGGGCGTCCTGATCGGCGACACCGTGCTCGTGCGCCGGGCGGGCGAGGTGATCCCCGAGGTCGTCAAGCCCATCGTGGAGCGCCGCACCGGGGCCGAGCGGCCCTTCGTGATGCCCACGGCCTGCCCGATCTGCGGCGGCCCCGTGGTGCGGCCCGAGGGCGAGGTGAACTCGCGCTGCTCGAACACCTGGGGCTGTCCGGCGCAGACCTGGGGCCGCGTCGTGCACTTCGCATCCCGGGGCGGTATGGACATCGAGGGCCTCGGGGAGAAGACCGTCGCCGCTCTCCTCGACGCCGGCCGGATCGCCGACCCCGCCGACCTCTACTCCCTCACGGCGGTCGACTTCGAGGGCCTGGAGGGCTTCGCAGAGGTGAGCACGGGCAACCTCTTGGGCGGCATCGCCGCGTCGAGGGACCGCCCCCTCGCCCGCCTCCTGACTGCGCTCGGGATCCGCTTCCTGGGCGACGCCAACGCCCGCCAGCTCGCCCGGCGGTTCCGCAGCCTCGACGCCGTCCTCGCCGCCCTGCCCGAGGACCTCGCGGCCGTCGAGGGTTTCGGGCCCACAAAGGCCGCCTCCGTGTACGCCGACCTCCACGACCCGCGCATGACTGCCATCCTGGCGAAGCTCCAGGCTGCGGGGGTGCGCACCGCCGACGCCGAGGAGCAGGGCGAGCGGCCTCTCGCCGGACTCACGTTCGTCCTCACGGGCACCTTCGCGGCGCTCAGCAGGGAGCGGGCCACCGGGGCGCTGCAGGAGCGGGGGGCCCGGGTGACGTCGAGCGTGTCGAAGAAGACCGACGTCGTCTTCGTGGGCGCCGACCCCGGCTCCAAGGCCGACAAGGCCGAGTCGCTCGGTGTCCGCCGGGGCGACGAGGCTCTCCTCCTCGCCGTCCTGGAACAGGGGCCGGGGGCGCTGGGGGGCTAGACACGTCGGCGGTCGGGGCGCGACCCGGGCAGCGGGCTCCCTGCAGGATCTCGGAGTGCTCTGGCCCGGCGGGACGTGGGGCGCCCATGATGACGTGCATGCGGAGGAGGTTGGCGGGACGGCCTGTAGGCTGGCCGGGATGAAGGATCGGGGAGTGGACTCAGCGCTGCCGGCTCGTCACGACGCCGAAGACACGAGACACTGGCGGGATGCGTCGCCCGCCGAGCATGCCGCGGCTCTCGTGCAGCTCCTGCGTCTCGTGGCGGCGTTCCCGGAGTCCCAGCGCAGAAAGAGGGGCGTACTCGACTACCCGCGTCTCCCCCTCGCCGCTGCGGCGGCACGCCCTCAGGCTCCAGTAGCGGCCCCACCGAAGCGATGACGTCGTGTCGGTCGCACGCCAACCCGCCTTGGACCGTCAGGTTCTTCTGCTCGCCCACGCTTTGGAGGGCGCGGGCATCCCTTTCGCCTTCGGCGGGGCCCTCGCCTTGGCGTACGCCGCAGCGCCGCGTTCCACCGTCGACGTAGACGTCAACGTCTTCGTCCCCTGGACCGAGCATGCTTCGCTCGGCGGCGCCCTGAGGGCCGTGGGCATCGAGGTTCCCGAGAACCTCGCCTCCGTGTTGGAGGCGGACGGACAGGAGCGTCTGTGGTGGGGGACCACGGCCGTCGACCTCTTTCTGTCCTACCACCCGTTCCACGAGGCGATGCGGCGGCGCTGCCTTGTCGTGCCGTTCGGCGACGACGGTCTCATCCCGGTCCTGTCGCCTGAGGACCTGGTCGTCTGCAAGGCCCTCTTCGACCGGAGGAAGGACTGGGCGGACATCGAGGACGTCCTCCGCGTCCAGGAGGGCTTCGACCTGGCGTATGTGTCGGGCTGGCTGGAGCACATGCTGGGCCCGGACGACGAACGCCTGAGGTCGCTGCAACGCCTCGTCCGCGAGGTCGCCGAGGGCTCCTAGCCGGCGTTCTGGCAAGACCGGGGGCGCCGGGGCCACGCGGCTTTGTACTCTTGGCGGATGTTTCTGCGAGAGGCCGTGCAGCGCGCCAACCCGTCGATCAGCTTCGAGTTCTTCCCGCCGAAGACCGACGAGGGCGAGGACGAGCTCTTACGGGTCATCCGCGAGGATCTCGCCCCGTTGGGGCCCACGTTCGTGTCCTGCACCTACGGAGCCGGTGGCTCAACACGCGACCGCACTCTCAGGGTCGTGGCCCGCATCCTCGCCGAGACCGACATCACCCCGGTCGCCCATCTCACCACGGTGGGGGTGTCGAGGGAGGATCTCTGCGAGACCGTGCAGAGCCTCTACGACCTCGGCGTGCGCAACATCCTTGCCCTGCGGGGCGACCCCCCCCAGGGTGAGGGCGGGTACCGGCCGCACCCCGAGGGCCTGCCCCACGCCCTCGACCTCGTCCGGCTCATCAAGGCCCACCCCGCCGGCAGGATCGACGTCGGCGTGACCGCCTTCCCGGAGGTGCACCCGGAAGCCCCCGACATGGAGACCGACGTGGGCTGGCTGCGGGCGAAGGCCGAGGCCGGTGCCGACGTGGCCGTGACGCAGTTCTTCTTCGAGGCCCGCCACTACCGCCGTCTCGTGGAGACCGCCCGCCGGCTCGGCCTCCCCGAGGACATGCCGATCATCCCTGGGATCATGCCGGTCACCAACGTGAGCCAGATCAAGCGCTTCGCCGAGTTGTCCGGCGCCGAGTTCCCCGGCTGGCTCGCCGACCGCCTCCATGGCGTGGGGGAGGACCCCGCGGCCGTCAGGCGGGTGGGAGTGGAAGCGGCCACCGAACTCTGCCGGGAACTCCTCGACGGCGGCGCTCCGGGCCTGCACTTCTACACCCTCAACCGGTCTCCGGCCACGCGGGAGATCGCCGTCCGCCTCGGCCTCTCGGAGCGCACCTGAGAGGATCTCCCCGCACCCCGCCGCCGAGGTCCGCCTCGGATCAGGCGGCGACCAGGGAGTGGAGGTCGGAGCGGCGGAGCTTGTCCAGGGCGGAGGCCTCGATGCGGCCGATCTCGGACGGGCTCCGGCCCAGCGCCTCGCCGATCTCGCGGCGGGTCATCGGCGGGCGGGCCGTGAGGCCGAAACGGAGCCGTACGACCTCGGCCTCCATCTCGGGCAGCTTCTCGAGAGCCGTGGCGACGATGTCGGCCAGCATCGGGTCGGTGGCGTGTTCGTAGGTGGGGTCGAGGCTGTCACCGGGGAGGAAGTCGCCCAACTCCGAGCCCTCACGGTCGCCCACCGGCTTGTTCAGGGAGGTGAGGCTGGCAGGCACGGCCAGGGTGGCGACGACCTCGGCCTCGGTGAGGCCGGTTGCCTCGGAGACCTCGGCGTTCGTGGGCTCGCGACCCGTGCGCCCCTCGATCTCGGCGGCGGCGCGCATCACCTTGGTCACGCGGTCGCCCACGTGCACGGGGAGGCGGATCGGGCGCGCCCCGTTGGCGGTGCCGCGGCTCATCGCCTGGCGAATCCACCACGTGGCGTACGTGGAGAACTTGTACCCCTTGCGCCATTCGAACTTTTCGACGGCATGCATGAGGCCGAGGTTGCCCTCCTGGATGAGGTCGAGGAGCTCCAGGCCTCCCCCCACCTTCTTGGCGATGCTGACCACGAGCCGGAGGTTGGAGTTCACGAACCTCTCGCGTGCCGTCTCCGCCTCGGCGATCTCTCCCCGCAGGCGTGTGACCTCACGGGCGGACAGGTCGCCCCCGGCCGTGAGCTTCCGGCGAGCCGCCTCGCCCCGCTCGATGTGCTGGGACAGCTCGATCTCGTCTTCCTTCGTGAGCAACTCGTGTCTGGAGATGTCACGCAGGTAGGCGGCAACAAGGTCAGTGACAGGCGCAGCTTTCGACTTCATTACCCTGCTCTGAGTTGGCCTTCCAGTCCGGGACGGGCGACCACCGGCCGTCCGACCTCACGCACAACACAATTCATCGGCGTGCGATTCCGGAATTATCACAGCGATTCCTGATTTTTTCCTGAGGAGGATCACAGGATTCCGGGCGCCGGGCGCGCCGGCGCTCAGAGCACCCGGAACGACCAGGTGTACGCGGAGTCGTTCGCGGGGTCGGCGAGGGGAAACACGGTCGCTGTGGCGGTGTGATCACCGGCCCTGAGCTTCGGGACGGCCTTGCCCCGGCCGGCCCGGAAGAAGCACTCGCCGAGCTCTTTGACGCCCTCGATCTGGGCGGGGGGGATGCGGACGCCGTCGACGGTGAGCGTGCAGTGCCACGCCGGGAGGACGTGGACGCCGAGTCGTTCCTGGCGGAGCATTGAGCCGCCGGGGGCCGGAAGCACCCGCTCGATCGCCTGCGGTCTCTTCTGGGCGCCGCCCGTGCGCCTGCCCAGGTAGGTGGTGGCGACCACGAGGAGGGCGAGAGCCGCGGCGACACCGGCGGCGGCAAGGAGGACTGCCCCGGTGTGGCGGGGCGCACGAGGGGCGACCATCTCCTGATCGTACGCAGGCACGGTGTGCAGGAGCCGTCCCGGAGAGGGCAGAATGGCCCGGCATGAGTATTCGCCGCTCCGGCCACTTCCTCTCCGACGTGATCGGAGCGGAGGCCATGTCCGACGTCCTCGCAGAGGTCGACACCCTCGGTTTCGACACGATCTGGACCTCCGAGACGATCGGGCGGGACATCGTGAGCTCGATGACCGCCGTGGCGCTCCAGACGCGGAGCTCCCGCATCGGTGCGGGAATCGTCCCCGTGTGGCATCGTCACCCCTTCGAGGTGGCGATGGCGGCGGCCTCGATCGACGACTTCTCCGGCGGACGCTTCCGGCTCGGCATCGGGGTCAGCCACCCGCCGTTCGTGGCCTCCTACGGCCTCCGCATCGAGCGTCCCCTGCAGTACATGCGGGAGTTCCTCGAGGTGCTGGTGCCCCTCCTCGCGGGCGAGGCCGTGGACTTCGCGGGCGAGCGGATCACCTCTGTGGGCCGGCCGCTGCCCATCGAGGGCTACTCCGGTCACGTTCCCGTATACCTCGCCGGACTCATGCCCGGCATGTGCCGTCTCGCCGGGGAACTGGCCGGGGGGGTCTTCCTCTACATGGCGACCCCGGAATGGGTGCTCCGGGTCCGGGAATGGGTCGCCGAGGGGGCTGCGGTGGCGGGCCGGCCGCCCGAGGAGGTCGAAATCCTCGTGGCCACACCCACGATCGTCCAGGACGACCGCGCCGCGGCGAGGGACGCCTCCCGGTTCTTCCTCCGCAAGTACCTCTCGATGCCGTCCTACCGGCGGATCGTGATCGAGCAGGGCCTCGGGGACGAGGCGGACTGTCGGGACATGCCCGACCGCCTCGTCGACGCGCTCGTCGCCCTCGGCACGCCCGAGGACGTCGACGCCCGTGTGGCCGCGTTCGAGGCGGCGGGCGCCACCCACGTCGTCCACTCCACCGTGCACTCCCGACCCGAGCGCTACCTGCCCACCCTGCGGGCCGTCGCCCCCGGGCGCGGCCGGCGCTAGGGCGCGCTAGGGCGGGCCGCACCCCCCGGGAGCGGGCCTGTACCTCCTGGGGGGTCTGCCACGTTGCACCGGCGGGGAGCCCACCCCTAGCCTGGCGCCGCCATCGATCGCCGTCTCGGCGCCGGTGAGCACCCGTTTCGCAGTTCACCAGACAGGGGGAAACCCAGTGGGATCGCTCGACGGACGGATCGTCATCATCACCGGTGCCGGGCGCGGACTCGGCCGTGAGCACGCCCTTCTCATGGCGGCGGAGGGCGCCAAGATCGTCGTGAACGACCTCGGCGGCGACATCGGTGGTGGCGGCGCCGACGCCACGCCCGCCCAGGAGACCGCTCAGCTCATCAAGGAGATGGGCGGCGAGGTGGTCGTCAACGGCGACGACGTCTCGGACTGGGAAGGCGCCCAGCGGATGGTCAACCAGGCGATCGAGACCTTCGGGGGCCTCGACGTCCTGGTCAACAATGCCGGGATCCTGCGCGACCGTGTGGTCGTGAACATGACCGATGCCGAGTGGGACGCCGTCATCAAGGTGCACCTCCGCGGCCACTTCTGCCCCACCCGCCATGCCGCGGGCTACTGGCGGGAGCAGTCCAAGGCGGGCACCCCCCGCAAGGCGGCCGTCGTCAACACCAGCTCTGAGTCCGGCCTCTTCGGCAACCCCGGCCAGGCGAACTACGCCTCCGCCAAGTCCGGCATCGCCACGTTCACGCAGGTGTGCGCCAAGGAGCTCATCCGCTACGGCGTACGCTCCAACTCCATCGCCCCCCGGGCCCGCACCCGCCTCACCGAGCAGACACCCGGCCTGGGCGAGATCGTGAAGCAGGAGGTCGCCGAGGGCCAGTTCGACGTCTGGGACCCGGCGAACGTGTCGCCGCTCGTGGCCTACCTCTCCACTGAGGACTGCCCGCTGAACGGCAACTGCTACATGGTGTGGTCCGACGAGGTCACGCTCGTGACGCCCTGGACGCTCGACCCTGACAACCAGGTGAAGGCGGGCGGCCGGCGCCTCACTGTGGCGGACCTCGCCGACGGGGTCGACAAGCTGGGCGAGAAGGCCGGCTGAGGCTCTCCTGATTGCTCCGCGCCTGGCGGCGCTCCGCGTGCCGGCGGGCCTCCCCACCCGGGTCTGGGCGTCACGCGTCAGCCTGCCCCGGGGCGACGGCGGTCTCCTCCCAAGGCCGGGCTCCGCCCGGGCGGACCGGATCGTGGGCCGACGGTGGCCGGGTCAGGGTCCAGGGGGGCGTTCGAGGGGGGACGGAGCCCCCCTCGAATCGGACAATGCTCGCTTTCTCCGCTGCCCGCAGTTAGAGTGCGGCCCGCGGACGGCCGGCGCGGCGAGGCCGGCGGAGACGGGCGGTGTTCCCCAGCCGCCGCCCTCAACTGCCGGCCTCGTCCCTCGGCCGTCCGCTTGCTCTCGCTCCGACGTCGTCGCGGAACGCCCGCTCGTTACAATGACGCCCACGTCAACATACCCCGGGAGCAGCAGGGCTGATGGATCTCGTCGCCATACACGCAGCGAACAAGCCAGACGCGCCGGCGCTCGTCGAAGGTGACCGTGCCCTCACCTGGGCGGAGTACGACGAGCTCAAGAACCGCTGCGCGAACGCGCTCCTCTCCCTCGGTCTCGGCCCGGACGATCGCGTCATCGCCTACCACCACAACTCGATCGAAGGCGTCGTCGTCTCTTCTGCGGCCGACGTCATCGGGCTCACCGTCGTCCCCATGAACCACCGCCTCACCGCCCCGGAGGTCGCCTACATCGTCGACGACAGCGACGCCGCCGGGGTCGTGTACGGGCCCGAGTTCGGCGCCGTCATCCGGGACGTGCGCGCCGACGCCCGGAACGTGAAGCACTGGATCTGCCTGGGTGAGCCCGGCGACGGCGACGAGTCCTTCGCCGAGCTCTGCGAGGACGCTTCCCCCGAGCGGCCCGAGTCCGTGGTGGCCGGGGGCGGGTCGATGATCTACACGTCCGGCACGACCGGCCGTCCCAAAGGCGCGTACCGCCGTCCGGGAGCGGGTGCCGGTGCCGCCGCCCAGATGCTCGGCCAGATCCTGGCCTGTTTCGACCTCCGCCCCGACGACACGCACCTCGCCGCCGGTCCCCTGTACCACTCGGCACCGCGCTACTTCGCCATGATTGCCGGGGCGATCGGCAACACCACGGTCCTCATGCGCCGCTTCGACGCCGCCGAGGCGCTCCGTCTCCTCGAGCGTCACCGGGTGGGCAACGCGTTCATGGCGCCCGTCCTCGTGAAGCGCCTCCTCGACGCCCCTGGCGACGTCTGGGAGGCCACCGACACGTCCTCCCTGCACACCCTCATCGTGGCGGGGGCGCCGTGCCCGATGTCGGTCAAGGAGGATGTCCAGCGCCGCCTCGGCGAGGTGCTCTACGAGTTCTACGGCTCCACCGAGCTGGGCATCAACACGTACCTGAAGCCCGCGGACCAGCTTCGCAAACCGGGGTCCTGCGGCGTCGCGTTCCCCGGCATCGATGTCCACCTCCTCGACACGAAGGGCGACGAGGTTCCCGACGGTACCCCCGGAGAGCTCTACGTGCGCCGCCACGAGCTCACGTTCTCGGAGTACTACAACCGCCCTGAGGCCCTCGCCGACGCCAGCCGCGGCGATCTCATCTCCGTGGGCGACATCGCCTACCGGGACGACGAGGGCTTCTACTTCATCTGCGACCGCAAGACGGACATGATCATCTCGGGCGGCGTGAACATCTACCCGGCCGAGATCGAGGACGTCCTGCACGCCCACCCCGACATCGCCGACGTGGCCGTCTTCGGCATCCCCGACGACGATTGGGGCGAGTCCGTGCATGCTGTCGTGCAGGTGAAGCCGGGAGGGTCGCTCACGCCCGATGCTCTCCGGGGCTGGTGCGAGGGTCGCCTCGCTGACTACAAGCGGCCCCGCACGCTCGAGTTCGTCGACGAGCTCCCCCGCGACCAGGCGGGCAAGCTCATCAAGCGCCAGCTCCGCGACCAGTTCTGGGCGGGGCGTGAGAAGAAGGTGAACTGACCGCCGAGGGCCCGAGCGGCCCTCTGAGCGCAGAGCGGGGTTCCCCTCTCCCCGTGAGCGGGTTCCGCGACCGCATCCGGGCGCATCCCCGCTACCGCTGGATCGTCCTCTGGACGCTGCTGTTCGGCCTCTTCGCCGTCGGCCTCAGCTTCACGATCCTCTCGGTCGTGCTGCCCTCGATAGGCAGGGAGCTGCATGCCGCTCCCGGGACGATCGCCTGGGTCGTGACGGGACCCATCCTGGCCTTCGGTGTGGCCGGCCCCGTGTTCGGCAAGATCGGCGACCTGTACGGGGCGAAACGCACATACCTGGCCGGTTTCGGCGTGGCCACCGTGTTCCTCCTCTTCACCGGCCTGGCCTGGAACGCCGAATCCCTCATCGTGTTCCGGGTCCTGGCGGCGCTGGAGGGGGCCGCCACCGGACCGGCGGCGGTGAAGTTCATCGCCACGCTGTTCCCGCCCCGAGACCGCAGCCGGGCGCTGGGCTGGTTCTCCTTCGTGATGGCCGGGGCGCCCACGTTCGGTCTCGTCGCCGGGAGCCTGGTCGTGCCCGTCCTGGGCTGGCGGGCCATCTTCCTCTGCCAGGTCCCCCTCTGCGCCGGCGCCGTGGTGCTGGCCGCGCTCGTCCTGGACGAGACCCCTCGCCAGGTCGGTACCCGCCTCGACCTCAGGGGCGCCGGCCTGCTGGGGGCGGCGGCGTTCTGCGGTCTCTTCGCCCTCAACCGGGCGGGGGACTGGGGCTTCGCCAACCCCGCCATCATTGCCCTGTTCGCGGCGACGCCCCTCTTCGCCGGCTCCTTCGTGTGGTCACAGAGGCGCACCGACCACCCGCTGTTCCCCCTCGGGTACTTCCGGGAGCGCAACTTCGCCGCCGCCCTCACGTCCTCTTCCCTCACGAACTTCGCGTATCTGGGTGGCCTCGTGCTCTCGCCGTTCCTCCTCGAGCGCGTGCTCGGCTACGAAGAACAGGCTGTCTACCTCGTGCTCCTCGCCCGCCCCGGCCTCTTCGCCATCTCCGGGCCGATCGCCGGCTACGTCGTCGCCCGCCTTGGCGTGCGGCGGGTGGCCGTGTTCGGCTCCGCGCTCGTGACCGCTTCCCTGGTCGTCCTCGCCCTCCTGAGCAGGGGGAGCCCGCTCTGGCTCGTCCTCCTGGGTCTCGCCCTCTCCGGTGTCGGCCTCGGTGTCGCCTCTCCCGCGACCTCCTCGGCGGCGGTGAACTCGCTCCGCCTCGAGGACCAGGGCATCGGGGGCGGTCTCATCGCCTCCGCGCAATCCGTGGGCGCGTCGGCGGGGACGGTCACGTTCGTTCTCGTCCAGACCACCGTTGCCGCCGCTGCCGGTGTGGCGACGTCCTTCCGTGCGGCCTATCTCACGGGGGCGGCGGTGGCCGGCCTCGCCGTGGTGGCGGCTGGCATCCTGCGTGGGGACGTGCCTACACACGACCAGGTCGTCGAGGCCACCGCCGAGGAGGAGGCCTCCACAGGCCTCACCCTCTGAGCGGTTTGCGCTCTGTGCCCTCGGGCGGGACGCCGGGACCCCCTGCCCGCCTCACCGCGACGACGGTGGCGAGGGCGGCTCCCCCCACGCTCAGGGCGACGACGACGCCGGCGAACAGGACGATCCGCCACGGAGCGCCCTCTATGGGGCCGCCCTCGCTCGGGAAACGGACACGCCTGCGCAGGGGCGCGGCCGAGACGACACGCCACACGCCGTCCCGCAACTCGGTGCGCAGAGCGAGACGTCGGGGCTTCCTCTCGCCCCTGCGGGTCACGAGCGCGGGCACCTCGCTCACGCCGTCGCGCGGGACCGACGGCGCCACGTCCACGAGCGTGAGGTTGTCCTGGTCACGATGCGACCGGCGCAACGGGTGGCCGATGACCTCGGCGGCAGCGGTCATGGTGCCGAGACGCCGGACGAGGTCGAGGTCGCTGCCCCGGCTGACTGCCTCCAGGAAGCGCTCGGTGTTGCCCTGGGGACGGTTCGCACAGCCGGTGGACGGTGCCGCCAGGAGGAGCACGAGAGCGCCCACGAGAGCACGTACCGCCTGCGGACACGGCCGGAGCGGGGGGGACGGGTTCACGCCGCGTCCAGGAGCTCCAGGTCCCTGCCCTTCGTCTCCGGCAGGTAGCGCCAGACGAGGACCACCGAGACGAGGATGAGCGGCAGGACGACCGTGACCGCGTCCCCGACGGATCCGAGGCTGCCCGTGCCTTGGTCACCCAGGATGCCGATGATGAGCGGGGCCGAGATGATGCCCGGGATCTCGAAGGCGTTGCGCGCCCACGCCGCTGCCGACGCCCGGATCCGGGTGGGGAACAACTCGGTGTAGAACGCATTGATGGCCGGGGAGATGCCGAGGCCGAAGAAGACGGCCAGGGCCACGCAGACCGCCTGCACGGGCGCCGCCCTCGTCTGGAACAGGACTGTGGTCGCCGCCCAGGCGACCACGCCGAAGGTCACAGCCGTGGGCTTGCGTCCATAGGTGTCGATCGCCCGGCCGCAGACGTAGTAGCCGATGATGCCGAGACCGTACGCACCGATCAGGAAGTTGAGCACGAGCGTCTGTGGGAGGCCCGCCTCGCGCTCGGCGTACCAGACCCACCAGGCCGTCGCCCCGAAGACCGGGAACGACCGGCAGAACGTCACGAAGGCCAGCACCACCATCGTGCGCCGGTACGGCGGCTTCCAGGGCTCGAAGAAGGACGGCACGTGGGAGACCCCGGCGGCGTCAGCCTCCGCCTTGCGCTCCATGAACAGGCGTGTCTCCCGGACACGGCGGCGCAGCACCGACGTGAGCACGAGCGGGAGGAGGCCGACGAGGTAGAGGGCCCGCCACTCCAGGGGTCCCCGGGCAAGGGGGGTCTGGGCGAGGATGGGCACCAGGATGAGCCCGGCAGCGCCCATGAGCGTGAACAGGCCGAGGGCCCGCCCGCGACCGTCGGCAGGGAACTCCTCGACGATCATGGTCACCGCGACCGCGTACTCCGAGCCCAGGAACACAGCCGCGCAGAACTGGCAGAACCCGAAGAGCACGACGTTCGGGGTGACCGCCGTGAGACCGGTCATGACCGTGTAGGCGACCACGGACCAGACGAGGATCGCCCGGCGGCCGAAGCGATCGGCCGAGCGGGCGACGAAGAAGCTGAACACGGCCCCGCAGGACACGGCGAAACGCAGTGTCCCGAGGCCCCGGACCGTGAGGCCGAACGTGTCCTGGATGGCCCCGGGGACCGTGGCGGCTATGCCGCTGTCGTATCCGTCGAAGAACGACGCGGTGACGAGGACGACGAGGAGCAGTCGCAGATACCTGGGGCCACGACTGCTCCTCGGGTCGGCATCGGGCGCGTGCGGCCCGGTGCCGGGCAATTACTTCTTGCCGGCGTCGAGCATCGCCTCCATGCCCTCTGTGGCCTTCTTCTCGCCGCCCTTGAAGGAGAAGGCGATGAGGCCGATGTCCTTGCGCGGGGTGGCGATCGCCACCGTCGCCGAGAGGCCACTCTGGGAGAAGCTCAACATCTGCACGTCGAGGCCCTTCACCTTGACCGTCTTGACCTTGCCCTTGCCGCCGGCGAAGGCCTTCTTGAGCTGGTCCTTGGCGTCCTTGATGCCGCCTTCCTTGCCCTGGGCGGCGAGGATGATGAGCTCCGGGAGCGGGTTGGACTGGCTCGGCGTGCCCACCGTGCCGGACGCGAACTTCTTCACCTCGCCGCTCTTGAACGAGCTCTCGAGAGACTTCGCGAACTCACCCTTAGTGTCGACCTTCTTGCCGCCGACCTTGTCGGGCATGTACGTGTCCGGGTTCTCCGAGTACCCGCCCCCGGCGCAGGCCGCAACTGCGAGGGCGAGGGCCAAACCCACGAGTAGGCCGCGCCAAACCTTCATCCGCTGTCTCCTTCTCCCAGAGCCGCCAAGCTCCGACCGGTAGTCGGCAAAGAGTAGCCGGGCAGCGTCGCCGGAACACGATTCGCCGGGGCGGGCCCGGTCTCCTTGTCTCGGACGAAAGCCTTTCGTGCCTCAGGCCGCCCGCCGGTCGGGCTCCCGAAGGGGGGGAACCCGCCCCCGCGCTACTTTCCCGCCATGAGCATCTCCCATGAGGACGTCGTCCACGTCGCCCGGCTCGCCCGCCTCGAGCTCACCGAAGAGGAGATCACCCTCTTCGCCGGCCAACTCGGCGGCATCCTCGACCACGCCGCCCAGGTCAAGACCCTCGACCTCGCCGCCGTGGAACCCACGGCGCACCCGGTGCCGCTCGCCAACGTGTTGCGGGCCGACACCCCGCGGCCCTGCCTGGCACCGGGCGCGGCGCTCGCCGCCGCCCCCGCCTCCGAGGACGGCCGCTTCCGCGTGCCGCCGATCCTGGACCTCGCGGAGGGCGGGGCGTGACACCGGGCACGGCAGTCGAGATCGCCGCCGCGGTGGGGGCCGGGGAGGCCTCCGCCGAGGAGATCTGCGCCGCCCACCTGGAACGGATCGCCGCCGTCGACCCCCGGCTGCACGCCTTCCTCGCCGTCACCGCGGAACGGGCCCTGTCCGCGGCCCGGGCCGTGGACGCCCGCGTCGTCGCCGGTGACGACCCCGGGCGCCTCGCGGGGGTACCGGTCGGCGTCAAGGACGTCCTGTGCGTCGAGGGCGTGCCCACGACATGCGCCTCCCGGATCCTCGAGGGCTGGGAACCGCCCTACACCGCCACCGCCGTGGCCCGCCTGGAGGCCGCCGGGGCCGTCGTGGTGGGCAAGACGAACATGGACGAGTTCGCTATGGGTTCCTCGACCGAGAACTCCGCGTTCGGGCCCACCCTGAACCCCCGGGACACCGGACGTGTGCCCGGGGGCTCCTCGGGGGGTTCGGCGGCGGCCGTGGCCGCCGGTCTCGTCCCCGTTGCTCTGGGCAGCGACACGGGCGGGTCGATCCGCCAGCCGGCGTCGCTCTGCGGCGTCGTGGGCTTCAAGCCCACCTACGGGCGCATCAGCCGCTACGGCCTCGTGGCATTAGCATCCTCCCTCGACCAGGTGGGGTCGTTCTCGCTCACGGTCGCCGACACGGCGACCGCCTTCGAGGTCATGGCGGGCGCCGACCCCATGGACGCCACCTGCATCCCGGAGCCCGCCCCGGCCGTGAGCCCCGTCCTGGGCCGCGGTCTCGACGGCCTCCGGGTCGGTGTCGTGAAGGAGCTCTGCGGGGGGGAAGGCTTCGAGGCGGAGGTCGTCGCCCGCTTCGGTGAGGCGGTCGGCAAGCTCGAGGCCGCCGGCGCCACGGTCGTGGACGTGTCGCTGCCCTCGGTCGCCTATGCGCTGTCCGCGTACTACCTCATCGCCCCGGCCGAAGCGTCCTCCAACCTCGCCCGTTTCGACGGCGTCCGATACGGCCTGCGCATCGACGGCCCCGACGTGGAGACGATGAACCGCCGCACCCGCGAGGCGGGCTTCGGGCCCGAGGTGAAGCGGCGCATCATGCTCGGCACGTACGCCCTCTCTGCCGGGTACTACGACGCCTACTACGGTCAGGCGCAGAAGGTCCGCACCCTCGTCATCCGGGACCTCGCCGTCGCCTACGAGCACGCGGACGTCCTGTGCATGCCCACGTCGCCCACGGTGGCGTTCCCGCTCGGGGAACGCACCGCCGACCCGTTGTCGATGTACCTCGCCGACGTGTGCACGATCCCCACGAACCTCGCCGGGCACCCCGGGATCTCGCTGTGGTGCGGCGAGGGCGCGGGCGGCCTTCCCGTCGGTTTTCAGCTCGTGGCTCCCGCGCTGGGCGAGGAGGTCCTGTTCCGGGCGGCGGCGGGCGCCGAGGCCGTGTTGGGCCTTCCCGAGCCCGCGGAGGTGGCGGTGCCGGGGGTGGAGACATGAACCCGTCGGGCTACGAGGTCGTCATCGGCCTCGAGACCCATGTGGAGCTCTCCACGGAGACGAAGATGTTCTGCGGCTGCCCCAACCGCTTCGGTGCCCCGCCGAACACGCTCGTCTGCCCCGTCTGTCTCGGCCTCCCCGGGTCGCTGCCCGTCACGAACCGGCGCGCCGTGGAGTACGCCATCCGCTTCGGACGCTCCGTGGGCGCCGAGATCGGACGGGCGATCTTCCACCGGAAGAACTACTTCTATCCGGACATGCCCAAGGACTTCCAGATCTCCCAGTACGACGAGCCGATCTGCCGGGGCGGGGAGATCGAGGTCCTCACGGAGGCGGGGGAGCGCCGCCGCGTCCGGGTGCACCGGGCGCACCTCGAGGAGGACACGGGCAAGTCCACGCACCTCGGCGGGGGCGGGCGCATCCACGAGGCCGCCGCCACGCTCGAGGACTACAACCGGGCGGGCGTCCCCCTGCTGGAGATCGTCTCGGAGGCCGACATCCGCAGCCCCGACGAGGCGAGGGCGTACGTGAACGAGCTGCGGGCGATCTGCGAGCTCCTCGACATCTCGGACGTGAAGATGGAGGAGGGCTCGCTGCGCGTCGACGCCAACGTGTCGCTGCGCCCCGTCGGCGCCGAGACGTTCGGCACCAAGGTCGAGGTCAAGAACATGAACTCCGTGCGCAGCCTGGGGCGCGCCCTCGCCCACGAGGTGGAGCGCCAGACCGGCGTCCTCGAGTCCGGGGCCCCGATCGTGCAGGAGACCCGGCACTGGAACGAGAGCGACGGTCGCACCCACGGGATGCGCTCCAAGGAGGAGGCGTTCGACTACCGCTACTTCCCCGAGCCGGACCTCGTGCCCATACAGCCCGAGCCGGAATGGGTGGCCGAGATAGAGATGTCCGTGCCGGCGAAGCTGCCCGCCGCCCGTGTGGCCGAAGCGATCGAGACCCTCGGCATCACCCACGAGAAGGCGGCGGCGGTCGTGTACACGCGGGGTCTCGCCGACTGGGTGGACGCCGAGGTCGCCGCCGGGGCCGGCGCCGCCGCGGCCTACAACTGGGCGAGCCAGGAGGTCCTCGCCCACCTGAACGAGACCGGGCGCGACTTCCCTGACGTCGCCCCCGCCGCCGGGACGTTCGTGGAGCTCACCCGCCTCGCCGGTGACGGCATCCTCTCCTCGAAGCTCGCCCGCGAGGTTCTCCGCCGGGTGCTCGCTTCGGGGGAGTCCCCGGCGGCGATCGTGGAGAGCCAGGGGCTCGCCCAGATCAGCGACACGGGTGAGCTGGAGCGCATCGTGGGCGAGGTCGTCGACGCCAACCCCGACGTCGTGGGGAAGTACCGGGCCGGCAACGAGAAGGTCGTGGGCGCGTTGGTGGGCCAGGTCATGAAGGCCACGCAGGGCAGGGCCAACCCGGGCACCGTGAACGAGCTCCTCCGGGCCCGGCTCCGGGGCTGACGCGTCCTTGGCGTTCTGGGGAGCCCCCCCCCGGGTATCCGGGGGGGGGGGGCCCCCGCAGCCCAGGCGGGGAGGGGATGGGGAGGGGGGGGT
>CAYJLW010000011.1:233-19561 GCA_964370965.1 uncultured Acidimicrobiia bacterium | reverse complement strand
GGGCCGCCCCGCCCGTTGGGGGGCGGGCCCCCCCCCCCCCCTACCCGCGGGGGGGGCCCCCCCATAACGCCCTGACGGTCAGGATCTCGTCAGAGGGATCTGCCATCCTGACGCGAGCCGGAGGGCACACGAGGAGGGCAGGGCCGTGAGCGGAGCAGACCGGGAGCAGACGGGGCGCCGGGGGACACGCCGGCGGTGGGTGACGGCGGTGCTGGGCCTCGTCCTGGCGACGGTGTGGACGGCGTCCGGGCCCGGCGCCAGGGCGGACGGCCTCGACTTCCTCTGCTCGGCCACGGAGGCGCCCCTGGCACCGCCGACCGGAGCGCCGGAGGTGCCCCAGGTCCTCGCCGGTGTGGACTACGTGTTCCGGGCGACCTTTCCCGCCACGTATGCGGGCAGCCTCCCCGGCGCCACGACGCTCCCGGACGGCTCGCGGGTGGTGGAGCGGGTGTTCCCCCTCGTGACCGAGAGCGAGGACTCGTTCTTCGGCACGGTCGTGAGCCGCGTCTTCCAGCCCTACGACGTGGACCTCGACGGCGACGCCCAGCGGGACCTCTGGTTCCAGCTCACCTTCAAGGTGGGGACCTTCGGGCTTCCCGCCGACCTCCAGGCCCAGCTCCGCCGCCTCTTCCACGAGAACTTCGCCCGGCCCCGGGACCGGGTCACGGTCGTCGAGATCGACGACGTCCTGGGCCCGCTCGTGATGCTCTCCGCGCACGCCGAGGGTTGGGCGCGCACGGCGCCCTTCCGGGCGGACGTGGGCGTGGGCGTACGGTTCCGCCGCGCCGACGGGTCTCTGTCCAGCACCTACGTCGACGTGGGCATCGACGGGACGGCGGCGAGTCGTTGGCCCACGCACGCCGAGGTCGCCGCCATGCTGCGCGCCGACGACGGCGGGGACGCCGGTCTCACCGGGTCCACGAACTACCTCGCCGTCGGGGAACGCTTCGACTACGGCAGCCCGGTGCCGGACCCCATGCCGGCCGCCGCCGCCAGCGTGGAGGTCTCCGACGTCACAGGCACGAGCCCGTTGGTGACCGAGCAGCTCTTCGCCGCGTCCACGGGATGGTCCCGGGCCCCGCAGGCGTTCGCCTTCGGGGCCCGCCAGGTCTGCCCGGCGGGGGGCACGTCGGCGTCGACGGGTCACTTGAGCTGGCTGCGCGACCCCGACCCCGCTGCCACGCTCGACCTCGACGTCACCTCCGGGGCCGGCCACGGCCTCGGCGGCGGGCCCGAACTCGGCCTCGACGCCACCGTCACCGGGGTGCCTCGGCGCCTCGACTGGGTGGCGCACCCCCACCGCCTCGACCTCGTGAACACCCCGGAGACAGACGAGACCTTCGTGCGGCCCGACGTCGTGCTCGACGAGCTGATCCTCGCCACCGACGATCCCGCGGATCCCGCCGACACGCCGCTCCACGTCACCGGTCGCGTCGACGACCTCTCTGCGCACATCCGCGTCAACGCCCTCACGGCGGCGAGCTCCTGGACGCCGCCCGGGGACCCGTACCCGACTTTCCCGCCCGGGGATCCCTTCCCCACGATCCCGCCCGGGGACCCCTGGGTCCCCCCGGGAGACCCGTATCCGGGACCCGGCGGCGGACCGGCGGGGGACCCCGGCCCCGCCGGGGGGCCGACCGACCTCGTGGGCGCCCGTATCCGTTCCTGCCCGATCCTCGCCGTCCCGGTCCCGCCCACGGCGGAGACGCCGCATCCGGGTGACGGCCGGGTCGTCCTGCCCGGCGAGAGCGAGTACTACGTGCCTGCCCGCCGGCCCGCCTGCGACGACGCTCCCACACCCACCTGGGCCCAGGTCGTCGCCCAGGACTTCCTCCCGGGCGACCCCGTGGCCGTCGACGTGCCCTCCGCGGCGACCGCAGGTCCACACGTGCTCTACGCCACCCGGCTGCGGGAACGCACGGGTGCCGGTGCCGGGGGCGTCTTCCGCATCGCCGCCGGCCTCGCGAACCTGAGCGAGGCGACGTTCCGGGTGGAGTCGCCCGACGCCGAGACCACGAAGCTCCACGGCGAGGTGTACGCCACGGACAACGCGTCCGCCGCCGTCACTGTGGACGTCGACGACCGCACCTCGCCCGTGGAGGTGCTCAACGCCGGCAGCCGCCTCGCCCTCGCGGGCGGCGTGGCACCCCTGCCCTCACGGGTGACCCTCGACTACGAGCGCAGCCCCGGGGTGCCCCTCGACGTCCGGGTCGAGACCCCGCCCGGCGAGCGGGCCGCTGTCGCCGGCACGCTCGACGTGCAGGAGCCGGGGACGGTGGGCGGTGTCCCGATGGCTGGTGACGCCCTCGTGCTCCACGGCCCCTTCGACGTGGGCCCGCCCGGCCTCCCGGCGCTCTGGCATCTCCGCATGGCCGACGAGAGCCACGACGCCGTGACCGGGAAGCTCCTCACCTGGAGCGCCGACGACCGCACCGTCGTCCGTGCCCGGCTGGCGCTCTCGGATCTCGACGAGCGGTCCTGGGACGTGGGCCACGTCGTGCACGTGGACGCGGAGGTCGACCGCCATCTCACGGCCCGCTGGTCCAGCGACCCCGCCGGCCTCCGCTACGTGGACGCCCGGGCGTGCTCCGTGGGCGTGGCTTGCGCCGCGACCGCGAACCGGGTGGACGTCACCTACGTCGGGTCCCGGCCGGCGCCGCCCGTGGACGGTCCCCTGGGCACGGCGCCGCCCGTGCCCGACGTCCCGGAGGTCGTGCCCGTGCCCGAGTTCACGCCCCTCTCGCCGGGCGGTGAGGGTCTCCGTGTCGTGGACCTCACGGACGCCACGGGGTACACGCCGAACTACGGCTACCGGGCCCAGGTGCGCAACCTCGCCCGGGTGACGTGGGAGCGGGACCACACGGGCATCGACCCCACCGGCCTCCCGGCGGTCTTCCGGCGCTTCTGCGCCGTCTCGGAGCCCACGGGCGAGCCGTTCGTCACGAACGTGTACCTCGCGAACGGCCAGCTCCCGAACCTCTACCTCGACGGCCGCGTCGACAGGCTGCCGGCCGTGCTCTCCGCTCACCTGCGTCCGGACGCCGCTCTCGACGGCCCGCCCCGCCGGCGCCTGCTCTGGTTCCAGACCGAGGACTGCGACATGGCCGTCCCGCCGGTCCCCCCCGGCGACGACGTAGAGGACCAACCCGTCTACGTGTTCGACCTCCGCCAGGGGGAGCTCGGCCTCGTCTCGGGCGTGCCCCGGCCCCCCATGGGAGGAGACGTCGCCCCCGGGATCGACGCCACCCTGCACCTGCACCGGGACGTCGGCCTGCAGGCCGCCGACGTGCAGGGCCGGGTGGGCCTGCCCCGGCACCTCGACGTCGACGTGCCCTCCGTGCGGAACTGCGACGAGGAGAACCTCGCGTCGGCCGTCTGCCCGGCCCTGCCCCTCGCGCACGAGCGGGACGAACGCATGGAGGCCCGCCTCGCCTGGCGGTCCTCGGCGTTCGCCCTCGGCTACCTGCGCGCACACGCCGTCCTCAGCGCCGGCGCGCCCACACTCACCGATCCCGGCCATGTGAACCGCCAGGACGTCGATGCCGAGATCGGGCGCATCCCCGGGTCGGCGACGGTGGCGGTCGACGAGGACACCAACGAGCGCCTCCCCTGGGACCGCTGGACGTTGCAGGTCGAGGGCGAGCTGAAGAACGGCGTGCCGCCCACCCTGGAAACGGTCCGTTTCGCCCTCACCGACCGGGACACGCCCGGCTACAAGGGGCCCTGGAAGCCGCCTGCGGAACGGGTCGCCCCCGAGGACGAGGCGAACCGGGTCCCGAACTACCAGGTCCGCCTCGACGACGTCCCGGAGCGGCTTCTCGTGCACGCCGACCTCTACCGCTCGGAGTCGCCCTCGGCCGTGAGGGACGCGTTCGACTCCACCGAGTCGGCGGGAGCCGAGTTCTGCCGCAGGATCCACCGGTCCGCCGTCGACCGTCAGGCTCTCGGGTACCTCGACGCGTCCGTGGACCTGAACGACGCCGACCGCGTCGACCTCCAGCTCCGCTCCGGCGAGGAGGCGGCGAACCTCGGGGACAACGCCCAGAACGCCCTCGTGCTCTCGACCGGACCGGGCAGTCGCGTCGACGGCACCGTGGCGCTGAAGCTGGCGAGCGCCTTCGAGGAGAGCCAGGAGGTGGACACGTTCCTCACCACGTCGGACTTCCGGGCGTGCCTCGACTTCGACCTGCCCCTGCAGATCGCCTTCCAGAACGTGAACCGCATGCAGCTCGGCCAGATGGGCGCCGGTTTCGCCGTCGACCTCCCGGACGCGGACAGGGCGGCGGGAGCCGACGTGTCCGCCACGGTCGGGGAGACCTTCCGTGCCCCGGACGGGAGCGACGTGAGCCGCTCCGGGGCCTGGTACCGCCACTACTACGTCCGTTTCGACCCCGAGGGCCCGGGGGACTTCCACGCCTGGGAGGGCGGCACGCACGACTGCACTTGGGAGATCCTCGACCCGCTCGCCTGGTTCGTGCTCGGGCCCTTCTACGGGCTCTTCGACGGCTGCGACTACCTCGGTCCCGGCCTCACCCGCGATCCCCCGGGCGCCCTCAGCGGGTGGAGGGACGTCCCGGTGCACCCGTTGCGGCCGGCGGCGAGCACCCGGGACTGCGACGAGTGGCCCGAGACGGACCAGTGCCCCCTGCCCTACGGGGGGCTGAGCTACCAGAAGCGGGGCTGGACGAACGAGTTCGGCTACGGGGAGCGCTCCGGCACCACGCTGGAGGTGCCCCCCGGCCTCGACTTCCCGAATCGGCCGGCGGGCCACTCCTCGATCGCGTTCCTCCTCGACCCCCTCTTCACATGGGAGTACATCGCCGCCCTCCACGAACGCGACGATGACGACCTCGTGCCGGGGAGGCCCGGGCGGATGATCTTCGAGGCGCTCCGCACCCAGAGCCAGCCGGCGGCGGACTTCCGCTACCCGTACGTCACGCGGTCGTCCCGCACCGACCAGACCGGGCAGTTCGTGAAGCTGATCTGCGCGTCGCGGGCGCCCGCCACGGCCGACACGATGACGGCCGCCGACGGCACCGAGTACTCGGTGTCCTTCGACGAGACGAAGTGCGACGAGACGTCCTGGCCCACGTCGCCCTGGACGTACTGGGAGAAGCGCGTGCACGTCTACGTCGTCGCCCGCCACCCGAACGGGATGATCCGCTGGTCCCGCGACATGACTCCGAGCGGTTGGGGTCACACCAGCCGTGTCTGGGGCACGGGCCGGCCGCTGCCCAGGAGCCGGGCGACCGTGGACCTCCTCCTCGGCGACGACGGTGCCGTCCAGGCCCGGGCCCGCTTCGGCGGCCACGACGCCACCTGGCGCCTCGACCCCTCCGGGATGGGCGGGCCGGCGGACCGCGCCCTGTCCCTCGGCATGCGCCGCTTCGAGTGGTGCTTCACGTTCTGGGGCCGGCGGATCTGCGTGCCGTTCCTCTTCCCCGGCGTGGTCGACGCCGCCCCCGAGGTCGTCGTCGCCTCGGGGACCGAGACGACGATCCCCCTCTCCGGCGGCACAGCGTGCGGGTCGGCGTGCTCCGGGAGGGCCGTGTTCTACGGCGACGGATCGATGCGCCGCTACGGCCGGGACGAGCCGCTCCCGGCGGTCGTCCACACCTGGGCCATGCCGGGGCGCTACCCGCTCCTGGTCGTGACCCACGACGACGACGGCCGCGCCACGGGGGTCTTCGCCCTGCGGATCCGCGCCACCTGATCCGAGGGGGGCGCTCCGTGCGGGGTGCCGCGCGGAGCGCCCCCACCCGCGTCGCCGTGCCCCGCCAGGTCGGGGGCCGGGCGGCCCTCTCCGGGCGATTGGAGGACTCGTTCCCGCCGGCGTCGAATCCCGCTGGGAAGGGAGGGTCCAGAAGGCGGTCGGGGGCGGTCGCCCTTCTGCTCATGACCGACGAGATCTCGCGAGGCAGCGCTCCAGAGGAACTGACGGCCCAGGCTGCCGTGCTCGCCGAGCAGGGCCACTGGGAGAGGGCCTTCAGCCTGCTGCTCTCCTCCGGGGACCTCGACGCGGTGGCCCGCTTCCTCGAGAAGGAGGTGTTCGGCCTGCTCAGCGGCGGCGAGATCCTCCCGCTCCGGGCGGCCATCCGTGAGCTCCCGCCGACCCGGCGGTCGGTTCTTCTCCGTGTGGCCGACGCCGACGCCGCCATGAGAGCCCACTGCATCACCCGTCTGGAGCTCGAGACCCTCGCCTCGGAGGTGGAGGCGGCGGCGGGGAGGGGGGAGGACGACTACCGCTGGTGGGTCAAGGCCATCTGCTGCGAGTACTTCTTCTGGAAGGGCGACATCGTGGCCCTGGGCATGGCCGAGGAGGCCCTCCGGGAGATCCCGCTCGACCCCCTCCCGGCCACGCCCACTCTCGTCGCCCGGGGCCGGCTCCGGCGCATCGAGGCGGTGGGGCACATGTTCTCCTCCTCGCGCGAAGGCCTCGAGCGGGGTCGGGAGGCGCTCGACGCCGCGTTGCTCGACTTCGCCCGGGCCGGGTGGGACGAGGAGCGGTCGATGACGTCGGCTCTCTTCGCCACCGTGTGGACAGCGGTGTCCTGGGACGACGTGCGTCGCTCCCAGATGGTCGTGCGGGAGGCCGCTGACCGTCTCCGCTGCCTGCGGTCCAGCTACTCGCCTCTCGCCCTCATGGAACTGGCGTTCGTGAGCTTCGTGGCCGGGGACATGACCGTCGTCCACGCTGCTGTCGAGGAGGCCGAGGCGCTCGGGGCCGCCGTCCTCCCGGCCGTGGACGTGGGCGTGCGCTACGTACGGGCCGTGGCCCGTCTCGTGGGCTCCCGGGCCTCGCCCGAGTCGCTGCGCGGGCTCGTCGGCATCCTCGACGAGTTCCGCGCCCACTTCATCGAGGGGGCCGGTTCGGCGGCGGTCACGGTCGCCTCGATCCTGGCGGACTTCGGCGAGACGGAGACAGCCCGCGAGTGGCTGCACAGAGCCGAGCACTGCCAGATGGTGACCCCTTACGGGGGCTTCGACCGGCGGGCGATGCTCTCCCGGCTCGGCATCCTGGAGCGGGCGGACCTGGAGGTGGTGACGGACCTCGAGTCCCTCCTCGACGAGATGGAGGGCTGCGGCCTCGGCCGTGACGCCAACGTGAAGCGCCTCCGGGCCGCCCGGGACTGCGAACGCGTGGGCCTGGTCGGGGAGGCGGAGCGCCTCCGCGCCCGGGGTGTGGGGCTGCTCCCCCCGCCGGACGAGCGCACGCTCTGGGAGGCCCTGTTCGCCCAACCCCTGGGGGTCGGATCCGCCTCTGTGGACGCCGGGGGGCGGGTGGGGGAGATCGCGGTCCTGTCCGCCGACCTGGAGGTGAGGCGCGGGGGGCGGGGCGTACCGCTCCCCGCGGGCACGGCCCGGCTCCTGGCCGTGCTCGTCGCGGAGAGGAGGCCGGTGACGGTGGACCGTCTGGCGGATCTGCTGTGGCCCGAGGTGGACCTGGTCTCCGGGAGGAACCGGCTGAACGTCGTGGTCCACCGCCTGCGGAAGTCCTTGGATCTGGGCTCGAACGAGCTCCTGGTCCGGGGCGCGGACGGTGTCGGCCTCGACCTCGGAAGCGGGTGGCGTGTCGACTCGTGGGAGTTCTGGGAGTCCTCGCGGGGGACCCCGGAGCAACGCAAGGCGGCCCTGGGCCTGTACGGGGACGACTTCTGCGCCCGCCAGCTCGCCTACGACGACACTGTCGCGACGGAGCGGGAGCGCTTGCGGGCCCGCTGGATCGACCTCGCCGCCGGCCTCCTCGCCGAAGGCCACGTCGATCCTGTCCTCCTGGCGGAGCGGGTCCTCTCCCTCGACGTGGACGACGAGCGGCTGCTCGCGTGCCTGGCCGACTCCCTCGAAGGGGCGGGCCGCCCGGCGGAGGCTGCTTCGGTCCTCCGGTCCGGCCGGTAGGGGATCGGGTAAGCGGACGCGCGGACAATCCGGGCATGGGTCGCCAGGGGCCTTCGTCGACGTCGGTACACGGCGGGACGCCGTGAACGCTCGCTGACTGGGCGCATGCGACGTGCTAGGCGAAGATGTCCGCCGCGGTCGTCGGGGTCCATGCCCCCGCGCCGGTGACGGCGTCGCGGGCGCAGATGCCGTAGCGGAGGGCCTCGTCGTGGTCGAGGGCCGTCGCCTTGCGCCGGAGCTCCGCGGCGATCCGGCCGCCGTTGAGGGAACGGGCCCATTTCGCCTCACCGGCGAAGACCGCCCGGCGACCACGGCCGGCGAGGGCGACGACGTCGAGTTGGTCTTGGCCGCGCTCGTTCCAGAAGGGGCCGACGGCGACTATGTCGTCGCCGAGGTGGCCCTGGGCGGCGAGTCTGCGCAGGTGGCGGCGGTAGGCGTCCTCCCAGCGATCCCCCATGTAGTCGTCGAGAGCGGCCGTGAGCACCTTCAGGATGCCCGGTCCCAGACCCTGGTCGATGTCAGGACGGAACCGGTCGACGAGCCCGAGGCTGAACGCAAGGAAGTTGTCGGCGACCCGGTAGTAGGAACGTTTCGTGCGCCGCGGGTCTTCGGTAACGGGAGCGACGCGTTCCACGAGGCGGAGACGGATCAGCGAATCGAGCGTGCGCGTCGGGTTCGAGCGGACCACGCTCGCGATCTCCTGGTACTTGGTGTGCCCTCCGGCGATCGCGCGCAGGACGAGCTGAGGCAACCCGCCCCGGCCGGCTTCCGTGGCCAACACGAAGTCCGCCTCGGTGAGGAGCCGGGCCCCCGGCATGCACACGAGTCGGGCGAGGTTCTCGGACACGCCGGCTGTGGCGTCCCACCACGACAGGTACAGGGGCACGCCGCCCACGAGGCCCCACACCAGGGCGCGGTGGCCCGGCGTCAGGCGCTCCAGCATCCGGGCTGCCTCCCAGGGTTCGAAGGGGTGGACTTGCAGCCGGACGCCTGCGCGGCCGTGCAGGGGGGAGCGTTCCTCCTGGAGGGCCTCCATCGTGCGCACCGCCGATCCGCAGAGGACGAAGCGCACTCGCGTGGTGACCCCGTCGAGCTCGATGCGCTCCAGGAACGCCCGCAGCATGTTGTCGAGTGCGGGCGTCGACGTGAGCAACTCGGGGAACTCGTCGAGCACCACGAGCAACGGGACGTCAGCGGCGGCCGCCGCGATGGTTTCCAGGGCGTCGTCCCAGCTCGTGAACGGACGCAGATCGAGGTCGCGAAACTGCACCTCGACACAGCGACGGACTGAGCGGGAGAGCAGGCGCAGCTCCTCGACCTCCGGGCGGCCTGCACCGATGTGGAACACGGAGCGCGACTGCAGCCCGTTGCGCCGGATGAACTCCCGGAGGAGTTCGCTCTTGCCGACGCGGCGGCGGCCCCACACGAGGGCGACACGCGCGCGTGCGTCACCCTCGGCCCACCAACGCGTCAGCACGTCTAGTTCGGCCTGCCGGTTCACGAACATTCCACCCTGCCCTCCAGGAGATCATGCATGTCACGTATCATACATGCCACGTACGATATACGCCGGAGGGCAGCGGCGATCGACGCCGCGACAGGGAGTTCTGGGACCGCCTCGCCCAACCGCCGCATCACCGGATGAGACACCTCGGTCGGCAAGGGGACGCCCGCTCGCGCGGTTCGGCTCCCGTGGGGCCGCCCGGGCCCGCCCTTACCGTCGCATTACGCGAATGGGACGCCGCCGTCCGTAAGGCGACGGCAAGACTCCGAGTCGCAGACTGGCGGTGCCGGCCCCGGTTGGGGGCGGCGGCTTCGGGGGAGGCCAGGTGCAAGGGAGACTGCGAATGGACGGGGAACGTCAGCAAGCGGGGACGGTCGTGGCGACCTGCGAGGAGCGGTGTAAGAGGTCGGGGCGGGTGCCGTCAGGACGGGTGGCGGGCACGGCACGAGGGGTCCGCTGATGAATCGAGTGTGCTCGGCAGTCCGGGAGCGGCGGGACGCCCTGGTGGGGCGTCTGGCCCGGGTCGGAGACCGGTACCCGGGCGACGCCGGGTCCGTGCCGGAGGGGGGCCTCGGTGTCATACGCGTGCTCTGCGGCGAGCTCGAGGTGGTGACCGGTGGCGCCGTCCTCCGCCCCCATCGTTCGGGAGCGCGCGTGCTCGCCCTGCTCGTGGCAAGCGGGGGCGTGATCGCCGTAGAGGCGCTCCTGGACCGGCTCTGGCCCGACGTCGAGGTCGAGACGGGGCGGAACCGCCTGAACGTGTCCGTACACAGGCTGCGGCGCGAGCTCGCCCTCGGGCGCCACGAGCTCGTCGTGCGGCGGCGCAACCTGATGCGCCTCGACCTCGGTGAGCGCTGGGCTGTGGACGCGTGGGCGTTCGCCCGCCTCGCCGAAGGTGACGGCGAGGAGCGCCTCGGGGCGTTCCGGCTCTACGAGGCGGACTTCTGTGCGGCCCAGTTTCCCTACGACGACGCCTTCGCCGAGGAACGCCGTCGCCTCCGCGTCCTCTTCGAGGACCTCTCCGGCGACTCCGGGCGCGTCGCCGTCTGAGATGGTCCCCGGGGGGGCCGGCCTGGAGCCCTCGGGCGGGCGAGATGCCCCGTCAGCAGTCCATGACGGCGGACATCGCGTTGCACAGCGCCTGCCGGCGTCCTTCACACAGTGCCCCGATGCGCCGGACCAGCATCGCTCTGGGGAAGGTGAGCACGTTGTCGAGGGAGGCCGCGCACTCGACGTCCATGCCGTCGTCCGTTCCGAGGGGCACCTCGGTGGCGATTCCTCTCACGGTGCGCGTCACGGGCGCCACGACCACGGCCCGCAGGACCGGGACCGCCTCGCTGCGCGTGAGTACGAGATACGGGCGTCCCTTCCTGTCGGGCGCCTCGCCCCACCAGATCTCGCCCGTCACTACGCCGTCACGCGCCCGGCGTAGTGGACGCCCAGGACGCTCCCGTCGCTGCGGTAGCTCACGACCATGAGCGGGTACCGCCCCGGCGCCGGGTAGGTGTGAAAGGGCGGTGGGGACGGTACGGGCTCGGTGAGGCCGAAGCGCTGCTGGGTCCCGTCGCCGAAGAAGAGCGTGCGCCCGGCACATCCGGGCCCGCACGGGCCGAAGCCCGGCCAGACCACGCTCGACCGGGGGCTGCCCGCGGGCACGTTCCACTCCGTGGCGCCGTCGACGACTCCGGGCAGCATGTAGGAGACGCAGACCGGGGGCGTCGCTGGTGAACAGGACCGCAACTCGCGCAATCCCACGCGCATGAGGTGCGACGCCTTGCCCCCGTGGCCGGAGGGGTCGAAGCGCAGGACC
Organism: uncultured Acidimicrobiia bacterium; assembly: GCA_964370965.1. Lineage (GTDB taxonomy): Bacteria > Actinomycetota > Acidimicrobiia > UBA2766 > UBA2766 > CAYJLW01. The sequence continues at coordinate 8,351 of CAYJLW010000011.1, read as the reverse complement.
TGCGACATGGCGTCGCCTTCGTCGCCGGCGTCCCACCAGACGTTCGCCTGCACGCTGCCGTCGTCGCCGAGGAGGAGGTCCACCGCCGCGATCGACTCCTCGGGCAGGGGCCGCCCCACGCCCCAGATCGTCTCCGACGAGCGCCACCCGCCTTCGGTGAGGTCGCGGGACCAGCGGATCGCCCCGTTCGGGTGGCGGGCGACGAGGAACATCTTCACCTCCATGTCCCAGGCGGCCCACGGCGAGGTCGGCCAGCTCGTCTCGTCACAGGTCGCGTCCTGGAAGAGGACCTCGTAGGTCGTGCCGTCGCCCGCGGTCATGGTGTCGGCTTCCCTGGGCCGGCCGTCCCGGCAGGTGGCCTGCACGAAACGACCCTGCCAGTCCGTGACGCCGATCCGGGAAGAGAGGGTCTCCAGGTCGGGTGTGTCGAAGTGGGACGGCGGGTCGCTCCACTTCCGGAGGACCTCGAAGATCTCGCGCCCGGGCCGCCCCGGCAGGCCGTCGGCGTCGTCGCGCGACCAGATCGCGTCGAGCAGGGGCCAGGAGAAGAGCGGGTCTACCAGGAAGGCGATCGAGGACGAGCCGGCGGGCCGCGACGGCCAGGACTCGCTGCCCACCTCCAGGGTCGTAGCGCCCCGCGTCCCGAAGCCGAACTCGTTCGTCCAGCCCCGCCTCGTGTAGTCGATGCCCCCCACGGGCAGGGGACACTGGTCGGTCTCGGGCCACTCGTCGCAGTCGACGGTCCCGGGGATCGGCTTCAGGGGGTGCACCGGGACGTCCCGCCAGCCGGTGAGCCCGGACGCGTCGTCCGCCAGGAGCGGGCCGTCGACGCGGTCGCAGGTCTCGTAGAGGGAGTACAGGGGGCCCAGGAAGAGGAACGCCACGGTGTCGCCGAACTCGAAGGTGCAGTCCCGGGCGCTCCACGGGTTGGCGAACCAGTCCCCCGGGCCCTCGGGGTCGAAGTGCACGTAGTAGTCGCGGTACCAGGCACCCCGGCGGGCCACGTCGCTGCCGTCCGGCGCCCGGAAGGTCTCCCCGAGGGAGCCGTTCACGTCCGCCCCCAGGGCGCGGTCGCCCGCCGGCACGTCGACGGCCAGGCCGGCGAGGGTCTGGCCGAGCGTGACCCGCCTCACGTTGGTGAGCTGCAGACGTACGGGCAGGTCGAGGTCGAGGCAGGCCTGGAAGTCCGACGTCGTCAGGAAGGTGTCCACGGACATCGCCAGCTCCACGGACATGGCGACCTTCGCCGCCACCGTGCCCGAGACGGGCCGGTCCGACTCCACGGAGACGGTGTTGGACGCCCCGTCCGGGTCGGCGGCCCGCTCCTTGGCGTTGCGGAGCCGCAGGTCCAGCGTCTCCGCGCCGCCGAGGTCGACGTCGGCGTCGACGTAGCCGATCCGTTGGCGCTCCGGACGGAGGCGCCCGCCCCTGGCCCGGCAGAACTCCTTGCCCGGGTCGGCCAACGGGGGCCGGGACGTGTTCTCGTAGGCGGCCCCTTCGGCGGCGGGCGACTCGGACCCCTGGAGCACGGCCGTGACCGCGAGGCGCGGCCCCACGTTGCGCAGGCGCGCCTGGTAGTTGGGGACGCGGTTGGCCACGTCCTCGGGCGCCGTTCGGGCGGCAGGCGCCTTCCAGGGGCCCTTGTAGCCGGGGGCGTCCATGTCGGTGAGGGCGAAGCGGACCGTGTCGAGGGCGTCGCCCGGTTCCACGGTCTTCTGTCCCCACACGCCGGCCATGTGGCCCACGGTGAGGTACCACTTCTGCCACGGGAGGCGGACGTTGGTGAAGCGGTCGAAGCGCACCGCCTCGGTCCCGGGGACGCGTCCCACCTCGGCGTCGACGTGCGTCTCGTCCACGTGGGCCGGGTCTCCCGCCGTGGGCGCCGGCTCGCGCAGGACGACGTGGGCGCGTAGGTGCCCGAGGCTGCGGGCAGAGGACCGCCAGGCGAGCTGGCCGGCGAGGCGCTCCTGGCGCTCGTACGCGGCCACCTGCACGGGGCAGATCGTCGCCGTGAGGTGCGCCGCGTCGCAGAGCTGAAGGGACGGGACCTGCACGTCGAGTTGGCGGGGGAGCCTCACGCGGCCCTGCACGTCGAGCGCGTCAGTGCCGTCGTCGCTGTGGAGGCGGAGGTCGGCGTCGAGGCCGAGGCGTGCCGTGTCGCCGTAGGGGAGGCGGGCCACCCCGGCCACGAGCCCGAGACTGCCCTGGCGGAGGTCGAAGGTGTACACGGGCCGGTCGGGCCCGTCCTCGTCGCCGAGGGGGTAGGGCGGGGCGGCCTGCTCGCAGTCCTCGGTCTGGAACCAGACGAGGCGCCGCCCCGGGGGGCCGTCGACGGCGTCGTCGGCGGCGCGGAGGTGCGCGGACAGCACACCCGGGAGGCGTTCCAGGACGCCGTCGAGGTAGAGGCGGGGTGCCTGGCTGTTGGCGAGGAACACGTTCGTGACGAAGGGCATGCCCGTGGGCTCCGACACGGCGCAGAATCGCCGGAAGCGCGCCGGGGTCCCCACCGGGTCCATCCCCACGAGCTCGCGTTCCCAGGTCACCCGGCCCATGTTGCGCACTTGGGCGCGGTAGCCCCAGTCGGGGTTCTTGGCGTCGGTGAGGTCCACGACGCGGACCCCCTCCCCGCCGGCGTCGAGAGGCGTGAACCGGGGGACGGGCGCGCCGGCGGGCAGGTCGGGCACTGCGGGGACGTCGTCGAGGGAGGCTCCGCGGACGGGCGCCGGTCGTGCCCCCACGTAGGTCGCATTGACCGTGTTCGGCGTGGGCGCACACGTGGCCACGTCCGGCCGGCAGGACCGCACGTCCACCGAGCGCAGGCCCATCGCGTCCGACGACCACCGCGCCGTGAGGTCCCGGTCGAGGTCGGCGGCGACGTGGAGGAAGCGGCCGCTGCCCTGGGCGCGTTCGGCCCTCTCGGACATGGCGAGGCCGGCGCGCAGGGCGGTGCGAGCGTCGGCGCTCCAGGTGAGGCGGCCCCCGGTCGCGCTCCCTGCGCCTTCGTCGCTCATCGCCAGTGTCCACGCCGACGGGAGCCCGGGCGGGCGCACGTCGAAGGCGCCGTCGACGACGAGGGCGGACGCGGGGGTCCCGCCCTCGAGGCCGGGCTCCGTGAGGCCGACGCTGGCGGCGAACGCCGGGCGTTCGTCGGCAGGCCCCGTGAACTGCAACAGGAGTGGCTCCCGCGGGTGGCGTTCGTAGCGGAGGCTCGTCCGGGACGGGAGCGGCGTGAGGTTCCCGTCGACCGTGAAGCGGCTGCCCTCGTTGAGGTCCTCGGATGTGGAGGTCCGGCCGTCAGAGTCGATCGTGACGTGCGCAGCCGGGTTCCCGGTGCTGACCAGGTCGGCGAGGAGCTTCGTGTCCGTGGCGGTGGAGTACGTCCGGAACGTCACCTCCCGCAGGTTCGCGAGGCCCGCCGCGATCCTGCGCACGCCCCCGGCACCCCCCCCGGGTGAGAGACGGCGCAGCCTCGTGGCGTAGAGGACGTGGGGCGCGTGCGCCGAGGGGGGTGCCACAAGTCCGGCAGCGGCCCCGTCGGCGGGCATGAAGTCGTCCACGACGAGGGACGCCCACGACGGTGCCGCCGCCACGTCACAGCCGGGGCGGAGCGCCGGGACGCTGCCCTCGCTCTCGCCGGGCAGCACGACCCGGCCGTCCCCCGGGTGCGGGACGGCACCCGACGGCGGGACGGTCCCCACGAGAGAGGGGCAGAAACGGATCCGGGCGCCCTCGATGCGGAACGGGTCGCCCGGGACCGGAGGCTCCGGAGCGAGACCGTTCACACGCACGTGCCCGGGGAGGGCCGCGACCTTCCCCGTGACACGCAACGGCGAGTCCTCGGGGTCGGCGGGGTCGTCGGTGGCGAGGACGAGCTCGCGGACGTCGACGTCAGGACGTCGGGACGTGCCCGTGGCGCCGGCGACGACGTCTATCCGCAGCGGGTGCGCGACCCAGTCGAGGCGTCCGGGTATCCCCCTCACCGTGGCGTCGAGGTGAAGCTCGGGAGCGCCCCTGAGGCCCCGGCCGGCGCCGGAGACGACGTCGAGGTCGAGGGCACCGTCGGGGTCCGGTTCCCGCAGCCAGCTCAGGTGCCCGGTCGAGGCGGCGCCCGGACCCGACGGGCACACCTGGCGGGCACCGAAGGCGAAGGCCCCCGGGGCACGCGACCACGCCGTGGAGGCGGTGAAGGCCGCTTCGGTGCGCAGCGGGGACGTCGCCGTGACGGTGGCCACCTCGACGCTGGCCGCCGCCGCCGGCGCGGGGACGGGGGCGGGGGCCCCGAAGTCGAAGCGTTCTCCTACGGCCACGTAGTTGGTCGGGGCCGCCGTCCCCGCGTCGCCGCCGCTGTCGCGGCGCAGGAGCAGGGCTACCTCGGCGCTCTGGGGCCAGCGGCCTCCGGCCGTGCCGTCGACGCCGATGCGCACATGGGTGCTCGTGAGGGACGAGTCCGCCCGCCGGAACCGCAGACCGAGTCCGACCTCGGCCCGGAAGGGGGCGTTCGTGGCCCAGCCCTCGGCGTGCTCGGTGATCATGAGCAGGGGACCGAGGACGTCGTCGATCTCCAGGAAGCCCACGCGGTCGCGGGGTCGGGCGAAGTTCCCGTGGAAGAGACCTCGGAACTGCGCCTGGAGGTCGGCGGGAAGGCCGAAGGTCCCGGCCTTGAGGCGGACCTGGAACCAGAAGTCCCGCCGGCCGTCGCCGTCGAGGTCGGCCTCGTAGGGCTGGAACACCCGTCCCAGGACGATCCCGAAGAACTCCTCCGTGCCGGCGGTGACGAGGGGGAAGGTGCGCTCCACGACCCGGGACCCGTCAGGCCGGGTCGTCGCTCCCGCCAACGGCCCCGTGAAGGAGCCCGGGAAGATCGCCTTGAACGTGTAGTCGATCCCGCCGAGGACCTGGGGCACCTCAGGCGTGGCGGACACGTCCGTCAGCGGCGTGCCCGACGAACACAGGAAGTCGAGTCCCCCCGCGGGTCCCGCAGATCCCGTCCGGGGCCCGTGGGCGACCAGCATGGCGACGGCAACCAGAACCACCGCCGCCCCGCCTCCCAGCCGCAGCCGGTGTCGTGGCCGCCTGGACTCTCCCGCGACTTCGGTTCCGCTCACGTCATCCCCTTTGGCTTCGTCCTTTGAGGCCAGGGTGACGCCCTCGCATTACCGGATCCTTACAGCCCGCGGGGGCGTCCCGGGGGTACTCTCGCCGCGGAGGTGAGCGGCGAGGCCGCGGCGCACGATGGACCGCAAGCGCGACGAGACCGACCGGGGGGGCGAGGTCGCCGGACTGCTGCGCGACCTCGCCGGCAGGGACGGCCCGGCCCGCGCCCGCCTCGTCGAGCAGGTGTCCCTCGACCTCCTCGCCGACGGCGACCTCGTTGTGCTGAGGGGCGCCGTCGCCGCGGTGCCCCAGGCCGAGCGCACGCTCTGGCTGCGCGTCGCCGACACCGAGGCGGCCGTCCGCCTCCAGGTCGGGGGCCTCGCCGAGCTCCAGTCCCTGACAGCGGAGGCCGACGCCACCGAGGGTGCCCAGGACTGCCGGGCGTGGATGGCGGCCATCACCGCCGAGCACTTCTTCTGGCGGGGCGACCTCCTCGGCCTTGCCGTCGCCGAGGCCGCGCTCGACCTCCTTCCGGACGAACCGCTCCTTCCCATCCGGATGCTGCTGGCTCGGGCGCGGCTGCGCCGCCTCGCCGCTCTCGGCCGCCTCTTCTCATTCGACCGCGAGGGGCCTCTCCGGGCGAGGGCCGTTCTCGACTCCGCGCTCACGGACTTCACCCGGGGAGGCTGGCACGAGGAGCGCGCCGTGACAGCGGCGCTGGTGTCGGCGATGTGGGCGGCTGTGTCGTGGGACGAGGTCCGCGCCGGTCTCCGCGTCCTCCAGGAGGCCGTCGACCTCCTCCGGGCGCGCCGTTCCCACTACCTCCCCCTCTGCCTCGCCGGCCTTGCCCTCGTCGCCTTCCTCGAGGGGGACATGGCGCGTGTACACGACGCCGCTTCCGAGGCCGAACGTCTCGCCGCCGGGATGATCCCGGCCGTGGACGTGGTCGTCCTGCACCTCAGGGGCATGGCGAGGCTGGTCGGCGAGGGCCCAGGGGCCGCGGGCGTTCTCGACGAGATCGCCGAGAGCTTCCGGGCGAAGATGCCCCAGGCCGCCGGGTCCATGGCGACGACGGCGGCAGCCGCCCTGGCCGACTTCGGGGCCTACGGCGTCGCCGAGGACTGGGCCGGCCGGGCTCGTCACGGTGAGGCGATCACACCCTACGGGGGGTTCGACCGCGAGGCCGTGGACGCCCGCTTGGAGCTCGTGCACCGTCCGGGCGAGGCCTCACTCGCCCGCTTCCGGGACGCCTGCCTCGCCCTCGAGTCCGTCGGCCTCGACCGCTTCGCCGGTGTCACGCGCCTGCGGGCTGCTCGCGACTGCGAGCGCATCGGCTGGGACGAGCCCGTCGCCGAGATGCGGGCCGAAGGCCTCGCCGCCGTGCCGCCGCCTCCGGAGAGGACCCTGTGGGAGGCGATCTGGGCGGAGCCCCTCCTGCGGCGCCCGGTGGGCGTCCCCGTCTCCGGGAGGGGCGTCAGGGCAGGTTCGGGGGGTGTTCTGCGCGTCCTGCGCCCCGACCTCGGGGTGGAACGCCACGGCGCCATCCTGGAGGTCCCGCTGGCATCGGCACGGCTGCTCGCTGTTCTCGTGGCCGAGCGCCAGGCGCTGACCGTCGACCGGCTCCTCGAGTGCCTCTGGCCCGAGGTCGATCCCGAGGCGGGCCGCACGCGGCTGAACACGGCGATCTACCGCATTCGCCGCCAGCTCGGTCTCGGCCCCGACGAGCTCGTCGTGCGGCGCACCGACGGCGTCGCCCTCGTGGAGAGCGACGGCTGGACGGTCGACGCCTGGGAGTTCGAGCGTCTCGTCGCGGGGGACGGGGACGCCCGGGCCGGCGCCCTCGGCCTCTACGGCGGAGATCTCTGCGGCCGCCAACTCGCCTACGACGACCGCGTCGACGCCGAGCGGGACCGCCTGCAGGCGGTGTGGACGGATCTCGCCGCCGGACTCGTCGACGAGGGGGCCGTGGAGCCTGCCGCCGTCGCCGAGGCGGCGTCGCGCCTGCGGATCGACGACCCGGCACGCATGGCGCCTCTCGCGGGTGCCCTCGCGAGGGCCGGGCACCCCGCCCTGGCGGCAGGGCTCGTGGAGGGGGCGGCGACGTGAGGCCCGTGCCGGCCGACACCCGGTTCGCCCCTTCGTCGCCCCTCCGGAGGTCGGGACCGGGTGGGAGAGGGAAAAGGGACCGACGCCCCTGGCGCGCGGCGGGGCCGCGCGCCACCATTAGGCACCCGCATGAGGGCGGATGGGTCGGTCCCGGGGAGGCAGCGGCCCGGGGAAAGCGAAAGGAATGCGGATGAGCTCCGAGGAGCATGACGTCGAGTCGCTGGCAGCGATCAAGAAGCGCCGCGAGTACCTGCGTGAGGCCATGGTCGAGGTCGAGCGTGCGGTCACGTCGGCGGCGGCTGCAGACCATGCCGACGAGTGGTTCGCGCAGTTGCGAGAAGTGCTCCCGAGCCTGCGCAACGCCTTCGACGAGCACGTCGAGATAACGGAGGACCCGGGGGGCCTCTTCGACGAGATCCTGGGGGAGTCCCCGCGGTTGGCGAACGTGGTGAAGCGTCTCGTGCGGGAGCACGCAGAGATTGACGCCGCCCTGCGCAAGACAGTGGATCTCGCCGAGGCCGAGGACGACGTCGCCGCCACCAGGGAACAGGCTCTCGCTCTCCTGGGCCAGATCGTTCAGCACCGCCTCGAGGGCGCCGACCTCATCTACAACGCCTACGCCGTCGACATCGGGGGCGGCTGAGGCGTTTCGAAGGGGGACTGCGTCCCCCCTCGATCTCCCCCCTTTCGGACGCGATCACCGTTGTGGTTGCGCGCCGTTCCGGCCGGGCGGAGCCCGGCCTTGCGAGATGGTCGCGGTCGCTGGAGGCCTGGCTGGCGCGGAACGGGGCGCCGATCGGTGTTCGCGTGCAGAACGTAACGCAGACGTTCAGTTCTGCACGCGAACAGGCCCGGGGGGGCGGCTCCCGGAAGCCGAACAGGCTCCCCGGAACGGCGGGCGCCCCCGGTGGGGGGGGG
>CAYJLW010000011.1:0-223 GCA_964370965.1 uncultured Acidimicrobiia bacterium | reverse complement strand
GCCGCGCACGGGGCCCCCGCGGGGGGTGCGGGTCCAGACCGAACCCCACACGTTCTGTCCTCCACGCTAACAGGCCCGGGGGCGGCCCCTGAGCCGCGCTGCACGCGTGTTTGCAGGATGTGCCGAAATCGGCCGGCGGACGGCCCTGGCCAGGAGCCCCAACCACCCGAAGTGGGGGGGGGGGGGGGGGGGGGGGGGGGGGGGGGGGGGGGGGGGGCGGGGG
>CAYJLW010000010.1:0-80726 GCA_964370965.1 uncultured Acidimicrobiia bacterium | reverse complement strand
AAGGCCCCGGCCCGCAAGCCCGCGGCGGCGAAGAAGCCGGCGGCGAAGAAGGCCCCCGCCCGGAAGCCGGCGGCGAAGAAGCGCTGATCAGGCTCCCACATCGGCAGGCGGGACCCCGGCTGAGTCCGGGGTCCCGTCGCGTCCGGGCCAATTGAAGGTTCCGCATGGGTCGGTCGATCTAGTAGCGTGAGCCCTTCGACGTTGCCGTGACGTCCCCAGTCTGGGAGCAGGGGAACGCACCCAGAGAGGTACCGACATGCGCAAGCTCGCCGCCGTCCTCGTCGCCCTGTTGATGGCCCTCGCGGGCACGGAGGTCGCACCGCCGGTCGCGTCCGCCGCCGCCCCCGCGAAGGCGTCAGCGGCGAAGCGCCGGGCCCGCAAGAGGCGTGCCACCAAGAGGCGCTCCACCAAGAGGCGCTCCCGCGCCAAGCGCCGCCGGGTGCGGGTCTGCCGCAAGGTGCGCAAGCGCCGCCGCTGCCGTTACGTCTACGTCGCCGCGGCGTCTGCGTCCCGGCCCGCCACACCGGCGCCGGCGGTCACGTACCCGAACAAGCCCGAGGCGCCTGGGGCGCCGGGTGGGTACAACACCTTCAGTGGAGCGTCCACGGCGTGGATCGACCAGAACCTCCACGGAACCGGCGTCTACCTCTGCAACGAGCTCGCCGGGATCCCCGGGCCCTCCTGTTCCGGCGGCCTTGCCCGTTCGGCGGACGACATCCTGAACCACGCCGACACCATGGGTGCCCGCCAGATCTGGGTGCGCTGCGGCGACTCGAGACGCGGTTTCCCGGCGAGCGCCAAGGCGGCGCTCCAGGGATTCGTGAACGTGGCCCACGGCCGCGGGAAGGTCGTCGTCTGCTGGGACGTGCCCAACTTCTGGAACATCCAGGAGGACGCGAGACGACTCGCGGAGATGGGCACCGTCGCGGACGCCGTCGCCTCCGACCTCGAGTCGGGCTCGGACTCGATCTCGTCGCTCCCGTGGGCGAACAACCCCTATGGCGGGGGCTACGCGGGCCCGCAGCTCCAGACGGACAAGGGCGTCCGCTGGTCGATCGCCTACGGGGGCTGGGTGCGCTACTTCCTGGGCCAGTACGGTCGCAGTGCCCTCGACTACCCGCTCATCGTCGTCACCATGCAGCCCCAGACGCATGCCTCCTACCCGTTCGTGGCGCTGGGCCAGACCTTCCAGGTGATCTCCCCCATGCTGTACAGGGGCGTGTGCCGGCCCGCCGACTTCGTGGCAGCGGGCATCGCCTTCCTGCGCGGTCTCGCCGGCCTCGATTTCGGGAGCCGCCACCGCATCCTCATCACGGGGATGGCGTACAACAGCGGCAACTCCGCGAACCAGTGCGAGAACATCCGTTCCAGCGACGCGCAGATCCGCAGCGACGTCGCGCAGGCGCACGCCGGGGGGGCGATCGGAGCGAGCTGGTTCGTGTTCCACGACATCCTCCGCAACGGATGGCAGGGCGCCGTAGCGAGCTGGTAGCGCCTACGGACGCAGTTGCTTGAACGCTTCGGCGAGGGGGAGGCCGGCGGGAGACCCCAGGTCCGCGCACCACGCGGCCAGCCTGTCGCGGAACGCCGCCTCGTCCCCCGGGGCGGTGATGTCCAGGGTCGTGGGGTACTGGGTCTCGTGGGCGAGGAGTGCCTCCACCTTCACGTCGAAGGTGGCGGTGACGTCCTCGAAGTGGTCGGCGGCGTCCGTCTCGAAGAGGAGGAGGCGCGCCGCGCGGTGGGCTGCGCCATCGATGTCGGGGAACACGAGGGACTCACGGGCCGCGACCACGGCGTCGCAGGCGGAGAGGCCTGTCGCGCGGTGGTCGGGGTGGAGCTGGTAGGGCTTCCAGGGGTCGTGCGTGGCCACCACGTCGGGGCGGAAGTGCCGGATGATGCCGGCGAGGCGCCGACGCAGATCCATGTGCGGCTCCAGGAGGCCGTCGGGGAGACCGAGGAAGACGACCTCGGCGACCCCGGCGGCCTTCGCCGCCCGGCGCTGCTCCTCCATGCGGGCAGCGGGGAGACGACCGCCCGCCGCGGTGTCCCATGAGCCGGCGGCGCCGTCGGTGAGGACCACGTAGACGCAGGACGCCCCCGTCGCCGACCACTTGGCGAACGTGCCGGAGACGAAGAAGTCGGCGTCGTCCGGATGCGCGCAGATCGCCATCGCCCGTGCCGGCGGGTCGAGGTCGACGGTGACGTCCGCGGGTGCGGCCGTGGGGCGGGGCCGGCGGCGCTCCGGTCCCTCGACCCGGCTCACGCCCCGCTCCCGGGATCTGGCCGGCGGCGTACGGTGCCGGGGTCGAGGAAGCGGGGCATGGGGAGGACCTCGGCGTCTTCGAGCACTGCTGCGGCGCTCCCCGGGGTGTCGGCGCCCCCTGGCGCGGTGCCCGGCAGGGGTTCGCCGGCGGCGGCCACGCCCATGGGGACGTCCGGTTCCGTGAGGGCCACGGCGAGGGGGTCGAAGGGGGCGAAGGCGGCATCCTCGAGCGCCCAGCGGAGCTGCGCGGGGACGTCGACGTCGCGGGCGAGGCCGGGGCGGCGCACGACCCGGATGCGCAGGCCGGCCCGTGTCGCCGTCTTGCGGTGCGCCCCGAAGCTCCCGGCGCCGAATGCGAAGTCGAGTGCCTGGGGCGGGGACACGGCGAGGGCGTTCGTGCCCGTGCCGGCGGTGTCGGGGGCGATCGTGGCACCCGGCCGCCCGGGGAGCCGCAGCATGGCCTCGACGTCTTCGAGGGACAGGGTGGGGAGGTCGCCGGCCACAGCGAGCAGGGTGCGGACGCCCTCCCGGGTCGCCTGTGCGGCGGCCGCGGTCAGAGCGCCGTTCAGGCCGTTGCCCCCGGGGGGCTCCCGCAGGGCCCGGGCGCCCAGATGCTCGGCGAAGCCCAGCACCGTGTCGTCTGAAGACACGACGGCCACGGGGGCGGCCCCGGCCAGCGTCGAGATCACGTGGGCGGCCATGCGGCGGGCGACCTGCTCCACCCGGGCGTCGGACAGCGTTCCGCGCAGGCGAGCCTTGGCGGCATAGAAGGCCTTGAGGGGCACGACGGCGAGAACGTCGGGTCGGTGCATGCGATGGGGCCCCGGGGGATTGCGGGACACAGGTATGGTACCGCCATGGGTGATCCGGTCTACACAGGCGTGGCGGGCGCTCTGCGTCCATTCGTCGCGCAACTCTTCCGTCTCGACGTCCGGGGCGCCGAGCACATCCCCGCCGAGGGGGCTGTGATCGTCGCCTCGAACCACGTCTCCCACGCCGACCCGCTCGTCGGGGGGCTCATGGGTCTGCGGATGCGGCCGCCCCGCCACTTCCGCTGGCTCGCCAAGGCGGAGCTCTTCGAGAAGGCCCCGCTGAAATGGGTCATGAACGGAGCCCGTCAGATCCCCGTGGAGCGGGGCACGTCGAGCGCCGCGGACTCCCTGGGGGCCGCCCGGGCGTCTCTCGTCGCGGGCGAGGCGGTGTGGGTCTACCCCGAAGGGACGATCTCGGTGACGTTCGTGCCCATGCGCGCCCACAGTGGTGTCGCCCGCCTCGCCCTCGACACGGGTGTCCCCGTCGTCCCCGTCGGGTTCTGGGGAGCGCACCGCACCCTCACGAAGTACCGGAAGCGGGACCTGAAGCTGCACCGGCCCGTCACGATCGACTTGGGTGAGCCCCTGCGCTTCCGTGACGGCAAACCCCAGGAAGTCGCAGACGAGATCATGGCGGCTGTGTGCGGGCTCGTCGACAGGGCACGTGGGCGCTATCCGGAGACCGCGGGGCCCGACGACTGGTGGGGCCCCGCGGAGTGGCCCGCCGAGCGTGCAGGGCGCTGGCGGCCCAAGCTCGACAAGTCCATGTCTGCCGAGGAGGCGCTCGCGGAGGCGCAGCGGGCCCTGCGCGAGGGAGACGCCTGAGTGGCGGGCACAGCCGTCGCCGTCGTCGGTGCCGGGTCCTGGGGCACGACCGTCGCCGCTCTCGTGGCCGGCAAGGGCGTCACCACGCGCCTCTGGGCGCGCCGTGCCGAGGCGGCCGAGGAGCTCTCCGTCCAGCACCGCAGCCCCTACCTGCCGGGGGTTTCCCTGCCCTGGAGCCTGCGGGCCACATCCGACCTCGCCGAGGCGCTCGACGGTGCCGGTGTCGTCGTCATGGGAGTCCCCTCCCACGCCCTCCGCGCCGTGGCCGGCGAGATGGCGCCGCTCGTGCCCGAGGACTCCGTCGTCGTGTCGCTGGCCAAGGGGATCGAACGGGAATCGCTGAAGCGCATGACCGAGGTGATCGCAGACTGCCTGCCCGGGTTCCCCGCGGAGCGCGTCGGCGTGCTCTCCGGGCCGAACCTCGCGATCGAGATCGCCAAGGGCCAGCCCGCCGCCAGCGTCGTCGCTCTGCCCCGCGAGGACCTCGCCCTCGCCGCCCAGGAGGTCTTCATGGCCCCCACGTTCCGGGTGTACACCAACACCGACGTCGTGGGCTGCGAGCTCGGCGGCGCCATCAAGAACGCGGTCGCCATCGCCGCCGGCATGTCCGACGGCATCGGCTACGGCGACAACGCCAAGGCGGCGCTCATCACACGGGGTCTCGCCGAGCTCACGCGCCTCGGCATGCGCCTCGGGGGCCGGCCCCTCACATTCGCCGGCCTCGCCGGGATGGGCGACCTCATCGCCACCTGCACGAGCCTGCACAGCCGCAACCGCCACGTGGGTGAGGAGCTCGGCCGGGGCCGCAAGCTCGACGAGGTCGTCGCCTCGATGAACATGGTCGCGGAGGGCGTGAAGTCGACCCGGGCGATATGCGATCTCGCCGCGCGGGTCGAGGTCGAGATGCCCATCGCGGAGCAGGTCGCCGCCGTCCTCTACGAGGGCAAGGCCCCCGAGGAGGTCGTGGGTTCCCTCATGGGCCGCGCCGCCAAGCCCGAGGTCTACTGACCCGCCAAGGGAGCCGGCGTCCCCCTCGACATCCCTTCCTGCCGGGCGATGCTGTGCACGCCGGTTCCGCCCCACGGGAACGCGACGAGGCGGCGCCCGGTCCCGCCCCGGCCAGCGCTCTGCGATCCCTACACTGCGCCGATGTCGCTGCGGAGTTGGCTGCTGGGCCGGGTCTTCGACCGCCTGCGGGTCACGCCCGACGTCGTGGCGCATCTCACGTCCCTGCAGCGCCTGGGCGAGACGGTCGACCTGGACGTTCCCACGGAGCTCGTGGTCGTGGGCGCCCGCCAGGCCTTCCGGGCGTTGCGCACCCGGGCGGCGGCCCAGGTCGCCTCCGACTGGGTCTGGCCCTTCTGGATCGAGGCGCAACTCGATCCCGCCGGGCCGGCGTTCGTCCCGCGGGGTCACCTTCCCGTCCTGACGAACGTCACGCACCGCAACTGGACGGCCGTGGGCACACTGGGCTGCCCGCACGAGGCCGTCGTCGATCCGCACGGCCTCGTGACACCGTGGTTCGACGGCCCCTCGTTGGACTGGTGGGTGCGGGGTCCTGCCGGGTGGCAGTACCCCAGCCGCAGCGCCGGGGTCGTCCAGGGCCTCGCCGGGATCGCTCCCGTCGTGCGCACGGCGATGCCCGTCGGCGGGGGAGGGGTCGTCACGTCCACGGCGTACGGAGTGGCGGGCACCCCGGACGTCGTCGCCGTGCGCTTCGAGAACGCCACGGACGCGCCCGTTGCGCTCGGGCTCGCCGTCCGTCCGGCGAACCCGGAGGGTCTCGCTGTCGTGGGGGAGATCGCCGTCGACGGTGGGTGCGTCACCGTGGACGGGTCCCCGTTCCTGCACATCTTCGGGGCCCGCCCCACCGAGGTACGCCTCTCGACCCTGCGGGGCGGCGACGTCGTGGCGGGCATCGAAAGACGCGCCGGCCCCGACGTTGCGGGCGGGGAGCGGGCCGTGACCGATCCCGCCGGTCTTGCCACGGGCGTCCTCGTGTTCGTGCTGGAGCGACGTTCGCCCCTGACCGTGGCCCTGCCCCTCGGTCGGCCGCGCCGCCGGAGGCGGGGGGTGAGGCGCCCGCGGCCCCGGACTCCCGCCCTTCCGGCCGTCGACCCCGAGGCGGCCGTGCGGGGATGGGAGGCCCAGGCGGGAAGGGGGGTCCGCTTCCGCTTCCCGGAGGAGCGGGCGACGGCGGCGGTGTCGGCGCAGGCGGCCTACCTGCTGCTCATGTGCGACGGGGACACCGTGACACCGGGCCCGTACACCTACCACCGCTTCTGGTTCCGGGACGCCACCCACATCCTGCGGGCCATGGGCCACCTGGGCCTCGCCCAGGACGTTGCCAGGGTGTTGCGCTCCTACCCCGCCCGCCAGGATCGCGACGGGTTCTTCCGCAGCCAGCCCAAGGAATGGGACTCCAACGGGGCCGCGCTCACGGCGGTGGCGGACCATTGGCGTCTCACCGGGGACGAGAGCCTCTTGAGCGAGGTGATGCCGGCGGTGGCACGTGGGGTGCGGTGGATCGTGCGCAAGATCCGCACGACCGAAGGGGCCCCCGCCGACGTCGCCGGTCTCCTGCCCGCCGGGATCTCAGCCGAGCACCTCGGCCCCTTCGACGTCTACTACTGGGACGCCTTCGTGTCCCTGCGGGGTCTGCGCGACGCCGTCGAGCTCTGTTCTGCGGCGGGCGTTCCGGACGTCGCGCAAGAGGCCGCCGAGGCGGCCCGGCGGCTGGCGGCGGCGTTGGACCGCTCCCTCTCCCTCCTCGCGGGCAGGCTCGGCGGTCCCGCCATGGCCGCTGGGCCCCGGCGCGGCCTCGACGCCGGGATGATCGGGTCCCTGGCCGCGTGCTACCCGCTCGGTCTCCTCGCCGGGGACGACCCTCGCGTGGTCGCGACCCGGGACGCGATCGTCTCGCGCTTCTGCGACGGCCCCCGCTACTTCCACGCGATCAGCCACACGGGCTTCGGCACCTACCTCGCTCTCCACCTCGCCGGTGCCCTCATGGCGGCCGGAGATCCCGGCGCCTGGGGCTTCGCCGACTGGCTGCTCGACGCCGCGTCCCCCACGTGGACGTGGCCAGAGGCGATCCACCCCCGTCTCCGCGGGGGCTGCATGGGTGACGGCCACCACCTCTGGGCCGCCGCCGAGATGGTGAGCTTCCTGAGGAACATGTGTGTGCGCGAGGTGCCCGGCGGCCTCGCCCTCTGCTCGCTCGTGCCCGGGTCCTGGCGGGGCGGCGACCTCCGACTGGACGGCGTCCCCACCGCCCACGGGCCCCTCGACGTCCGCCTCACGTGGGAGGACGGCACCGCCGTGCTGGAGTGGGCGGGTGCCTGGCGGGGCGCGCCGCCGTCGATCACCGCCCCCGGACTGGACCGGGACTGGGAGAGCGCAGAGGCCGCGGGAAGGGCCGTGTTCCCGGTCTCCGAACGCGAGGACGGTCGACAGGAGCGTGGTCCCTGACGCCTCCACGTCGCCCTGGTCAGGGGGCGGGCTTCTCGACCGTGGGCCAGTCCCGGCCCCGGAGGTAGGGCGTGAACGACGTGGCGACGTGGGCGAGGTCCACAGGGGTCTTCGGTCGCTTCATCTCGTAGAGGTGCGGGAACTCGCGCCAGGCGCAGACGAGGTCCCAGAGGCGCAGGGCGGCCTCCCCCTCCGGTGCCGGGGTGACGACCGGGCCGTAGAGGGCCTGGCCGCCGGGGAAGGCGAGGGTCGGGACGCCGAACGCGGCGTGGACGCCGACAGCCTGGTCGTGGTCGGCCTTCACGTCGTCGTGGGTCGTGGCGTCGGCGAGCGCCTCCTCGATCGTGTCCGGCGGCAGGCCCGCTGCTCCTACGAGCGACTCCGCCACTTCGCGCTCGTAGTAGCGGACGCCGTCCTCGTGGAGCGCCCGCCCGATCGTGGCGTACCAGATGTCGAGCAGGCCCATGTCGCGGCGCCGGAGCCAGGCCCCCACGCGCATGGCGCTCCACCCGTACGCCCAGTCGCGTTCCCAGGGGTGCCTCTTGCCCTCGGCGACGTTGACCTCCTCCAGGCTGAAGAAGCGCCACGCGACGCCGAGACCGGTGAGGCGGCGCACTTCGCGGATCCACTTCGACGTCTGGTACGCCCAGGGGCACATCGGGTCGAAGAAGAACTCCAGGAACTCCGGCGTCTCGGTGCTCATGGGCCAGGGTACGGTCCGAGGACGATCCCCTCGCAACCGGCGGCCGCGCACCGGGGGAGCGTCACCGGGATCCCCAGGCCCCGGTCACGTCCACAGGGGTGCGCGACCCCGGCGCCGGCACGTCAGAACCTCAGGCCCGACAACTCGGGGATCCAGCCTGCGGCCGCCGACACGGCGCGATCCCAGGTGGCCAGGAACTCGCTCCGGCGCCCGTCGGCCCAGCGGGGCTCGAAAGTGGCGGCGAACGCGGGGATGGCCTCCAGGTCGGTCGTGTTGAACACGCCCGTGGCGAGACCGGCGAGCAGGCCCGCCCCGAGGGCGGTGGCTTCGCGCTCCGCCGAGCGCGCCACCGCGATGCCGAGGATGTCGGCGAGGCTCTGGCAGAGGACGTCGGCCGCCGCGGCCCCCCCGTCGACCCGGAGCTCCGTGGTGCGCCGGCCCGTGTCGTCCTCGATGCGGCGGACGCACTCGGCGACGCGGGCGGCGACGCCTTCGAGAACGGCCCGGGCGAGTTCGGCGCGGCCCGTTCCGAGGCTCATGCCCACGAACGTGCCGCGGGCGCCGTAGTCCCACCGTGGCGTGCCCAGACCGAGGAGGGCCGGGACGAAGAAGCAGCCGCCGGCGTCCGCGACCGAGGACGCCAGGGACGACACCTCTGAGGGTGACCCGGCGACGCCGAGGTCGGTGAGGAGGCGGACGGCTTCCCCTCCGGTGATCACCGTGGCCTCGAGGCCGTAGGCGAGACCTGCGGCGGTCTCGTGGGCGACGACGGGATAGCTGGCGAAGAGGCCGTCGGAGTTCGCCGCCAGGGAGGGACCCACGGTGACGTCGGTCATGCAGGCGGTGCCGCACGTGGTCTTGGTGACGCCGGGGCGGATGCCTCCCTGGCCCACGAGGGAGGCCTGCTGGTCCCCGACCAGGGCTGCCAGCGGGGTCTCGCCGCCGCCGAGCCGAGCGGTGCCGCAGACCCCGGACGTGGCCACGAGGTCAGGGAGGAGGGTTTCGGGGAGGCCGAGCGCGTCGAGGACGGCCGGGTCCCAGGTGGTGTAGTCGCCGGTGAGCATGGCGGTCGTGCAGGCGTTCGTGCGGTCGGTGACATGGGCCTCGCCGCCGCTGAGGCGCCAGGCCAGCCACGTGTCGAGTGTGCCGAAGCGCAAGACGTCCGGGTCGTGACCCGCCGCCAAGGCGTTCCGGAAGAGCCACGCCGCCTTGGTGCCGGACGCGTTGGGCGGCATGCGGAACCCCTGGGCGGCGAGGCCGAGGCAGTCGCCGAGCGTGCGGAGGTCCTGCCAGCTGATCGCCGGCCCCACGGGGTCGCCGGTGGTGGCGTCCCAGAGCACGGTCGTGGCCCGCTGCACGGCGATGCCGATGCCGGCGAGGTGCCCCGGGCGGAATCCGCAGGCGGCGATCACCGCCTCGGCCAAGCGGAGGGAGAGGTCCGCGATCTCGACGGGGTCGTGCTCGACCAGCGCCGGTCCTGGAACGCGGGGGAGCGACTCGGCGTACTCCGAGGCGAGGATGCGGCCGTCGTCGCCGAGTGCCAGGGCGCGCACGCCCGTGGTCCCGAGATCGATGACGAGGACAGCAGGCATGGCGGTGCAGGCTAGTTGGCGGAGGTGACCACGGCGGGGTCGCCCGCCGGGCCGATGAAGCCCTTGTGGGTCGCCGTGGCGGGGTGGGCGAGGGTGCATGCGGACGCTGTGGTACGGCGCCGATCGCGTGCCGTCTGTAACGCAGACGTTACGTTCTGCACGCGAACGCCGTTCGGTGCCCGACCGAACCCGGCCGGCGGCGGGAGACGGCTTCGCACCCACCCCCGCCAGAGGTCAGGCCGGCCAGGCCTCGGGACCGAGGCCGAGCTTGCCGGGGTTCAGGACGCCGTTGGGGTCGAGCGTGGCCTTCAGGGAGCGGAGCACCGCCATGGCGGTCTCGCCCAGCTCGGCGGGGAGGTGGCGGGCGCGGATGACACCGATGCCGTGGTGGTGGCTGATGGTGCCGCCCCCCTCACGGACCGTGTCCATGATGCGGTCCCAGCACGAGACGTAGTAGGCGTCCTTGGCCTCGGCGTCGTCGCCGGGCACCCCGGCGAAGGTGAAGTAGACGCAGGCGCCGCTCAGGTAGGAGTGCGAGCAGTGCGCCGTGCACATGAGGCTGCCGGGGACGTCTCCGACGGCGGCGCGGACACGGTCGTAGATCCCGGCCAGCGCCCCCCAGGGGGCGGCGATCTCGCAGGTGTCGACGACGATGCCCTGGGCGATCACCTTGTCGAGGACCGACACGTCGTTGCGGGTCTCCAACCAGTGGTCGACGTGGGCGGCGTCCTCGGCGGCGGCGGTGCCGAGGTCACGCACGACCTCCTCGACCACTTCGACCTCCCAGCGCACCTGCGCGGGGTCGCCCTCGGCGAGGAACACCAGAGCGTGGCGGTCGTCGGGGAGCCCGAAGTGGCGGGCGGTTTCGTAGCCGTCGTAGAGGCGCAGGCACGCCGGCCGGGCCCCGCGGACGAACACCGCCTTGATGGCCTCGAGGCCGTCCGCGAACGACCCGAAGCTCCAGGCCCGCCGGGCGTCGGTCTCCGGCGCCGGCCACGCCGCCAGCCAGGCGGCGGTGATCACCCCGAGAGTGCCCTCGGCGCCCACGAAGAGCCGGGCGAGGTCGGGGCCGGTGGCCGACGCCGCCTGCGGGTTCGTGCGCAGCACCCGGCCGTCGGCGAGGACCACCTCGACGCCGAGGACGATCTGCTCGATCTTGCCGTAGCGGTTCGAGTACTGGCCGGCACCCCGGCAGGCCAGCCAACCCCCTACGGTGGATATGTCGAAGGACTGGGGGAAGTGGCCGATCGTGAGACCTGACGCGTTGGCGGCGGCCTCCACGGCGGGCCCGTACACGCCGGCCTGCGAGTGGACCCGCAGCGAGTCGGTGTCCACTTCGAGGACGCGGTCGAGGCGGGCGAGGTCGAGGCTGATGCCACCCGCGAGGGGCAGCGAACCGCCGCAGACACCGGAACGGCCGGCGAAGGGCGTCACCGGGACGCCGTTCGCGGACGCGTACCCGAGGACGGCGGAGACTTCCTCCGTGGAGCCGGGGCGGACGACGACGTCGGGGAGGGCGGGCTGGCCGCCGTCGTGCACCCACACCAGCGTGAGGGGCCACCAGTCCCTTCCGGCCTCCACGAGGGCGTGGTCGGCGGTCGTGACGTGTTCCCCCCCGACGATGCCGGAGAGGGCTTCGAGTGCCCCGGCGGGGAGTGCGTGACGGGGGAGGCTGAGGCGCACGGGGCGGCCCGCGGGTGTGGTGAGGGCCGTGGCCGCCCCGGGGGAGGGGTCGAGCGTGGCGGCGGTCTCGGAGCGGGCGTCGGGGGACGCGGGGACGCCGCCGCCCGTTCCTGTCGTCTCCCTCTTCGTCCCTTGCGTGGTGACGGCTTCGGCGGCCAGGGTGGCGGCGACCCGGCGGCGATAGGCGTCCTTCTCTCCCTCGACGCGCTCCGGCGTCCATCCCAGTTCGCCGGCCACGATCGCGGCGACGTCGTCGAGGCAGGCGAGGCCCCGGCTGCGGTGCTCGATGGACAGGCGGATACGCCGCTCCAGGACGTCAGCGAGCGTCTGGGCGTTCTCCTCGCGCACTGCCCAGAGGACCTCGGCCCGGAGATACGGCAACTCGGGCACGAGCCTGTCTCGCAGGGCGGGGTCGTCACGGGTGAGCGCGACGACCTCCGGGGCGTGCCCGCCGTGGCGGCGGAGGAGCATCTCGGCCGTGGCGGCGTCGAGGCCGAGGACTTCGGCGGGGGCCGGTGAGAGGGCGGCGAAGTCGGTGGCGCCGTCGAGCGGCAGACGGGCCGTGGGGCTGGCGCCGGCGGCGAGACCCCCGTGCTCGACGGCCCAGTCGATCGTGTCGGCGGCCATGAGCCGGTAGGTCGTGAGCTTGCCCCCGGAGATCGTGACGAAGCCGGGGGATCCGGGGATGAGGGCGTGGCGGCGGGAGAGGTCGGCGGTCTTCTCGGAGCCGGCGCCGGAGATCAGGGGGCGGAGACCGGCCCATGTGGAGATGACGTCGTCGTGGCCCACAGGGGACGTGAGGTAGTGGTTCAGGGCGTCGAGGAGGTAGTCGACGTCCTGGGGCGTCGCCTGCGGGTCGTCGAGGGGGCCGTCGTAGTCGGTGTCCGTGGTGCCGACCCAACACACGTCGCCCCACGGGATGACGAAGAAGGACCGCTTGTCGTTCGGCACCGGCAGCACCATCGCCCGGCGGTTCTGGAGCAGGGCGTGGGGGACGACGAGGTGGATGCCTTTGGCGGGACGGATCGAGTGCGGGTCGGTCCCCTCGTCGAGGCGGCGCACGTCGTCGGTCCAGACGCCGGCCGCGCTCACGACCACCCGGGCGTCCACCTCGAAGCGTCCTCCGCCGATCCGGTCGTGCACGGCGACGGCCCGCACGCGTCCGGATGGGTCCTTCTCCACCCCCTCGACCTGCGCGTAGGTGGCGACGTCGGCCCCGAAACGCAGCGCCGCCGTGCGGGCGATCGCCATCGTGAGGCGGGCGTCGTCGGCCTGGGCGTCCGGGTAGTACCAGCCGCCCTGGAGCTTCGCCGTCGTGAGCGTGGGCATCTGGGCGAAGGCCTCCTCCGCCCCGACCGGCTTGTGGATCTTCCCGATGCGAAAGCCGCCCGTGAGGTCGTAGAGCCAGAGGCCGGTGCTGATCGCCCTCTTGAAGGTCCTCGATCCGTAGTGGGGGATGAGGAAGTCGAGCTGGCGGACGAGATGGGGGGCGATGTGGAGCAGCCGCTGACGCTCGGCGAGGGCCTCGTAGACGAGGCGGAAGTCGCGTGACTGTAGGTAGCGGAGGCCGCCGTGGACGAGCTTGGAGGAACGCGAGGAGGTCCCGGAGGCGAGGTCGTCCTTCTCCAGCAGGGCCACGGAAAGGCCGCGCGCCGCCGCGTCGAGGGCGGCGCCGCAGCCGGTGATGCCGCCCCCCACGACCACGACGTCGTAGGTGCGCCGGGCAAGGCGGTCGAGGGTCATCTGGCGGTCGGCGGCGGCGAAGCCGGGCATGGGCCTCCTCACGGGCGTCGGGAGCGTCCCGCATCCTAGGAGCACGCCGAATTGGCCGCCTAGTACGGGGGCCGTTCGCGAGGGAACGACCCCGTCGGTGGGTCGGCCGATCTCGCGATCGGCCCGAACAGCGCACTCCCGGGTCCCCCCGGGCGCCGGAGGTAGCCTCGGCCGATGGACACCAGCGACCCAGTCGAAGACGACGCCACCGACGACGCCGGCGCCACCGCCGGTGCGGAACAGCCAACCGGTGAGGCCGACACGGCCCCGGAGGCCGTGGACGTCCCTGACGCGGCGTCCGATGACGGGGAGGAGCCCGCCCCGGAATCCGTGGTCGCGCTCGCCTCGGAGGCCGTTGCCGTCGAGGCGGACGACGTGTCGCCCATGGGGTTCCCGCTGGGCGTGCCCGCCCCCGACGCCTTCGTGGAGGCCGTGCGGGCCGCCGAGACCGAGGCGGCCCCGGTATCCGGGGCCGAGGAGGACGAGGACACAGCGGACGACGAGCTCGACGCTCCGCTGCGGGCGATCGCCGCATCCGCCGGGCAACGTCCGAGCACCCCGGAGTCGAAGGTGACAGGGAGCGCCACGTCCGGCGCCGACGACGGCGAGACCGGTGACGCACAGGACGTCCGGCGTTTCTTCGACCGCCGCAGGCCGTGGCTGCGCCCGGTCACCCACCGGGACCGGGGCCGGCGCACCGCCGGGCTGTTCTGGATCCTCGTCTACGTCCTGTTCATGGCCGGCCTCACCTCCACCGTGTCATTCGTCGTCGTGCGGGGCTACCTGTGGCTGGCGCCGGGCCCCACGAACAACGGGGTACGCGTGGCGCGCTTCGTCGTCCCGTGGGTCTTCTCGACGGCGTTCGTGGCGTTCGCCTTCTATGTCACGCGCAGCATCAAGCGCACCCTCCTGTACGTGCTGGTGTTCCTGCTGCCGTACTTCACGTTCCTGTTCATCCGGGAGGCGTCCGACGCCGCCGCCTGGCTCGTGAAGTGGGTCCCGGGTGGCCTTCGCGTGTACGGCCTCACGGCGTTCGGGCCGATCCTGGCCCTCGCCCTGCTCGGGCGGGACTTCGTCGCCTGGCAGCTCTGGACCGAGTTCCCCGACGACTCGTGCTGGGCGTGCGGGGCGCGCATCCAAGACGAGCGCTGGGCGGTCTGCCCCATGTGCGGCAACGACCTCGAGACGCAGCGCCTCGAGCAGGCTGCCGCCGAGCACGCCGGTCGCGTCGAGCCCGACGCCGTCGAGCAGAAGCGGGAAGCCCCGGAAGACGAGAGGGAAGCGTCCGCCATGGGGTCCGAGGAGATGCCTGGCGAGGAATCCGCGCCCGTGACGACAGGCGGCGGCGAGCGCCGGTAGTCAGTCAGTCAGAGGCCGGGCTCCGCCCGGCCGCGATGGTGACCCGCCACTCCCACCGGGGGCGGCACTGCCTTGGGGGACGCAACTCCGTGCGGCAGGCTTCAGGGGGGAGGAGATCGAGGGGGGACGGAGTCCCCCCTCGACTTGCCGAGGTAGGCCTCCACCAGCTTTCCGGACGCCCTGAGCTCGTCGGGGGTGCCCCATGCCACGAGGCGGCCGCGGTCGAGGACGTAGCCGCGGTCGGCGACCTCGAGGGCGAGGTGGGCCATCTGCTCGACGACGAGGACCCCGAGGCCGGTGTCGGCGAGCTGGCGGATCGTGTCGAAGATCTGGCGCTGGATGATCGGGGCGAGCCCGAGCGACGGCTCGTCCAGCATGAGCATGCGCGGGCGCGACATCAGACCCCGGGCGACGGCGAGCATCTGCTGCTCCCCGCCCGACAGGGTTCCCGCCAGGTTGCGGCGCCTGTCCGCGAGCTTCGGGAAGGCCTCGAAGATGGCGGCGACGTCGTCGCGGACGACATTCGTGAGGCGGCCCCGGGTGTGGGCGCCCAAGAGCAGATTGGCTTCGACGGTCTGGTCCGAGAACACCATGCGACCCTGAGGGATCTGCACGAGGCCACGCCGGACGATCTCAGGGGAGCGCATCCCGTGGATCCACTTCCCGGCGAAGGCGATGCGGCCCTCGGCGGTGGGGACGAGGCCCGAGGCCGCCCTCAGGACCGTGGACTTGCCCGAGCCGTTGGAGCCCAGGAGAGCGACGATCTCCCCGGCACCCACCCAGGCGTTGAATCCGTCCACTGCGACAACGGGGCCGTAGTGGACGCCGACGTCGTGGAACTCGAGCGTCAGTCGGTGGGCGCCCGGCGCCGTCACGGCGGGTGCGACGCCCGCCATCGCCCCGGGGCCTGTCACGGCGCCACCCCGATGGGGGTGCCCAGGTACACGTCGAGGACGGTCGGGAGCCGCTGCACGTACGCCGGGGGGCCTTCGGCGATGACCCGCCCCTGGTCGAGAACCGTGACCGTGTCGGCGAGGTCGGCGATGACGTCCTGGTGGTGTTCCACGACAAGCAGTGTGAGGCCCGCGTCCCTGAGGCCGGAGAGGGCGTCGACCATGGCGGCGACCCAGCGGGGGTTGAGTCCGGCGGAGGGTTCGTCCACGAGGAGGATCTGCGGGTGCCGTGACGCCGCCCGGGCGAGCTCCAGCATCTTGCGTTGGCCGTAGGAGAGGGCGCTCGCCGGGCGTCCGGCGAACTCGCCCAGGCCCCAGGCCTCCAGGATGTCGAGCGCCTCCGCGGCGTGCCGGGCGTCCTCGTCGCGGGCGCCCGGGACCCGGAGGACCTGGGTGAGGACGCGGTGGCGTGTGGGCACCCCGACCATGCAGTTCTCCAGGGCGGTGAGAGACCCGAACAGGCGGATCTCCTGGAACGTGCGGGCGATGCCTGCCCGGGCGCGGCGGTGCGCCGCCAGTCCGGTGATGTCGCGGGAGGCGAGGTTGACGCGCCCGGAGTCCGTTCGGGTGAGACCCGTGACGAGGTCCAGAACCGTGGACTTGCCGGAGCCGTTGGGGCCCATGAGGACGTGGATCGACCCCGCTCGCACCGTGAAAGAAACGCCGTCGACGGCCTGCACGCCCCCGAAGCGCTTCGAGACCTGGGTGACGTCCAGGAGGGCGGGGCGGTCGTCGAGGGCGACGGGTCCCCAGGCGGGGACGGGGCGCCCGGTGTCGTCCGGCTTGCGGGGCGGCACCCCGAACAGGGGGCCCGCCGGCAGCGCGGCGCCCGACGGCGGCGACGGTGGCGGGGGGCCGGCGAGCGCGGCCACGGCAGCGGCGTCGGCTCCGGCGTCGGAGTGGGCGAGACGCTCGACGTCGGCGAGCGTGCCGCCACGGCGCAGGACCCCGGCGGCGACCAGCGTGGGGCCGGGGCCCGGCAGCCAGCGGGCGAGCGGGGTGCGCCGCAGGAGGCCTCCGATGCCCCGGGGGAACAGGGCGAGAACGCCCAGGAAGACGACGGCCGTGAGGAGCGCCTGCTTGTCCTGGAAGTACGTCTGGCCCACGTACGTGAGGCCGACGGTGGCGAGGGCCCCCCAGACCGGCCCGGCCACGGGGGCGGCGAGGCCGCCGATGAGGAGGGCCACGACGTAGCGCAACGAGTCGACCTGCGTGAAGTCGTTGCGGAAGACGTTGCCGTTCATGGAGGCGAACAGGGCGCCGGCGAGACCGGCGCAGGCGGCGGAGAACACGAAGGCGGAGAGCTTCGCCGGGTAGACGGAGATCCCCAGGGCGCGGGCGGCGTACTCGTCGTCACGTACCGCCTGGAGCTGGCGGCCGGTGGCGGACCAGAAGACGTTGCGGGACACCCACACGAACGGGGCGGCCACGAGGACTGCGAACACGTAGTACTGAGCCTCGGTGCGGGGCACGAGGGAGCCGAACGCCGGCCGGGGAACGCCCAGGACGGCGGCGTCCCCCCCGGGGATGTCGAGGGCCTTGGGGAGCGCCTCGAGCAGTTGCAGGACGACGAGGGCGAACGCCAGGGTCGCCAGCGCCAGGTAGGCACCCTTGAGGCGCAGGGCAGGGGCCCCTATGAGGAGGCCGCCGGCGGCTGCGCAGGCGACGGCGGCGAGGGCGCAGATCGCCCAGGGGAGCTTCGCCACTCCCAGCCAGCCCGACACGTAGGCGCCGATCGCGAACAGCGCCACGTGGCCGAGGGACACCTGCCCTGTGGCTCCGGTGAGGACGTTGAGGCCGGCCACGATCAGGGCGTAGATCGCCCCGTACCAGATGAAGAGGCGCATGTAGTACGGGTTCTGCGTGAGGAGGGCGACGCCGAGCAGCGCTCCCAGCAGGACGACGCCGAGGGGCCAGCGGCGGTACACGAGGAAGCGTCTGCTCACACGCGCTCCGCAACACGGGCGCCGAACACGCCTCTGGGGCGGATGACGAGGACGAGGATGAGGAGCGAGAAGACGAAGACGTTGCGCAGGGAGAGCAGTGAGGAGCCGGCGTCGTTCAGGATCCGTCCGAGCACGATCTCGAAGAGGCCGAGCAGGAGGCCCCCGAGGGCGGCGGCCCGGACCCGGTCGATGCCCCCGAGGAGAGCCGCGGTGAGCGCCAGCACCGTGAATTCGGCGCCCTTGGAGGGCTGCGCGAAGGTGATGGGTGTCACGAGCAGGCCGGCAACGGCGGCGGTGGCGGCGGCGAGAGCGAACGCCGTGTAGGTGATGCGTGTGCGGCTGATGCCGACGAGCGCGGCGGCGTCGGGGTTCTCGGCCACTGCCTGCATCGCCCGCCCCAGGCGGGTGCGACTCTCCAGGAAGTCGAACGCGATCACGATCAGGAGACCGATCGCCGCCGTGACGAGGTACTCCTGGGCGATGACGACACCGCCGAGGCGGACCACGCCGAGATGCGCGAAAGGTCCCGGGATCGCCTGGGGTTCGGAGTTGCCGATGATCGCGACGAGGCCCTCCTGGATGACGGCCGCGGCGGCGATGGTGCCCAGCACCCAGCCGATGGAGCCCGTGAAGCGGGTCACGCGCTTGATGGCCACGAGGTAGACGAGCGTCCCGAGTCCGACGGCGACGCCGATGCCGGCGAGGGCGGCGAGCGGGTAGGGGACGGGCCGGAGCGGGTTCTGGTTCAGGACGTACATCACGTAGACGGCGAAGATCATGAGCTCGCCGTGGGCGAAGTTGATCACTTTCGTGGTGCGGTACACGAGGGCGAGACCCATGGCGAGGAGGGCGTAGACCACCCCCTGCGTGAGTCCCTGTACGAGGATCTGGATGGCGTCGGTCACGGTTCGCACAGGGTAGGAGAACACGGTTCTGTCGGACGACACGACGGGACCGTGCGGGGTTTGGGCATGGCCCCCTGTCAGTCGATCTCGGGGAGCTTGCGGGCCTTGCCGGACTTCTTCAGGGACTTCGCCGCCGCGATCGCCTGCTTCAGTTGGGTGACCTGCTTGTCGTACTCCTCCTGGCCGATGCGGGGGACGATCTCGGCCTGGCGTTTCTCGATCTCGGAGAGGTATGCCCCGGCGATGCCGATGACCGCGTCGGCATCCGTTTTGTAGCCGGCAGTGAGCGCATCCTCCTCCACGGCGTAGCGGGCGTCCTCGAGGGCGGGCACGCCTCTCGGATCCCAGTCCCACATGAGGTGGCCGTTCTTGAACCGGGTGACCCACGGCTCGGCGGGAGGATCGACCGTGGCGGCGTGGTCGGCGGGTGACCACGTGCGTTGCGTGGCGACGCAGCGGTAGCCCCGGGAGCGCTCCAGGGCCTTGATGACCTTGGCGGCCTCCGTCGACCTCGCTACGCGGGCGGCCTTGGCGTAGATGTCCACAGCGCAGTAGGCGGGGAGCTCGAGGCCCGGGTAGTCGGGGGACTTGGAGCCGTTGATGAGGAACGTCTTCACGCCGTAGCGGCGGAAGTACTCGAAGAGCCACTGCAGGAAGGCGGGATCGACGTTCTCGGAGCGGGGAACCGTGAAGACGGCGTCGTTGGTGGCGCCCTTGGCGAGCTCCCTGAACGCCCGCATGTAGAACGTGGCCGTGCCCGCGAGTTGCGCCTTGTAGCCCGAGCGCGCCATGGCCTGTGCGACGCGGGCGCAGTCGGCACCGAGGCCCAGGCAGACCACGACCTGGGCGTTGGCGTTCTGGGCGGCCCGCACTTGGCTCGACATGTCGACGTCGCCGATCTGGAACTTCTGCACGGTGACGACCTGGCCGCCGTACTGGCCGATGAGCTGTTGGAAGACCTTCGTCGCGGTGGCGAAGGGACCCACGTCCATCTGGATGACGGCGAAACGCCTGTAGCCCTTGTCCTGGACGAGGAACTTCGAGAGCACAGCGATGTCGCCCTCGGGTGCGGCAGGGTCGGTGCCCGTGGCGCCGAGGGAGAACAAGTTCGGGGTCTCCTTCACGTCGATGCGTGCCGGGGCGGCAACAGGGAACAGGACGGGGACCTTGAGGGCCGCCGTCTTCGCCGGCCCGAGGGTGTTCACCCCCTGGCTGTCGTCGGTGACGATGAGGTCGACGTCGTCGACGCTGGAGAGCTTCGTGAGGCAGTTCACCTCCGTGGACGGCGAGAACTGGCCGTCGCACTTCACGACCTCGACCTTGCGCCCGAGGACGCCGCCCTTCTCGTTCAGCAGGTCCTTCGCGTAGTTCACCCCGTTGAGGACGGCGTTGCCCACGTAGGAGACGGGGCCGCTGAAGGCTCCCACGACCCCGATCTTGAGGTTGCCTCCTGTCGAGCCGCCCGTCCCGAAGCCCCCCGTCGAGGTGTCGTCGCCCTGGGGGCTCGTGCAGCTCACCAGCGTGAGGGCCAAGGCGGTGAGCAGCACCAGGGAGGACGTCCGATGCCGAGCTGTCATGGGGCTCCGTCTCCTTCTCCGGGGATCATCGTGCCCGCTGCGCGGAACTGGGGCTGTCGAGCCCAAGGGAATGCTGTCCTCCCCGGATGCCGGGACCGGCATCACGTTTCGGTGGTTGCGGCCTCGCGGGTTGGGTCGCGTGTGGGATCTCTGCCCCCGGGAGCTCGTCAGCGCTTGCGCTTGGTGCGGTTTTCGCCGGAGATGCCTCCGACTCCCCCTTCGAGGAGCAGGCCCAGCAACGCGGGTACCCGCTCGATGTCGATGGGATCGCATTCGGCGCCCCCCAGGATCTCCTGCTCCACGACTGTGAAGACGGCGGCGCTCAAGAAGACGTGGGCGAGGGCGCGGCGGTCGCTCTCGTCGAGCTCCGCGCAGCCCGGGACATGGGCGAGGAGGCCGGCGACGGCCTGCATCGGGCGCAGCATCACCTGGCGGTAGAAGTCGGCACGGGTCTCGGGGAACTTGCGGGCCTCGTGGGCCATGGAGGTGAGGAAGGCAGCGTTCGTCTCGGCCTGGCGGATCGAGATGGCGGCGATCTCCGAGAACATCTCCGCCACCGAGATCCGGCTGAGCTCTTCGGGGCTGAGGACGAGATCGTTGGGCTCCGTGGAGCGGATCACCTCGGCGAGGAGGTCGGCCTTGTTCTTGAAGTGGACGTAGATCGTGCCGGGGGCGAGCCCCGCGGCCTCCGCGATGTCGGCCACGGAGGTGCCCCGGTAGCCCGCCTCGGCGAAGAGCCCGCGGGCGGTCTCGAGGATCGCAACGCGGGTGCGTTCGGCGCCGGCGCGCCGGCTGTGCGGCTTCGCCGCCTCGGTACCGGGGTCCATCTGCGCATCATACGGAGGTAGAGGCCCCACCGTGTGAATGACCGGTCGTTCACTCGACACTGAATCCACGCCGTGGACTTGCCGAAGGAACGGGGTCGGGAAGGCGAAGAGCTCCGCGAGGCGGGTCCCTCATGGCATGCACACGTTCCGGGGTGGCAATGGCTATGCTCCCGGTCAAATTGTCTTCTCTGTTCCGACTGCGTACTGGGGGCCCCATGGGTGTGCTGACGGAGCGGGCCCGGCTCGGGCGCCTGTCGGGCCTGGCGAAGGGAGGGGAGTCGTGAAGAGAACTCGGCGGCTGAAGTGGCTGGCTCTCGCTGTGGCGATGGTGCTCGTACCCGCTGCCGCCATGCCTCTCGTGCAAGCGGCGTCTGCCGACGCGACCCTGGCCGAGACCGAAGTCGTCGTCGCCCAACTCTCTGAGTCCGGCGCCGTGTCGCAGGTCGCCATAGACGACTTCCTTCGCCTCCAGGGTTCGGGCACGATGCGCGTCACGAAGAAGGCCGACCTCAGCGACGTCTCGGCGCAGTTCGACTCACCCAAACCGTCCGTGTCCGACAGCACGCTCACCTGGAACGAGGACGTCAAGGGCCCGGGCAAGCCCACCGACATCTACTTCACCGGCCAGGCCGATCTCCTCTCGGGCAGTGGCGTCGTGAAGACCCCGCGGGGCGACAAGCAGCTCCCGGTGCGCGTCAAGACCACGTACAGCCTGAACGGCACGGAGGTCACCGACCTCGAGAAGATCAAGGGCAAGGCGGGCACCTTCGAGCTCGAGCTCGTCGTCGACAACATCACCGGTCAGGCGCGGGAGGTCACCTACACCGACTCTGTGTCCGACAAGGAAGTCACCGACGTCGGCTTCGTCTTCATCCCCCTCACCGTCTCCGTGGGGCCGCTGTTCTTCGACGACGAGAACTGGAAGGGCCTCGAGGCCGAGAACGGCCAGCTCGGCCACCGGGGCGACGGCGCCACGGTCACCGCCAGCGGCGTTCTCTTCCCGCCGACCCAGCCCGGTTCCCTGACGTTGAAGGTCAAGGGGCAGACGAAGAGCTTCGACCTCCCCTCGGGGCGCATCGTCGTCACGCCGGGCATCGGTATGGAGCAGGCCGAGGCTGTCGCCGACGCCCAGGAGCTCGGCGGTGGCGCCACCGACACGCTCCTCTACGCCCTCAACCAGTTCTACGGGGCCTTCCTGCAGCTCACGTCCCCCGAGGAGGGCCTGCCCAAGGCCGCCGACGGCCTCAAGCAGATCGCCGAGGAGGGCCTCGACGTCCTCTCCCGCTCCCTCGAGGAGGGCGGCCGGGCTGTGAACACGCAGCTCGTGCCCAACATGAAGACGCTCTACGACGGCCTTGTCGAGCTCCGCACGCAGATCGAGGGAACCCTGGCACCCGGTCTCGCCCAGCTCGCCGGGGCGCTGGGCAAGTCGAACTACACGAACCCGCTCTGCTCCTCTGCCGGCAACACGCCTCCCGGGCCGGGGGCGAACTGCACCTTCGCCAGCTCCGCTGGCGTACCGAAGCAGCTCGGCGAAGTGCCCCCGATGGTGGCGAAGCGCACCACCACAGGCTGGGCGGCGTCCCTCGACACCCGCAACAACACCTACCGCTCCCAGGAGATCACGCGCACCACGGGCGGCCAACTCGGCGGTGACCTCACCCAGAACACCCTCCCTGACGGTTCCGGGGGGTACTTCGGCTCGCTCTACAACTGGGCGGCGATGATCAAGTTCGCCGCCAAGGGGGCGATCGACGCCGACAACGACGGTGTGGCGGACTTCGACCCGTTCGTGTTCCCGAACCCCGACACCTACCCCGGCTACTACACGACGGCGGCGCTGAACACCATCGCCATGGTGAAGGGGGAGCTCTACCCCGGCGTGTCCGGCGGCCCGCCTCCTTTGCTGAAGGGGCTCTGTGACGACATCAGCCCCGCCTGCCCGGCGTTCCTTCCCACGAGCGACATCACGCTGAGGTCCCTCCTCAACGGCACGGCCAAGAGCTTCCTGCCGGAGTTGGACCTCTCTGCCCTCGCCGGGGGCCTCCTCGGCCCCAATGCCAAGCTCAACCTGGGCACCGTGCTGCTCTCCGGGTCCGAGCAGGGGATCAACAACGCCATCGACTCCCCGGTGACGGCGACGGTCGACGCCGGCGGCCTGGGCATCATCACCGACTCGAGGATGAGCCGGCGGGGTTGGAGCGGGGCGTCCCAGAACTACGCCTCCCTGCTGGGCCCGAACTACCCGGCGAACGGCATCCCTGACGGCCTCAAGGCGATCTTGGTCCTCGCCGGAGGTCTCAGCCCTGACGCCCCCAAGGGGACCGACACGGCGCCCTCCTGTTGGCCCACGCTGAACCAGGTGCTCACAGACCTCACGATCCTCACGGCACCGCCCGGAACCGTCGCCACCCAGATCACCTGCGCCCAGGCCTTCGCCGGGCCGTTGGGAGCCATCGAGGCGTCGGCGACGGTGATCGAGAGCCTGCTCTGGGGCCCCGGCTTCAACTTCACGGCGTCCGTGGCAGGGTACCCGGGCTACCAGGTGACCGACCTCGGCAACGCCCAGACGGGCCCGAAGATCTCCCAGGCGGTGAACCTGATCAACTACAGCGTCGACCGCGAGGACGCCCTCTGCCCGTCCAGCATGCCGAAGGATGGCGCCGGCAACTACATCGTGCCCATCGTGCCCCCAGTGCTCGACACGCCTTGTGACAAGGTGCTGGCAGACCCCGGCAGCCGTACGGTGAAGCCCCAGACCGCCGAGAAGGCCCTGTCCATCATCGCCGGCGGCTACGGGAACCCGCGGGTCACGAGGCTCGACAGGCGCGGCCAGCCCGACGACATCGCCACAGCGGTGAGGGCGCTGGGCAAGGCGCTGCAGTTCACGGCTCCGGCCGCGATCGGGACGTGGGACCCGAGCGACCTCGGGGTCACCATCGAGGGCTCTATCGCGTACGTGGCCGAGAGCCTCAGCTCCGCCGCCACCCAGCTCGGTGCCGCCGTGTCGGCGTCTCCACTTCTCATCGGGGGAGTGAGCGGCGTGCAGATCTCGGGTGACTTCAACACCGCTCTCAGTCAGGAGGGCCTGAAACGCGCCAAGAAGTACACGACGTTCATGGGCCTCGCCGAGTCAGGGGGCGAAGAAGCCGACGGGAGCGTCATGTTCGTCTTCGAGCTCCCAGGCGTGAAGGTCTGAGGGTGCGGGACGTGAGAGGGGGCGACGTGCGACGCAGACTCCGGACCGTCCTCGCAGCGCTGGCGGTGCTGGCGCTCTTGGCCTCGGGCTGCTCCCGGGGCAGTGAGTCCAAGAGCGCGGCGGGGGCGCGCGACGTGGGGGGCTCGAACACGGGCGACCGCCGCCCGCCGCCGAAGGACCCGGCACCCCCGAAGTGGGGCACGAAGCTGCGCCAGAATCTGGTGATCGGCCTCGTGATCTCATCTGCAGGCCCCGGCAAGGATTTCCAGACCCTCGCGAACGGCACACAGGTGGTCCCTTTCCTCGTGGGAGACAAGGTCGGGGTGCGCGTAGAGGACGACAACGGCGACCCGGCGGGGGCCGTGCAGGCCGTGAACAACCTCATCGCCGACGGCGCCGGGGTGATCGTCTACGGATCGGTGGGGGACCAGGTCGACGCCGGGATCAAGGCTGCCGCCGCCCAGGGTGTGCCCGTGATCGTCGTGTACGACGGCAACCCGGCCCTCCTGGCGAACAACCCGAACGCCTTCTCCATAGCCCTGCAGGATCCGCAGGTGG
Source organism: uncultured Acidimicrobiia bacterium (assembly GCA_964370965.1). Classification (GTDB taxonomy): domain Bacteria; phylum Actinomycetota; class Acidimicrobiia; order UBA2766; family UBA2766; genus CAYJLW01. The sequence goes on along the minus strand of CAYJLW010000010.1, from coordinate 56,280 downwards.
CCGAGAAGCTCGTGAAGTTCGCCACGAAGGAGCGCAACTACACCCGCTTCGCTCTCATGTGGGACCAGGACACGACCTACGGTCAGGCGGGGCACAACTACATGCTGCAGGCGCTCGCCACCGAAGGCCTTGCCCCCGTGGCCGACGTCCCTTTCGGGGTCGCCGACGCAGACCTGCGGGCGAAGGTGAAGTCCACGGGTGACGCCGCCGCCCAGACGGTGTTCGTGTGGGCGGACGCCACGCAGGGGTTCCGGGTGATCCAGTCCTGGTTCGTGGCCGGCCTCGGCAGCCAGATGATGGTCGCCCCCCGCATGGCGGTCCCCGCGCTCGGAACCCAGGACATCAACCAGCTCACGCCCCCGGTACGCAACGGAACCCTCTCGACGGGCATCGCCGGGGGGCCGTGGGACCCCACTCCCGCCGTGAAGGAGTTCTACAAGGTGCGCAAGAAGTCGGGAGGGCAGGCCTCGGCCGATCTCTCGGTTGCCGACCTCATCTCCTGTGACGCGGGCCTCTTGGCCGTAGCGGCCGCCGAGAAGGGGGGCAGCGACCCGGGCGACGTCATGGACGCCCTCGACGGCCTCACGTTGCGCGGGATGGCGGCCGAGTACTCGTTCAAGGACCGCCTCGGGGTGACGCCGTCGGACTACGCGATCGTCGCGTACAACCGCGAACCCGACGCCGCCGACACCTACGTCGGCCAGCAGTTCCCGGACGTGAAGAGCCAGGGTGGGTTCTTTGTCGCCGTGCCCGGGACGGCGCCGAACCTGAAGGGCAAGGACCCGTTCGAGTGAGGTAGCCGTTCCCTGCGGACACGAAGTCCGTGTGTTTGCCCACCCACGCAGCACGTCGACGCCATGAGGAGGCATCCATGAACGAGGACCGTGAGCGGGACTTCATCGAGCGCCAGACCGACAGGGACATCTCACGGCGGCGCCTCATGGAGTGGATGGCGAAGGTCGGTTTCGGGACGTCCACCGCCGGGTTCCTCGCCGCGTCGGCGCTCAACGGCTGCGGCGGCAAGAAGGGCATCGGAGGCGGGGGCGACGGCGGAGGCGGGAGCTTCGGCGAGGGCAAGGACACCATCAAGATCGGCGTGATCGGGTCCTTCTCGGGGATCGGCTCGTTCATCGGGGCGATCGTGGACCGGGCGATCGACGCCACGAAGGCCCACGTGAACGCCACCGGGGGCATCGGCGGCCGGAAGATCGAGTTCATCAAGAAGGACATCAGCGCCGCCGATCCCAACCAGGTCACGAAGGCCTACCAGGACCTCGCCGGCATCCAGGACATCGCCGGCGTCGTGTGGGGCATCCCCGGGGGGGTCCGTGAGCTCAAGGACCGCATCGTCGTCGACCAGATCCTCCTGTCGGGGGCCTTTGCCGGCCTCTACGACGACGGCGACCTCTACCCCGACAACGAGGCGTTCCGGCCCTTCTTCCAGTTCCTCATCCCCGACACCTGGGCAACCGAGGTGCTCGCCGACTACTCCAAGAACAACAGGGGCTACGCCCGCGGCGGGATCATCTATGACAGCACGCTCTTCGACGTCGCGAAGGCCCGGATCCAGAACGCGTTCCGCAACGTGGGAATCGACGGCTCGAAGGTGGCCAGCTACACGCTGAACAACTCGAACTTCGGGTCGCAGATAGGGGCCGTGAAGGGATCGCAGACGGTCTGGATGTGGGGTCTGGCGACGGACACCGCGAACGCCGTGAAGCAGCTCGCGGACTCGGGGATGGCGTATGTCGACGTGAACTCGGCGAGGGCGGGGACGGGCCCGCAGCTCATGGGCTCCCCCGCGTCGTTGGGGGAGAAGAAGTGGGCGGAGCTCGCGGGGGCCGCCGCCAAGGCCGGGACTCTCACGGCCTGGCACGTCGGGGGCCTCATCTACCTCCCGTCCTTCAAGTTCCGTGCGTGGGCGAAGAAGTACCTCGACACGTTCCCGACCGGGGGCGAGGAGTCGCCGGCGGACGCCTCGTACCTCGTGGCGAACGCCGTGAAGAGGGCAGGGAGCCTCGACCGCAAGAAGATGATCGAGGCCGTCGAGAGCGCCGGCCGTCAGACGTTCTCCTCCATCGACTTCGAGTTCACGAAGAAGAGCCACCTCTCCAAGACCAAGGACGACCTCATCATCGTCACGCTGGAACGGGGGAAGCCCGCCAACGGCACGTACAAGCTGGGCAAGGAGTTCAAGGAGGTCTTCCCCGCCGGATACGTGGGTCCCACGCATCTCGTGAATCCCACCGTCGAGGCGAACAAGCGCCGTCATCCTGACGTCATGAAGGAGGTCATCGAGGGCGGCTGGGGAACGCAGTGCGCCCTCGACAACCCCATCCACTGAAGCTCAGCTTGTCGGGTGGGTGCCCGGCAACGTCGTCGGCGCAGACCTATAGTTGCGCCGTTACCCGAGGGAGGATTGCGTGAACGAAGACCGTGAACGGGATTTCATCGAGCGGCAGGGCGACGGCGAGATCTCGCGGCGCCGCCTGATGGACTGGATGTTGAAGGTCGGTTTCACGACGTCATCCGCAGCGTTCCTGTCGGCGTCGGCGCTGTCGGCTTGCGGGGGCGGCGGTGGCGGCATCGGCGGCGGCGGTGACGACGGCGGCGGGGGCTTCGGCGGGGGCAAGGACACGCTCAAGATCGGGGTCATCGCACCTTTCTCCGGCGTGGGGTCGTTCATCGGAGCCATAGCGGAGCGCTCCCTCCAGGCGTCCAAGGAGCATGTGAACGCCACCGGTGGGATCGGCGGACGCAAGGTCGAAATCGTCAAGAAGGACATCAGCGCCGCCGACGTGGGCCAGATCGTGAAGGCCTACCAGGACCTCGCCGGCCAGCAGGACGTCGTCGGTGTCGTCTGGGCCGTGCCTGCGGGTCTCCGGGAGATCAAGGACCGCATCGCAGTCGACCAGTTGATGATCACGGCGGCCTTCGCCGACCTGTACGACGACAAGCTGATCTACCCCGACGACGAGGCCTTCCGGCCCGTGTTCCAGTTCCTGGTTCCGGACTCCTGGGCCATGAAGCTCCTGGGGGAGTACTGCAAGAGCAATCGGGGCTACGCGCGCTGCGGCCTCATCTACGACAACACAACGGCGGCCGCGTCCAAGGACAAGTTCGAGACGGCCATGAAGGACGCCGGTCTCGATGGATCGAAGATCACCAGCTACACGCTCAACAACTCCTCGTTCGCTTCCCAGATCAGCGGTGTGCGCGGAGCGCAGTCGGTGTGGATGTGGGGAGTCGCCAGCGACACGGCGAACTGTGTGAAGCAACTCGCGGACGCAGGCATGGCCTACTCCGAGATCGGCCCGGCGAAGGCCGGGAGCAATCCGCAGCTCATGGGGTCCCCGGCTGCCATGGGCGACAAGAAGTGGGCCGAGCTCGCGGGAGCGGCCGCGAAGGCGGGGTCGCTCACGGCCTGGCACGTCGGGGGTCTCATCTACCTCCCCACCTTCGCGATCCGTGAGTGGATGAAGAAGTACCTCGACACCTTCCCCACGGGGGGCGAGGAGTCCCCGGCGGACGCCATGTACGTGATCGCCAACGCCGTGAAGCTCGCCAAGGGGACCGACCGCAAGAAGATGATCGAGGCGGTCGAGACGGCCGGGAAGCAGAAGTTCTCCTCGATCGACTTCGAGTTCACGAAGAAGAGTCACCTCTCCAAGACGCCAGACGACCTCATCCTGGTGACGCTGGAGCGGGGCAAGCCGGCCAACGACACCTACAAGCTGGGCAGGGAATGGAAGGATGTCTTCCCACCGGGCTACGTCGGCCCCACGCAACTCGTGAACCCCACACTGGAACCCAACAAGCGGTCGCACCCGGACGTCATGAAGCAGGTGGTCGACGAAGGCTGGGGCACGCAGTGCCCGCTGGACAACCCCGTCCACTGAGGCGGAGATGACGGGGAAGGCTGGGAGGAACCGAGGGAGGTGATGTGACCGACATCGTGCAGATCGTCGTGATCACGCTCACGCAGGGCGCCACGATCGGTCTCATCGCGCTGGGCATCAACATCGTGTTCGCCACCACGCGGATCGTGAACTTCGCCCAGGGCGGCATCGTCGTGGCGGCCGGGTACGCCGCCTTCCAACTCTCCGATCCCGAGCGTTTCGGCCTCCCCATCTGGGCGGCGTTCGTCATCGTGATGATCCTGGGAGCGCTTCTCGGGGTCCTCATCGACCTCGTGGCCGTGGCTCCGCTGGGGCGCTTCGACCCGGCGACGAACATCGGCTGGATCATCACCACGTTTGCTCTCGGGACGCTGTTCATCCCCGACGCGGTGAAGAACGCCATCGGCGCGGACCCCCAGAAGATCCCCAATCTCGTGAGCGGCAAGGCGATCCGTGTCTTCGACGTCCCCATCACCCCCTCTGACATCCTCCTCATCCTCTTCGCCGTGGGGCTCATGGTGGGCATCGAGCTGCTCCTCACGAGGACCATGCTCGGGCGGGCGTTCAGCGCTGTGAGCCAGGATCGCTCCACGGCCTCGCTCATGGGCATAAACACCGGCTTCATCGTCGTCCTCTCCTTCGCGATCGCCGGCCTCCTCGGCGCTGTCGGGGCGGTCCTGATTGCCCCCACGCTCTTCGTGAAGCTCGAGAACTCGATCACGCTCTCCTTCGCCGCCCTCATCGCCGCGGTCTTCGGCGGCCTGGGGTCGACGCGGGGGGCCATCTTCGGGGCGTTCTCCGTGGCGTTCATCACCGGTGTCACCACCACGCTGATCCCCAATGGGGGCCGCTACGCCGACCTCGTGATCTTCGCCGGCCTCCTCGCCGTACTGGCGCTGAAGCCGTCGGGCATCTTCGGCAAGGTCCAGATCGAGAAGGTGTAGGGAGATGACACACCCCGGGCCGCCCGGCGCCGAGCCCCCCACCCCCCCCCCCCGCCCACCCACCCCGGGCGGCCCGCCGCGGGGCACTCGCCCCCCCACGCCGCCGGGGCCGCCACCGGGTGGGGGGCCGCCACCCGTCGCCCCGCCACCGGGCGGCGGGAGCCCGGTGCCCCCGCCCTCGGGCAGGCCGGCGGCGCCGATGCCGCCCCCGCCCCCACCCCCCGCGCCTCTCCCCGAGGCGCCCGCTGAGGTCCCCGCGCACGCTGCGGGGCACACGCTCGGCGACGTCGAGACGGCCGCCCCGGAGTTCGCCACCCCCGCGGGCCCCCTCGCCTACAGGCCCTCTCGCCGGACCCTCACGTACGGCGTGCTCATGATCGGCCTCGTTGCCCTTCTGGGCGCCTACCCGTACTTCGTGTACTCCGCGTCCGGCCAGGGGCGGTTCTTCGTCACGAGCATGATCGAGGCGATCACGTTCGGGGTCGCCGCCCTGGGTCTCAACATCGTGGCCGGCTACACGGGGATGCTCTCCCTCGGGAACGCGGCATTCATGGCCGCGGGGGCCTACGTTATGGTGAAGCTGGGCGGACCGGTGCTCGACCCGTGGCTCGCCCTCCCGATCGCCCTGTGCTGGGGGGCGGCGATGGGCGCCGTCGTCGCCGTGTTCTGCGTGCACCTCAAGGGCTTCTACCTGTCCGTCGTGACGTTCCTCGTCGTGGGCCTCATCGGCCCCCTCACGCTCATCTTCACGAGCTTCTTCGGGGGCGCCACAGGAGTGGCTCCCCAGAAGCGCCTGCCCGGCCTCTATCCCGACCCCGGCAAGGTGGACATGGGCTTCGCCTCCCAGGAGGCCTATCACATCCGTTTCTACTACTTCTGTGTCGTCGTCCTCCTCATCGTGGTGCTGCTCTCCATCAACGTGGTCCGATCCCGTTGGGGCAGGGCCTGGATGGCGATCCGCGACAGTGACATCGCCGCCCGGGCGAGCGGAGTGGCGGTCTACCGCTTCCGCGTCCTCGCCTTCGCGCTCTCGGGCACGTTCGGGGCGCTCGCCGGCGCCCTCTACGCCGAGGACCCCAACCACTCGTTCATCTCCTCGACGAACTTCGGGTTCCTGCAGTCCTTCAGCCTCGTCTTCATGTGCGTCTTCGGCGGCCTCGGGACCGTTTCGGGCCCGGTCGTGGGCGCTCTGGGTCTCGGTGTGCTCTTCCCCTTCTTCCTCAAGGTCACGAAGCTCGACACCGTGACCGGCATCTACGGGATCGTCTTCGGTGCCATCCTGATCTGGAACGTGATCAGCGCCCCGAACGGTACGGTGGGCCAGATTCGCGAGTTCAAGCGGCGCCTCGACCTCCGGGCGGTGAAGAAGGGCAAGGCGCTGCGCCGACCCCGGCCCCCCGAGACGACCGATGCCGACCGCCTTCCCCGCCCCGCGCACGACCCGCGGTCCTGGGGCGACAAGCCGCTCCTCGAGCTCCGGAGCACGTCCAAGGTCTTCGGGGGTCTCCGGGCCGTCGACAGCATCGACATGGAGGTGCGCCCGGGCAGCATCCACTCCCTCATCGGCCCCAACGGGTCGGGCAAGACGACCACGATCAACACCATCACGGGCTTCTACGAGGCAGACGAGGGTCGGGTGGTCTTCGCCGGCAAGGATGTCACGAGCGACAGGAGTCATCACCGGGCCAAGTCCGGGATGACCCGCACGTTCCAGAACCTCCAAGTGTGGCGGCAGATGACCGTGATCCAGAACGTCATGGTGGGCATGCACACCCGCACGAAGGCGCTCCTGGTCACATCACTGTTCTTCTCCTGGGGGACGAAAGAGGAGAAGCACGTGCTGAGGAGGGCCTACGGGCTCCTGGAGTACGTGGGCCTGGCGGACAAGGCCTGGGAGCCGGCGGGCACTCTCGCGTTCGCGGACCAGCGGAGGCTGGAGATCGCCCGCGCCCTTGCCGCCGACCCCGATCTCCTCCTCCTCGACGAACCCGCCGCCGGCATGAACCCGCAGGAGACCCATGAGCTCACCGACCTCATCCGGGACATCCGCGAACACGGCGTCACCGTGCTGCTCATCGAACACCACATGGATCTCGTCATGGGGATCTCCGACATGATCACCGTGCTCGACTACGGACGCAAGATCGCCGAAGGGACGCCCGATCGAGTGCAGGCCGACCCTCGGGTGATCGAGGCCTACCTGGGGGCGGAATGATGGTGGAACGGACGGTCCCCCTCGACGAGACGCAACGCAAGGCGATGATGCAGGCACCGTCGGAGCACTTCCTCGAAGTGCGCGACCTCTGGGTCTACTACGGGGCGGCTGCCGCCCTGAAGGGCATCTCCTTCCACGTCGACCAGGGCGAGGTCGTCGTCATCATCGGGGCGAACGGGGCCGGCAAGTCCACGACGATGAAGACCGTCTCCGGGGTCTCCGAGCTTCTCAAGAGCGTGAAGGGCCTGGTCTTCTTCCGGGGCGCCGCGGTCGAGAAGTTGCCCGCCCACAAGATCGCCGCCCTCGGGATGGCCCATGTGCCCGAGGGGCGGCGCATCTTCGGTGCCTCCACCGTCGAGGACAACCTCCTCCTCGGCGCCTACCGTCGCTACGGGCGCCAGCGCAGCCGCATCCAAGGCGACCTCGAAGCCATCTACGAGAGGTTCCCTGTGCTCAAGGACAGGCGCAACCGGCCCGCCGGACTCCTCTCCGGCGGCGAGCAGCAGATGCTCGCCATCAGCCGGGCGCTCATGAGCCGCCCGCATTTCCTCCTCCTCGACGAGCCCTCCCTGGGCCTCGCGCCCCTTCTCGTGAACGAGATCTTCGCCATCATCACCGAACTCGCCCGCGAAGGATCCACCATCCTCCTCGTGGAGCAGATGGCGAACAAGGCGCTCGAGATCGCCGACCGCGCCTACGTGCTCGAAACCGGCCAGATCACCATGGAGGGCACCGGCCGGGAACTCCTCGCGGACCCGCGGGTGAAAGAGGCGTATCTGGGCGCGTAGGGGAGCGCTTCTGCCGGCGCAGCGGGGCCTGTCACGGCGTCTCCCCCCAACGTCCGCTTCGAGGACTCCGCTCCCGTTGGGGCCCCCCGACGCCGTGCCACCCGCTGCGCCGGCGTGGGGCCGTGTCGCGCCCGAGCGGTCTCTGCCACCGGGGGGGAGGAAAAGGCTCAAGTTCTGCCCAATTCCTGCCGACATCATCTCCGGCGGAGAACGGAGGAGGCCCGGTCGCGGCGGGGGGACCGGGCAGATGTGACGGAGGGGTCGCGATGACTCACTGGCGGGAATACGCACGTTGCCTCGAAGTGGACCCAGACACCTTCTACCCGGAGGACGAGGAAGAGGGAGCCGGGCCGGCACTGGCCATCTGCGGGGCCTGCGCCGTGCGGATGCAATGCCTGGAGCACGCCATCGCCCACCGGGAGAAGGAAGGCATCTGGGGCGGGGCCACATCGCGCGAGCGGCGTCGGATCATCCGGCGGCGCCGTCGTTCAGCGTGACCTCCCCGAGCTTCGTGCAGCGCCCGGGAGGGGACGCGGCGCCGGCCCGCGACCGTTCCGGCGTCTGAGCGGCCAGAGCGGCCGGAGCGTCCTCGTCTAGCCTGCCGGGCGTGGATTTTTCCCTGTCCCCCGAACTCCAGGAGCTCGTTCGCACCGTCCGGCGCATAGCGCAGGAGAAGGTCAGGCCCAGAGCCCGGGAGCTGGACGAGAGCGGCGAGTACCCCGAGGACATCTTCGGGGTCTTCGCCGACGCCGGGTTGTTCGGCCTTTGCTTCCCCGAGAGCTGCGGCGGATCCGGTGCCGGGATACTCGGTCTCACGCTCGCGATCGAGGAAGTCGCCCGGTACTGCCAGTCCTCGGCCCTCCTGCTGCTCCTCAGCAGGCTGCCCACGGGGCCGATCATGATCGCCGGAAGCGAGGAGCAGAAGCAGCGCTACTGCCGGGGCGTGGCCACCGGCGAGATGCGGGCGGCTTTCGGGCTCTCGGAGCCGCAGGCGGGTTCGGATGTCATGGGCATGCAGACCCGGGCAGAGCGCCGCGGCGACGTGTACGTCCTCAACGGCCGCAAGTGCTGGATGTCCGGTGTCGCGGCCGCCGACTACTACACGGTCTTCGCGAAGCTGGGGGACCCGTCGCTCCGCGACCACGGCGGGCTCGTCGCCCTGGTCGTCGACCGGGACCTGCCCGGTGTGAGCGTGGGGCCGCTGGACCGGAAGATGGGAGTGCGCGCCGTGGCGACCGGCGAACTCGTGCTCGAGGACGTCGAGGTGCCGGTGGCCAACCGCATCGGCGCGGAGGGCGAGGGCTTCCGGGCGGCCATGCTCGGGCTCAACTCCATGCGGCCCATAGTGGCCGCCCGTGGCATCGGGCTCGCCGAGGGAGCGCTCATGTACGCCGTCGAGTACGCCAAGGCACGGGAGGCCTTCGGGCGCGCCGTGGCCGACTTCCAGGGCATCCAGTGGATGCTCGCCGACGTCGCCACCGAGATCGAAGCCGCCCGCCTGCTCACGTACCGGGCGGCCACGATGTCTGACGCCGGCCGTTTCACCAAGGCGGACGCCCCCTTCCTCTCGATGGCGAAGTACTACGCCACCGAAGTGGCGGTGAAGGCGTCCGGTGTCGCCCTCCAGGTGCTGGGAGCCGCGGGCTACATGAAGGACCACATGACGGAGCTCTATTACCGGGATGCCCGCCAGCTCACCATCGTCGAGGGCACCACGCAGATCCAGAAGGGCATCGTCGCCGGGGGGCTGATCAGCGGGGACCTCTGGTGGAACTAGAGGGGGGCGCAGTGGCCTGGGCGGACATCCTCGATGCTCTTCTCGCCGGACACGACCTCGACGCCGACACGGCGGCGGCCGCGCTCGCCGACATCATGCGGGGGGAGACGGATCCGGCGGTCGTCGCCGGCTTCCTCGTCGCCCTCCGGGCCAAGGGCGAGACCGCCGCGGAGATCACGGGTCTCGCCCGCACGATGCTCGATTTCTCCTTGGCGGTGCCGGTCGCGCCGCCGCTCCTGGACACGTGCGGCACCGGCGGCGACCGTTCCGGCACGGCGAACGTGTCCACGATGGCGGCGTTCGTGGCGGCGGCGGGCGGGGCTCGGGTGGCCAAGCACGGGAACCGGGCAGCGTCCTCGCGGTGCGGCTCGGCCGACCTCCTCGAGGCCCTCGGCGTGGCGATCGAGATCGGCCCGGACGCCGTGGCGGCCTGCATCGAGGAGGCCGGAATCGGCTTCTGCTTCGCCCCGGTCTTCCACCCGGCCATGCGCCATGTGGGGCCGGTGCGCCGGGCGCTCGGCATCCGCACGGTGTTCAACGTCCTCGGGCCGCTCGCCAACCCCGCGCGCGCCGACCACCAGCTTGTCGGGGTCCCCGACCCCGTCTTGGCGCCCAGGATGGCCGTTGCCCTCGGGGCTCTCGGTGGCCGCCGGGCCTGGGTCGTCCACGGCGCCCACGGCCTCGACGAGCTCTCCACGACGGGGCCCAATCGGGTCTGGGTCCTCGACGGCGGCACCGTGACCGAAACCGTGGTGGACCCCGCGGAGCTCGGCCTCGCGGCTGCCACGCCCCGGGACCTCGCCGGCGGCGACGCCGCCGAGAACGCCGCCCTCTGCCGTCGCGTGCTAGCCGGTGAAGCCGGTCCGCTGCGCGACGTCGTCGTCCTGAACGCCGCTGGGGCCCTCGTCGTGGCCGGGCTCGCGGGGGACCTCGCGGCCGGCCTCCGCATGGCAGGCGAAGCCCTCGACTCCGGCGCCGCCGTCGCCAAGCTCGAAGCCCTCGTCCGGGCCTCCCGAGCCCAGACCCGCTCGTAGCAGCACGTAGCCTCAGGCACTGGGCGCTTGAGTACCTCGCCCCTCCACAGCAGGCGAGGCCGCCGCACCCGCCCCATATACTCCGGTCGCACGGTCGTCGCCCCCGGGGGAGCGAGTGAGCTTCAAGGTCTACTTCGACTTCAACTGCCCGTACGTGTACCACTTCCGGAAGTGGGTGGACGTCGCCGATCTCGGCTACGACATCGAGTGGCGCTGCTTCCTGCAGGCGCAGGCGCAGGAGAGCCGCCCCGGGTACCGCCTCTTCGACCACGCCGAGGAGCATCCTCCCGGTCTGGATGCGCTCTGCGCGTACCGGGAGTTGCGCGGCATCGACGACAAGGTGGCCGACGCCTTCCACCGCCTCCTCCTCGAGTCCCGCTACGAGGCCGGCATCGACCTCGCCGACCGCGACGCGCTCCTCCGCGCTGCGGGGGCCGCCCACGCTGACGCCGATGCCCTCCGGTCGGTTCTGGAGAGCGGCCGGCAGGTGCGTGAGGTGGCCGCGGAGCACGACGACGCCGTTGTCGCCCACGGGATCTTCGGCACGCCCACCTTGGTCAGCCACGAGGGCGACACTCTCTACGTGCGTCTCGGGGCGCCGCCGGGGGACGAAGCCAGCGCCCGCCGGGTAATGCGCAATGTCGTCGACATCGCTCTGGCCGAGCCCGGGATCCGCGAGCTGAAGAGGACCTGATGGCAGGTCCCCTCACCGGTGTCACGGTTCTCGATCTCACCCGTCTCCTCCCTGGGGGGTTCTGCACGGGGCTTCTGGGCGACCTCGGGGCCGACGTCGTCAAGGTCGAGGACACGGGGATGGGGGACTACATGCGCTTCGGCGGCGCCTCCATCGGCCCCTATTCCGGCGCCCACTGGGTGCTGAACCGCAACAAGCGCTCGATGCGCCTGAACCTGAAGTTGCCAGAGGGCGTCGCAGTCCTGGAGCGTCTCGCCTCGTCGGCGGACGTCCTCGTCGAGGGGTTTCGACCCGGAGTCATGGACAAGCTCGGGGTGGGCTACGAGGACCTCCGCCAGGCGAACGCCGCCCTCGTGTACTGCTCGATCAGCGGCTACGGCGCCGACGGTCCCTACCGGGACCTCGCCGGTCACGATGTGAACTACATGAGCTACACCGGAGGGCTCTCGGTGTGCGGCCAGGACCCCGAGGCGAAGCCTGCCTTCCCGGGACTGCAGATCGGCGACGTGGGCGGGGGCGGTCTCATGGCGGCCGTCGGGATCCTGGCCGCGCTCGTGCGGGCCAGGGAGACCGGCAAAGGCGACTTCGTGGACATCGGCATGTCAGACGGCATCGTGTCCTGGCTGGCGCCGATCGCCGGGGAGTACATCGCCACCGGCAAGGCCCCCGGGCCTGGGGAGTACGTCCTGAACGGCCGGTTTCCCTGCTACGACGTGTACGAGTGCGCCGACGGCAGGTATGTGAGCGTCGGTGCGTTGGAGCCCCAGTTCTGGGCCGCTCTCGTGTCGGCCCTGGGCCGCAGCGACCTCGCCCACGGCTTCGACCCCTCCCACCGTGAGGAGATCGCCGCGGAGTTCGCCCAGCGCACACGGGACGAGTGGATGGACGTGTTCGAGGGACTCGACGTGTGCGTGGCGCCCGTGAAGACCGTCGCCGAGGCCTTCGAGGACCCCCAGGTGCGCCACCGCGGGATGGTCGTGGAGCAGGAGCACCCGTCCGCGGGGAAGTTCCCCCAACTGGGCATTCCGGTCAAGCTCCGCGAGGCCCCCGGTGCCCTGGAGCGGGTCGCCCCGGCCCACGGAGAGCACACCGACGAGGTCCTCGCCGCCGCGGGCTACGGGCCCGAAGAGATCGTCGCCCTACGTCGGGGCGGCGTGGTCTAGTTGAGTCGCTGCACCGGGATCACCGGGCGAACACCTCAGCCCACGACTGTGAGGAGCACCGTGCGGGTGCGGGGCCGGTCGTCGAAGTCCACGAGGGCCACGTGCTGCCACGTCCCGAGCAGGGGACGGCCGCCGCTCACCGGGATCGTCACGGACGGCCCCAGGATCGCCGCCCTGGCATGGGCGTGGCCGTTGCTGTCGGCGACGTTGTGGGCGTAGCGGTCGTGGCGGGGAGCGAGGCGTTCCAGGACGGCGGCGAGATCTTCGTTGGCCCCGGGTTCGTACTCCAGGGCGGTCACCCCGGCGGTGGTGTGCGGAGCATGCACGCAGAGGAGCCCGGAGTCGACACCTGCGTCGGCAACCGCCGAGACGGCGACGTCGTTGAGATCGACGACGTCGCCGTCGCCTTTCGTGTCGACGCGCAACTCCCGGTGCCAGGCGACCATACGGAGGCATTGTAGGGATGGGAGACGCGGGCGTCCCGGGAACCCGGGCGGAGGGCCTTGGCCCTGACGACGTGCTGGGCGCGGCGGACTCGCTGCTGGGGCCGTACTACGAGGCGGCCTTCGTGTCGTTCCTGCGTCTCGCCAGGGGCGAGTCCGGTGCGCCTCCTCTGGACGTGCCGACCGAATTGCGTCCGTTCGTCAAGTTCAAACCCCGCCAGGCGGCGACACAGGCCGGCGTCCGCAAGGCCCTCCGGCGGGTCCTGGCGGAGTCCGCCGACCTCGCCTCGTCCGTTGCTGCGGCGTTCGCGGGGGAGGCGCCGTCGGTGGCGGGCCTCTCGCGAGCTGTCGAGACCGGCAACGACGCCGCGCTCAGCCGGATAGCGTCGGTAGCGGCCGCCCGCCGTCACTCGGGCTGGGCGGCCATCGTGCTGGCTGCGGCCACCGGCTGGCAGGGCCGCCGGGCGGGGGCCGCCCAGGCCATGACGGAACTGGTCGCCGACTCCGAGAGCGCCCTCGAGGAGGGCATCCGCGAACGGGAGCGGCTGGAGAAGCGACTCGCGGACGCCCTCCGGGCGACAGAGGACAAGGACGGCGAACTCGACCGGATCCGAGGGGACCGGCGCGGGTTGCGCGAACAGATCGAGGGCCTGGAGGCCCGGGTCGGCGCGGCGGAGGACGGGAGGCGCCGGGCCGCCGAGACCGTCGCCGCCAGGGAGGACGCTCTGGGGGCGAGGGCGAGGGAGGCCGACTCCGCGGCTGTCGACGCGCGGGGGAGGTTGGCGGCGGCGGAGGAGCGGGTGCGACGCCTGGAGGCCGAGGTCGAGGCCGTGCGGGCGTCACGCCTGCCGGATCTCACGTCGGTTGCGGACGCCCTGGAGGCGCAGGCGGCCTCGCTCCGGTCCCTGATGGACGGGCTTCGCACCCCGGGCGAGGCGACCGCTGAACCCGCCGGCGAGTCGCCTCCGGCCCCGCGCGAGGCCAGACGCGGTGTCCGGAGGACCCGCCGGGTCCGCTATCCGCCGGGACTCGCTCCCGACACCGTCGACGGTGTCCGCTGGGTCCTGGGCCGTCGGGGGTTCCTCGTCCTCGTCGACGGCTACAACGTCACCCGCCAGAGTGTGCGCGGCTGGGGCGAGCTTCCGGGTGATGCCCAGCGGGAGCTTCTCCTCACGCGCTGCCGGGGAGCGGCGCGTCCGGGTGGGGCGCGACTGCACGTCGTGTTCGACTCCGCCGAGCCCGAGCAGTTCGTCGGTCGCCGCCGTGTGGAGCCGGTCACGTTCGAGTTCAGCGGGGGGCCGAAAGCCGATGACCGGCTCGTGGAGATCGCAGAGCGGGCGGAACCGGGCACGGGCGTCCTCACGGTGACCTCTGATCGCGAGCTGCGCCAACGTCTCGAACGGGTCGGAGCCGTCACGGCCAGGTCCGAGACGTTCCTGGAGGCGATCGGCGCACCCCGCCGATGAGGGCGTCACCCGTCCCGCCGTTGGACGAGCGGTCGTTCTACCTGGACCTGTTCCGGGGGGAGTACCTCGTTCTGGCAGCCTTGGACCCGAGGTCCCTCGAGGAGTGCCGCGGCGTAGCCACTGCGCTCGCGGCACAAGGAGCCCGGGTGGTCCTCGTGAGCCGCGGAGAGGGGCCGGAGCCTGGCGCGGACGCGGACGTCGTCGGGATCTGGCGGGAACTCGCGCGCGGCGCAGTCGCGGTGAGGGCCGTCGTCGACCCCGCGGGGACAGCGAGCGCCATCGCCGGCGCCGGGCGGGTGCACAAGCTCGTCCTCGTGGGTGCCGGGCTGGTCCTGCGTTCGCCCGACGGCGCCAGGCGGAGCTTCGTGGATGTGGCCGCCGCCGGCCTCCCCGGCGCGCTCGCCCGTGTGGTGCGGCCGCTCTACGCGGGTGTCCAGGGCATCAACCTGGTCGAACCGGGCGGCATCGAGGACGAGCTGTTCACGTACGCCGGCAGCGGCACCCTCCTCAGCCTGGGGGACTACGGGGAGGTGAGGGCGCTGGGCTTCTCCGACTATCAGGCCATGGCGGCGCTGGTCCGCAGCGGGTGCGATCTCGGGTACCTGAGACCCCGTAGCGAGGCGGAGATCGAGGACCTCTTGCCGCGGGCGATCGGCTTCTTCGTGGCCGGGAGCCATCCTGCGGGCGTCGTCGCCATCGCCGAGGAGCCGTACGCCCCCAGCGGCCTCGCCGAGGTCGAGGCGCTCTTCGCCGTGAGCCGTTTCCACGGGGAGGGAGTGGGGAGGCGCCTCGTCGAGGGGATCTGGGACCGCGCCCTGGAGCGGGGTCTGGAAGGCCTGTTCGCGGTCACGACCAGTGAGGAGGCCGCTGGTCTGTTCCGGACGTGCGGTTTCGTGGAGGTGGGACCGGAGGCGCTGCCGGATACGAAGTGGGCGGGCTACCCGGCCGCCCGTCGGGAGCGGGCTCGCTGCTTCTTGCGTACCTGAGACAGCGGGTCGCCCTCAGTGGGCCCGGGAAGTTCGGGTCGGGATTCCGGTGGGAGGCCCCGAATCTGTCGTAGGTCGCCGATACGGTGTCTGCATCGAGACCGAGGAGGCGTCATGACAGATCGGGACTTCGGGGCGTCCGGAACGCTGATCGAGTGCGCAGGGTGCGCTGCCCGCGGGTCGGCTCACTGTGGGGATTGCCTGGTCACCTTCCTGGCCGGCCGTGATGCCGACGACGCTGTGGTCTTCGACGCCGCCGAGGAGCGGGCCCTGCGTCTCCTGCGGGCCAAGGGCCTCCTCGGTGAGGTCGTGGAACGGCGCCCGGCGGTGGCGGGATGACCCGGCGGGGGCGGTTCGCGGGGCTGCGACGGGTAGCATCCCGGGGCACGTCTTTCCGTGCGCCTCCGTGACCCACCGGGGCGCTCATTGCGATCGCGAGGAACCGTGATACGTCTCCACGTCTTGGGCCGTTCCGACGACGGCACCCGCTTCCTGCTCGCCGCTCACCCGGATGCCGAGAACGCCGGCTACGAAGTGGAGATCGACGATCGTGTCGTCGCCCTGCTCGGGCGCGGCGGCGGGAGGCGCGTCACCACCGGCAGGTCCACCCAGGAGTCCGAACCGGAGCAGGAAGTGGAGCCGGAGCGGGAGTTGCCCACGGGTCCCCTCGACGTGGACTCCCCGGCGGCCGCCCTCGAGGCCGCGCACGGCCTCTGGCTGGTCCGCGACGAGGACGGCCCGTCCGACGCCACCCTGCACGATGCCGTGCTCGCGAATCTCCACAAGCGCAACGTCCGTGTCCCCGACGACATCCTCGAGGAGTGCTGGTGGGTCACGAAGCTCGGGGAGACCGCCTGGCAGGTGAGCTTCCGTTTCGTGAGTCGGGGTCGGATTCACGAAGCCGAATGGGTCTTGGACACCGAGCACGCCCGTCTCGTGCCCGAGAACAAGCTGGCCGAGGCTCTGGGCTGGTGGAAGCCGCCCAAGCCCCGTCGTTCCCGCAGCCGGCGCCGTCGCAGTGGCGGGAGCGGAGGCGGAGGAGGCGGCGGCGGGGCCCGCAATCGGGGGCGGGCCCGCAGCGGCTCCGGGAGCGGGAGCTGAGGCGTCTCCGGGTGGACGGACGCGTACATGACGAGGAGGCCGGCGAAGACCGCGGCGACGACCGTCGTCGAGGTCTGTGGACGGCCACGCGGCGGAGACATCGGGCCAAAGCTATCCCAGGAAGGCGCCGGGACGGTGTCGTGGGTCACAAGGACCCCAGGGCCGGGGCGCCCGCCGTGACGGGGGCGGCGCGCTAGCGTCTCGGCGTGCCCCGTGTGCTGCTCGTCACCAACGACTTCCCACCCAAGGTGGGCGGCATCCAGGTCGTCCAGGCGCATCTCTTCGGGGCTCTGGATCCCTGCAACCTCGTTGTCCTGGCCGCCGCGCACGCCGACGCCGCCGGTCACGATGCCGCCCTCCCGTACCGCGTGGAGCGCACTGCGTCCGCCACGATGCTGCCCACGCCGGCGCTCGCGGTCGGTCTCGATGCTCTTGTGCGCGAGGTGCGTCCCGACGTGGTCGTGTTCGGTTCCGCGCTCCCGCTCTCCCTGCTGGGGTCCGTGCCGCGGCGCCACGGCGTCCCCTACGTGACGGTGGTCTACGGAGCGGACGTGAGCGTGCCCGGGCGTCTCCCGGGGACCCGACGGCTCCTCCGGCGGGTCCTCGCCGGTGCCGGTGGCGTCGTCGCCATGGGCCCCTGGGTGGCCGGTTGGGCGCGGCGAGTGGCCGGGAGCCTGACACCGCCGCTGCTGGAGGTGTGGCCGGGTGTGGACACGGATCGTTTCGCGCCGGGCGACCGGGTGGCGGCCCGGGAGCGCCTCGGCCTCGCGGCGAATCGACCGACGGTAGTGTCCGTGTCCCGCCTCGTTCCGCGCAAGGGCATGCACCTGCTCGTCGAGGCGACCGCAGAGCTTCGCCACGACGTTCCCGATCTGCAGGTCGTCATCGGGGGTACCGGTCGCGAGGCGGGTCGTCTCGAGCGTCTGGTCGCGGACAGGGACCTCGGCGGCGCGGTCCGCCTCCTGGGTCGGGTGCCCGACGAGGATCTCGTGACGCTGTACCAGGCGGGGAACGTCTTCGCCATGCTGTGCCACGATCGCTGGGGAGGCATCGAGGCGGAGGGGTTCGGGATCGTCTTCGTGGAGGCAGGGGCGTGCGGGATCCCGGTTGTGGCGGGCCGGTCCGGGGGCGCTACCGACGCCGTCGTGGACGGCGAGACGGGACGTGTCGTCGATGCCACGGACGTCAAGGGGGTGGTGGAGGCCCTGCGGGGGTATCTCGCCGACCCCCGGGCCGCGGAGGCGGCCGGGCGCGCCGGTCGGGACCGGGCCGTCGCCGAGCTCACATGGGATCACCAGTCGCGCCGCTTCCGCGAGTGGATGGACGTGCGCTTCGGCGCGGTCGTGTGAGGCGCGTTCAGGTGGCCCAGGCGGGGGTTCCCGGAACGGGTTCGAAGTCGCGGTAGTACGGGAGGTCGAACGCCTCCACGACCTCGCGGCAGGCGGCGACGTCGGACGGGTCGACGGTGCTCTTCCACTTGTCGATCTCGGCGGCGGCGGAGCGCCGCAGGGAGTAGGCGGCGTCGTCGCCGGGACGGTCGGATTCCCGCAGGAACGACGCGGTCTCCTTCGTCCACCGGAGGCCGAGCGCGTCGAAGAGGCGCCGACATCTGGTCACGGGGTCCGCGCAGAGCCACTCGTGCTGGACGAAACACCAGTCCTGGTGGCGGGGGAGTTGGGCATGGACGACCGTGTAGATGGCGCCCCAGAGGGCCCCTGCCCGTTGCCAGAAGGTCCCGGCGCCCTCGATCACGTCCACGAATGGCGCCAGATGGTCTCCCACGAGGCGGTCGTCGCCCAGCAGGCGCCGGGGTTCGGGCTCCCAGCCGAGTCGCGCCCAGCTCGCGAAGGTGCCACAGGGATGTCTCATCACGTGGACCTGGCGGGCGGCGGGGAACTCGTCTGCGATCCACTCGAGAGCGAGGTTGGCATGCACGAGCTTCACGAGCGTGCGGCGCTTGGGCAGGTAGAGGAACGGGGCCGTCGCCCCCAGCTTTCCCGCCACACGGAGAGGGAGGCGCGCCATGAGGGGGCCGGGGTCCTCCTGCATGGTGAACGGGGTCGCCACTCGGCCGCGCAAGGCACGGCGCATGTGGGTGTCCCATGCAGGGTCGTGGCGTCCACTGGGGAGGTAGAGCCAGCGGAACTCCCGCCGGGCGCCCGCGACGTGGTCGGAGTTGTCCGGTTCGCGGTAGTACGTGTAGCCGGGTGTGAAGGCGAGCACCTTGGCCACCCAGCTCGTGCCGCTGCGGGGCAGACCGCTCACGACGACGAGTGGCGGCGGGGCGGCGAGGTGGGCGGCGCGGGTCACGGCGCGGGCAGCATAGTGGCGCATCCGCCGGAGGATGCATGTGCCCATGGCCATGGCTACATTTGGCCGTGCTCCCCTGAGACGCGGTTGCCGTCGACCGGGCGGTCAGGGGTGAGTTCGAGGGACAGAGGAGTAATCGGTGAGTGAGAACACGATCATCGGGCTGTTCAACGCCCGCGTGCACGAGTTGCGCGACCGTGCGGCGCTGTGCACACAGGACGACACGGGTGTGTGGCAGGCGACGAGCTGGACCGACTACGGGCGCAACGTGCGGGCTCTCGCCCGCGCGCTCATGGACCTGGGCGTGGGCAAGGGAGACGGCGTCGCCGTGCTCTCCTACAACCGGGCCGAGTACCACGTCATCGATCTCGCCACCCTCGTCACCGGCGCCACTGCCGTTCCCGTGTACCACACGAACTCCCCGCCGCAGGTGGAGTACGTCTTGGACCATTCCGACGCCAAGGTCGTCTTCGTCGAGAACGGCGAGCAGCGGGCCAAGGTCGACGAAGTCCGCGACAAGCTCCCGAAGCTGGAGAAGGTGATCACGATCGAAGACGGCGGGGGCGACGCCACCTACGAGGAACTCGTCTCCCGGGGCGCTGAGCTCGACGCCAGTGACACGGCCGTGTACGACTCCGCCTGCGACGCGATCACCCCGGAGGACCTCGCCTGTCTGATCTACACGTCAGGGACCACCGGACCGCCGAAGGGCGCCATGCTCACCCATGACAACATCGTGTGGACCTGCGGGTCGCTCTCCCAGGTCCTGCGGCCGCCCACGATGCGCACCCTCTCGTTCCTCCCGCTGGCCCACATCGCGGAGCGCATGGTGAGCCACTACATGATGATCTCGCGGGGAGGCGAGACCTGGTTCTCCAGCGTCCCGACCCTGAGGGACGACCTCGGCGCCTGCCGGCCGACGGTCTTCTTCGCCGTCCCCCGGCTCTACGAGAAGTTCCAGGTGGCCCTCGAGGGGCGCTTCGCCGAGATGACCGGCCTGCAGGGGAAGCTCGTGAACGCCGCCGTCGAGATGGGCCACCGTGTCGTCGAGGCCAGGCAGACGGGTGCCCGGCCCGGCTTCCTCGACGGCCTCCTCCACCCCGTCCTCGACCGGGTCGTGCTCTCGAAGGTGCGTCATCAGCTCGGCCTTGACGAGGTGACGGCCCTGGTGAGCGGCGCTGCGCCGATCACCAGAGAGACCTTGGTGTTCTTCCACGCGATCGGTCTCCCCGTCGCCGAGGTGTACGGCCAGACCGAGGACACGGGCCCCACGTCGCTGAACCCGCCGGAGAAGATCAAGATCGGCACGGTGGGTCCGCCGATCCCGGGCTGTGACGTGAAGATCGCCGAGGACGGCGAGATCCTCGTGCGCGGGGGCAACGTGTTCGCGGGCTACTTCAAGAACCCCGAGGCCACGGCCGAGACCGTCGTGGACGGCTGGCTCCACTCCGGCGACGTGGGCGAGTTCGACGAGGACGGCTACTTGCGCATCACGGATCGCAAGAAGGACCTCATCATCACGGCCGGGGGCAAGAACATCTCGCCCTCGGAGATCGAGTCGAAGCTGAAGGCCGACAAGTACATCAGCCAGTCCGTCGTCATCGGCGACGCCCGCAAGTTCGTCTCGGCGCTCATCACTCTCGACGAAGACGTCGTGGGACCGTGGGCCAAGGACAAGGACCTGCCGGACGACCTCGCCGCCCTCAGCCAGACACCTGAGGTGCGCGCCCTCGTCCAGAAAGCCGTCGACCGTGTCAACTCCACGCTCTCACATGTCGAATCCATCAAGGAGTTCACGATCCTTCCCCACGATTTCTCCCAGGACGCAGGAGAGGTGACGCCCACCCTGAAAGTGCGTCGGCGGCAGATCGCGGACAACTACGGGGACGAGATAGAGGCCATGTACACGTGATCGACATGGGTGAGCCGCTCCACTCGGCGGACACCGCCTTCGTGCGGGCCGCTCCAGGGGAGGTTGTGGACGCCCTCGCCGATCCCGTCGCCTGGGTGGCGTGGTGGCGCGGTGTGCGGACCCTCGACCACAAGGTCACCACGGGCGGACTCGGCGTCGGGGACAGTTGGCGGGTGCGGGCCCTGTGCGGGGCGGCGGGCCTGGACGTCGAGGCCGTGTGCTCCGACCTCCGCCGGCGCGAGACCGGGGCCGGTCTGTGGATGGACTGGCGGGGCCACAGGGATCCCTGCGTCGGCCTGGCGCTGTCCCGACGCCCGCTCGAGGCCGAGGTCGAGTGGTACGTGAGGGCTTGGCGTGAGTGGTCTCTCGTGTCGCTGTTCTGGAGGGTGCGCGCCGAGCCCCCACGGGACCAGCGGCGTCTGCTGGCGTGGCTGCGCCAACTCGGCTGGCGGGGCCTCTCCGGCCTGAAGAGAGAGATGGAGGCCCCGCGGTGATCTGCCTGTCCTGTGGAGCGCGCAACTCCGAGAGTGCGCAGTGGTGCCAGCGTTGCCACGCGCCCTTCCGCGCCCCGGAGTCGCGGGCCGATCCTGGCCCCCTGCCGATGCGGGCGGGGGCGCCCTCGTCCGCTGCGGCCCAGGACGCCTGGGACGCCCTCTCCCGCATCAGCGTCGTGCCCGGCCCGGGCGGCGTGGGCCTGCAAGTGCAGACGGACTCCCTCCCGGCGGCCGGACGCGTGGAGCCGGGGCCCCCGGTCGTGCAGGCCGACGTCGCCGTGGAACGCACCGGCCGGCGCATCGGCGAGCACGAGACCTGCCGGGTCGACGGCCGCCCGGGCTGGGTGTGTCGGGTGTGCGGGTCCGCGCAGGCGATCGCAGACACGACATGCCGGGCGTGCGGCGCTTCGCTGTTCTCGGAGATCCGCACCCGTCCCACCGTTCGGGCGGGCAACCCCCGTGTGGCTCTCCTGGCGTCCGTTGTGCCCGGGGGTGGGCAGTGGTATCTGCACCAGCGTGCGCAGGCAGCGGGTCGGGCCGTTCTCGTCGTCCTCAGCCTCGTGGCGGCGGCCGGTTTCCCGGGCAGCGGTGCGGTCGGGCTCATGCGCTACCTCTTGGCCGCGGTGGGCTGCGCCGTCTGGGTGTTGTCGGGTATCGATGCCTCCCGCGTGGCCCCCGGCCGGCCGGATGCCGCGCTCCTGAAGGAGCGTGCGCTGTTCTGGGTGGCGTGCAGCGTCGTCGTCGTGCTCGTGGCCTCCGCTCTCATGGCTCTCCTGGTCGGCCTCGCCGCTCCTCGTGGTTGAAGGGGAGCGACTCCCGTCCCCGGCCCAGGGTGGGGCCTGGCTCGTCTGGCTCTGTGCTGCCGGGACGTCCGTCTTCGTCGTGCTCTCCCTCGCGGCCTTGGCCGCCAAGAGCATCCGACCCGTGCTCGTGAGCGTGGACGCAGCCCTCTTTCTCGCCGGCGGGGCGGCGTTCGTGGCGGCCATCGTGCTCTCGGGCGCCCGCGCGTTGCGCAGCGGCGTGGGTGTGCGGGCCACGGGGCTCTTCCTCGGCGGCTTCGCCGGACGCCGTGACCGCGCGGTGTTCCAGTGGTGTTTCGGGTTGGCCTGCGTCGTGGGTCTCGGTGCGGCGCTGGCGAACAGGGATCCCGAACCGCTCGTCGTGGGCGTGCCCGCCATGGCTTTCGGAGTCCTCGTGCCCGTCTTCGCCCCAGGCCTCGCGGGTGTCCACAGCGCCCGCTACTGCGCCTGGCCGATGCGAGGGGACGCCGCCGACGACGCGGGAGAGGCAGACCGCAGGCCGTAGGCAGGCCACCCGCAGAGAGCGGGCTCCGGACGCCCCCTTCACTATGCTGGCGCGCCGGCGGAGGAAAGGGCGCCAGTGCGCATTCTCCTGTTCAGCGGCAAGGGCGGTGTGGGGAAGACGACCACGGCGGCGGCGACCGCCCTGGCGGCGGCCGATTCCGGGCTTTCTGTGCTCGTGCTCTCCACCGACCCCGCCCACAGCCTGGGCGACGCCTTCGACGTCCGCATCGGCGGGGCTCCCGAGCTCATCTCCGGGGACCTCTGGGCGGTGCAGGTCGATGCCCAGGAGCGACTCGAGGAGACCTGGGGGGACATCCAGCGCCATCTCGTGACCCTGCTGGACTGGTCGGGGATGCACGGTCTCGCCGCAGAAGAGCTCTCCGTGCTTCCGGGCATGGACGAGCTCTTCGCCCTCACCGACATCAAGGACTACGCAGACACCGGCAACTTCGACCTCATCGTCGTCGACTGCGCTCCCACGGCGGAGACGATCCGCCTCCTCAGCCTGCCCGACATCCTGTCCTGGGCCATGGAACGGCTCTTCCCCGTGGGCCGTCGCATCGCCCGTGCGGCCCGCCCGGTGTGGAACAGGGTTCCGAGCCTGCCTCCAATGGCGGACGACGACGTCTTCGAGGCCGTCGACGAGATGTACGCCCGTCTCGAAGGTGTGCGCGCCCTCCTGTCGGATCCCGAGACCACGTCCATGCGGCTCGTGCTCACACCAGAACGCATGGTGATCGCCGAGGCGCGACGCCTCTACACGTATCTGGCGCTCTTCGGATACCGGGTCGACGCCACGGTGACGAATCGCATCCTGCCGGAGGAGGTCGTCGATCCGTACTTCACGGCGTGGAAGGAGACGCAGGCCGCTCACCTGGAGGACATCGAGCAGGCGTTCTCACCCCTCCCGGCGCTGCGCAGCCGGCTCTTCGACTCCGAGGTCGTGGGGGTCGAGAGGCTGCGGCGTTTCGCCGTCGAGCTCTACGAGGGCATCGACCCTCTCGCTGTCCTCGACCGCAGCCTGGAGCCGCTGCGCGTCTCTCTCGAGGGGGGGGACTACGTCGTGTCGATCTGGCTGCCGTTCGCATCCCGCGACGAGGTCGACGTCACCAGGCGCGACGACCAGCTCTTCGTGACTGTCGGTCCCCACAAACGGACGATGTTGCTCCCCCAGAGCCTCACGCGGCGCGACATCACGAGCGCGTCACTCCAGGACGGCCGTCTCGTTGTGTGTTTCGGAGCTGCCGATGCTGCGTCTGCCTGAGCCCGAGGAAGTCGCCTCGCAGGGGCAGCGCTCCTCCGAGGGGATGTCCTTCCCGCAGGGCCGTGGACAGCCGGGCGCGTCCGCGTGGGGTGAGCCGTCCCCACCCGTTCGGGCCGGTCTCGGGGGCGGGCCCCAGCCGGAGCGGCCCGGGCGTCACCGGGGCGGGGCCCGCCGGGCGCGCAATCCGTTGTTCCAGGCGATCCCCGGAGGTGGCGAGGGCGGGGACGCCCCGGTCGAGGTCCCGGCGTTCGACGAGGTGGGCGGTGAGCAGCTTCCCGGGGCCCCTGATGCCTCCGAGGCCGCCTCCGCGGCGTGGAGCCTCCTGGGGGGCTGGGACGCGATGTCGTCCCGCTTCGGCGGCACCGCCGCGACGGGGGCCGGAGGCCCGCCGGGAGGCGCCGGCGCTCCCCCGCCTGCCGGAGGGCGACGGGCGTCGCCAGGGGTTGCGGGCGGCCAGGGGGCCGAGTGCTACGCCTGCCCGATCGGGGCGCTCTTCTCCGAGGCGCGCGGCGCCCGGCCGGAAACGATGGCCCATCTCCTCACGGCGGCCCAGGAGCTCACAGCGGCCGCCCGCTCCCTTCTCGAGGGGCTCGAGACTGCGCTCGGACGCACCCAGGGCGCAAGCGCCGCCAAGGTGCAGCGCATCACGCTGGGGTGACGCAAGGGGACTCCGCGGAAGAAACGGCCCCGGGGACGGTGTTGTCACCGAGGCGGGCGATGTTTCTCGCGGATTGGAAGAAAAGTTGACAGCACAACGCTCAAGTCCAGATGCGTCTGTCGGGAGAGGCGGGGAGGATCACTACACTGCCCTCATGGACGACACCGTCGAGACGCGCGGCGGAATCCCCGTTGCCGGCAGCGATGCCGGCGCCCCCGAAGCCGTGCCCGTGGGCGGCGGGGAACCGGGGAGCGACGACCTGGTCGAGACGCCTGAGGTCGTCGCCCTCCTCCCGCTGCGCGACACCGTCGTCTACCCCGAGATCGTCGCCCCCGTCATGGTGGGCCGGCCGAAGTCGAAGCACCTCATAGAGGACGTGCTCGGCGGCGGCGACGACGAGAAGCTCCTCGCCGTGGTCGCCCTGCGGGACTCCTCCGTCGAGGAACCCACGTCAGCGGACCTCCACGACGTCGGGACGCTGGCGCGGGTCATCCAGATGTTCCGCTTCCCGGACGGATCCCTGCGCGTCGTCATCGAGGGTGTGGGCCGCATCCGCATAGATGAGGTCGTCGAGACCGAGCCGTACTTCCGGGCTCGGGTGGCCCGCCTGGAGACCACGGGAGCCGAAGGTCCCCGGGTCGAGGCGACCCGCCGCAGCGTCCTCACGGCCTTCCAACGGATGGTCGAGCTGGCACCGTACCTCCCCGAGCAGCTCGTGACGGCGGCGCTGAACGTCACCGATCCCGAGGTCCTGGCGGACTTCCTCGCCTCCAACATCAACATGGACACCGAGAAACGCCAGGAGCTCCTCGCCACAGCGGACGTGGCCGACCGCCTAGAGGAGATCCTCCGCATCCTGGCGCGTGAGCTCGAGCTCCTCGAGATGGGCTCGAAGATCAACGAGCAGGTGCAGGGGGAGCTCGACCAGCAGCAGCGTGAGTTCCTCCTCCGTCGCCAGCTCGACGCCATCCGCAAGGAGCTGGGCGAGGACGACGAGACTGCCGAGGTCGCCGACCTGCGCGCCCAGGTCGAGGGCTCCGTCATGCCCCAGGAGGCCAGGGACGAAGCGCTCCGCGAGTTGAAGCGCCTCGAGAAGGTCCCACCCGCATCGCCCGAGCACTCCGTCATCCGCAGCTACCTCGACTGGCTGCTCGCCGTGCCTTGGGGGGTTGTGACCGAGGACTCCGGTGACGTCGCCGGCGCCAGGGAGATCCTGGACGAGGACCACTACGGCCTGGAGAAGCCCAAGGAGCGCATCCTGGAGTTCCTCGCCGTGCGGCAGCTCAAGAGCGACCTCGCGGGCCCCATCCTCTGCTTCGTGGGTCCCCCGGGCGTGGGCAAGACGTCGCTCGGCCAATCCATCGCCCGCGCTCTCGGGCGCGAGTTCGTGCGGATGTCCCTCGGGGGAGTGCGCGACGAAGCCGAGCTCAGAGGGCACCGGCGCACGTACATCGGAGCGATGCCGGGGCGCATCGTCGCCGCCTTGCGTCGTGCCGGGAGCATGAACCCGGTGATGATGCTGGACGAGATCGACAAGCTGGGCGCCGACTACCGGGGCGACCCGGCGGCGGCTCTGCTGGAGGTTCTCGACCCCGCTCAGAACCACGGCTTCCGCGACCATTACCTCGACGTCCCCCTCGACCTTTCCCGGGTCCTGTTCATCGCCACGGCCAACGTCCTAGACACCATCCCGCGGCCCCTGCTCGACCGCCTCGAGGTGATCACGCTGCCGGGGTACACCGAGCCGGAGAAGGCGGCGATCGCCGAGCGCTATCTCGTGCCCAAGGAGCTCGAGGCCCACGGGGTCACGGGCGAGCAGGCCGAGCTCACCCCCGAGGCGGTGAAGCTCACCATCCACGCCTACACGCGGGAGGCGGGTGTGCGGAGTCTCGACCGCGAGCTCGCCGCCCTCGTGCGAAAGGCCGCCCGCGAGATCGTCGAGGGTGCCGACACCCCGATCCGCATTGACGAGGAGAAGGTGGGGGAGTACCTGGGCCCGGAGAAGTTCAAGGCCGACCTCGCCGCCGAGGCCGACGAGGTCGGCATGGCCACCGGTCTCGCGGTCACCGCCGCCGGCGGCGACGTCCTGTTCGTGGAGGCATCGGTCGTGCCCGGCACCGGCAAGCTCACCCTGACGGGCCAGCTCGGCGACGTCATGCAGGAGTCCGCCCGGGCGGCCCTCACCTATGCCCGGCGCATCGGCGATCGCCTCGGCCTGGATGCGAACTGGGCGGACACCCACGACGTGCACGTCCACGTCCCGGCGGGCGCCGTGCCCAAGGACGGTCCCTCGGCCGGGATCACGATGGCCACGGCGCTCGTCTCGGCACTGTCGGACCGGGCCGTGCGCCGCAGCGTGGGCATGACGGGCGAGATCACCCTGCGGGGACGCGTCCTGCCCATCGGGGGCGTGAAGGAGAAGGTCCTCGCCGCGCACCGGGCGGGCCTGAAGACGGTGATCCTGCCCGAGGACAACGCCAAGGACGTCGTGGACGTCCCGGAGTTCGTCCGGGACGAGATCGACCTCGTTTTCGCCGCCCACGTCGACGAGGTCCTCGCCCTCGCCCTCGTGGAC
Organism: uncultured Acidimicrobiia bacterium; assembly: GCA_964370965.1. Classification (GTDB taxonomy): domain Bacteria; phylum Actinomycetota; class Acidimicrobiia; order UBA2766; family UBA2766; genus CAYJLW01. Next base: position 29,253 of record CAYJLW010000010.1, on the reverse strand, counting down.
GACTCGCTCCCGTAGGCGTCCCCCGTGTCGGTGTGGTCACGGGCATCATGTCTCCGCTTGCGGATGGACCCGCGTGAGTCCAACGACCCTTGTCCGGGCGCGTCCGGGCACCTAGTGTGGCCGCACGCGCTGATTCCGCGATCAAGAGCACGAGGGGGTCTGGATGCCACGGCTCACCGCAGGTGACATCAGGGAGCTGGCCGCTGTTCGATCTCGCCGACACCTCGTGGTGAGCGTGTTCTTGGACACCGACGGCCGCCGCCTGCCCCGCCACACTGATCTCGAGGAGGAAACACGCCTCGCGCTCAAGCGGGGTCGCTCGCAGCTAGACGCCATGGATCTGGACAAGGATGTGCGTGTCGCTGCGCAGGCCGACCTCGACCGCTGCGAGCGCTTCCTGGCGGGGTGGGACCGGGGCGCCACGAGGGGCCTCGCCATGTTCTCCTGTGAGGCCATCGGGTTCACGCGCACCTTCGAGCTCCGGAGGCCCGTGCGCAGCCAGGTCCGCTACAACCACTCGCCTGTCAACGGGCCTCTTGAGGAGGTCCTCGCCGCCGGATACCGCTTTGCGGTCGCCCTCGCGGACCGGGAGCGCGGCAGGGTCCTCGTCGTCGACGACGGCGAAGTGGTGCCCCTCTCAGAGGAGACCGACCCCCTGCCCCGGGGCGTCGACATGGGACACCAGGATCGGGGCGCCACCAAGGTGCAGCAGTCGCGCGAACACGAAGTGGTGCGCCACCTCGCCCACGTGGCGGGCGACCTCGCTGCCGTGGTCCACGGCGAGGGCACGCGTGACGTCGTGCTCGGCGGTCAGGAGTCGACCGTGGCCGAGCTCGAGCGGGTGATGGCGGGTGACGTCCGGCGGCGGATCGTGGGCCGGATCCCCTGCGGGCCCGGTGCCGGCAACGAGGACGTGGTCGCTGCGTGCGACGCCCTGGACGCCGCCATGGAGGCCGACCGGGAGCGGGACCTCATCGCGGCGCTCCGCTCCGCGGCCGGCGGGAGCCGAAAGGGCACCGTGGGTCTCGCCGGCACGCTCGACGCTCTCGCCGATCGCCGTGTCGAGACCCTGGTCGTCTCCGCCGGCTTCGCCACCGGCGGGTGGCGCTGTCCGGGGTGTGGCGCGCTGCGGGCCGTGGGCCCGGCCTGCGACCGTTGCGCCACGGAGCTCGAATGGCTCGATGACGTCGTCGAGGAGGCGATCGACGCCGCAGTGAACGAGGGTGCCGCCGTGCGGATGCTGCGGGATTCTGCGGACGTGGACGTGATGGGACGCATCGGGGCGCTCCTGCGGTTCTGATCGCCCAAGGGGAAGAGGAGGCGCCATGGAGCCGCAACAGCCGCCTGCCGGGGCCGGTCCCCTGCGGGAGCCCGGGCCGGGATCCGAGCGCAGCGTCGGGCGGGCGATCGTCGGGTTCAAGATCCCCTGGTGGGTGGGAGCGGTCGCTGTGGTCGTCGTGGCGATCTGGCTGCTCGTCGTCGGATCCGGCAGTCGAGGAGTGGACCACGACCTGCGCGATGTCCTCGACGGCGCCACCGCGGTGGAGCTCACGGTCGTCACCACGGACAAGATGATCGACCGGCGCGACATCGACATCCGCGAGAGCGAGCTCCGCCTCGAGGGGGTCCTGAGGGGACTCGGCGCCAAGAAGGCCGACGTCCGCCTCTCCCGGCCCGGGGACTGAAGTGTCCGTCCCGCTCTCGATCGGTCTCGACCTGGGCGGGACGAAGACGGGCGCCGCCCTCGTGGGTGTCGACGGCACGGTCGTGGACCGGATCGTCCTCGAGACACCGGGAATGGATTCCGCCGGCCAGCTCGAAGGCGTGTGCGCCGCCGCCGCGGCGGCTCTCGAAAGAGCGGGTGACGCCCACGTCGTGGGCGTGGGGGCGGGACTGGCCGGTCTCGTCGAGCGGGACCGCGGCGAACTCGTCTACGGACCGAACGTGGCGCTGCGCCGCGCAGCCGTGACGGACGCGATCACGGCGCGCACGGGGCTCGACGCGGTTGCCGCCAACGACGCCGACTGCGCCGCCCTCGCCGAGCACGACCTCGGGGCCGGGGAGCGCTGCGGGGACCTCCTCATGGTGACTCTCGGCACCGGGATCGGGGGCGGCATCATCGCCGCCGGCGCACCTTTCGCGGGGGCGCACGGGTTCGCCGGGGAGATCGGGCACATGATGGTCCACGTGGGGGGCCCCAGGTGCGCCTGCGGTGAGCGGGGCCACTGGGAGGCCGTGGCGTCCGGGCGGGCTCTGGACCGCATGGCGCGCGACGCCGCGGGGGAGCCCGCCGGGGCCCGCATCCTGGACCTGGCCGGGGGTGACGGCGCCGCCGTCACCGGTCGCCACGCTGTCGCCGCCGCGGAGGCGGGAGATCCCCTCGCCCACGCCGTGGTCGCGGAGTACGCGGACTGGGTCGCGATCGGTCTTGCCGGTCTCGTGCAGTGCCTCGATCCCGCCCGTGTCGTGATGGGTGGGGGCGTTGTCGCCGCCGGGGACGTCGTCCTCGGTCCTGTACGCGAACGTCTGGGTGCCCGCCTCAGCGGGGCGGCCTTCCGACCGGACGTGCCCGTGCTGGCAGCGGCGTTCGGGCCCTGGTCCGGTGCCGTGGGCGCGGCGCTCGTGGCCTTCCGGGCGGCGGGGGTGGCCGTCTGAGTCCGGTGACCGTGGCCGTCAGCCTTCCGCAGTTCCGGTTCGACGCGGCGTTCGTCGTCGCCGCCCGCGAGGCGGAGGCGCTCGGTTTCGACAGGGTCGCGGTCTACGACCACGTGTTCCCTTTGGGGCGGGACCGGGAGCGTCCCGTCCTGGAGTCCACCGCCGTGCTCGCCGCTGTGGCCGCCGAAACCGTGCGCATCGGCCTCGGCCCCCTCGTGCTGCGGTCCACGTTGCGCCCCCCGGCCGTGGCCGTGGCAGCGGCCCGCACCCTGGCGGCCGCCTGCCCGGGGCGCGACGTGGTCGTCGGCGTCGGGATCGCAGACCGTCTCTCGCGGGACGAGAACATCTCCTACGGCATCACCTACCCCGGTGCGGACGAGCGCGCGACCCTGGCCCTGGCGACGATCCGGGGGCTGAAGGCGACCGGTCTTACGGTCTGGGTGGGGGGGCGCGGCCCGCGGGCGAGGGCCCTCGTCGCCCACGCCGACGGGCACAACCTCTGGGGCGCTCCGCCGGAGGAGGTGCGGCGGGCGGCTACGGCGGCGGCAGCGAGTGGGAGGACGGTGAGCTGGGGGGGCAACGTGAGCGTGGCGGGGTCGCGGACCGGCGTCATCTCGGGGACCCCGGCGGCCCTCGCCGGCGCCCTCGGCGAGTACGTGGCAGCGGGGGCGGACGACCTCGTGCTCGGCGTCGTGGACCACGCGGAGCTCCCGGCGTTGGCCGAGATGGTGGACCTCCTGAGAGCGGGGGAACGCTGAGGCGCCGGGGGCTCGCGGCCCGGGGGAGCGCCTTCCAGCCCATGGGCGCGGAGCCCGTCGGTTACGATGGGCGGATGGAGTTCCGGCGCATCCAGAACCTTCCGCCCTACGTGTTCGCCACGGTCGACGCCCTGAAGCTGCAGGCCCGCCGCGACGGCGCGGACATCATCGACCTCGGCTTCGGCAACCCGGACATCCCCTCCCCGGACATCGCCGTCGACAAGCTCTGCGAGGCGGTGCGCAATCCCCGCAACCACCGCTACTCGGCGAGCCGCGGCATCCCGAAGCTGCGCAAGGCCGTCTGTGACCTCTACGGGCGCAAGTTCGGCGTGCAGCTCGACCCGGACCGCGAGGCGATCGTCACCATCGGCGCCAAGGAGGGACTCGCGCACCTCATGTGGGTGCTCGCCCAACCCGGTGACGGCGTGATCGTCCCCACGCCGTCGTATCCGATCCACCTCTACGCCCCGTTCCTGGCGGGCGCCGAGGTCACCCAGGTCGGTCTCGGTCCCCACGTCGAGGACTTCTTCGCCAATCTCGAGGAGGCGTACGAACGCGCTTGGCCCCGGGCCCGGGTGATCATCACGTCCTTCCCCCACAACCCCACGACCTACTGCGTCGACCGGTCCTTCTTCGAGCGTCTCGTGGCCTTCGCCAAGGAGAACGACGTCCTCCTCGTGCACGACTTCGCCTACGCGGACGTGTCCTTCGACGGCTACCAGCCGCCCAGCCTGCTCGAGATCCCGGGCGCCAAGGACGTGGGAGTGGAGCTCTACACGCTCACGAAGTCGTTCTCCATGCCGGGGTGGCGGGTCGGGTTCCTCGTGGGCAACGCCGAGATCGTGGCGGCACTCCAGAAGCTCAAGTCCTACCTCGACTACGGCACGTTCCAGCCCATCCAGATCGCCGCCATCGTGGCGATGAACGAGGCGTCGGACTACCCGAAGGTCGTCAACGACATCTACAAGGTGCGTCGGGACGCCCTCTGCGACGGTCTCGACCGCATCGGCTGGCCCGACGTGCAGAGGCCAAAGGGGACCATGTTCGTGTGGGCGCCCATCCCGGAGCGGTATCGCGACCTCGGGTCCCTCGAGTTCGCGGTGCGCCTCGTCCGGGAGGCCAAGGTGGCTGTGTCCCCGGGGGTGGGCTTCGGTCCCGGCGGCGACGGGTTCGTGCGCTTCGCCCTCGTCGAGAACGAGCAGCGCATCGGCCAGGCCGTCCGGGGGATCCGCCGCGCCCTCGACGCCGACCTGTAGGAGGTCTCGTCCCCGGCGCTTGTCAAGTCCGGGGGCGGGCGCTTCGATGAAGAGACAGGGGACGTGGAGGCGGACCAGTGCGATGTCCTGCATGTGACGCTTTGAACCCGGACGGGGCGCAGTGGTGCAACCGGTGCTTCTCCCGCTTTGACGCCGGGGGACCGTTCCGACAGGCCCCTTCCGCAGCAGACGCCTTGGGGGCGTTCGATGCCCTCGGGCGGCTGGCCCCCCCGCCCCACTCCTCTGGGCCCCCCTTGGTGGCCGCGCCCCCGCCGCCGCCCCCTCCCGCACCGGCGGCGTCCCCTCGGGTGGCGTCCCCCCCGGTGGCGGGTGTGTGGCCCCCGCCCCCTCCTGCGGGCCCGGGCCCGCCGGCAGGGAGTGCTCCCACAGCTCCGGCCGTCGCACCCATCCCTCACCGGGTGTACCTGCCAGAGACGCCGTCGCCGGGACCGGCCGTCCCGGTGACATCCGTGGCGGCTCCTCCGCAACTGCCTGGCCCCCCGCGGCCGTCGCCGGTGCCCGCCTCCGCTCCGGAGCGGCCGGAGACGGCGAAACGCCTCGGGGAGATCCTCGTCGAGGACGACGTGATCACGACCGAGACGCTGATGGAGGCCCTCCGCATCCAGCAGGCCTCCCTGGGTCGTCGGCGCCTGGGAACGGTTCTCATCGAGATGGGCAAGGTGAGCGAGGAGGAGATCACGTTCGCGCTGGGCCGCCGCCTCCACGTGCCCTTCGTCGATCTCGACAGCAAGGTGATCGACCGCCAAGCCCGCGAGACGATCACCGTCGAGGACGCCGCCCGCCTCCGCGCCGTGCCTTTCGAGTTCTCCGCCGACGGCGAGTTGCGGGTGGCGATGGCCGATCCCACCGACGTCGTGGGCCTCGACGACATCCGTATCGTCACCGGTCTCAGGGTGCAGGCCGCCGTCGCTCTCCCCTCCGCGCTCGACCGGGCGGTCACCCGTCTCGGTGCGGGGGACATGAGCCAGGGGGCTGCCCGGGCTCCGGAGGCGAGCGCGGAGCAGCTCCTCGACATGGTGCTCGCCGAGGCCGCCCGCCGGCGGGCGTCGGACCTCCACATCGAGCCCAAGGCCGACCGGGTCATGATGCGCATCCGGGTCGACGGCCACCTGCGACCCCTCTTTCACGCCGACTCGGACATCCACCCGGCACTCGTGAGTCGGGTGAAGATCATCTCGGAGCTCGACATCGCCGAGCGGCGCCGGCCTCAGGACGGCCGCGCCCATCTGAAGCTGCGCGACCGCATCCTCGACGCCCGGGTGTCAGTGATGCCTTCGGCGTACGGTGAGAAGGTCGTGCTCCGCCTCGTCGACCGCTCCGAGAGCATCCCCACGCTCGCGGCAACGGGCCTCGGGGGCACCCCTCTCGAGATGCTGCGGGCGGCCGTGACCGGCCGGCAGGGTCTCGTGCTCATAAGCGGCCCCACGGGGTCGGGCAAGACGACCACCCTCTACGCCGCCCTGGAGGAGGTGGCGTCGCCCGAGCTCAACCTCGTCACTCTCGAGGACCCCATCGAGCGGGATCTCAGTGCGGCCACGCAGGTCCAGATAGACGAGAAGATCGGCTTCACGTTCCCGGCGGCGCTCCGGGCGGTCCTCCGCCAGGATCCCGACGTCGTCATGGTGGGTGAGGTGCGGGACAACGAGACCGCGTCCATCGCGCTGCGAGCGGCACTCACCGGCCACATAGTCCTCTCCACCATCCACACGAACGACGCCCCCGCCACGCTCACGCGCCTCGTCGACATGGGTATGGAGCCGTACATGGTGGGCTCGGCGGTCACCCTGGTCGCGGCCCAGCGCCTCGTGCGGCGGGTCTGTGACTCCTGCGCCGAGGCGGTCGCCGTTCCCGTCGACGTCGCCGCCGAGCTCGGCATCGACCTGCCCGGGGACGCCGACTGGCGGGCGGGCCGGGGGTGTCCCGCCTGCGGCGAGACCGGCTTCCGTGGTCGGATGGGCCTCTATGAGGTGCTCCCCGTGAGCGATGCGATCAGGGACATGCTGGGCAGGGGCGTTTCGGACACCGACGTCGCCCGCATCGCCTACGCGGAGGGCTTCTCCAGCCTCTGGGACGCGGGCATCCAGGCGGCCTCGCTGGGGCGCACGACGATGCACGAGGTCGCCCGCATCCTGCGGGGGATCCGGATGCCGCTGCGGGCGTGAGCTCCGGGGCCGGGGCGACTTCCCGTCAGGACTGCACGCCCATGCCGTGCAGGCAGAAGTCCACGGCCGCCTGTACGACCTTGTTGTGGGCGACGTCGGGGCGGGGGCCCGCTGGGATGAAGAAGCGGCGGGCGAAGTACATCGTGATCGTCACTATGCCGTGGGCGATGAAGTAGGGGTCGGTGTCGGGGATGCGGTCCTCGACGACGGCGTCCTTCAGGTGCCGCACAGTGTCCGCCACGGCGACCTCGATGCCTGCCTGGAGGTCGGGGGCGAAGCGGGAGTCGGTGGCAGCGAACTCGAAGAGCTTGAACAGGTGCGGGTGACCGGCGAGGAAGTCGATCGACGCCCGGATGCCCCTGACCACGCGCTCCACGGGGTTCACCTCGCCCTCGATGGCCCGCTGCTGTGCCCGCCGCAACCCGCGGAGGCCCTCCAGGAGGAGCGACAGGAAGAGGGCTTCCTTGGAGTCGAAGTACCAGTAGAAGACACCCTTGCCCACGCCGAGCTCGCTCACGACCTCGGCCACCGAGGTGTCGTGGTATCCCTGCTCGGCGAAGAGCTGCGTGGCGGTCGCCATGAGTTGCCCGCGGCGTTCCCGGCCACGGGGGGTGAGGCGGCGCTCGGTTCCGGTCGACATGGTCTCAGGCTATGGACCTCTTGACCGGGCGGTCAAGAACCAGGGCGGGAGCGAGGGCGGTCCGCCCCCGCCCGGGGATGGCGTCCCTCCCTCGATATCATGCGACATGCTCGACGAGCTCATGGTGGCGCCCGGGGCGGAGGCCGGACTCCGGGGCCGGAGTCCGGACGACCGCCTCGGCCTGGGGACCAAGGATTCCGTCACCTCGCGTCTCGACGAACGCATCGAGCGCCTCAGCGCCCTCCAGAACCGGCTCTGGTCAGAGGAACGCCGCAGTGTCCTCCTCGTCCTCCAGGGCATGGACACAGCCGGCAAGGACGGCGCGATACGCAAGGTGTTCACGGGCGTGAACCCGCAGGGTTGCGAGGTGGCGTCCTTCAAAGCACCCAGTGACGGCGAGCTTGCCCACGACTACCTCTGGCGTGTCCACGCCCGCTGCCCGCAACGGGGCCAGATCGGGATATTCAACCGTTCGCACTACGAAGACGTCGTCGCCGTCCGGGTCCGCAACCTCGCCCCCGAGGCCGTCTGGAGGCGTCGCTACCACCACATCAGGGAATTCGAGCGCATGCTCGTCGACGAGGGCACGAGCATGCTGAAGGTTTTCCTGCACATCTCCAGGGAAGAGCAGAAGGCCCGCCTGGAGGCCCGCCTCGAAGAGCCCGACAAGACGTGGAAGTTCCGGCAGGAAGACCTCGAGGACCGCAGGCGCTGGGACGACTTCGCCGTCGCCTACGACGAGGCTCTCACGGAGACCTCCACGCGATGGGCTCCCTGGTACGTCGTCCCGGCGAACCACAAGTACGTCCGCAACTACGCCGTCGCGGGACTCCTCGTAGACCTGCTCGAACGTCTCGACCCCGAGCCGCCGCCACCTCCGCCCGGGATCGACGAGGTCCGCGTCACCTGAGGGCGCCGCTCTCTCGGAGTCGGAGGACCACCATGGTGACGTGGTCGGTGAGCAGGGCGCCGTCGTGGTCGATCCAGGCCTGGTGGAAGGAGCGTTCCAGCCAGAGGAGCTCCTTCGTCGGGGTGCCGAGGCGGTCGCACAGCGCTGTGGCGTCCGTCGGTCTCACGACGTGGTCCTCACGGGGCTGGATGACGAGCGAGCGGCAGGACACATGGGGGGCGGCCGCCCACGCCATGCGCTCGGCAGCCGCGAGGGCCGTGTAGGCACGGGCGGGCAGCCAGTCGGCGAGAGGCTCCTGGGCGTCGGCCCGCTTCACGTCGGGGCCGAGCGGCGACATGCGGCGCACCAGGCGACCGTAGGTGGCGTACAGGAGGCGCCGGCGGGAGAAGGTGCGCGCCGGCGCCGAGACGGTGACGAGGCCGGCCACCTGATCGCTTCGCCGGGCGCTGGTGACCACCGCCAGCGCGCCGCCGAGGCCGCAACCCATCAGGAGCACGTGGGGCACCTTCGACCGCAGAGCGATGACGGCGTTGTCGGCGGCGGCGAGCCAGTCCGCCACGCCATGGTGACTCAGCCGAGACGGGTCGGCGCCGTGGCCCGGGAGGAGCGGGGCGGCGACCCAGGCGCCCTCGCCGACCAGGGACTGCATGATCGTGCGCAGCCCTGCCGGCGTGGCGCCGAGGTCGTGCAGGAGCACCACGCCCACGGGGGTGCGCCCCGCCACCCAGACGCCCTGGTCCGTTCGCGGGGGGGACTCCGTCTCGACGGTCGGTCCGCCCTGGCCGGGGCCGTCCCCGTTGACGGGGACACCGGGCGGGAGCGGGTCCTCGCGGCGCCGCCTCCGCACGAGGAGGCGGCGCCTCCCTGGCGGTGGTGCGGGGCCTTCAGGTGACAAGCGCCGCTAGCCCGACGACGTGACGGTTCGGGGGAGGGGCGTCGAGGGCCCGGGGGCGCTCGCGGCTTCGTCGGGCCCGGTGCCGTCGCGATCTTCGACGCGGCGGCGGAGCGCGACGCCGGCGCGTACCCCCAAGACCAGCCAGAGGGGGTAGGTGGCGAAGAGGAGAGCCGACACGGCGTGCGTCCGCCAGCCCACGTTCTCGAACTCGAAGTTGAAGACGCCGGAGTTCAGCATCCAGTCGCGCCCCGAGCGGGCGCGACAGAGGCGCACGATCCAATCCGTCCAGCGGGCGTCGAAGTACAGGCTCACTGAGGTGACGACGAAGGCAGCCACCGTGGCACCCCCAGCGAGGGAACGCAGGGCGCGGCTGCGGACGTAGCGGCCGATGAGAAGGCCGTTGACGAGGAGCCAGGGAGGGTCGATGAGGAAGCTGTCGTACGGGATCATGCAGTGGTTCCGGAACGGCTACGGTGGGAGTCTACGCCCGGTTCGTGACGGGCCCCGACATGGGGCAGGCCAAGAGGAGACGCAGGGGGCCGTGTTCTACTGGATCATGAAGGCGATCCTGACCCCGATCCTGCGGGCGCTGTGGCCCACGCGTGTGGAGGGCATCGAGAACGTCCCCCAGAGGGGGCCGGCGATCCTGGCGGCGAACCACCTCGCCTTCCTCGATTCCCTGTTTCTGCCGTCCCTGCTGCGCCGGCGCGTGACGTACGTGGCGAAGGCGGAGTACTTCGATTCGTGGAAGACGCGGTGGTTCTTCACGGGCGTGGGTCAGATCCCGATCCGGCGCGAGGGCGGTGACGCCAGCCAGGGGGCGCTCATGGCGGCCAAGGAGGTCCTCCTCCACGGTGGCCTGTTCGGCATCTACCCCGAGGGCACCCGCTCTCCCGACGGCCGCCTCCACCGGGGACGCACCGGGGTCGCCCGTCTCGCCCTCGAGACCGGAGCGCCTCTCGTCCCGGTGGGCATCGTGGGCAGCCGTGACATCCAGCCCAAGGGGCGGACGATGCCACGGCTGCGCAAGCCTCTCCTGGTCCGTTTCGGCACACCGGTCGACGTCGACAAGTACCGGAGCTGGCCGGACCAGCGACGGGCGTGCCGCGCCCTCGTCGACGAGCTCATGTACGAGATAGCGCAGCTCTCGGGCCAGGAGTACACCGACCGCTATGCCAGCCGGAGCGCCGACGGGGCCCCGCCCGGGGCGCCGGAGGCGAAGACGGCCCGCGCGGCTGCATAGCCCGGGGGGCGCGGCTCCGTGCATGTGGACCATGGCCGGGCGGGGTTGCTAGGGTTTGCCCCGGCCCGCAACGTATGCGGGCTTTCTTGTGCCCCCCCTTCCCATGCGACGTACCGCCGCGCTCCTGCTCGCCACCCTCGCTCTCGGGCTCCTCCCCGGGGTGCCCGTCGCGGCCGCATCCCCGCGGGATCGGCTCGCGGAGATCGACCGCCGTCTCGCCGGCGTCGTGGGCGACCTGGAGGAGACCCGTGGGCGCCTTGCCCGCGTGAGGGCGGCGCGTGAGAGGTCGGAATCGGAGCTCGCGTCTGCCCGACGGCGGCGACAGGAGTCCGCCGCCGTCGTGCGTTCCCTGGCCGTCGACGCCTACAAGCACGGCGGTGACCACTACTTCGCCATGGTGCTGCTCTCGGAGAGCCCCGACGACCTCGCCCTGCGCGTGAGCTACGCGTCTTCCGTGACGCGGCGCCAGGAGGCCGGCCTCGACGCCCTGCGTGGCGCCGTCGAGGACGCCGAGATCGCACGGGCCCGCCTCGCGGATCTCGAGAGGAGCGAGACGCAGCGTCTCTCCCAGCTGGAGACCTCGCGTCGTGATCTCGCGAGTGGCCAGGCCGAGCAGCGCCGTCTCCTCGTGCGGGCCATGGCGGCGGCGTCCACCACGACCCCCCCGGCCGCCACATCGGGCCCAGCGCCGGCGGCGCGCACGGCGGCCGCGCCGTCCCCCGCACAGAGCGCCTCCCCGCCCGGCGGCACCGGGAGCGCCTTCGTGGTCACCTGCTACTCGGGGGGCGGGAGCACCGCCACGGGCACGAAGCCGCACGCGGGGACGGCAGCGGTGGACCCGGCCGTGATCCCGCTGCGCTCCCACTTCCAGATCGAGGGCCTCGGCACTTTCACTGCCGAGGACACCGGCGGGGCCATCAGGGGGAATCGCGTCGACATCTGGCACGAGAGCGAGGCCTGGTGCCAGAGCTTCGGGCGCCGCACCCGCAACGTGACCCCGCTGGACTGAGTCCGGGTCCCGCCCGGCCCCGGGTCAGCTCCCGGCGAAGGCGAGCACGCGTTCCACGGCGCGGCGCCAGAGAGCGTGGGAGGCGTCGGCCGGGCCGCGGTCGGCGGCCGGGTGGAAGCGGGCGGCCTCCTGCCAGGCCCCGGCGACCTCCGCCAACGACCCCCACACGCCCGTCGCGAGGCCGGCCAGGAACGCCGCTCCGAGTGCGGTGGTCTCGGGGCTCGCCGGTCGCACCACGTCGATGCCGAGCTGGTCGGCCTGGAGTTGGCAGAGGACGTCCATCACCGACGCCCCGCCGTCGACGCGGAGCTCGGCGACGGGTTCGGCGAGGACGCCGTTCATGGCCTCGACGACGTCGCGGGTCTGGTGGGCCATCGACTCCACGACGGCCCTCACGAGATGGGCCCGATGGGAGCCGCGCGTGAGGCCGAAGACCGCCCCCCGGGCGTCGGGGTTCCAGTACGGGGCCCCGAGACCGGCGAAGGCCGGGACGACGACGACCCCCCCGGCGTCGGCGACACCGGCGGCGAGCGGGCCCGTGTCCGGGGCGGCCTCGATCACCCCCGCCCGGTCCCTCAGCCACTGGATCGCCGCCCCCGTCACGAAGATCGACCCCTCGAGCGCGTAGGTCGTGGTGCCGCCGAGCCTCCAGGCGACGGTGGAGAGGAGCAGGGGCGTGGGGGGCGGCGGGGCCGTGCCGGCGTTCGTGAGGACGAAGCTGCCCGTGCCGTACGTGTTCTTCGACATGCCCGGTTCGAAGCAGGCCTGGCCGAAGAGGGCCGACTGCTGGTCGCCCGCCATTCCGGCCACCGGGACGGCGAGACCGGCACAGACCCCCGGGTCGGTGACGCCCACGGCCCCGCTGGAGTCGACGACGGTGGGCAGGGTGCTCCGGGGCACGCCGAAGCGGGCGAGTTGCGCGTCGGACCAGTCGTCGGCGGCGAGGTCGAAGAGCAGCGTGCGCGAGGCATTCGAGGCATCCGTGACGTGGACGGCGCCGCCGGTGAGCTTGTACGCGAGCCAGGAGTCGATCGTGCCGAAGGCGAGGTCGGGACCCGGGGGGACACCGCCTTCGGTGAGAAGCCACTCGATCTTCGTGCCGCTGAAGTACGGGTCGCAGACGAGACCGGTCGCGCCACGTATCTCCTCTTCGGCGCCCGCGGCCCGCAGGCCGGCGCAGCGCTCGGCCGTGCGCCGGTCCTGCCACACGATCGCCGGTGCCAGGACCTCGCCCGTGGCGCGGTTCCAGGCGACGACGGTCTCGCGCTGGTTCGTGATGCCGACGCCGGTGACGGCGGACGGGTCGACGTCGGGACGGGCGAGGACGTCGGCGATCGTCGCCTGCACCTGGCGCCAGATCTCGTCGGCGTCGTGCTCCACCCAACCCGGGCGCGGGTAGTGCTGGGCGAACTCGCGCTGCGCGACGGCGGTGACCGTGGCGTCCCCGGCCACGGCGAGGCAGCGGACGCTTGTGGTGCCGGCGTCGATCGAGAGCACTCTCGCAGGTGGCATAGTGGGGGAGATCCTATCTGCGTCCTGCCGATCAGGGGGAGGGACCATGCGCATCGGAGTGCTCACGGGCGGAGGCGACTGCCCGGGTCTCAACGCGGTTGTCCGGGCGATCACCCGCAAGGGGATCCGCCAGGAGGGCCACCGCATCTTCGGCTTCCGCCATGGCTGGCGGGGTGTGCTCGACGGCGACTTCTACGAGCTCACGCTCGAGAACACCAGGGGCATCCTGCACCGGGGGGGGACCATCCTGGGTACGAGCCGCACCAATCCCCTCGGGGAGCCCGACGGTCTCGGGCGCGTGCGTTCCCAGCTCGAGGTGGCCGACCTCGAGGCCCTCATCGCCGTCGGCGGCGAGGACACCCTCGGCGTCGCCGCGAAGCTCGCCGGCGACGGCGTCCATGTGGTCGGTGTGCCGAAGACCATCGACAACGACCTCTCCGGCACCGAGCTCACGTTCGGCTTCGACACTGCGGTGCAGGTCGCCACGGAGGCGATCGACCGGCTGCACACCACGGCGGAGTCCCACGACCGCGTGATGGTCGTGGAGGTCATGGGCCGCCACGCCGGCTGGATCGCCCTCTGGTCGGGGGTCGCCGGGGGAGGGGACGTCATCATCGTCCCGGAGCGTCCCTTCGACATCGAGGAGGTGTGCAGCCACATCCGTCATCGGCACCTGCACGGCGCCCTGTTCTCGATCGTCGTGATCGCCGAGGGTGCCACCCCCGTGGAAGGGACGCTGGCGCTCGCCGAGGCCGGCACCGACCAGTTCGGTCACGTCCGACTCGGCGGCATCGGCAACGTCATCGCGGGGGAGATCGAGGAGCGCACCGGATACGAGACCCGCGTGACGATCCTGGGTCACGTGCAACGGGGAGGAACCCCGACGGCGTTCGACCGTTTCCTCGCCAGCCGTTTCGGCGTCGCCGCGGTCGAGGCCGTCGATGCCGGAGCGTGGGGCCAGATGGTGGCGTTGCGCTGCGGCGACATCGTCAGGGTCCCGCTGGAGGAGGCCGTGGGCACGCTCAAGACAGTCGACGACGACCTCTGGGCGCTGGCCCGCACGTTCTTCGGATGACGGCGTGATCTTCGACGGCACGCCGGGCGCGGTCCTGGCCGTCTACGCCCACCCCGACGACACCGAGATCGCCTGCGGGGCTTCTCTGGCCCGCTGGGCAGGTGCGGGGGCCCGAGTGCACGTCTGTCTCGTCACGAACGGCGACAAGGGCGCGGGGCCGGCCGGTTTGGGGCCCGCGGACCTCGCCGACCTGCGCTGGGCGGAGACGCTGGCAGCCGCGGAGATCCTCGGTGTCGTGGGTACGACCCGCCTCGGTCACGCCGACGGCGAGATCGACGCCGGCCCCGCGCTCATCGGGGAGATCGTCGAGGTCGTGCGGTCGGTGCGGCCCGACGTGGTGTGCTGCCCGGACCCCAGCGCGCTCGTCTTCGGTGACGGGTACGTGAATCACCGCGACCACCGCGTGACGGGTTCCGCCGCGCTGGACGCCGTGGCGTGGGCGGCGCCCAACGCCCACTACTACCCCGGACGGGGCGGTCCCCCGCACGCCACTCCGGCCGTGCTGCTGTCGGGGACCCTCGAGCCCACCGCCTTCGTGGACGTCACCGACACCCTCGAGGTCAAGGTGGCGGCGATCGCCTGCCACGGGAGCCAGTTGGACGAAGGCGGGGACATGTTCGCCGAGTGGCTCCCCGCCCGGGCCGCCGAGACGGGCCGTGCCGCCGGACTCGCTCACGCCGAGGCCTTCCACCTCTTGCGCCTGGCGTAGACCATCAGCCCATCGGGGGAGGGATTCCTCCGCTGCCTCACGGCCCTCGGCGTCCCCACCCACAGCCGGCACCGCGCCCAACTCCACTGGACTGGGGGACATCCACGCGGCGTTCACGGGAGGAGTTCGAGGGTGTCGCGGTGGGCGGGACGCACGACCGCGAAGTGGCGGTGGTCGAGCGTGGCGACCCGGGTCTGGTCGAGACGCTCGGCGAGGGCGATGACGCTTGCGTCGGTGCCTCCGAGGGGCAGGTCAAGGTATTGGTCGATGAGATCGGCGATGCGACGGTCGTCGTCGGGTGTGAGGGGCTGGACAATGATGTCGCCGTTGGCGACAGAGCGGAAGAACCGGGCTTCGGCCTTCGGCCCGAGCTGGCGGCCGATGAGATAGGCGGTCTCGGCGACCACGAGCGGGGTGGTGAGAAGCGGTCGGGCGTCTTTGGCGAGAAGCTGGGCGCAGGCTTTGTGGTCGGGGTCGGCGTTGTCAGCCGCTGCGAGCAGGACGCCGGTGTCAACGATGAGCACTCTCAGTCGCGCCCGAATCCCTCGGCGAGCATCTCGTCGGCATCACGGGCACGACGCCCCGAGGTCGATGCCCCCATCCCGATGAACGCGAGGTTCCGTTTCGCCGGGGCGGGTGTGTCTACGGGGAGCTGTGCGACCAACTCGGTGATGACCGCATCGACGCTGACCCCGCGGCGGGCGGCTTCGGCCTGCAGACGTGCCAGCATGTCGTCTGGGAGTTCGACGGTCACGGACATGAGCCAAGTGTAGAGACCCGCAGCGACATCCACAGCCTCCCTGTACAGCCGTCGACGCCACGGCATCGCCCTGGCCGCGGGACTCCTCGACCTCGTCGGCGGTCAGTCCGGGTCCAGGTCAGCGGCTGGCGGCCGGTCGCCGTCCTCGTCGTCAGGAGGGTCGGCGAGGGAGGTGGCGGCCGCCCAGGCCAGCATCCCGGAGAGGGATCCGCCCACGAGGAACGTGCCCCCTGCGAGGATGGCGACGAGGAACGCCGTGTCGGCGCTGCGCAGGAGGCCGAGCACCCATGCCACGAGGAGCCCGCCCAGCACGGCCGCGCCGGTGAGCAGGGACAAGGTGGCGAAGCGGGATATCCGGGCTGCCCGGTCACGGCGTTCGCGGCGCACGGCTTCGGTCCAGGCCCGTGCCTGTCGGCGCAGATCGGCCTCGTCCGTGGGCGCCGGGCGCGTCCCCGCGTCCCGGGCGGCGGCGGCGGGATCTGGCGTGTCGGGGTTCATTCGTCACCCGGAGATGCCGGGTCGTCACGATCGGCCCCCCGGCGATCCTCGCGCAACATCCACCACTCCCCGAAAGAGCGGGCCACGAGGACGGCGACGACTGCTGTGCCCAGGAGGCCGACGACGGCGCCTCCCAGTCCCCACAGAACAGGCTTCAGGCCTGTGCAGAGGCGGACGCCGCAGGTGAGGCGTGCCACGCTGTAGGCGATCAGGAACCCCAGGACGGCCCCGGCGAGGACGCCCGCGAACACCCCGGCGCGCAGCGAGGGGGGCAGCGGATGGCGCCGTTCGCGAGGGGAAGCGGCGGGTCCGGGGTCAGGACGAGCGGCGGAGAGGTCGTCAGGCACGCATCCATGATGCCCCACGCGCGAGAATGCCCGCCAAGACGCCGCCGCCGGTTCAGGGGGAGCAGATGCCAGACGAGGCCCACGAGGCGATCGAGAACCTCTTTGAGGAGGGGCGTAGGTTCCCGCCACCCCCTGCGTTCGCGGCGCAGGCCAACGTGCGTGGCGGCGACGTCTACGAGGAGGCGCGAGAGGACCTCGAGGGCTTCTGGGGCCGCGAGGCGGAGGGCTTCCACTGGTTCGAACCCTGGGACGCCGTGCTCGAGTGGGACATCCCTTTCGCTAAGTGGTTCGTGGGGGGCAAGACGAACCTCGCCTACAACTGCCTCGACCGTCACGTCGAGGCGGGTCTGGGCGAGCGGGTCGCATACCACTGGGAGGGTGAGCCCGGCGACACCCGCACGATCACCTATGCCGAACTGCATGCCGAGGTGTGCCGGGCGGCCAACGCCCTCAAGGAACTCGGTGTCGCGACGGGTGACCGGGTGGCGATCTACATGCCGATGATCCCCGAGATCGTCGTGGCCATGCTCGCCTGTGCCCGGATCGGCGCCCCGCACACCGTGGTCTTCGGCGGCTTCTCCGCCGAGGCGCTCGCGGACAGGATCCACGACTCCGGGGCCAAGGCTCTCGTCACCGCCGACGGGGGTTGGCGCCGGGGCCAGGTCATGGGCCTGAAGCCCGCTGCCGACGAGGCGGTCTCGGCCACCGAGACCGTCGAACGGGTCCTCGTCGTGCGCCGCACCGGCCAGGACGTCGCCTGGGACGACGAGCGCGACGTGTGGTGGCACGACGTCGTCGAGCGCCAGAGCCCGGAGTGCCCGGCCGTTCCTCTCGACAGCGAGCACATGGCGTATCTCCTCTACACGTCCGGGACCACCGCCAAGCCCAAGGGCATCCTGCACACGACCGGGGGCTACATGGTGGGTACGGCCGTCACCCACCGCATGATCTTCGACCTGAAGGACGACGACGTCTTCTGGTGCGCCGCGGACGTGGGATGGGTGACCGGCCACAGCTACATCGTCTACGGCCCGCTGGCGAACGGCGCCACGAGCGTCATGTACGAGGGCACCCCCGACCACCCGGACAAGGACCGTTGGTGGGACGTCATCGAGCGCTACAAAGTGAGCATCCTGTACTGCGCGCCCACGGCGATCCGCACGTTCATGCGGTGGGGCGACGACTTCCCGGGCCGCCACGACCTCTCGTCCCTGCGGCTCCTCGGTTCCGTGGGTGAGCCCATCAACCCCGAGGCCTGGACGTGGTACCGGGACACGATCGGGGGCGGGCGCACGCCTGTCGTGGACACCTGGTGGCAGACCGAGACGGGCATGATCCTGATCACGCCCCTCCCGGGGCTCACCACGCTGAAGCCGGGCTCCGCGACATTTCCCTTCCCGGGTGTGGACGCCGACGTCGTCGACGACGAGGGCAGGCCCGTGCCTCTGGGTGGCGGCGGCTACCTCGTTCTCAAGAAGCCGTGGCCGGCGATGCTGCGCGGCATCTACGGCGACCCGGAGCGGTACCAGGAGACCTACTGGAGCCGCTTCCCGGGGATGTACTTCGCCGGCGACGGCGCCAAGCGAGACGAGGAGGGCTACTTCTGGCTCTTGGGCCGCGTCGACGACGTCATGAACGTCTCGGGGCACCGCATCTCCACCACCGAGGTCGAGTCCGCCCTCGTCGATCACCACGCCGTGGCCGAGGCGGCCGTGGTGGGCCGGGCTGACGACCACACCGGCCAGGCGATCGCCGCCTTCGTCACTCTGCGGGGGGGTGTCGAGGGCGACGGCGCTCTCCTCGACGAGCTTCGCCGCCACGTTGCCGGGAAGATCGGCCCGATCGCGAAGCCGAAATCGATCGTGTTCACCGACGACCTCCCGAAGACCCGCTCGGGCAAGATCATGCGCCGCCTTCTGCGGGACATCTCCGAGAACCGCAAGCTGGGCGACGTCACCACGCTCGCCAACGTGGACGTCGTGACCGAGATCCGTGACCGGGCCGGCTCCGGCGCCCAGGGGGACTGAGACGGCGGTGGTCGATCCAGGAGGGCGGCCACCCGTCCCGGAGGTCGACGTCGCCGAGGCCGTGGAGCGCGTCGGAGTCGGCCATGTGCTGCTCGACGTGCGTGAGCGCCACGAGTGGGACGCCGGGCACGCCCCCGGGGCACGGCATCTCCCCCTGAGCGAGTTCACGAGCCGCCGGGGTGAGCTTGCTCGCGACGCGGCGTACGTCGTCGTCTGCCGGGTGGGCGCGCGTTCCGCGAAGGCCACGGCCCTGCTCCTGGAGGCGGGCACCGAAGCCGTCAATGTCACGGGGGGCATGCTCGCATGGGAGTCCGCAGGCTTTTGCGTGACGCGCGACGACGGCAGCGCGGGCATCGTCGTGTAGGTGCCGGGATCCTGTCCTGATTGGCCCGTTTTGCCCGATCTGCTCGGTTATCTTGCTGTTGAGGCCCCCTTGATCAAGTTCGGGGGCGGTGACGGTCGAAGAACGGGGAAATGCCGTCGCACCCCTACGTCACAGACCGACACCTCGCGCGCCGCGCGCATCGCCGGCGCTCCGGCCGGGCCCTCGTGGCCCTGGCCGTGGTGGCGACCGTCTTCGCCGCCGGCATGACCGTCGTCGCCGCTCCCGGTGAGGCCCACCTCGCCTCCCGGCCCACGAGTCGCCCCAACCGGGAGCCCTCGGCGGTGTTCACCGCTTCCGCCACGAGCGGGATCGCCCCCCTGCAGGTCCGCTTCGACGCCTCCGGGTCGCGGGACCCGGACGGGTACGTGCTCACGTACGCCTGGGCCTTCGGCGACGGCACCATGGCGTCGGGCGCCACCGCGGCGCACTTCTTCAACGTCCCGGGCGCATACTCCGTGAGCCTTACCGTCACGGACAACCGCGGGGAGGCGGTGTCGTCTTCGACCACGGTCACGGTCGCGGCGGGCACGATGTCGTCGCCCCCGCCCCCGCCCCCCCCGCCCTCGGGGCCGGACACCGCTCCCACCGGCTGGGCGATATACGACATGAACGCCGATCCCGCTCACGACCTGTCTGTGGTCCCCAAGCTCGACACGGCCCGCCCGGGGGTCGTGCGCTGGCTCGTGTCGATCGACCGCTACATGCCCAACGGCCGGGCCCGTGTCGACTGGTCCGCCTACGCCCCCTTCTTCCGGAAGATCCGTGACATCGGCGCCCCACTCGTCATCACTCTCTTTGTGCACGGGCAGTGCTGGGCCGGGACGTCGGCGGCGCCCCTGTTCGGCTGGTGCCCGAACGGCGGGCTCGTCAAGGACGCCTGGGCGGCTGACAGCATGCGGCTCTGGTTCAAGGACCCGAGCGACTCCTACCGGCCCTTCCTCGAAGACCTCCTCGACGCCGCCCTCGTGTACGTGCCGGCGGAGCAGATCTCGGTGGCGCCCTGGAACGAGCCGGACCTGCGCTTCACCCTCGGGGGCGCCCAGCCCAACTACCTCACGCCCTGGGTCAACTGGTCCACGTACGGCCTCGACAACGGCTACTGGACAGGCGGGACGGCGAAGATGGCGGAGCTCTACGGCATCGTCAAGGACGTGCTCGCCCGCAAGACCGGGGGCCGCTCCAAGGTGGCGAGCAACCTCGTCTTCGAGGACTGGGTGGCCGCTCTCGCTCCCCAGGTCGAGACGCTGGAGTTGCACGCGTACATGAACGAGCCCTCCCCGAAGGCGTCCCACATCGTGAACCGTGTGGAGGAGTTGGTGGCTCGATGGGACCGCTACAAGCCCGGCCTGCCCTTCGTGGTCAGCGAGGCCGGCGTGATCACCTACCCCGAACGCAACGTCACCGCCGCCGAGGCGACGGAGCTGCGTGCCGCCCACGCCGAGCTGGCGCGTCGCTACGGGGCCAGGTACCGGGGCATGGCCCTGCACACCGGGACACCTCCCTTCGCCGGTGACCGGCCCTGGTGGGACACGGCCTACGCGCCCGTCTGAGACCGACGCGTCGAGGCCCCGCCCGCGCTCTCTTCTCGTCTCCGCCCGGCCCGCGGGAGGCGACGACATGGGCTTCCTCACGCTGTTGGCGCGACCTCTTGACGGCGGGGGGCCGGGGCGTTAGCGTGTCAGTCTGCACTCGAACAAGTGTTCGAGCCCCTAGAACTTCCCCGTCTCTACTCGTGTTCGCCATGTCGTTCGTCCATCTCCATGTGCACTCGTCCTTCTCGTTCCGTTACGGCGCCATCCGGCCCGAGGCTCTGGCGAGCGCGGCCGGCGCTCTGGGTATGCCTGCGGTGGCGCTCACCGACCACCTCGGTCTGGCGGGGATGGTCCGGTTCCTGCGGGCCTGCCACGGCGCCGGGGTGCGGCCGATACTCGGCGCCGAGGTGCCCATCGCCCCGCCGGCGGGTGTGCCCGACCCCGCCGAGGCCGAGGGCGCCTCCCTTCCCCCCGATCGCCGCAGCACGCCCGAGTTGCGGCGGGGATGCCACACGGTCCTCCTCGTGCAGAGCGCCACCGGCTACGCCAACCTCTGTCGTCTCCTCAGCGAGATGCATCTCGACGAGAGGGGCGGAGCCCCCTCGCTGGGGGTTTCCTGGGAGGCGTTCTGCCGCCACGCCGAGGGTCTTCTCGTGCTGTCCGGATGTGAGCGGGGCGAGGTGGGCCGCTGGCTCGGGTTGCGCGACGTCGAACGGGCGACGGCCACGGTGCGCCGCTTCGTCGAGGTCTGCGGCTGGGAGAACTACAGCCTCGAGGTGCACCACCATCTCCTTCCCGACAGCGCCACGCGTGTCGACCGGGTGCTCGCGCTCGGTCGCCGTCTCGGGGTGCGGGTCGTGGCGACCAACGACGCCTGCTACCTCCAGCCGGAGGACGCCGAGGTGCACGACCTCCTCCTCGCCATGCGGGAACTGGCACCGCTCACGGCCGTGGCCGCCCGACGGGGCGGAGCTCGCCGCGAGTTGTGCTCCCCGCAGGAGATGCGCCGTCGCTTCGCCGGTGCCGAGTGGGTCTGTGACGCCAGCCTGACGCTCGCCGAGCAGTGCCGCTACGTTCCCACCATCCGCCACGATGCCCCCTATCGCCTCGGGGGGGGGCCGCCGCCGGCAACGGGGCCGTTCCGGCTTCCGCCCGTGCGCACCAGTGGCGGCGTCCCGCCGGCGGTGGCGCTGGAGCAGGCCTGTGAGGAAGGCCTCGCCCGGCGCATGCCCGGCGCCGGTGCCGGGGTGCGGGCCCGTCTCGACGGGGAGATGGCTGTCATCCGCCGGCTCGGCTTCTGCGGCTACTTCCTCCTCGTCGCCGAGATCGTCGCCGGCATCAAAGCCATGGGGGTGCGCTGCGCCTGTCGGGGTTCGGCCGCCGGCAGCCTCGTCACCCACTTGCTGGGGATCTCCGACGTCGACCCCGTGCATCACGACCTCAGCTTCGCCCGTTTCCTGAACGAGTATCGCAGCGAGTTGCCCGACGTCGACGTCGACGTCGAGTCCGCTCGCCGCGACGACATCCTGGCGTGGATCGCCCGGAGCTACGGCGCCGAGCGCACGTCGATGGTCGCCGCCGTCGCCACCTACCGGGTGCGGGGAGCGATCCGGGGGGTGGGTCGGGCCCTCGGTCTGCCCGAGGTCGAGGTCGACACCATCGCCCGCCAGTTCCCGCTCTTCGGGTCGGCGGGAGCGATCGAGGAGACCGTCGCGGCACTGCCCGAGCTCGCGGGGGTGCGCCTCGACGCCCCCCACGTCCGGGATCTCTTCGCCCGCTGCGCCGTGGTCGACGGGTTCCCCCGCTACCTGGCCATGCACGCCAGCGGGGTCCTCATCGGCCCGGACGACTTCCGCGACCTCGTCCCCCTGCAGCGGGCACCGTCAGGTCTGCCCATGGCCCAGTTCGACAAGGACGACGTCGAGGCACTAGGTCTCGTCAAGCTCGATGTGCTCGGGGTGCGCATGCAGTCGGCGATCGCCCACGCCCTGGAGGAGGTCGCCCGGGTGCGGGGCGAGACGGTCGACGTCGACGCCGTCCCCCGGGACGACCCTGCCACCTTCGAGCTCATCCGTTCCGGGCGGACCCTGGGCTGCTTCCAGATCGAGAGTCCCGGCCAGCGGGAGCTGCTGGGCAAGTTCCAGCCCACCGAGTTCCCCCATCTCATCGTGGACATCTCCCTGTTCCGGCCCGGGCCCGTGAAGAGCGACATGGTGAACCCGTTTGTGGAGCGCCACCACGGGGCACCCGTCGAGTGCGCGTCTCCGCTGCTCGATGCGATCCTGTCAGAGACCCATGGCGTCATCGTGTACCACGAGCAGGTGATCCGGACGATCGCCGCGCTCGGGGGGGTGAGCGAGGCCGAAGCCGACGCTGTCCGCCGTCGCCTCGGCGACCCCGACGACCCCGAGACCGTCGAGATCGGCGAGTGGCTTCAGGCCCGGGCGGTTGCCCGGGGAATCGCCCCGGCGGAGGCCGCCGCGGTCTGGGGCCAGGTGCGCTCCTTCGCCTCCTTCGGCTTCTGCAAGGCGCATGCGGCGGCGTTCGCGGTCACCACATACCAGTCGGCCTGGCTGAAGACGCACGAGCCTGCAGCGTTCCTCGCCGGTGTCCTCACCCACGATCCCGGCATGTATCCGCGGCGGCTGTTCGTGCACGAGGCCCGCCGCTGCGGTGTGGCGGTCCTGCCTCTCGACGTCAACGTCTCCGATGCCGCCTACCGCGTGGAACCGCTCCGCGATCAGGGGGAGAGCTCGCTCCCCCCTTGAGCATCCGCTTCCCGGGAGATCTCTCAACCGGTCCCACAACCCCGCCGATGGGGGAGGAGACGCGTGCTCGGAAGGGGGCTACCGGATGCAGACGCTTGCCAGGATCGCACCGCCGACGGCGGCGGATCTCGACCGCATCGTGGTCGGCTACGAGAACAACCTGCACCTGGCGGCGCCCCCGGCGGAGGGTTGGGCCGGCGTCCAGCCGGACAT
Source organism: uncultured Acidimicrobiia bacterium (assembly GCA_964370965.1). Lineage (GTDB taxonomy): Bacteria > Actinomycetota > Acidimicrobiia > UBA2766 > UBA2766 > CAYJLW01. The sequence continues at coordinate 5,878 of CAYJLW010000010.1, read as the reverse complement.
GGCGGTTCGCACCCTGCGCGTCTCTGTCGATTCCCTCTGGCGGGCGCACGAGCGCGGTGGGCGCGACAGCGAGATCCTGCGGGCAGCGGCGGCGCCCTATTTCGCCGTCGCCCGGATGTCCCAGCTCACCGTGATCCTCCCCCGCCGCGGCGTGCCCACGGTGGAGCTCGCCGTGAGCACCAACGAGACACCGTCGTTGCGCCGCGGCGCTCCCGCCCCCGTGGGGATGCTGCCGCTCCTCGAGGCAGCGGGGCCGCTCGCGGAAGGCAAGCTCCTCGGGGCCACAACGCCGTTCACAGGCCTGGCGCGGGCGACACGTCGTTGGCTGCTGCACCGCCGTGCCCGCTCGGCGGGCGCATACCAGGCCATCGGGTCCTCCGGGCGTGGGATCGTGATCGCCGAGAGGTCGGCGGAGGACCGTTGGACGGCCGTCGACTCCGTACTCCTCGCCGGTCTCGGAGACCTCCTCACGGCCATGCTCGCCCACCGCCTCCCCGTAACCGGCGCAGTCTGACCCCAGCGTGGGGGGGAGCCAACTCCTCCCCACGGACCCCCCGGCTCGACCGCGTGCCGCCTCCGGGCAGTGCCGGGCGGGCAGAACCCGCCCTGACGCGGCAGGTCGTCGTCCGCTGGGCGGCCCGGCTGACGCGTGCGCTGGTGGGGGGATCTGCCCTGACGCGGCGGATTGCCGACTCCCGGAAGTCCGAGAAGGACGGTGGGTCTATCGGTGCGGCGTGACGAAGACGTGGCGGCTCGTGGCCGGGGCCACGGCGATGGTCTGGCCGGCGACGACGACGCTGCGGGTGCCGTCGGGCGCCACGGACGTCACCTCGGCGTCGACGCCGGGGACGAACCCGTTCTCGCCCAGGTACTGGAGGATGTCGTGGTTGTGCTCGACCTCTTCGCTCACCATGTCCACGCGGAACGCTTCACCCGTCGCCACGGTGTCGAGGGTCACCCCGGCGCCGGCGACGTAGGCGCTCCCGGGGATCGGGCTGCCGTGCGGGCAGGTCGTGGGATGTCCGAGGACGTCGAGCGCGGCCTCGACGACACGGTCGCTGAGGCCGTGCTCGAGTTGGTGTGCCTCGAGATGCGCTTCGTGCCAGGGGAGGCCGAGGAGGTCTGTGAGGATGCGTTCGGCGACCCGGTGCCGGCGGACGATCTTCTCGGCCAGGACGCGGCCGCTGTCCGTGAGGGTGATGCGCTTGCGTTCCGCCACGGTGACAAGGCCGTCGTCTTCGAGGCTGCGGATGGCCTCGGAGACCGACGGGGGGCTGAGCCCGAGACGCTCCACGAGACGGGCCTGGATGACGGGGGTGTTCTCCTCGTCGAGTTGCAGGATGGTCTGCAGGTAGTCCTCGCGGGCGATCGACGGTCGACGCGGTCCGGACATGCGTCGCAGCGTATCAGAGCCCCCCTGAGAGGATCGGGCTAAACTCGAACACATGTTCGTTCCAGGGGGCAAGCTCCCTCCCGCGAAGTGGGGGATTCGTGTCGGCCTGCAGGATGTCACCGGCATCAGTGCCGCCGAGATCGACTCGATTCTGTGTGCCCGGGCAGAGCGGCCTTTCACCTCCCTGGAGGACTTCGTGCGTCGCACCCAGGTGCGCCGGTCCATCCTCGACCGTCTCGTCCACGCCGGTGCCTTCGACTCCCTCGCCCCTTACGGACGCCGGGCGCTGCGCTGGCGGGTCGAGGAGCTCGCCCGCACGGAGCAGCGCCAGCTGCGGAGCCATGTGACGGAGCAGCGCCAGCTGCGGAGCCATGTGACGGAGCAGCGCCGGCTGCGGAGCCATGTGACGCCAACAGCTCGTCTCCCGCTTCCCGTGTTCACCGAGGGTGTGCCTCTGCGGGGCCTGCGCGAGTACGACGACGCCGAGCGGGTCCGGGCCGAGCTCGACGTGCTCGGCCTCGACGTCACCTGCCATCTCCTGGACTTCTATGCCGATGCCTGCCGGCGCCTCGGCGTCGTCTCCGCGGTCACGCTCTCCCACCATCGGAACGGGGCCCGCGTTACCGTTGCCGGGGTGAAGGTCGCCACCCAGACCCCACAGGTGCGTTCGGGAAAGCGGATCATCTTCCTCACCGTCGAGGATCCCACCGGTCCCGTGGACGTCACGGTCTTCCCCGACGTCCAGCACCACTGCGCCCGGCCGGTGTTCCACGGCCACGTCCTCGCCGTCCGGGGGCAGCTTCGGCGCACCGGCCCCACCGGCCGGGGCATCTCTGTCGTAGCCGGGCGGATCTGGGATCTGGCACAGGTGGGGTCCGGGTCTCCGCCGCCCGCTTTCCCTGGGGGGAGAGGGCGGTTCTGGCACGCCGGCGGGGGGTCCGCCGGGTGAGCGACCCGGGGGGAGCCGAGGTCCTCCATGTCGACATGGACGCGTTCTACGCGTCCGTAGAGGTTCGCCGGGATCCCCGCCTGCGGGGCCGGCCCGTCGTGGTCGCCGGTTCGGAGAACCGCGGTGTGGTGCTGTCGGCGTCCTACGAGGCGCGCCGTTACGGCGTCCGTTCGGCGCAGCCCACGGCACAGGCCCGCCGCCTCTGCCCGGAGGGGATCTTCCTGGCGCCGGAGCTCTCCTCCTACCGTGACGAGTCCGTCGCCATCCGGGAGATCTTCGCGTCCTACACGCCGCTCGTGGAGCCCCTCTCCCTCGACGAGGCCTTCCTCGACGTCGCCGGTGCCCGCCGCCTCTTCGGGGACGCCGTCGCCATCGGCACCCGGATCCGGTGCCGCATCGCCGAGGAACGCCGTCTCGTCGCCAGTGTCGGTGTCGCGTCCACGAAGTTCCTCGCCAAGCTCGCCTCCCGGGCGGCGAAGCCCGACGGCCTTCTGCACGTCCCGCCCGGTGACGAGCTCGCCTTTCTCCACCCCAGGCGTGTGGGGGATCTCTGGGGTGTGGGAGCCGCTTCCCTGGAGGTCATGGACCGCCTGGGGATCCGTACCGTGGGCGAGCTCGCTGCCACGCCCGTGGAGACGCTGCAGCGGGCTTTCGGCCGGGCGGCGGGCTCCCAGCTCCACGCCCTCGCCCATGGCCGGGACGACCGCGACGTCGTGGTGGACCGGGAGCCGAAGTCGATCGGCCACGAGGACACCTACCCCGTCGACCTCGCCGACACGGGGGCGATCCGCACAGAACTGCTCCGCCTCTCCGACCGTGTCGCCACGCGCCTGCGCCGGAACGGCTTCGCCGGGCGCACGGTCACCCTCAAGTGCCGGCTGGCGAACTTCGCCACGTCCACCCGTTCCCGCACCTTGCGGGAACCCACCGACGCCGCCCCCGAGCTCTACGCTGTGGCCGTCGAGCTCTACGGCCGGCTCCACCTGGAGCGGCCAGCGGTCCGCCTCCTGGGGGTGTCGGTGTCCAACCTGGTGCGGGTGTGCGGCCCTGTGGCGCGTCAACTCAGCTTCGACACGGCCGAGACAGATCCGGGATGGCAGGAGCTCCTCGACGTCACCGAAGCGGTCCGGGCCCGTTTCGGCGACACGGCCGTCGCTCCGGCGGCGCTCCTGCGCCGGCCGCCGCCGGCGGGGGAGGAGCGGCCGTGACCGTGGGTGTCGGGATCATCGGTTGCGGCTTCATCGGCCGCTTCCACATCGAGAGCATCCGCACGCTGATCGGCGACGAGCTCGTGGACGCCGAGATCACGGCTGTCTGTGACACCGAGCCGATCCGGGCCGCGAACTTCGCCGAGCCGGGCGACGTGAGCTTCGTGGCGGAGTCGGCGGCGGAGGTCCTGAACTCCAGGTACGTCGACGCCGTCTACGTCTGTACGCCCACCGTGAGCCATGCCGACCTCGTCGAGGCGGCCGCCGCCGCGGGCAAGGCGGTGTTCTGTGAGAAGCCCCTCGCCTTCAACGGGGCGGCCGCCGGGCGCATGGTCGAGGCCGTCGCGGCCGCCGGGGTCGTGAACCAGGCGGGCCTCGTGCTGCGCTACTCGCCCACGTACGCCTACATGAGGGAGCGCATGCGTTCCGGGAACGCCGGGGCTCCCATGACCGCCGTGTTCCGGGACGACCAGTTCTTCCCCGTGACGGGCCACTACGCCTCCACGTGGCGGGCCGACCGCACGCAGGCGGGCGCCGGGGCGTTGACCGAGCATTCCATCCACGACGTCGACGTCCTGGGCTGGCTCCTGGGGCCCTTGGCGGGTGTGAGCGCCCAGACCCGGAACTTCGCCGGTCACCCGGGCATCGAGGACCTCGGCGTCGTGACCTTCGAGTTCACGTCGGGTGCGGTCGCCTCTCTCGTCTCCGTATGGCACGACGTCCTCTCACGGCCGTCCTTGCGGCGTCTCGAGGTCTTCTGCCGTGACCTCATGCTCTGGACCGACCACGACTTCATGGGGCCCGTGCACGTCGTCGACTCCGGCGGCGACACCGAGGTCGCCGAGGCCGACGTGCTGGCGGCGGCCACGGCGGCGCTCGGCCTGCCCCCTTCCCTCGCGGACGTCCGTTGGGCGTACACGTTCGAGGACTGGGTGTTCCTCGAGGCTTGCGCCGGCCGCCGCCCGGCCGGCCCCGGCCTCGCGGACGCCGCCGCCGCGCACCGTGTCCTCGACCTCGTGTACGCATCCGCGGCGGCCGGAGGGGAACGTCTCGCCCTCACATAGGGCGGGGCGCGGACTGCGGCCCTCAACAAGGACGGGGCGGCCAAGCTTCGTGCCTCTTGGATCTACCGGGACCCCTGATCACAGCCAGAGGTCGTCGCGCAACAGCGCTTCTCCGACCGCCTGGGCGAGGATCGGAGGGACGGCGTTGGCGATCTGCAGTCGTTGGGACACCACGCCTCCGAGGAAGTGGAAGCGGTCCGGGAACCCTTGCAGGCGAGCGCCCTCCCTCGCAGTCAGACCCCTGTGCTGGAACGGGTGGACGCAGCGCGTGGCCGACGGCTTGCCCATGTTCGACGTGACTGCCACGGCGGGAGCCCAGCTCGCGAGGCGGGAGTAGCTGTTGTGATAGCCGGATCTGGGCTGCCACCGCTCGGGTATGTCTCTGCGGTTGCCGCCGTCCGGGATGAAGCTGATCGCCCTGACCAGGTGCTCCGGGTGGTTGCCGGCGGTGTGACCGTGAAGATGATCGTTTCCGTCGCGCATCTCCTTCTGGTACGCGGTGAACGGCGACGTGTCGTACTCCATGACCGTCTGGCCGGGCCCGACTGGTGGGAGGTCGCCGATCGCGTCCCAAACCGTCACGTAGTCGTCCTGAGCGCAAAGGACCGGGGGTCCGAGGAAGCTCCCGCGTTCCTTGTGGCCGACGAAGACCACGCGGCGGCGGAGTTGGGGAACGCCGAAGTCGGCGGCAGTGAGGACCATGAAGGAGACCTGATAGTCCAGTTCGCGAAACGCCGCGGCGACCTCGCTCTCGAAGCGCATGTCCTTCAAGCCGAGCACGTTCTCGATGAGGAAGCCTTTCGGGTCGAGCGCCTCGACGACGCGACGGAACTCGTGGAAGAGCTCGTTGCGAGGGTCCCGACGCCGACGCTTCCCTACCGTGGAGTAGCCCTGGCACGGGGGTCCGCCGACCACCCAGTCCGGCCGGTCCGAGATCAGGCGAGCGAGCTCTCGGCCGCGCAGGTCGCCGATGTCGATGCGCACTACGGGGTGCGCCGTGACGTTTCGACGGTACGTGTCGACAGCTTCGGCCCAATTGTCGGCACCGAGAATCCCGTCCCAGCCGGCTTGGTGCAGTCCGAGTGTGAGACCGCCCGCTCCCGCGAACAGGTCGACGAAGGTCGGCATGGGCGAAAGATACGTGCCGCGCGTGTCCGGGCGGCGGCACGCTGCCGCCCCAACGAAAGGGACGACGTCTGGCAGTCGTTCCGGAGACTGCGCCAGCGTTGTCACGATGCACCCCCGACCGGTCGAAGCTCGAACA
>CAYJLW010000009.1:59143-86340 GCA_964370965.1 uncultured Acidimicrobiia bacterium | reverse complement strand
GCTAAGGACATCTCCGCCGCCGAACGGTTCTCCTACCGCTATCGGGAGTCCGAGCTCGCCGAGTGGGCCCCTCGCCTCAGGGAACTCGCCGCCTCGACGTCCGAAACACACGCACTCATGAACAACTGCTTCCGGGACTACGGCGTCGACAACGCCCGCCAACTCGCCACGATGCTCGGTGAGACAGCCGCCCCCCCGCGGGGCAACTGGGACGCCTGAAGGCCGCCTGGGACGCACACGGCCGCCCCGGCTACTGTGCTCGCGAACGCACCGGGGGAGCCGGGGGAACCGCCTCTCAGACGGGAGTGACCATGCCCGAGTGTCGTGTCGTCGCCGGCGATCAGCACACGCCGGAGGAAGTCCTCGCCGCCCTGCGGGCCGCGGACGCCGCCGCCGTGGGCACCCGCGACGGCGAGGGCGTCCGGTTGCGCATGATGCACCACGCCCCGGCGGACGACTTCACCGTCTACCTCGCCACGATGAAAGGCGACCCGAAGGTCCGCCAGCTTCTCGCCCACGACAAAGTCTCGATCCTGGGGCGGACCACGACCGACGCCGAGGCCGACATCCGCGAGGTCGAGATCGAGGGGCGCATCGAGATCGTCACCGACAGCGCCGAGGAGGCCCGGGCTCTCGCCCTCACAAAGGAGCGCTCCTCGATCGTCGCCGCCCTGGCCGCAGCGGGCAACACTGGCATCCTGGAGTTCCTCGCCGTGCGCCCGGCACAGGCCAAGATGCGGGTCTTCGCCGAGATCGTGCAGGGCATGGCGCCCACCGTGCTCGAATTCGACGTCGCCGCCGCTCGGAAGCCGGTCCGGGTGCTGGCGACCACCAGGCAGTGGCTGTCCACGGCCCGCGCCGCGTTCCTGCCCGCCGTGGTGCTGCCCGTCCTCGCCGGCATCCTCTTGGGTTGGCGCGACGCGGGCAGGCCCTTCGCATGGGGGCCCGCTCTCCTGGCGCTGGCCGGCTCCGTTCTCGCCCACCTCGGCGCCAACCTCCTCAACGACGTGGGCGACCAGGACACCGACGCCCTGAACCGCAACTTCGTGTCCCCCTTCTCAGGCGGGAGCCGCGCCATCCAGCTCGGCCTCGCGTCACCCCGTGCCCTCGCCGGGGCCGGCATCGCCTGCCTGGCGGCGGCGGTGCTCTGCGGCGCGGTGATCGCTTGGACGACGACGTGGCTCGTGGCTCCCATCGCCTTCGCGGGCGGCGCCATCGCCGTGGGCTACTCCCTCGGTCCCCGCCTCGTCGCCCACGGCATAGGCGAGGTGGCCGTTGCCGCCGCGTTCGGGATCTGCTCGACGCTCGGCGGCTTCGCCGTGGAGGCCCGGGGCCTCTCCTGGCGGCCGGTCCTGCTCGCCGTGCCGTTCTGCCTGCTGGTGGCGGCGATCCTCTACGTGAACGAGATCCCCGACGCCGAGGCGGACGCGGCATCGGGCAAGCGCACACTCGTCGTGCGCCTCCCCAGGGGCCTCCGTCTCCCCGTGCTCGCGGTGTTCGCGGGCCTCGGCGTCGCCTCCGTCGCTGCCGTGGTCGTCGCCGACGTCGTCCCCGACTCCGCTCTCGTCGCCCTCCTCGGCCTGCCCGCCGTCGCCTGGGCCGTCAGGGAACAGACCCGGGGGACGACACCCGTCGAGCGCGCTGCGGGCAACGCCGCCGTCATCACGATCCACCTCGTGGTCGGCGTCGTGATCGTGGTCGCCCTCGCTGCGGCGGGCCTCGGCCTGGCCACCGGTGTGCAATGGCTCCTCGTCGCAGCTGCCACGGCCACGGTGGCGGGCTGGAACGGGTGGCGTATCGCCAGCCGCCGAGCCGGCCTCGGCCAGGTTATCGACAGCCTCGGCGGACCCTCCTCACCGCCCACGGCTCCTGCCGGGGCATAGCCGGGACGCGGGGGCGCCGGGACTACGGAGTCCGCCGGAGTGACGATCTCGACGGCCATGGACTCCTCCGGGCATGTCGGGGCACCCGGGAAGACAGTTGCGGGCCACCCGGCTCGGCGCGTCCCCGCGGCGAGGGCCCCTCGCACACCTACACTCGCTCCCTGGACCGGCCGGATCGGAGCAGGAGAACGGGCATGGCGAGATCGCTCCTCAGCCTGGATGACGTCACCAAGGAGGAGTTCGGAACCCTCATCGAACGAGCCGGCGAGCTGAAGGTGAAGCTCCGCAACCACGAGTCCGTGGGCAGCCTCGACAACCGGGTCGTGGGCCTGCTCTTCGAGAAGCCCTCCACCCGGACCCGGACGAGCTTCGAGGTCGCCGCCGACCGACTCGGGGCCAAGGCCGTGTACATGGCCACCGGCGACATGCAACTCACCCGCGGCGAGCCGGTCAGGGACACGGCCCGGATCCTGGGGCGCATGCTTGACGCACTCGTGTGGCGCGGCTTCGCTCAGGAGACGGTCGCCGAGCTCGCCGCGTGGGCCGGGATCCCGGTCATCAACGGCCTCTCGAACTCCGGGCACCCCACCCAGGTCGTCTGCGACCTCTTCACCATCCGGGAGGCAAAGGGCCGCCTCGACGGACTCACGCTCACCTACCTGGGCGACGCCAACAACGTGTGCCTGTCGCTCTTCGAGGGGTGCGCCGTCATGGGCCTGGACATGCGGGCGGCCTGCCCCGCCGGCCACCAACCGGCCGACGAGTTCATGGACCGGGTCCGGGCGCTCGCCGCCCGCAACGCCAACGACGTCACATTCACCGTCACGGCCGACCCAAAGGAGGCCGCCGCCGGCGCCGACGTCCTCTACACCGACGTGTGGGTGAGCATGGGCGAGGACGACGAGGCGGAGGAGCGACTCGACGCGTTCCGGGGGTTCCAGGTGGACGAGGAGCTCGTCTCCGTCGCCGCCCCCGACGTGACCGTGATGCACTGCCTGCCTGCCCATCGCGGCCTGGAGATCACCGACGGGGCCCTGGAGGGCGCACACTCGATCGTGTGGGAACAGGGCGAGAACAAGCTCCACGGTGCCGCCGCGATCCTCGACTGGCTGATCGACTGAACCCGCGCGGCGGGGCGCGGAGTCCCCGTCGCCAAGCTGTCGCCGTGGCTCGCTCCCGCCACGCCGACCAGTGCATGCCCCGTCCTCGTCCCACCGGCTTCGCGGATTGGAACACTCCACGCCCCTGTCCTCGTCGAACGTGGGATCCACAGAGACGAGGAGGACCGATGGGAACCCGCGACGAGGTGGCTGTCCTGAACCCGAGGCGTCGACCGAGACTCGTGAAGGCTGTGGCGCTCTGCGCCGTGGTCGCCGTCGCCGCGGCAGTCGGTTGGGGAGCGACGGCACACGAGACGGCGCCGGGCGCCGTCCCGGAATCGGAGGCTGCGGCGCCCACAGCCGGCGGTGCCGGCCCCGGGGACGCGACGGGTCCCGCCGGCAGCATCCCCCGCAAGGACATGCCGGAAGCCGCTGCCTCCCAGCCGGCCGGTTCTACGTCTTCCCCGGGGAACGGGGGGTCCACGATCGGCGCCCCTGACCTCGGCCAGAAGGTGATCCGCACCGCCACGCTGTCGCTCACCACGAAGGGCCGCCTCGACACGACCCTGCGTCGCGTGAACGAGATCCTCGCCGGTACGCAGGGCTACGTGGCGAGCCTCTCCCAGACCGGGGGCCACGCCGCGAACACCGACACGGCGGACCTCACGCTCCGGGTTCCCGCGGAACACTTCAGCAAGGTCATGGATTCCCTCGGTGGACTCGGGCCGGTCACGGGCCGCTCCGTGACGGGCGACGACGTCACCGGGCAGTCCGTCGACCTCGATGCCCGCCTTCGCGCCCTGCAGGCGCAGGCGGACGCCTTCTCCGCCCTCCTCACCCGGGCGACCAGCATCACCGACGTCCTCGCCGTCCGCGAGCAACTCGACGGTGTCCTCACCCAGATCGAGCAGCTCAGCGCGGAACGCAAGAGCCTCGACGACCGCGTGGAGATGGCCACGATCGAGGTCTCTCTGGCCGAGCCGGGCGTCGCCCCCGCCGGGCCGACCCCGTACTGGCGCGAGGTCCTGGAAGCGGCCGTCACCCGCGTCGCCCGGGTCGGCGCCGCCGTCGTCGTGGGCCTCGCCACGCTGCTCCTCCCCGGCCTCCTGGTCGGCCTCGGTTGGCTCGCCTGGCGCCGCACCCGCCGCCATCCCAACACCGGGGACGTCGCACCCACGGCGAACGCCGCCTGAACTCCCGATCAGTTCGGCACCTCGCGGGGAACGCCGGGTCGCCGGGCCGATCCGATACCCTGCCGAGCCAGCGGAGGAGGAAGAAGCCATGAGGAAGCTCGCCGTCGTGATCGCCCTTGTTGTGCCGGGACTGCTGACGGCGTGCGGCGCCTCGACGGATTCCGGGTCGGAAGCCACGACCACGGCGGCGAAGGCCAAGGCGTCGCCGGGGCCTGCCCTGGACTTCGTCGTCTTCACAGGGACCGAGGCCGAGGAGCTCCTCCGAGGCGTCCTCGACAGGGAGCCGGGCACGATCTGGGAGCCATCCGACGGCGACGTGGAGAACCTTCTCGACGCCCTCCCCGCCACAGCGAGGAAGTTCGTCGACCGGGACCTCGCCGGGTACAAGGCGCAGTTCGTGGGCATCGGCGAGGGCCCCGGCAAGCGGGTCTTCGGGAGCTTCTTCTGCGACAGCGGCGGCGTCGACTGGCAGTCCACGCCCGTCGTGGTCAAGGACGGCGGGGACTGCTACTTCCAGGTCACCTACGACCCCGAGACGGGCGACTTCGGCAACTTCTTCGTGAACGCCGCCGGGTAGGGCCGGAACCGGGCCCAGACGGTGCGACCCGAGATCGCGGGCACGTGCCCGGACCCGGCAGCGAGGCAGCGGTCGGCGATCCGGCCGGCTCTCGCCCGGGCGGGGGCGCCGGACGCGAGGGGCCCGAAGACGCTGTGTGACCCGAGGGCGGTCGGCCTCAGGGGGTGTTGGTGGGAGTCGGGGTGGGTGAGGGCTGCGTGGTCGTGGTCGTGGCGGCTGTGGTGGTGGTCGTGGTGGACGCCGGGGGTGGCGCCGGGGCCGGCTTCGCCTTCCCGGGCCAGACGTGGCGGTAGTGGGTGTTGCGGGCCCCGTCGGCGGCCTGCGCCGTGATGTCGTACAGATGGGCCTTGCCGTCGCACGGGAACGGCGCCGCGCCGGATCCGTTGGGCGCGCTCCCGAGCGTGGACGTGGGCGCCTGCACCTTGCCGTCGACCATGAAGGACGCCGACACCGCCCCCGTGGTCGTCCACCTCACCGCAGCGGCGGCCGTCTTCTCGCCTGCGGTGCAGGTGATGGTCTCGGCCATGATGAACGAGGTCACGCCGACTCCGGCCCCCGGGCTCGGAGAGGGCCGCGGCGCTGCGGGCTGCGGGGTCTCGTTCTCGTTGCCCCCGCAGCTCAGGTTGTCGATGCTGCCGTTCGTGCGCACTGTCTTGCAGCGCGTGGCGTCCACGAGATCCACGGCCAGGAGGGTCGCCCCTGTGAAGTCGGCCTCGGTGAGGTCGGCGCCGGCGAGGTCGACCCCGGTGAGGACGGCGTCGTGGAAGTCGGCCCCCTTCAGGTCGGCCCCGGAGAGGTTGACATCGGTGAGCTTGGCGTCTTCGAAATCGACGTCGGCGAACTTGCCGTTGCTCAGGGACATGTCCTCCAAGGTCTTGCCTTGGAGGTCGACGCCGTTGCAGTAGAGGTCCTTCTTGGTGAGCGACTTCGGAGGCTTCGCCTTCGTGAGGGCACACTCGGCCCGGGAGGTCTTCTCTTCGGCCTCCTTGTCTCCGGACGAGCAGCCGGCGACCACGGCCAAGGCCATGGCGGCCACAACGAACAGGGTGATTCGACGCATGTAGTCCCCCCGAGGAACGGTGCCTCCGGGAAGCTACGCGGCCCGAACCCGGGCGGGGGGGATACCCGGGCGCCTGCCCCTGAGCCTCGCCCTGCGGGCTGCACCGTTGTCGGCCGGGACCCGTGCCGACCTACGGGACGTCGCCCGAGCGGCGCCGGAAGTCGCCGGCTCCATGACGGAGTACGTGGCAGCGTCGCCGTGCTCGTAGCCGAGGACGTGGCCGATCTCGTGCGTCACGACGGCGAGGGCGTCAATGCTTCCGCCGCCGAACGTGTAGCCGTAGCCGGCAGCGGTGGCGTCGACGTAGATCGTCCGCCCCTGGGACTGGCCGAGGAAGTCGCCGGCGAGATCGACCACGACGAAGGACAGGCCGTCGAGGGCCGCCCGCTGTTCGGAAGTCGCCCCGGCGCCCAGCTCAGCCACCCAGTACGCCTTGGCGCTCTCCACGAGAGCGGCGAGCACCGCGTCGTCGAGGGGCGCCCCCGGAGCGCCCGGGGGAGGCGGGCCACCCTCCGCGACCCGCACGCCGGAGCCTCCGGAATACCAGGCCGGGTCGTTCGTCTTCAGCTTGAAGACGTCGAAAGACGCCGTGCCGGAACGGCTCAGCGTGCCGAAGGCACCGTCGACGATCGCCGAGTTGTAGCCCCAGCTCGTCACCATCTGGCCGTTGAGGTACATCGAGACCGACGCACCCTTGAAGTTGAGCTTGATGGTGTAGTCCGTCGTCGCACTCAGGGACTTCGCCACTGACTTGTCGACGCTCCACCCGCCCTTGGGTGAGTGGTGGCCCACGAGGACCCGCTGGCCGGGGATGTCGAGGGCCACGAACTTGAAGTTGTCGGCGGCGTAGGCGTCGAAGACGATGCCGCCGACGCCGCTCGTGCGGAAGGTGGTCTCGATCTCGAGGAAGCTCGACGCGACGAGCCCTCCGGTGCCGAGGTCGAGCAGGTCGTACGCTGTCACCGCTGACGCGGCCGTACCGCTGTGCCGTCCACCGCTCGTCGTCCACGTGCCTGCCTGGTCCCCGGTGAAGAGGTTGGCGACACCGTCGTCGAAGGTCTCGTCGCTCTCCAGGGTCCAGGTCGGCGGGAGGATCTGGGCGACGATGTTGTCCAGACTGCCCCGGCTGTTGTCGGAGCCGAAGCCGATGAGCCCCTGGTTGAGACCGTGGGACACGCCGTCGACGACGCGGTTCGGGAACGTGTAGCTGAAGCTCTTGTTCCCGAGGACCACGGTTACGTACGTCCCGTTCACCGCCACGAACAGGGTGTAGTAGGTGTTGGACGCGACCTGGTACGGGGTCTCGGCGTCGACGTGCCAGCCGGTGGCGTCGCGGTGGCCCATCTGGATCTTGTTGCGGCTGTCGTCGACACCGGCGAACTTGAAGTCGTCCACTCCGAAGTAGTCGAAGATCACATAGACGTTCGCCTTCCAGCCCGCGGTGGGCTTCGTGATCCTGATCTTGGCGCTCACCTCGTAGTACACAGGCAGGTAGTCGTCGACGTAGAAGACAGCGACTGCGTCGCCGCCCTGGCTGCCCGCCGCGATGCTCAACGCGCCACCCGAGACGCTCCACGCCCCGCTGTCCGGCGCGAAGCTGCTCATCGAGCCGTCGTTGAAGTCCGCCGAACGCAGCACGTCACGGCGGCCGCCCGGGATGTTGCCCGGCTGCGGGTCGGTCGGACCACCCGTCTGGTCCTGCCAGAGACCGTGGTCTTTCTGGGTGACGAGACCGATCTCGCCGTCCGGCTCGCCGTTGCGGGCCGGGTCGTTGCCCGTGTCCGTGTCCCGCGTCGGGTCCGCACCCTGACTGGCCGAGAGCCTGTAGAGGAACTCGTCGAGTTGCGGCGGGCGCTGCCGGCTCACGGTCGCGATACCGAACGGGGCGAACGGCACGATGTAGCTGTTGAACTCCCCTACCCAGTCGATGAGGCGGTCCCCGCCCGTGTTGCCGATCAGGACGTCGAGGCCGGCGCCGCCGAAGACACGGTCCTCCCAACTCGGGTGCGTGTCGGGCACGTCGTTGAGGTTCCCGTTCGTGGAGAGGATGTCGTCGGCGTTGGAGAGGTCGTTGCCCCACCCGCCCCAGATCGTGTCCTTGCCGGTGCCGCCCACGGACCAGTCGTTGCCCAGATCGCCGAAGATCACGTCGTCGCCGTCGCTGTTCGCGCTGCCCCACGTCACGTCGGTGACCACCGGACCCTCGTTCTCGGCCCAGCTCAGGAGGTACCCGTAGGACGGCGGGGCGCCCGTCTTCCAGACCGTCCCGTCGGCGTTGAACAGGATCGTGCGCCGCGGGTCGTACTCGTCGTACAGGTAGAACTCCCCGAGACGGTCCGCGACATGCTGGTTCGAGTGCCAGGCGTCGTCGTCGGTGCCGAAGAGCAGGACGTCACCCGGGTTCCAGGGCCGACTCCAGTCGCTGCGCACGAGGCCGACGGGGTTCCCGCCCGTGTCGAAACGCTGGATATAGGACTCCGCCAGAGCCTCGGCACCCGAGACGGCGTCGTCACCGGACGCGCCGTGCAAGAAGTCGTCCCCGAGCCCACCGTAGACGACGTCGTCGGCTGCGTTGGCGTCGAAGAGCGGGTCGTCGGCCCCGAGAGCGTTGGGCCGCAGGTTGTACGGCGTGAGGTCGAACGTCTTCTTCAAGGCGTTGGCGACGTTGACAGTCGCGACCTGGACGTCGCCGGGAGTGTCGATGCGCAACGAGAGCTCGCCCGCAGGGATGGCCGCGACGCCGCTGAGCGGTTCGCCGTACGCGCTGGCGTTGCGGGACGTGAAGATGCGGCCGTCGTCGCCGAGGACGCCGTCCTGGCCGGTCCCGCCGGAGAACCAGTCGTCACCCCAGCCGCCGATCAGGTCGTCGTCGTCGCCGTCGCCGAAGAAGACGTCGTTGCCGCAGCCGCCGTACGCCGCGTCGTCGCCCGTCTCCCCGTGGATCTCGTCGGCGCCGCCGATGTCGATCCCGCAGACGCTCGTCCACGTGCTCGGCGGACCAGATCCGAACAGGTCAGGCCGGAACGCCGGTCCGCCGGGCGTGTAGTCCAGCAGCGTCACGCCCCGTACGACGATCTTGAGCGAGCCGTAGTTGTCGTAGTTGAACGTCACATAGCGCGCCGAGGGGTTGGCCGCCTGCACGTCGACGTGGCTGACGCCGACGACACGGTGGATGTTGGCGTTGTCGCCCACGATCACGTCGGCATCGCGGGCGTGGCGCTCGGGCGCCGTGGTCGGCACGGACTCGTCGTTGCGCCCCACCCTCGTGCCCGACCCGCCGAAGATGAGGTCGGCACCGTCGGGCCGGAGGTCGGGCGTCGTGAGCGTGTAGAAGTCGGAGCTGCCGCCGACGAGGTCGTCCTGGCCGAGGTTCCCGAAGATGACGTCGTCGCCGCCGCCGCCCTCCACGTAGTCCTCGCCGTCCGTCGTAGCGTCGAAGCTCGGGTTGACCGTGAGCGGACCGACCGGGTCGCTCACGCCGCCGGGCGTGCGCCATGCCCCGGCCGGCGTGCCGCCGCCGTCGGCGATCTCGATGCCGCCGTCGCCCTGGACGACGTCGTCGCCGAGCTGGCCGAAGACGACGTCGTTCTGGGGGCCGCCGGCAAGGTAGTCGTCGCCGAATGTGCCGGCGCCGACCATGCCCGCCTCGATCGCCGCGCTGTGGAACAGGTTCTCGATCACGTACTCCGCCCAGTACGGCACGCCGTCCGGGTCGCGGTAGTTGCGGGCAGTCCCGTCGATCTGCAGCACACCGCTCGCGTCGGCCGACGGGGAGGGCGCGAGGTCGCTGCGGCTGTAGAGGAGCGTGGCGATGAGCGTCTGGAACCGCGGGTTCGAGATGTCGACTGCGCCGGTCGCGAAGTCGATGCGGTGGGCCAGCTCGACGTTGTCCCCGAAGATCAGGTCGTCGGCCTCGTCGCCGTCGATCATGTCGTCGCCGGCGTTCCCGATCAGGATGTCCCGCCCGAGGTGGCCGTAGACGACGTCGTCGGCGCCGTTCTGGAGGTTCTTCGAGTCGATCCGGGCGATACGCCCGGTCGTCTGGATCTTCTGCGGGCGCAGGTCTGGGAGGTTCGGGTCGGCGACGTCCTGGGTGACGGCGCCATGGTCGCCGAAGATGACGTCGTCGTAGGCGGCCTCGCCCGAGCCGAGGACGCTGCGGGGCCCGTCGCCGACGAGGCGGTCCCGGCCGGCCGTGAGCGGGTCGGCCAGGGGCGACACGAACATGTTCACGGTCGGGATCGTGAGGGCGCGGGTGAGGAGGTCGACGTTGACGCCCGAGTCGCCGTAGACGTGGTCGACGCCCCGGTTGCCCTCGATGACGTCGTCGCCGGAGCCGCCGGCGAGGTGGTCGCCGGTCTGGCTGCCGTAGATGGTGTCGTCGCCGCCGCCGCCGTAGGCCGTGAAGCCGACGGCGGGCAGATTCGCCGGGTTCGTGCCGTCCGCCGACGCGAACAGCGCCGTGGCGTCGATGACGTCGTGGCCGTTGCGGTCATACGGGTCGGCGAGCGGGAACACCCAGGTGTCGTCCTCGAGGTCCGGGTCGTCCGCGTTCGGGTCGCCGAAGGGGTCGAATGGCTTGAGCCCGAAGTCGAAGCCGTTCGTGTTCGCCGGGCTCCCGCCGTACCAGACGCCGTCCTGGCTCGTGTCTCCGTAGACGACCAGCGGCGAGTCCGGGCCGGCCCCGCCGGTGACGACGACGTGGTCGCCGCCGATGCGGGCCACACCAGGGGTCTTCGGGTCGTACACGGCCACCGTGAAGGCCACGCCGCTGCCCGGCGTGAGCGCCGGGCCGGACAGCACCATCCGGCTGCCCTCGCCGCAACCTGCGAATGGGTCTGCGAGCGGGCAGGCGGTGTCGGCGAGACCGGCGATGGTCCAGAACTGGCCGGGGTGGCCGCTGATGGTCACCGTCTGGCCCACGGCGTAGCCGTCGCCCGCCCAGGCGAGACCGTCGTCGCGCCGCAACGTGTTCGACGTCACCTCGCCCACAGCGTCGGTCTCGATCAGGGCGTTGCCGCCGCCGTGGACGGCAGTGATGCCGCCGTGCACGGCGACGGGAGCGACTCGCAGCACGGCGTTCGTCGCCGCCGCCAGTGACGGACCGCCGAGGGTCATGACCGTGCCCGCCCCGTAGGCGGAGCTTGCGAAGCCGGTGATCGTCCAGTTCTGCGTGGCGGAGAGACCCGGCAGCATCACGGTCTGGCCGACCATGAAGCCGTCGTCTGCCCACGGCCGGTTCTCCCGGCGCACGATCGTGGACGTGGTGACGTCCACGGTGGCCGTGACGCCCTGGTCCGGTCCGGGCACGAGGGTTCCCGCGATCGTGAGGGAATCGTTGCCCGCGCCGAGCATGACATTGAGGATCTCGATCGTGCTCTTGGTCTGGTCGGTGAGGAAGTGGCCTTCGGCGTCGATCACGATCGAGCCGTAGCTGATGCCGCCGGGGAACAAGTTGGGCTCCCCGAAGAAGGCGCCGCCGCCGAAGTCGAGGTCCTTGGCCATGGCGAACCCGGAGAGGTTCGTCGACGTCATCGTCCCGGACTTGTCGGCCTGGCTCGAGTCGTCGAAGACGTTCAGCACGTCGATCTGGAGGCCCTCTGGCGGCTGCTCGCCGATCATGAACGGCGGGGCGTCGGCCTCGCCGGGCAGCTTCACGCCGACCTTGAGCGAGCGGTCGGCCCCGGTCACGCCGCCCTCGACGGCGAGCGGGCCGCGCAGCTTGGAGAGCAGGTGCCACTGCACCGGGAAGTTCTTGACGTTCTCCATGCTGGGCGGCAGGACGTAGTCCGTGTCCGCCTCGAGCTCGATCGTCTGCGGGATCCACCAGTCGGCCGGGGTGAACGTGACGACGGCCGCGATCCGGGTGATCGTGCGCACACCGGTCGCCGCACCGGGCACGACGTTCTCCGGCGTGAACTCCAGGGTCTCGTCCTTCGTCGCGTTCGAGCCGCGGACGTACTGGATCTTGAAGTCCCCCATGCCGTCGATGCGGACGCGCTGGCCCTCGAGGAAGCCGTCGGCGAGAAAGCTGCCGTCGTCGCTGCGGGTCACACGGTTGTTCGCGGCGTCGAAGGTGATCGCACCCGTGTACTGGCCCTGGTTGGAGAGCCGGCTGAGCGCGACACCCGCGACCGGGACACCCGCCGGCGACCCCGGCAGGCCGGTCGTGAGCGTGATCGTCTGCGCCGTGACCGTGGCGATGGTGTAGTCGCCGTCGTAGGCGGTGCCACCCCCGACGCGGACATGCTGGCCCGCCGCGAAGCCCTCGTCGGCGAAGCTCCCGAAGTCGCTCCCCGACCCCCTCGTCAGCGTGCCTTGACCGGCAGCGGTGCCGAGCACGAGGTTGCCCTGGAAGAGACGGAACGGCACGATGCCGCCCACGAGCCGGTAGGCGAAACCAGCACCGTTGATCGTCTTCACGTCGACGAGGCCGTCGGTGAGCACGGCGATCTCGACGTTGGAGAGCGGCGCCGAGGTGAGCCGGATGGTGTAGTCGTCCGTGTCGCCACCGGATATGACGAGTGTGTTGCCCTCGCTCTCGACCACGAGCGCACCGGGCCCGTCGTTGTCGTAAGCCTCGACGTCGAGGAGCTCCTTGGCGAACACATACCCCGGAGCAGTCGTGGCGCCGTCACGCTCGAAGCCGATCACGGCGATCGCCGGGTCCTCGCGGGTGAAGTCGTCGCGGGCGACGATTCCGACGCGCACCGGGGTGCGCCAGTCACTGCCCACCGATGTGAACGTGATCGTCCGCGCCACCGGGTCGAAGCGGCTGTCTGAGGTCGGGTTCGTGAACGTGATCTGGCGGTCGGAGTCCTCGTCGAGCACGAGCTTGACGACGACCACGCCGGACGCAGGCGGTGCGGCGAGCTCGACGAGGATCTCGTCTGCCAGGCGGGTCACGGCATCGCCCTCGAGCACGACGCTGCGCCCGTCGGCCACGCTCGTGCCCGGCTCGACCTCGGTGATGCGCACCCCGGGCGTGTCGTTGTCGAGGATCGTCACCTCGACGTTGCGGACGTCGAAGCCGTCGAAGTCCGCGTCCCCCGAGATCACCGAGTGCGCCAAGGTCATGACCCGGTCGCCTTCGGGACGCAGGTCGTCGAAGGCGTACACGTGCACCGTCTGGGCCGCGTCGTAGTTGCCCGGCGTGAAGACGAGGGTCACCGCCCTGTTGCGCACGACCGCGGGGGCGCCGCCGACGGCGATGTTGCGGTAGAAGCTCGCCGGGAGGGCGCTCGTGGACACCAGCACCGTCTCCCCAGCGGGGCCGCCGTCTGCGCCCGTGGCGCACGCCCCCTCAGCGTTCGGGAAGTCCGTCACGCAACGCTGCTCCTGCGGGGAGCGGGCGGCCGACACCGTGACGTACACCGTCGCCGTCGGTGCCCGGGCGAGCTTGACCGTGTAGGAGTCGTACGCGAGCGCGGTGGTGCCGTCCTCGCGCACGGACGTGAAGCCCCCAGACTCGTCGACGACGACGAGTCCGCTGTCGCCCCCCGAGACGTTAAGGTCGATCCCGGGAGCGATGATGCCGTCGTAGCCGGGGTCGCCCGAGCGCACGAGGTGGTTGACCGTGGAGCTGATGCCCTCCAGCTCGCGGACGACGATGTCGTCCGTGATGTCCCCGGTGACGTTGACGATGTCGGAGCCGAGGCCGCCGATGATCCGCGTGGCGACGCCGAACGCGGTGGACTGCACGTGGAAGACGTCGTCGCCTTCGAGGCCGTCGACTTCGAGGACCTCGACGTTGGCGAAGCGCACGTTGAGGCCGGCGCCGAACACGCCCTTGTCCGTGATGACGAAGTCGTCCGGGAACTCGGTGCCCAGGATGACGAGCTTGTCGAAGCCGTTGCCGCCGTCGACGGAGACCGGGGCGTTCACGTTGTAGCGCACTTCGTCGTCGCCTCCGCCGGTGCGGATGTCGACGGGCTGGGTGGAGAACTCGGCGCCGATGACGGGGCGGGCCACGCCGTTGCCGTCCCGGATGACGACGTCGTCCTCCCATGGCGCCGTGGTGTGGGCGTCGGCCGCGTTCACGTTGCCGTCGCCATTGGTGTCCGTCGTCGGGTGGTCGATGTCGTTGGCGTCGAGAACGCCGTCGCCGTTGGCGTCCGTGTCCACCACTGCGGCGAGCGCGAACGCCCGCACCTCGAAGATGTCGTTGTCGTCGTCGCCCTCGAGGCGCAGCTCGGCCTGGTTGGAGTAGACGGTGAACGTGTCGTTGCCCGACCCGCCCTGTGCCACGAGCGGCGCGCTCGTGCCCGGGCTCAGCCAGCCGCGGGTCATGGCGACGAGGTTCGGGAACACGTCGTTGGGCAGGATGAGCCCCTCGACCGTGTCCCGCTTCAGCCCGAAGATCTGGCCGATCTGGAACTTGTCGAAGCCGGCGCCGCCGTCGAGTGTCGTGATCGCCGAGTTGTCGTCGACGGCGAAGTAGTCGTTGCCGCCGAGGCCGTAGACGCTCAGGCGTCCGTTCAGCGCCGTGTCGTAGTTGACGCGCTGCACCTCGGCGGGGGCGTTGCCGGGCAGGGTGTCGCGGTGCAGTTCGAGGTTCCCGTGCGCCAGCGCCACGAACCCGGGCTCGTCGGCGACCTCCTGTGTCTCGCCCGGGGACAGCGACGGGACGTACTTCGAGCGGCGCAGCAGGAAGATGTCGTCGACGGGGTACTCGACGCCCGGTGAGGACTCGCCGTTGCCCGAGCCGTCGACGCCGAAGATCGCCAGCTCGTCGACGCCGTCGTCCTCGGCACCCTTGTCGAGGACGTTCACGACGTAGTTGCGCAGGCTGCTCTGGCTGCCCGTCGTGTACACCCAGTAGTTGTCCGAGCCCGCCTGGCCGTCCAGGGTGAGCGTGTGCCCCGAGGCCACGTCCATCGTGAGGAGGCGGTCGACGACCATGCGGTCCTCGCCGTCGGCGCCGTCCGTGGCGGAGGTGTTCTGGCTGCCGTAGGCCTTCGTCTTGCCGTCGAGGTTGGTCTGCTCGAACTCGATCGTGTCGACGTCGGTGTGCCCGAACACCCGGATGATCCAGCCGCCCGAAAGCGGACCGGGCCGCAGGGTGCCGACGAGCTTGGTGTCGGCACCCTGCGTCGGGTCGAGGTTCACGTCGTCGAGGTAGACGTCGACGTACTCGGCGGCCTCGATCGTCGTGTTCGACTTGTCGACGAGGTCGTCGCCGATGCGCACCTCGACCCAGCCCGCCGAGTCGATCTCGTAGTCGGAGGCGTCGCCCACGTCCTCGGGGGCGCTCTCGACGTAGAGGACCGACCCCGCGTAGATAACGTCGAGATCCTCGTCGAGATCAGCCGACTCGCGCACCGTGAGACGGACGTCGCCGGTGGATGTCTGGGCGAGGATCAGGTGCAGAGTCGAGTCGGTCTCGGTCACATAGACGCTGTCCGTCGCACGCAGGCCGACGTCGCCGGTGCTCGTCCACGACGAGTCGACGTCGAGGTCGTTGGTGCCGGCCGTCGAGCCGATGCTGCCCTGGTCGGCGAAGACGTCGACGTCGTCGGCGAGCACGTCGGCCGAGGCGTCGCCGGCGCCGCCGGCGTTGGCATCGACGACCGAGCCGTTCTCGGTGACGAGCGACGCGTCGCCGTTCGTCTGGATCTTGCCGACCTTCAGGTCGTTGGCGCCCGGGCTCGCCGGTGTCACGATCTCGGTGACGAACACGCCGTCCGTGTTGGCCGAGGCGGTGTCGGTGATCGTGAGCTTGCCCGGCGCCGCCGAGTTGTTGCGGTCGACGTCGATCTCGACGAAGTCGGCCGTGGTGCCGAAGCCGCCCTGGCTGCCGCCCGTGCCGACCACGGCGGTGATGTTGCGGCCCGTCACGTCGGCCGTCGTGTCGCCGTCGGCGTCGAGGACCCGCCGTGGCGTCCTCAGGTAGACGTCGCCCCCCGTCGAGTGGACGTGACCGACGTACATGTCGCCGCCGGGCTCGTCGACGTAGATGCCCCCGTTGCTCAGGACGTCGATCTGCGAGACCGCCGTGTCGGGACCGGTCGTGTCGGAGATCAACTGGCCGGTGTCGAGGTCGTAGAGGGTGGCGTCGCTGTCGGTGTAGGCATCGACCTCGACGGTCGTGTCAACCGTGCCGGTCGTCTCGCACGTCCAGTCGTAGGACGAGAGGTGGCACATCTCGATGTCGTCACCGGCGAGCACCTCGTCGACGACGTAGTAGGAGTCGACCTCGGTGCGGTCGGTGCCGAAGGCCCGCAGGATCTCGACCAGACCCGTGGGTGTGACGTCGGGCCGGAACCGGGCCTGGTAGTTGCCGCTCCCGGCGAGCTCGTCGCTGCCGTTGGTCATGGCCGGCGGGTTGAACAGGTCGACCTCGAGATCGGCGATCGTGCCGGGGTTCGTTCCCGACACGCCGTCGTTCAGGACGACGTCGACGTCGCGTCCGGCCCGCAGCGACGCGATGTCGATCGTGAACAGCCCCCCGGTGTTGTCACGGCGGTTCGACACGACGTCGACCACAACGTCGACCTTGGCCTCCGCCTCGGCGTGGATCGGACGGTGCGTGAGCGAGTCGTCCACGAAGACGACGAGCTCGACCGTGACCGGGTAGCGACCCGCGCCCGGCCCGGGCTCGCCGATCGTGCCGGTGTCGGCGTCGAGCCAGAGCTTGTTCGTGACGATCGTCTCGACGTCGGCGTCGTGGTCGACGAGGATGTCGCCCCGGTCGTTCTCGACGGTCGTCTCGCCGATCGGCGCGTAGATGTCACCGTCGAGGATGATGTCGGAGTCGCCGATCCCGCCGGGCTGGAAGTTCCAGATGTCGACGAGCGTGCGCGGGAAGATGTGGTCGACGGCGAAGTCGAACGTCGTCTCCGGACTGTTCTCGTTCAGGCCGGTCGGGTACGCACCCAGCGCACCGTCGTCCCGGATCGTGTCCGCCGCCACGACGATGCGCGGCATCTCGTCGTTCACCGTGTCGACGTCGTCCACGACGAGGTCACGGTCGGAGTTGTTCGTGATCGTGACGTAGTCCCACGTCTCCTGGATCTCGAACAGGGCCGAGTTCCCCCAGATCTCACCCGCCGGGGCACCACCGAGGTCGTTGGCGACGAGCTGGGCGAGCGCTGGGCTGTCGTAGATGATCGGGTCGACGACGACGTCGTAGCCCGCCGGGATCGTGTCGCCCACCGCAAGCGGGGCGCTGAGCACGCTGCTCGGGCTGAGCGAGCGCACGGTGACGTTGTAGGTCTTCTGTGTGATCGTGCCCGCGGAGTCGATCACCAACACCGGGTTCGGCTCACCCAGGAGCTTCACGGTCGACGCCCAGAAGACCCAGCGGCGCGGCGAGTACGGCGACTCGGAGTTGCTCGTACCGCCGTCGTCGAGCCAGCCGCCGTCACGGTCGCCGGCTGCGTCGAAGCGGCCCACGTACTGGTTGGACGCCACGAGCAGATCCGCGGTCTTGATGACGGCGTTGTCACGCCCGACGACGTGGGCGTAGGTGTCGACGCCCACACCGGCGCGGGCGTCCGTGTCGCCGGCACCGCAGCTGCAGCGGGCCTTGGGGTTGGCGTCGATGTCGATGTTGCCGTACTGCGCCCGGACCACGACCGACACGTTGCCGTTGATCTCGCTGTTCGTGGCCAGGATCACGCGGGCCGTCCCGTAGGCGTAGACGTAGCCCCCCGCGTCGGAGTCGGCACCGAGGGCCGTCGCCTTGGCGTAGGCCTTGGCGGTGCCCTTGAGCAGCGGCACGTCGGAGACGATCTCGACCTCGTTGCCAATGATGTCGGCGCCACCCTGGATGTCGACGAGGGTGTAGGCCGCGCGCGAAGCGCCGATGCGCACGCCCCAGCCGCCGCTGTCGTTGCCGTCGGCGTCGGCGCCCAGACCACCCGTCCTGGCCTTGCCGTCGACGAGGCCGTTCACGTTGGAGTGAGCGCCGATCGTGACCTTGCCGCTGGCCGTGACGTCGCCGTCGATCGTCGTGTGCGTGTCGTAGTCGATGTTCAGCTTCGAACGGAACTTCACGATGCCGATGAGACCGCCGTTGTTCGCCGTGGCGTCGGCAGTCCCGTTGACGACGGTGTTGGCTGCGATCGTCACGTCGCCCGCCGTGGCACCGACGCCGACAGCGCTCAACACGGCGCCGGAGAACACCGTGATCTTGTTCGAGGCGTCGGCCGTGGCGACGGCGGACGACGCCCCGTAGGCGATCGCGCCGCCGCCGGCGGTGTCGGCCAGTGACTTGACGTTCGCCATGTTGTCGGTCGTGATCGAGATGTGGCCCGCCGTCATGGTCGTGGCCCGCACGTCGAGGGTGACCTTGGGACGGTGGTCTGCCGTGGGCTCGGTCGTCTGGATGTCGATGCCGCCGCCGCCGGCGCTCGCCGCCGACGACGTGACCGTGCGGTCGCCCGAAGGAGCGGCGACGTAGCTCAGGTTGCTCACGAGCTGCTGTATGCCCGATCCGGCACCGGTCAGGTCGAAGACGAGGCTCTTGCTGCCGCTGCCGCTGCTGGAGATGTCGACGCCCTCGTAGCGGAACATGTGCGGACCGCCGTTGAGGCCGGCGCCGTCGACGGTGACGTAGCTGCCCGCCGAGTTCTTGAGGCGGAACGATCCGGCCGTGGCGTCGGACACGAAGTAGACGCCGCCGTCGGTCAGCGACAGTCCGTTGTCGGTGCTGCGGTGCAGCCGGTGCATCTCGTTGGGCTGGCCGCTGTCGGCGATCGCGAGCGGGGTCACGTAGATCGGGTCGGGATCCGAACCCGGGTCGGGACCGTCGGGCAGGACGCAGGCGGGGTCACCGGCGGTGCCGACCGCGAGGCAGTACGACGCGGCGAGCTTGATCTGCCAGTTGTTCATGCGGATCGCGTAGTAGGTGGTCCCGTTGCTGAGCCCGCTGATCGAGGTTCCGCCCACCGAGAGGCGGTTGTAGACGACGGCGTCGCCGCTCTGCACCAGATGCGGGTCGACGGTGCCGTCGCCGTCGCGGTCGCGTGCGACGTAGATCGAGTCGTCGAGGTTCTGCGACGTCAGGAGCTGGCCACTGCCGCCGACGTTCTGCTCGACGTGGGCGTCGTTGAAGACAGCCGTCGATGCCGCCGGGCACATCGCGAGGTCGCAGCCGCCGCTGTCGTTCGTGAGGACGGGCCCGGGCGCGTGGTAGGTCACAGGGTCGCCGTCCTGGAAGTTGTTCGACGCAGTCACCGTCGTCGAGCTCACCGTCGAGGCCTCGGTGTGGACGGTGCTGCGACTCACGGCCGGGTCCTGCAGCTTGACGTGCGTGTCGTCGGCGACGAACACCTTGTACTTCGTGCCCGACGTGAGACCGCCGACGGCGCCGCCCGACGTCGACCAGTAGTACACGAGGTCGCCGTTCTCGAGGTTGTGCGGCTGTGCGAACGCGATCGTGTCCGTGAAGGTGTCGACCGAGCCGCCCTGGAACGTCGCGCCCAGCGCCACGGTGTCGCCGTCTATGACGACGATGCCGTAGTTGCGGTCTGCCGTGAGGCCGCCGACGACGGTGTTGCCGCGGGCGTCGTAGGTGATCACCTCGCCGTCCACGAAGCCGTGCGGCGAGGCGAACGTTATCGAGTTGCCGGCGGCACCGTTGGAGGTGTCGACCTGGGTGCCGGCGTCGAACGAGCCGTTCGGCAGCGCCTTGTTGTGCTCGACGGCGATGGTGATCGTGCCGCCTGCCGTGAAGCTCGACCCGTCCCAGATCGTGCCCTTGAGCTCGGGCGAGGCGCTGGCGCCGGCGTTCAACAAGGAGACCCGGATGACGCCGCCGGACGTGTTGTGGTTCGTGGCGTCGGAGTCGACGTCGGCGCGTGCCGCTGCGCCGATGTTGCCCGACACCTTCACCTTGGAGCCGCTGGCGCCGAGCTCGATCTCGGTCCTCGGGTTCGCGGCGGAGGTCGCGTTGGAGACGTTCACGTCGACGAGGCCGCCGCCGGCGCTCGTCAGCGAAGCGCTCGCGTGGTCGACGGAATCCGCGAGGACGTCGACCGAGGCGGCGCCGATGCCGCTGCCGTCCGCCGCGAGGACGTTGCCCAACAGCTTGGCCCGCGTCTCGCCCGACGCCGTCGGCTCAGGGTTGACACCGCCGGTCACGGCGATCCCGCCGGCTGTCACGTTCTTGAACTCCGATGTCGCCACGTTGCTCGAACGTGAGACGAGGCCCACGCTCCCGTTTGCCCGCAGCGTCGAGCCCGACTCGGTGTAGGCCTCCACGACCGACTTGGCGTCTGCCGTCACGTCCGAGGCCCCGAGGGTGACCGCCACGAGACCGGCTGCGATCGACCCGGCAACGGCCGCTGCCCTGTAACCGCTGGCGCCGGCCAGGTACTGGCTCGTGCCGGGATCGAAGTTGTGGGCGCTCAGCAGCGTGGCGGAACCGCCGGTGGACTCGACGACGCCCCCGCCGCGGACCGACGTGTAGATCGAGGGGTGCACCGTGGCCTGGGCGCCCGCGACCGCGCCGGCCACGCCGCCGGCAGCGAGGACGTCGGTCTCGGCCAGGGCCTTGGTGCGGACAACCGAGCTCACCGCGATGTCGCCCGACGCCGTGACACGGCCGCTGCCCGCCACGTAGGTGTCGACGAACCGTGTCGACGTCGAGTCGCCGACCGTGGCGACCGCCCCGCCGATCGCGACGCCGGCGATGCCACCACCGGTCGTCTCGGCGTAGGCGGACGACTGCGCCCGCACGTCGCTCTCGACCGTCACCGTCGTCGCAGTGCCGACGGTGCCGTCGACGTGGGTCTTGGTCGTGCCCTTGGTCTCGGACGTCGCGTTGGCCACACCGACGGCCACGCCGCTGATCGTATTCGAGTCGAGGTTGGCGTAGGTGTCGAGGAACACCCGGCTGCGGATCGTGACCGTGCCCGAGGCGTTCACCGTCGTGCCGGCGCCCAGGTACGTGTCGACGCTCGGCGAGTTGACGGCCTCGATGTTGTTGACGGCCACGCCCACGATGGCGTATGTGCCCGAGTAGCCCTGGGCATAGGAGTTCGTCTGGCCCGCCACCGGGTTGCGGTTGCCGCTGTCGTCGCGGTTGACGTGGGAGAGGATCTTCACGTCGGCCCCGCTGATCGAACCACCCGAGACCGTGAACGACTTGGCCGTCGGGTTGAGATCCGAGTTCGCCGTCAGGGATCCGCCGGCGACGCCGAGCGAGCCGGCGACACCCTCGGCGACCGCCTTCGCCGTCGCCAGCACGGTCGAGAGGAACGTGACTGTTGCGCCGGTGGCGACGACCGTCGCTCCCTCGCCGAGGTACGTGTACACGTCCGGCGTCGAGGTGGCGATCGAGTCGAGGTCGCCGATCGAGCCGACCGCGGTGAACGCCGACGAGTCGACGTTGGCTACGACAGTCGAGTTCAGCGTCGCCTTGACGTTCAACGTCGCACCCGTGACCGTCACGACCGCAGAGGTCGCCCCGGCGCCGCTGCCGTTGGGCGGGCCGACCCAGGCGTGCACGTTCGAGTCGTCCGTGGCGTTCGCGTCGAGCCCGGTGCCGGCGATGAAGCCGACCTGGAGGTTGTAGGAGTCTGCCCGCACCGTGTTGGCTGCCGTCGCGTTGACGTCGAGCGTGCCTGCCGTGACGTTGGCGTCGTCGCCGACGTAGGCCTGCGTTGTGCTCGATACGCGGGCCTCACCGTCGGCACCCGACAGCGAAACCACACCGATGGCGTAGTTGGCGCCGTCGACCGTCGCCGTCGACGTCGACGTGGCATCCATCGTGATCGCCGTCGAGCCGACGTTGACGGTGCCGGCACCGATGTAGGCCTGCGTCGTGCGTGTGATCACACCGTGCAGCTCGGTGTCGACCCCGGCGAGTCCGCCGGCGCTGATGTTCAACCCCGTTGGTGTCGAAGTCGCGAGGTCGGCGGCATCGACGTCGACACCGCTCGCAGTGATAGTGGCGCTGCCCTGGATGTAGGCGCTCGTCGTGCCGCCGATGAGGGCGTTCACCGTCACCGCCGAGAAGGCGAGCGTCGCGCCTGCGGCGCCGGTCGTCGCGGGATCGGTCGTGCCCGTGAACTTGGCGTCGACGTCGAGAATGCTGCCCGCACCCGAAGCGGTGATCGCGCCGCCGTCGACGTACGCGTTCACGTTCGGGCTGATGTCCTCGGTCGTGACCGCCGACGTGCCTGCGGCCGAGATCAGCGAGATCGCCAAAGAGATCGCCGTGTTGGTGGTGTTGATCGTCGCCAGCGACTCGGCCGTGATCGTCACGCTCCCGCTCTGCGCGTTCACCGTCGAGCTCGAGACGTAGGCCGAGACCGAACCGCCGATCTGGTTGTCGGCGGTCGACACGCCGACGGCCACGGCAACGGCGCCCGGGGCGACCGCGGCAGAGACCGAGACCGCGAGGACTGTCGCCGTGATGGTCGACTCGTCCCGGGCCTCGACCTTCACCGCAGCCGAAGCCGTCACGTGGCTGGCGGCCGAGATGTATGCCGAGGTGTTCGGGGTGATGTTGTTCTGCGACAACACGCTGCCGGCGGCGATCGAAGCGCCGGCCGAGAGCGCGACGTCGGCCTTCGTCGGCGTCGACGTGATCGTGCCGTAGGACTTGGCCAGGAGCTCCACATTGCCGGCGGTCGCGCGCACCTTGGAGTTGGGGACACCCGCCGTCGTGGCGCTCGTGATCGTGTTCACGGCCTCCACGGTCGTGAGCGTGAAGGAGATGCCGGCAGCGATCGCGGCGGAGACGCCGTATGCGCGGCTCTTGATCGTGGCGTGATCCTCCGCCGTCACCTTGACGTTGGTGCCCACGACCTCCTGGGACTCGCTGAAGCTCGTGTCGCTGTTGGTGATCGACGCCTGTGTGGCAGTGTGGATGTTGTTCTTCGCCGTCGCCCCGCCACCGGTGATCGCTCCCCCGACGGACGCCGCAAGCGCACCGGAGTAGGCGAGGGCGTCGATCTGGGACTTCCCGTCGGCCTTCGCCACGACGTCGGCGCCCGAGGTGACCTTCGAGTCGTCGATCTTGCTCCGCACCTGCGTGCCGATGTCGTTGACCGACATGCCGATGCCGACAGCCAGCGACGCCGACCCGATGGCAGCCGACAGGGCCAGCGCGATCGCCCCTGTCACCGTGCCGATGACCGAATCGTCGGTGGCGGTCAGCGTCACGGCGTAGCCCGCGGCGCTCGACACGATGCTGTCGTTGCGGATCTCGGCAGCCACAGTCGAGTTGATCTGGTTGCCGGAGAAGGCACCCGCTCCCGACACGGCGATCCCGACGTAGATGCCGCCGGCAAGCGACCCCGCGATGCCGATCGCCGTCGACGTGATGTCCGGGTTCGACTCCGCCGTCAGCGCCACTGCCCCGCCGGAGATCACGGTCGAGGAGTCGATGACCGCCTCCACCGTGACACTGATCAGGTTCTGCGCGATCGCGGCGCCGATGGCCCCGGCGCCGCCGCCGCCGGCACCGCCGCCGCCGGCGATCGATACGCCGGCGACGTCGGCCACGATCGTCGAGTCGTCCTTGGCGTGCACCGTAACAGCGGAACCCGCCTTGGTGCGCAGCGTGCCGCCGACGACCTCGGCTGAGATCATCGTGGCGATGCTGTTCTCGCTCCGGGCGCCCGAACCCGCAGCACCGACTCCGCCCCCGGCGCCGCCGGCACCGGCAAGGGCGCCTGCGACGGTCCAGGCATCGATCGTCGACGTCGCTGTCGCCTCGACCAGCACCGCTCCCGACGGACGGGCAACGCTGCCGACCGTGGAGTTGAGGATCTTCGCCGTCACCGTGTTCTGACGAGCGGCACCGTCGATCGTGACGTTGCCGATGCGGTTGTCCGCGACCGAGATCCCGAAACCGACGCCCACGCCGGCACCGGCACCGCCTGCACCGGCGAGACCGGCCGAGCCTGCGATCGCGTCGATCAGCGAGGTGTCCGACGCCGTGACGGTGACCGTGCCGTCGGCGAGGATCGCGCTCGACGACACCAGGGCTTCGACGGTGCTCGCGACGGCGTTGATCGACTCCGCCCCTGCACCGGAGACGGCCACGCCTGCGCCTGCGCCACCGGCGCCGGAGAGGCCGAAGCCGACCGACCACGACCGGATCTCGCCGTTCGAGACGGCGGTGACCGACACGGCGCCGGTCGTGTCGATCGTCGACGACTCGATCTTGGCCCGCGTCGTCGTCTGCACCGTGTTGATCGCCAACGAGTTCGCCAAGCCGACGGCGACGCCGGCACCGGCACCGCCGGCACCAGCCGCGGCAAACGCCCCGGCGTCGGCCTTGACCTTCGACGACGTCGTCGCCGACACGCCCACGCTGCCCGCGTAGACCGCCGAGCCCGACACGGCCGACTCGGTGAGCCCCTGGATGCGGTTCGCCGAGAACGCACCTGCGAGCCCGACGCCGACGCCGCCGCCGGCCCCGCCGGCTCCGGCAGCAGCTCCGGTGAGGCTCTTCGAGTCGATCGTGGCGTTCGACGTGCCGGACACCGCCAGGCTCGCCACCCTGTTCGGCGCGCTCCCCATGGTCGAGTTCACGACCGTGGCGCGAACGGTGTGCTGGCGCACCACGCCGTCTATGTCGACGTTGCCGACGCTGTTGTTGGCGACGGAGATGCCGAA
Organism: uncultured Acidimicrobiia bacterium; assembly: GCA_964370965.1. Lineage (GTDB taxonomy): Bacteria > Actinomycetota > Acidimicrobiia > UBA2766 > UBA2766 > CAYJLW01. The sequence goes on along the minus strand of CAYJLW010000009.1, from coordinate 61,951 downwards.
GCCGACACCGACACCGGCGCCCGCGCCACCGGCCCCGGCGAGCCCGGCCGAGCCGGCCACCGCCTCGATCGTCGAGGTGTCACTGGCGTTGACCGTGACTGTGCTCGGGGTGCGGACGGTGCTGGCGCTGATCCTGGCTTCGATCGTGTTGGCGATGGCATTGATCGACTCGGCGCCGGCTCCGGAGACCGCGACACCGGCGCCCGCACCGCCGGCACCGGAGAGGCCGAAGCCGACCGACCATGTCTGGATCGTCGCGTTCGCGGCGGCAGTGACCGACACGGTGCCGGTGGCGTCGACCGTCGCCCCGCCCTGGATCGCTGCCGTGACGGTGACGCCGATCTTGTTGATCGCCAGGGAGTTGGCTAGGCCGACGGCGACGCCGGCACCGGCACCGCCGGCACCGGCCGCGGCGAGCGCGCCGGCATCGGAGTTGACGTGGGACGTGTTGGACGCGGTCACGTCGACGCTGCCGGCGTAGACGACCGAGTCGCCGACGGTCGCCTCCGTCACTCCCCAGATCTCGTTGAACGAGAAGGCGCCGGCGAGGCCGACACCGACACCGCCGCCCGCGCCCCCGGCACCGGCGAGAGCACCTGTCTTGGTGGTCGTCTTGATCGTGGCGTTCGTCGTCGCCGACACGACCAGTGAGCCAACGCGGTTCGACGACGTGCCTATGTAGGACGGGTCGATGATCGCGCGCACCGTGTGCTGGCGCAGGACACCGTCGATCTCGACGTTGCCGAAGCGGTTGTTGGCGTAGGAGACACCGAAGCCGACGCCGACACCGGCTGCGCCACCGCCGGCGCCGGCAAGGCCGGCCGACCCTGACACGGCGTCGATCGTGGACGTGTCCGATGCCGTGACCGACAGCGTGCCCGGCGTCAGGATGGTGCTGTCGATCACCTCGGCCGAGACCGTGTTGGCGATCGCGTTGATCGACTCCGACCCGGCGCCCGCCACCGCGACGCCGGAACCGGTACCGCCGGCGCCCGAACCGCCGAAGCCGACAGAAGAGGCGTCCAGCGTCGTGTTCGACGTCGCCGTCACAGTGACGCCGCCGGTCGCGTTCACCGTCGACGACGTCTCGATCGCCGCCCTCACGATCGCCGCCATCGTGTTGATGGCCAGGGAGTTGGCACCGCCTGCGGCGACCCCTGCGCCTGCCCCGCCGGCGCCCGCCGCAGCGATCGCCCCGGCGTCGGCGTCGATGATCGACGTGTTGGACGCCACGACACCGACTGCCGCCACGTACACCGTGGACGCGGTGATCTCGGCTTCGGTCGTGCCAAATATCTTGTTGAACGAGAACGCCCCCGCAAGGACACCTGCACCGCTCCCGCCGCCACCACCGCCGATGGCCACACCGCCGTAGACGGTTCCGGAATTGACGGTGGCGTTGGTCGTGGCGCTCACAGCGAGGACGGGCACACGGCGTGACACGCTGCCGATCGTGGCGTTCTCGATCGCAGCGCGAGTCAGCGCCGCGCGAGCGTCGTCGAGGATCGTGGCGTCCCGGATCTCGTTCGACGCGACCGAAGTGCCGAACGCGACGCCCACGCCACCGCCGGACCCGCCGGCGACCGAGAGCGAGACGGCGCCGGCCGTCGAGTCGATCGCGGGCTCGCTCATGGCCGTCACCGTGAGGCTGCCGTCGACGAGGACCGTCGTGACGTTGCGGATGACTGCTTCGACCGTCGGGGCGATGACGTTACTCGCCACCGATCCGGCACCGCCGAGGGAGAACCCGCCGCCGGAACCTCCGGCGACGTTCGCCGTGAGGCCCACGGCGTCTGCATCGATCCTGGCACTCGAGTTGGCCTCCACGCGCAGATCGCCCGTCGTGTTGACGACGGAATCGTCGATCACAGCCCGCGTCGCCGTGCCGATCTCGTTGAAGGCGAAGGCGCCTGCCAGCGCGCCGGCGAAGCCGGCGTTGCCCGCCGCCACGGCCGCCCCGCCTGACCCGGCGTCGCCGTCGATCTCGGACCTGTCCGAGGCGCAGACGAGCACACTGGGAAGCGGCCCGCCACTGGTCGAGCAGCTGCTCGCCGGCAGCGGCGCGGAACCGGCGTAGATGCTCGAGTCGCCGACGACGCTCGCCGTCGCGCTCGCCGCTATCGAGTTGACCACCACGGCACCGGCCACGACCCCTGCTCCTGTGCCGGAGCCGACGCCGACGGTTGCGGTGCCGGTCACGGCAAGGGCCTCGATGAACCCGTCGAAGATCGCCTCGACCTCGAGCCCCCCGACACGGTCGCCGGAGGTGCCGATGCTCGAGTGGTCCACCGTGGCAGCGACGCTGTTGTGGATCTTGTTGATCGCCACGGACGTGCCCACGGCGACGGCGACAGATCCGCCCGTCGCGACAGCGATGGCAACGGCTCCGGCGTCGGCGTTGACCTCGGACGTGTCGTCGGCCCGCACCGTGACGACGCCTTCGACGTCGAGGGTGGCGTCGGTGACCAGCGCGGTCGTCGAGCCGGCGATCTCGTTGCCGGAACCGGACCCGGCGCCGCCGAAGGAGAAGCCGCCGCTGCTCGACGCCGAGAGCGAACCGGCCAGGCCGATCGTGAGCACGTCGATCGTGGCGTCGGAGAGGGCGATCACGTCGAGATCGCCGGCGGCATGCACGACCGTGGAGTCGATGACGGCCAGAGTGGTGTTGGCGATGTCGTTGATGCCGATCGCCACGCCCAGAGTGATGGCCGGGCCGCCGCTGAGGTTGACCGAGGCGGCGCCCCCCGCCGGGGCGGGCGCGCGGCCGGCCCGGGGCACCGCCGTGCCCCGCGCGACCGCCCGCCCGCC
>CAYJLW010000009.1:0-59133 GCA_964370965.1 uncultured Acidimicrobiia bacterium | reverse complement strand
GGCCTGTCGCCCCCCCCCCCCCCCCCCCCCCGGCGGCGCCGCGCCCCGCCGCCGGCATCCCCGTCTGCCCCCACGCCGGCGGCGTCGGCGTCGATGACGGAGAGGTCCTCGGCCTTGACCGTCGAGACGGCGAGACCGCTCAGGTTGACCGCGACGCTGGTCTGCAGCCTGGCCATGATCGAGTTGCGGATCTCGTTGCGCGATCCCGCCCCGGCGCCTGCGAACTGGAAGCCGTTGCCACTTCCGCTGCTGGCGGTGCCAGCACCGGGAATCGTAACGGCCCCCGCCGTGGAGTCCGACTTGGCGTGGATCGTGAGGACGGCGGTGTCGACGTCTGCGGCACCGGTGATCTCGGCGGTCGTCGTATTGGTGACCTTGTTCGACGAGACGCTGATGCCGACGGCGATCGAGGGGGGGCCGCGGCTGAACAGGAACGCCACCCCACCGGCGTCGGCCCGGATGTCGGTCGAGTCCGTGGCCGCGACGTTCAGGGCCGCCGCTGCGATGACGGCACCGCCGCCGGCCTTGGCGTGCACGGTGTTGGCGACCGTGTTGCCCGCACCGCTGCCCGCACCGCCGAAGGAGGCCCCGCCGCCGGAGCCGAAGCTGAGGCCGCCGGCGATGCCGAGGGCGAGTGCGTTGACGTCGTTGTCCGCGATCGCCTTGATCGTGACCGTCGGCGCCGTGAGAGTCGCGTCGTCGGCGCATGCGTGGATCTGGTTCTCGATGCTGTTCGTGGCGACGCCGACGCCGAGCTCGATCGTCAGGCCGCCGCTCTGGCTCGAGTCCGACAGGAACAGCGCTGCCGCGCCGCCGTCGGCCCGCACCCACGTGTCGTCGTTCGCCTCGACGAGGACCGACGTCGTGGCGGTGACGGTGGCGCCGTTCTGCACGAGCGCCTCGACGGTGATCTTCACCGTGTTCACCGAGACGGCTCCGGCGCCGACGAAGTCGAAGCCGCTGCCGCCGCCGCTGCCCGAGTAGGTTCCGCCGCCTGCGATGGTGAGGGCGTGGATCGAGGCCGTCGAGGCGGCCTTGATCTCGACGACGGAGGCGTCGATCGTGGAGGCGTCGACCGTCGACCTGACGGCGTTGGTGACCTCGTTGATCGCCACGGAGAAGCCGATCGCCGCACCGGCGTTCGTGCCGTTGTCGTCGTACACGATGCCCGCCCCGCCGCCGTCGGCCTCGATGTCGGTGTCGTCGGACGCGTACACGTGGACGATGCCGCCGGTGGCGGTCAAGACCGCCCCACCCGTCACGCGGGCCTCGACTGTGTTCTCGGTCTTGTTGTACGAGAACGAGCCGCCCAACGAGAAGTCCTCGGCGCCGCTGCCGCCGATCGTGATCGCGGTGACGTCGCCGTCCGCGACCGCCTCGACGAGGATCGCCGGCGCCTGCAACGTGGCGTCGTCGACTCGTGCGGTGACCGTCTCCTTCAAGTCGTTGAGGGAGACCGCAGCGCCCACGGCCACGGCGTCAGACGAGTAGGCCAGGCTCCCGGCGACGGCGACGATCGTGGCGTCGTCGGTGGCGTGCACGGTGACGGACGCCACACCGGTGACTGCGGCGCCGCCGGTCACCGCCGCGTCGAGCGTGTCGTGCATCGAGTTCTTCGAGAACGACCCGGCCAGGGAGAAGGTGTCGGCGTTCGTGCCGCCGATCGTCACCGCCGTGATGTCGGCGTTGTTGTCGGCGCGAACCTCGACCACAGCGGCGTCGACTGTCGTCTGGGCACCGTCCACCCACGCCCTGATCGCGTCTTGGATCGTGTTCACGGAGACCGCCGCGCCCTTGGCCGTGCCGTCGGCCCAACCGGCCGCACCGGCGACGGCCACGATGGTGGGCCCGTCGACGGCGCTCACCGTCACCGACCCGGAGGCATCGACGTCGGCGCCACCTGCGGCGTCCTCGCCGATGTAGGCCTCAACGACGCTCTTGATGGAGTTGAACGAGATCGACCCGGCCATGGCGTTGCCGTTGTCGCGGTCCGCGACGGTGAGGGTGGCGAAGAACTCGACGATGCGGAAGAGGGCGTACTTGATGGCGCCGCCCACTCCGTTGTTCTGCATCTGGTCGACCTGCTGCTGCTCCTCGGCCTGGGCGAGGCCCACGGTGATCACCGTGACGACCGGCACGGCCTCGGCCAGGATCGACACGTCCCCGCCCAGTGCCGCCACCTTGGAACCGGTGACGTAGGCGCGCACGGTGTTGGCGATGTCGTTGAAGCCGAGCGCGACGCCGATGCTGAGCTGGCTCTGGCCGTTCGCAGCGCCGCCAAAGGAGATCAGATCGGTGTCGTCGGTGGCGTGCACGTTCACCGCACCCGAGGCGGAGACGTCGGAGTCGCCAGCTACGAAGGCGACGACTGCGCTCACCACCTTGTTCATGATCAGGGATCCGGCGAGGCCGATCGGGTTCTCCTGGACGGCGATGCCGACGGATATCGACACGACGTTCACGTCGAAGAGAGCCAGGACGTCGACGTCCCCGCCGTCAGCCGTCACAGCAGAACCCACGACATACGCGAAGACGGCGTCGGTGATCGTGGCGTCGGCCATGGTGATGCCGTAGGCAACCAGGTCCAGGGCACCCTTGTCCTTGACCGTCACGGCATCGGCGACGGCCCACACCTCGCCGTCGTCGGTCGCCGCCACGCGGACCCCGCCGGCCGCACTCACGCTCGATTCGCCGACGTGCGCGTCGACGTAGTTCTGGGTGAGGACGGTGGAGCTCTTCATGTCGCCGCCGGAGTCCCCGATGCCGCCCTGGCTCGTGAACGGGATGATCGCGGCGTAGATCGAGTCGAACTCGAGACAGGCCTCGACCACCACGTCGCCGGCCTGGGCGACGACGACGGTGCCCGGGCCCTCGACGTAGGCCAGCGAGCGGTCGCTCTCGTTGGTGAGGGCGCTGCCCGCCATGATCTGGCTGTGGGTGTCGACGTCCCCTGTGATGCGGACGTGGCGCCCGGCGGTGACGTTCGCCCCGCCCACGACCCCCGCATCGGCGGCGCTCGACAGACCGAGCGTGCCCTTGTCCATCGCCATCGCGATCCAGGCGTCGGATGCCTCGAAGTTGAAGGTCCACGACGTGTCGCTGGCGACGTCAACGAACTCCACGGCGCTCACGACGACGTCGCGACCGGCGCTGACCGTGGCGCCGTCGATGACCGCCGATGCGCCGAAGCTCGCCGCGTCGAGGTGGAACGCCGCCCCCGGGAGGACGGGCAGGACGAGGTCGATCGCCTGGCCGCCGGCGAAGGCCGCGGTGCGGGTGGCGTGCAGCGTGACCTTGGAGGAGTCCAGCGGGTGGACACGCACGAAGTACGTGCCGCCCTGGGCGAGGCCCCCGACGCCGACCTTGTCGGGTGTGACGACCTCTTTGGCGAGCAGCGTCCCGAGAGTGATCTGGCCGGAGGTGGGCAGCCCTTTGTCCGTGAGCTGGTCCGCCGTGACGGCGCCGATGTCGAGGAGTCCGCCGGGGCCGTCGATCTGGTAGACGGTGTCGCGATCGGGGTCGGCGGAGTAGTGCACGGCGTCCCCGGTCTGGAGCCCGTGCGAGTCACCGAGATCGACGGTGTCGGCGGTGGCGTCGACGTCGGCGGCGCCGAAGCCCAGGAGAGCGGTGACTGTGAACGAGTGGCGGTTCCCGGCGGCGGCGGCGGGGTCGAGTCCGAGGGCGCCTGTTCCGGCGAGAGCGTCGGTGCGGGTGGCGTACAGCTTGGCGACAGTCGGGTCCCCGGGGTCGAGGCCGACGTAGTACACCTCACCGAACTCGAGGCCGCCGATGGGCGCCGGGTCACGGATGACACCGGCGGCGGCGAGCTTGTCCTGGGTGACCAGGCGGGCGAAGACGAGGTCGCCGATCGCGATGGAACCCGTCGTCGGGAGTCCGGCATTGGCGAGAGCAGTGTCGGTCACGAGGGTCGCGTCCTTGAGGCCCTGCACCGAGACGAGCACGCCGGAGTCGAGCAGCGTGCCCAGCGAGACGCGCCCGCTCGTGGGCAGGCCCGCGGCGACCAGGTCCGCAACCGTGACGAGCGGGGTCTCGCTGCTGCTCTGGCTGTCGGGGTCGAGCAGGCTGTCGGGCCCGTCGATCTGCACGAGCTTCTCGGCGGCGTAGGCGACGGCGTCGCCGGTGCGCAGCCAGTGCGCCGGGTCGAGGCGGATCGTGTCGAGCCCGTCGTCCACGTCGGCGACGTCGAAGTAGAGCGCCGCGCCCTCGGCGCCGGAGGCCCCCGTTGCGGGCAGGGACGTGTCGAGCGCAGTCGACACGGCACCTGCGGCACCGATCACGCTCGACGCCTCGCGCAGCTTGCCGCCGAGGCCGCCGCCGAGCTTGCCGAGGAGATAGGCGACGCTGCCCTCGAGGAACGCCTGCACGCCTTGGCCGGTCGCCGGGTTCGTGAGCTTGCCTACGAACTCGCTCACCGCGTCCACGTCGAACGGCAACGGGCTCGGAAAGGCGCTGCGGATCCCGTAGAGGGACCACGAGACCATGAGGCTCGCCTTCTCGGTCTTGCCCACACCGGAGACGAAGGAGTCGGTCTCGATGGTGGAGACGGCGTGGACGGTGACGTCGCGCTCGGCCGCAACCGTGGCCCCCGGGCGGATCTCGGCGAGGATGTCGTTGTTGACGACTCCCATGTCGATGCCTCCGGCGATCCCCAGGTCGGTCTTCACCAGGTTCACGGCGACGCCGTAGATCTTCGTGTCGTCGCCCGCCCCCACGCTCACCGTCTGGGCTGCGGCCTCGGCGCCCGGCGCCATGTTCACCCTGGCGCCCCGGTCGATGAAGGCCGTCGTGTGGGCCTCGACGACGGTGAAGTTCAGCACGCCCGAAAAGCCCAGGTCGAACGAGGTGACACCGCCGGTGAAGTCGCCGCCCGCCGCCGTGAGCGGGAAGATGTCCTGGGTGGAGATCGCCTGCACGACCACGCCGCGCACGTCCTCGAACTCGAGGTCTTCGCCGGCAACCGTGCCGGTGAGCACCGAGACCGTGGCGCCGCCGGCCCGCGCGTCGACGACGGCACCCTCACCGATCCAGGCCCGTGTGTCCTTGCGCACGACGATGAAGGCGGCCGATGCGCCCAAGCCGATGGAGTAGCCGCCGCCCGTGGCGAAGGCGCCGGCCCCGGCGACCGTGTCGACGTTCGAGTCGTCACGCGCGCGGACCTCGACGTTGCTGCCCGCCTCGACCGTGGCGTCGTGGTCGACGAACGCGAAGGTCTGGCTGTTGATCGACACGACCGGCAGCGACCCGGCGACTGGGATGCCCAGCAGCGGGATGATCACAGCTCCGGATGAGAACGCGAAGCCGGCAGCGATCGGGAGGACCTTCTGGGTCGCCGAGGCGAGCACCTTGACCTCGTCCCTCGCCCGCACGACGGAGTCCGGGCCCACCCCCGCCGAAGTCAGATTGCGGATCATCCCGGCGCTGGCGGATGCACCGACTCCGGCGATGCCGCTCACAGACAGCGCTCCCGAGATCGCCATGAAGCTCGTGTCGGAGGACGCCGCGATGACCACGTCCTGTGCCGCGTCCACACCCGTCGGATCGGCGTTCACGGAGGCTCCGTCGCCGGTGTAGGCCGCCGTGAGGTCGCCGCTGACATAGGCAGACATGGATCCCTCGACCGCCCCGAGGAAGGCTGCGTCGGCCCCGACCGTGAGCATCTCGACGTCGTCAGTGTTCGTGGCCGTGACGCTCACGCCTCTGAGCTCGGCGTAGGCCGGGCTCACGTGCCGGGGGTTCACCAGCGTCGTGTCGAACGACGGGAAGTCGACCGGCGTGACGAGGATGGAGAAGACGCTGCCGAGGGCGCTGCGCGCCACCTGCGCCACGGGGTTGTTCACGATGAAGTCGACCGCTCCGGTCAGGGCAGCGAAGGCCCCTCCGCCGAAGGCGGCGTTGATGACGTCCTCGAGCAGGGAAGACTCCTCGAGGCCGCCGGTGGGGGCGACGAGGCCGGCGATCTGGGCCAGTGCCGTTACCGTGGCGCCGGCGGCGATGAAAGCCTCCGTCGTGTTGCGGGTGTGGACCGCCGCGCCTGCCGCGCCCACGGCGGCACCGAGCGCTGCGGTGGCCTGCCCGGCCAGGACGTCGATCTCGTCGTCGTGGTGGGCGGAGACGACGACGTTGCCGCGGGCGCGCACCCATGCGTTCGGGCCGACGAAGGCGCGGGTCGTGGCCGCCACCGCGTAGATGCCCAGGTTCGCCCCGACACCGGCGATCCCCGCAGCGGTGAGGGACGCCGAGAACGAGGTGAGGTCTTCGTAGGACCGGGCGATGACGGCAACAACCTTGTTCGTGTCGGTCTCGCCCAGGGCGGGATCGGCGCCGACCTCGCCGGAGATGAACGCCTCGGTTGTCTTCGTGATCGTGGCGGCATCGACGCCGGCCCCGACGCCGGCGACGAGGGAAAGGTCGAGGGCGCCGGCGATGCCGAACGCCTCGGTCCAGTCGATGGCGAGCACGTAGACGACCTGGTCGCCGTGCGGCAGGGGACCGGCGGTGAACTTCTCGACGCGGGCGCCCTGACCGATGAAGGCGCGAGTCCCCTCGTCGGCGGCGACGAGGTTGAGCGACCCCGCGACACCTACGAGCCCGGCCATCCCGGCGCCCGCGGACACCGGCGAGAACTCCTCGTGGCTGGTGGCGGTCACGGCCACGCCGCGCATGGGCGAGCTCAGGCCGCGTATCTCCGTGCGGACCGGGGATGCGTTGGTGCCCAACGCCTTGACGTTGCTGTACCGCCCGATCCAGGCGCGGGTGTCGTCCTTGTGGAAGGTGATCGATGCCGCCAGCCCCACGCCCACGAGGAACGTGAACGTCGCCGCACCCGCCCAGGTGCCGACGTCGAGGTCGCTGTCGGCCTGCACGATGACGTTGTCGCCCGCCCTGATCGTGGCGCCCTCCTCCGGGTCGCCCTCGATGTAGGCCAGCGTGGTGTTGTCGAGGCTGACCACCGACGCCGAACCGGCGATGGCCAGCGCCAGCGAGCTCCCCAGCCCGGCGACGAAGGACATGATCGCGTCCACGGCGGCGGCATCGACGAGCACGTCGTGGACGACGTCGATCGTGGCGGCGCCGATCCATGCCTGCACCGTCTTGTCGAGGAACTCCAGATCGGCAGCGGCACCGACGACGACGCCGGCCAGCGAACCGGCCAGCGCGCCGGCCACACCGATCACGGTCGACTCGTGCCGTGCCCGCACGACGAGGTCCGGCGTCACGATGCGCGCCCCGCCGGTCACGTAGGCCTGCGTGAGGTCCTGCATCGTGTTCAGCACGGCGGAGGCGACCACACCGAGGTCCCCGGCGGACCCGGATCCGCCGGCGAAGCTGATGAGGAGGTCCCCGGCCTCGGCGTCGACCGTGACGGAAGACCCCGGCCCCAGGGTGATCACGACAGCTCCGTCGACGGCGGCGACCACGTCGCGGCGCAGGTTCGTGTTCGTCAGGGAAGCCCCGATGCTGATCTCGTCGCCGGCGGCGGCGGCGCCGGCGAGGGCGACGACCTCCGTGCGGCCGTCGGCGAGGACGGTCACGTCCGACGCCGTGATCACGAGGGCACCGTCGCCGATCTCGGCGTGCGCCTTGTCGGTGACGGTGACGGAGTTCACGGATCCGGCGACGGCGATGCTGGGCAGGGAGTTGCCGGCGACGACGTCTGCGTTCCCGTCACCGTCGAGGTCGCCGGCCACGATCGCGGTGGTGGCGTACTGGTCGGTGCCGACGTCGCTGCCCGGCGCGAACGTCCCCGAACCGTCGTCGTTGTTCAAGTACAGCCTGTTGCGGGCGAAGAGGTTGCCCGTCACGACGTCGAGCGAACCGTCGCCGTTCACGTCGGCGAGCGCGATCGAGGTGAGGAGCCGGGCGTCGCTCCCCACGTCGGCCGAGGTGAAGTGGGCGTTGCCGTCGTTGAGGTGCACCCGCACCGGGGAGAGGATGTTGCCCGTCACGACGTCGACGTCGTCGTCGTTGTCGACGTCGCCCACGGCGAGGGCCTTCGTGATCCGCCATTCGAGCTCGACAGGCGCAGCGAAGCCTTCGAAGGAGTCCGCCAGGACCCAGTCGTCGACGTTGAGGTAGATCTGCGTGGGGGCGCCGACGGAGAAGTTCTGCAGGATCGACTGCGGGTCGAGCTTGCGCAGGTCGACCCCGTTCGGCTTCAGGAGGTTCGCGTCGACGAGCTCGACCAGCGAGACGAGACCCGACCGGACCAGATCCCGAACGTCGACGAGCACGCCGTCGAGGAGGTCGTCGAGACCGACAAGGGCGGCGTCGAGGAGGTCCCGGATCGCGACGATGCCGGAGTTGACGATCTCGCGCAACGTCGTCGCAGCCCCGGACGCGAGGTCGTCCACGGTCACCAAGCCTTCACCGGCCAGGTCCTCGAGGGTGACGAGACCCGAGGCGACGAGATCCGCCACGGTGACGTCGCCGGTGAGCGGGAGGCCCACCGCTGCCAGCTCCTGGGCCGTGACGAGGCCCCGGTCCAGGAGCCCGCCGGCGGCGTCGACCGCGACGGTGAGGCCGGCAACGAGGTCGTCGACACCCGCCAGGCCGGCAGCGGCGAGGTCGGCCAGGGACACGACCCCGAGGTCGACGAGGTCACGGAGGACCACGCTCGCCCCCGGTGCGAAGTCGAAGGCGTCGACGAGGCCGGCGTCGAGGAGATCGACCAGCGCGGCGAGCCCCGCCCCCACGACCTGTGCCACCGACGCCGCGACGCCTTCGACGAGGTCGCCCAGCTTCAGGACGCCCCGCTCGATCAGCTTGCCGAGGTCGATGCCGACCTTGCCGACCACGAGATCGGGTTTCCCGTCACCGTTGAGGTCGGCAAGGGCGACGGAAGTGGTGAGGTCCTCGTCGATCTCGTAGTAGCGGCGGTGGGACTCCACGGCGTCCGACGCCGCCAGATCCCCGGAGACGCCGTGGCCGAGGGCGCCGAGGAAGACGACGAAGCCGGCGGTGTGGAAGTCGACCACCACGGCGCCCGCCGGCAGGCCCGCCGCGACCAGGGCGGCGTCCACAGCCGCCTGGAGGTCGGCCCTCAGGTGGGCGGCGCTCGTGTTGTCCTGCGTGTCGAAGGGGTCGAGGGCGACGTTCACCGTGACGGGCGCCGCCCCTGGGGCGGGCGGCGTCACCATGAGCGAGAACACGAGATCGGGATCGACCGAGAAGTCGAACGGCGGGCGCTCGTCGACCGTGTCGACGACGAAGCCGCCGCTGCGCCCGACGTCCACGCCGACTCCGAACCAGAGGCGGGAGGCCTCGATTCGCTCCTCTGCGTCGCCGTCGCCCCAGACCATGAGCCCCATGTTCGCCGAGACGACGTCGATGTTCCCCCCGTCGAATCGGACCGCGATGTCGCCCACGGAGAGCGTCGCGTGGTCGGCGAGGGCGGCGTCGATCGCCGCCCGGATGTCGTCGAGGAGATCCTGCGGCTCGATGTTGTCGAAGGTGGTGAGCGGGTCGATCTCGACGTCGACGGTGCCGATGGGGATCGGCGGAGCAGTCGTGAGGGGATTGAGCGTCATGACGAGGGTGAACTTGATCGGCTCGAGGCCGAGGGCGCCGAGCTGGATGCGGCGCTGGTTGAGCAGCACCCTGGTGCGCCCGAAGAGGTTCCCGACCACGACGTCCGGGTCGCCGTCGTGGTCGACGTCACCGACGGCTAGGGCCGTGGTGTCGTCTACGTCGGTGACTCGGAAGATGAGGTCGACTCCGGCACCGCTCAGGTGCCCGTCGAGGCGTTTGGCCCCGATCGCGGCGGTGGCCCCGGTGGCGGAGGGGACGTCCAGGGACAGGGCGACGGCGTCCAAGACGACGTCGGCGCCGTCGAGCTCGGCGTACACGTCGCCGGGAGACAGCCCAGCGACGCTCAGGGCGGCGACGATCGCCGCGTTCACGTCGATCACGAGGTCGTCCGCCGTGGTGTTCGTCGCCGTGTCCGCGGCGGCGACGGCGACGGCGATCTCGGTCCCGCCGAAGGGAATGGTGAATGCGACGTCTCCGCTGAGCTGGGAGTTGCCCGGCCCGCTGCGTGCCGCTGCTATGGCGCCCTCGGCAGCGCCGGTCTCGCCGAGATCGCGTGCAGCGGCAGCGAACCCGATGGCGCCGTCGGCGCCCACGGTGACGACCACGTCCCCGCCAGCGCGGCCGGCGGCGGCGAGGGCGGCGTCGAGCTTGGCCTGCACGTAGGCGCGCAGGGCGGCGACGGACGTGAACCCGGCCGTGTCCGCGGCCAAGAGGGTGAAGCTCACCGTGGTCTGGGCGGGGGGCGCGTTGGCCTGGTTGTCGACGTTCAGCACCAGCGTGAGGGCGACGTCCTGGGCGAGGCGGCCGCGGACACGGGCTGCCTCCAGGGCCTCTTCGGCCCAGTGGGCGTCGAGCCTGCGGGTTGCCGAAGTGAACTTGACCACGTTCCGGCCGTCCTCGTCCACGAGTTCCGCCGTGATGTCACCGGGATCGACGCCCGCCTGGAGCAGCATCTGGCGCAGTGCTCGCTTCACGTAGAGGAGGAGCTCCTCGGCGGTGGCGAACGACCCCGTGTCGAGCGGGTTGAGCCACGTCGTAAGGTACGAGGAACCGAGCGGGATGCCCTCGCCGCCCCCGAAGTCGCCTTCGCCGTCGTTGAGGAAGAGCATGTTCGCCTGGGCGTAGTTCCCGGTGATCACGTCGACGTCGCCGTCGAGGTCGGCGTCGAGAGTGGCCACGGCGAGGGTGAGTTGGGGGGCGACGACCCCGGCGAGGCGCTGGGGCAGGATCACGTCGGCCCACCCGACCCAGTTGTCGCCCAGGACCTCGCCGGTCTTGGAGCAGAAGACCCACAGGATGCAGGACTCGAAGTCGCCCCCGTCGTTCAAGTAGCGGCGGGCGGCGAGGCCGAAGCTGCCCACGACGAGGTCGAGACGGCCGTCACCGTCGAGGTCCGCCAGCGCCATCGACGTCGTGAGGAGGTCGTCCTCGGTGGCGTCGACGCAGCCGCCGGCGAACGGGTCGGCGCCGCCCGCGCTGGTGCACAGCCTGCTGTGCTGGCCGGTGCCGGTGCCCTGGGACGCGGCGGCGGCGAGGGTGAGGAGGTTCTCGTCGGCGTCGGCCTCGACCCGGACGTCGCCGCCGGCGTTGACCATGGCGTCGGCGCCGACGAAGGCCCGGGCGTCGTTGACGAGATCGCCGAGGTTCAGCGCGGCGCCGATGGACCCGAAGCCGGGTGCGGAGTGCTCGGCGGCGGAGCCGGCATTCGCCACCCCCGTGAGCAGGGCGCGCCCCTTGATCAGGGGCGCACCGCTCGTGATCACGCGGGAGCGGGCGCCGACGGCGGCCTCGGCGACGTTCAGCACGTTCGAGAGAGTGACGGATCCGGCCACGGCGAGGTTCTGGTCCGTTCCCCCGACCCCGTCGGCGAAGCCGAACGTGCGCGGCGTCGCCGTCGCCAGCACGTCCAGATCCGGGGTCACAATGCGGGCGTCCTGGGTGTAGGCGCGGGTCTGGGCGAATAGCCCGACCCGGGCGAAGGAGCCCCCGATGCCGAAGTTCGTCCCGAACACGAGGAAGCCGGCCATGGCGACGACGAGCGGAGTGTCGGTCGCGGCGAGGTGGACAGCAGGCGCCCGCACGACGGGGACGTCGCGGACGTAGGCCTCGACGGTGTGCTCCACCGACGTGAACGCCACGTCCCCGGACACGCCGAAGCCGTAGCCGAGCCCCCGCACGGTCGATTCCCCGCCGCCGCCGCCGGCGTTCGCGTCGGACTCCGCTCCACCCACGGCGACCGTCCAGACCTCCAGCGCCGACTCGGCGGCAACAGTGACGGCGGTGGCCGCCACCACGGCGCCGGTGTCACCGCCCGTCCCCAGCGGCCCCATCTCACTCGACGCGTCGCCGATGAACGCCCGCACGAAGCTCCCGCCGAGCATCGCCGGTGCCTCCTCGGCGAACTGGCCGGGCAGCCCCGTGAGGGCCTCCATGAAGGCCTCGAAAGAGGCGATGCCTTCGGCGTCGTCGTCCGCCTGCGCTTCGGCGGGCGCGAGGTCTTCCAGGGCGCGAGGCTGGGCGAAGATGGTGAAGGCCGCGGCCACGCCGACGGCGACGCCCGGGCTGGTGGCGAGGCCGCCGGCCACGTGGGTCACGTGGGAGCCGTCCTGGGCGTGCACGTCGACGACGTCGGAGCTCACACTGGCGCGGTCCTGGATGAAGGCGAGGGATTCGTGGCCGATGACGAGGAGGCCGAACGCTCCGTCGACGGCGACGTCGTTGGCCTCGGCTCCGGTGTCGACGGCGTTGAGGACGTCGCTTTGCACGGCGGAGCTGACGACCACGTCGTCGGCGGCGACCACATGGGCGAGGTCGTCGACGTATGCCCGGGCGTAGTTGTCGGCCCACACGGAGGAGAAGTACCCGCCGACACCGGCGTCACCCGCCGGGCCCGAAAGGCCGCCGAAAGACAGCACGGATTCCAGGCCGGCGACAGTCGTGACGTCGACGTGTGCGAAGGCGTCGACGACGACGTCCTGGTCCGGGTCGGCCGTGAGGGCGTTCCCGGCGTTGACCGCGGCTCCGGAGGCGATCCCGGCACCGGCCAGGTTGTAGATGTCGATCCAACTCAGGCCGCCCCCGATCGCGCTCGACCCGGAGGCGCCGGCCGCGGTGTGGACGTAAGAGGTCATCGGTGCCGCCGGGTCCCCCAGCGCCGACTGCAGGTGCGTCCGCACGGGCGCCAGTGCGGTGGCGAGCTCCGCGCCGACGGCGTTGGCGTCGTCGAATTCCTCACCGACGCGGTCTGCGCCGGTCGCGGAGTCGACGTCGGCCAGGGCGGGATTCGGGTCGAACAGGGCCATGTCGTCGGTGAGCAGGGCCTCTGCCGTGATGCGCAGGTCACGGTCCACGTCGACCTGGGCGATCCAGCCCACGAAAGCCGTCGCCTGGTTCGAGAACTTGGCGAAGACGACCGATCCGCCCACCGCCACCGCCGGCGGGGTGGGGGCGGCGATGGCCCGCGACGTGGCGCTGACCTTCGGGCGGGCCTCGGCGTGTCCCGTGATGGTGAGGTCGCCGCCCACGGCGATCTTGGCACCCTCGTGGACGAGGGCCGCCGCCCGGTTCTCCGTCTCCACGAAGGTCATGGCGGCCCCGATCGTGATGCCGAGACGGGGCACCTCGAGGTCGATTCCCCGCAGTGGGTCGAAGGTCTGGTCGCCGATGGTGAAGGACAGGTCGATCGAGTCGAGCCAGGCGTTGACCGAGTCCAGGAAGTGGCTCGGGCCCGGCGCCGCAGCGATGTCGGCGAAGGCGCGGGTGACGTTCGAGATGTCCACGGAGCGGGCCGTGAGTGTGAGGTCCCCCGTAGTCGTCACGGTACCGGCCACGACCGTGTCCGCCTGGGACTGGTAGTAGCCCGCGGCGATGGTGGCCCCGCCGCCGGCGAGACCGCTGTCGGCGAAGCCACTTGATATGGCGACGTTGGAGATCGTGTTGAGGGCCTCGCTGAAGAAGGCCGCCGACGCCGCCGTGACCACGGCGCCGACGTCGACGACCGTGCGGGCGATCGAGCGGGTCTTGGCGAAGCCGAGAGAGAAGCCGACGACGTCGCCAGCGTTGGACACCTCGGTGCGGAGGTCGAGGAGGTTCGCCGTCGTCGCCGACGCCGTGACGTCCCGGCCGGCGTCGAGTGTGGCTCCCTGGTGCACGGCCACCTCCGCCATGGGGCGCGAGTTGGCGTAGCTCAGGCTCAGGTAG
Source organism: uncultured Acidimicrobiia bacterium (assembly GCA_964370965.1). Taxonomy (GTDB): domain Bacteria; phylum Actinomycetota; class Acidimicrobiia; order UBA2766; family UBA2766; genus CAYJLW01. The sequence goes on along the minus strand of CAYJLW010000009.1, from coordinate 45,384 downwards.
CGCCCCGACGTGGTGCGCACGGCGGACGAATCGGCGTGGGCCGAGAGAAGGATGTCGCGGTCGGCGTGGACGAGGGCGCCGTCGCCGATCACGATCCGCGCCGTCGCCAGGGCGTAGGCGCCTTCGACCGCCGCCGGGTCGATGTCGACGAGGTCGCCGTCGGACACGGCGTCCTCGACGACCTGGGCGATCCCGGAGATGGCGTCCGTCACGTCCGAGATCACGTCGAGGATCCGAGACGGGAGGGGTGTCAGCCCCGTGAGAGCAGCGAAGTCGGCGAGAAGACCCGGGACGATGCCGACGCGCTGCACGACGCGGGCGAGGGTCGCCACCGCGTCGGCAAGCGCGTCTTCGAGTTCGGCCTCGCTGCCGCTGGCGGCGTCGGCGGTCATGCGCACGTCACGCCCCAGGACCCACGTTCCCGGGCCGACCTCGATGGCGGCCTCTGGGCCCTCGAGTGAGATGCTGTTCAGGCTGAAGTCGAAGAACACGTCCGCGACGGCGTCGGCATCGAGGATGACGTCACCCCCGGAGAACAGGGATCCAGCTTCGACATGGGCGACGAGCATCGCCTCGGCGCCGACACGGATGAGGGCGGCGTGCAGGGCAAGGTCGCCGGAGTCTCCGATCGACGGGCTCAGGACGGGGTCCGGCCCCGCCCGGGCGCGCGTGGACAGGACGACGCCCGGGCCGACGTCCACCTCCTCGGCATGGACCTCGAAGTCGCCGCCGCCGACATCCACGGCGCCGACTATCGAGAGGCGCCCTGGCGAACGGAGCTCTTCGTCCCCGGTCGGCGAGTCGCCCGGGAACAGGATCTGGGCGACCTGCAGGGCGAAGATGGTGACGGCGACGACGACGAAGGAGCGGTTGTTCCACTCGAACCCGGTGGCGTGGATCTCCTGGCCGGCCTGGAACCCGTCGGTGATGAAGCTCCCAATGGAGCGCGTAAACGAGTTCGTCGGCAGGTCGATGCCGATCGAGGTGACGCCCGTGGTCGCCGGCGCGACGTTGACGGTGAGGTCTCCGGCCGTCACCGCCCCGGTGAGGACGGTGGTGCCGACGTAGTCGTAGGTGCCGGGGGCGGCGATCGCCGTGCTCACCCCGGCCGGTGTCTCGGGCGGTGTCGGGGCGTCGAAAGGCGTGAGGTACGGCCTGGGGACGTACTCGGGCACGATCAACGGGTTCACGTTCGGATCCGTCGAGGTGACGTCACCGAGATCCGGGAAGTCCTGCCCGTAGTTCTGCCAGTCGTCGAAGAACGCCCGGAACACCGGCCGCAGCGTGTCGGACTCCCAGAGAGGAAGGTTGCCGTTGCCGGTGGGGAAGAACATGTCGACCCATCCGCTGCCCGTCTCGGACTGCCCGCCGGGGGCGACGGCGAGCGTGTCGGGGTCGACGATGCGCTGGATACGGCAGCCCGAGGGGGTGAGCGGGGCGGGGCAGGGCGCGCCGAGCGGGACGACCCGTACGGGCCCGGCCACCACGTGGCCGTCTGCGTCGTCGCTCAACTCGACGCGCAGCGCGCCCGTGGAGATCGTGAACACCTGCCCGATGGAGTCCGGGTCTGCTCCCTCGCAGTCGTCCGCGTCTGCGCCGAGGGGGTCGAAGGTGACGAAGTCCGCGTCGACGAAGCACGTCGGGAACTTGCGCTGGTCGACATGGAAGGTGCCCAGCGGCGTGATCCCGTCGTAGACCGTGTAGGCGGCGTTCGTCGCCGGGGCGAGCGCCTCGCCGTGGATCCGCTGCGTCACGTTGTACTCCCAGGTGACGCCCATGCGGTAGCTGCCGGCGGGCAGTGCGGCCGTCCAGACGGTCTTGTTCGCGCCCGTGCCGCCCCCCTCGTGCGCGCGGAAGAAGAGGTCCACGACCTTGAGGCTGTTCTCGCGCCACATGTTGCTGCCGTCGATGAGGCGCATCCAGGGCAGCGAGTCCCCGACCTTGGCGTCCTCGAAGGCGTTCACGTTGAAGCCGTCCGGGAAGGAGAGCTTCTCCTGGTTCGTGACCACACGCGTGACGAGGGTGTGGGCCGCTCCGGTGGCGGCGGACGCTTCGAGGTCGACGACGTCGACGCCCGAGAGGGCGTCCTCGTGGAAGAAGTGCAGGCTCACCCTGTCACCGGCGAGGACGCTCACGAGGTAGAACTCGCGGAGCGCCTTGTACTGCTCCCCCTCGTCGATGGTGCGCTGGGTCGTGACACGGCCGAGGTCGTACGTGGATGCGTCGTGCGTGTAGCGCAGCGGGGCACCGCCGCCGGGGTCGTACACGACGGCGTCCCCGGTGCGCAGGCCGTGGCCGGGGCCCAGGTAGATGCTGTCGGCGACGTCGTCGACGTCGAGGGCCGGGTCGATCGTGAAGGCCGTGGAGGGCTTGGGCAGCGTGGTCGTCAGGATGCTGCCGCCGTGCGCCCCGAACATGTTCAGGACGCCCCAGTCGTACGCCGGCATCGGGGTGCCCACCGCAGCGAGGCCGTCGCGGGCGAGGAGGGAGAGCTGTTCCAGGGGAACGACACCCAAGGGGTCGTCTTCCTGGAGAAGGGCCATCTTCGCCAGGGTCACGGAGTTGGCGAAACCAGCGAAGCGCTCCTTGTCGAACTCGACGTCGGGGTGCATGCCGCCGGAGGCGCCCTCGTAGAATTCCACGAAGGGCAGCAGGTCGAGAGGGAGCTCGAATGGGGACGCGTGGCTGACGACGCCGAGGTACCCATCGACCTTCTCCCGGTCGCCGGGCTTGAAGATGGGGATTCCGAAGACGGACTTCACGTCCATCTTCGTCCCGAGCCTGAGGAGGAGCTCGAACTGCTCGACGTCGAGTCCGAAGCGATCCTTGATGATGTCGGCGAGGAAGTCCTTCACGACGGCCTTCACGTCGGCAAGGGCCTGCTTCATCGGGTTGAGCACGAGACGGAACGGCGGCAGCACCAGTTCGTCGAGAAGCTCGCCGACCTCGCCCAGCACCGCCGTGATGTCGGATACGAACGCGGGGACGCCCAGCATGGGGCCGAGGTACTTGTTCACGAACGAGTCGTCCGTGGAGCCGTCGTGGTTCGGGTCGTCGAGTTCGCGGATCATCGCATCGACGATGCCGACCTCGCCCTCGGCGTCGGCCCGACCGTGATCGACGTCGGCGCCCTCGTTCGCCGCCTGCTGGTTCTGCCAGTAGCGGACGTTGTCGGCGTCGAAGAGCGCCTTGGAGGTCGCCAGGCCGAGCGCTCCCCAGTTGCGGACGCCGTCGTCGATCGCCTCGATCCACGAGGCGATGTAGCCCTTGCCGAGATCCTCGATCTGCTCCGCGGTCGGGTTGGTGGAGCCGTCGCCGTCGAGGACGAGCGCTGAGACCAAGAGGGAGAGCTCGTTGAGGTACTCCGTGGCGCTCTGCCCGGGCGGCAGGACGAGTGGCCCGGAGAGCGTGATGAGCTGGCGCTGCACCTCTTCGAGCCCGCGCTGCACGTCGTAGAAGAGGTCCAGGATGGGGCCCCGCTCGCCCCGGGTGACGAGGGCCTGGTCGCCCGAGCCTGTCTCGGAGACGACGTCTTCGAGCAGATCGAGGGTGTCCATCGGCCCACCCACGAGGGACGCCGTGATCGCGCTGATCGTGAACTTGGCGTTGTTGGCGGCGCTGGCGAAGCCGAACCCGAAGACTTGCATGCCGGCCGCGAACCCGTCGCGCACGAAGTCGCCGCCCGCGCGGCGGAACTTCGCCGGGTCGCCGCCCGACGCCGCGATCGCGTCGAGGGCGAGATACCCGGTGTCGGCGGCGGCGGAGGGGTCGCCGGGGAACGGCTTCAACAGCGCCTCGTAGATGAAGTCGACCGGGGCGTCGAAGGCGATGCGGGAGGTCGAGCTGTTGCTCAGGTCGCCGTCGGGCAGCAGTCCGCGCTCGCCGTCCTCGTCGTAGCGGGGGGCGGCCTGGTTGATGTAGTCCTCGACCATGAGGTGGCGCAGGGCGTTGGCGAGCTCACGTGCGTCGTTCGCCCCGACGCCCACCACGATGTCGGCGTAGGCGGGGAACACACCTTCCGCGAACTCGTTCACGAGGGTGTGGGCGAACACGTCGCCGATCGCGTGGGTGGCGTAGCCGTAGGAGAAGGCGAGGATCTGGAGCTTCTCGACCTCGGTGTAGCGCGCCGAAGACTGCGCCGCCCATGCCATGTCGAAGACACGGGCGATCCAGGTGCCGGTGTCGTTCGGGTGCACGGTGCGCTGGCCCATGGTGATGTCGGGGAAGCCGTCGGGGCCGACGGCCCCTGCGTAGTAGAACGACGGGTACTTCCGCAGGGCGTCGAGGATCCGCGGGTGGACCACGTAGTCGTTCGAGAAGGCCCCCGTCGGACACGCCGGACCGACCGGGCACTCTCCCTTGATCGTGAGGAGCCCGTCCTCGAGGAGGTCCGCCCGCACGTCCTTGGCGACCTCGACGTGCGTGTAGGGCTTGAACGCCACCTCGTCGAGCACCCCGCCGCCGTCGTGGCTGTGGGGCGTGTAGACGTGCTCGAAGCCGAGGAGGTGGCCCACCTCGTGGGCGACATAGCGGGCCAGATCGCTCCCGAACTCGCCCGCCGTCGCTGCGATCGACGCGATGTTGTCGCTGAAGACGAAGGCGTTGTCGGCGTGGTCGAGGTTGCCGCGGTCGACCTTCTCGGACACCCCCCAGAGCGCACCGAAGCCGGTGAAGGCGTCGCCGCCCCCGCCCACGTACACGGTCGAGTACGCGCTGCCGGGGCCGGGCTCGTCGAGCACGAAGGCGGCGCCGGTACCGGCGAAGCTCTGGGTGAGCCACGCCAGCATGGACGCCATCGCTTCGCCACGAGAGCCCGAGATGCCCGCCGGTAACGCGAAGGCGGGCACGCTGATCCCGTCGACCTGGACGGGGCCGCGATACGTGACGGCGTCCGCTCCGTCGACGTCCAGGTGGACGACCTGTGGGGCAGGCGCCCCGGCACCGGCGCCGTCCCCGGTGCCGACGCCCTGCGCCAGGGCAGAACCGGCATCCGGCCCCGCACCGGAATCGGCGGTGGCCGCGTCCTGCACAGCGTCCCCGGCCGCCGGGTCCGCCACGCCTCCGGGCGCCTCGCCTCCGGCTTCAGGTGCCGGTGCGCCGCCCGCCCCGTCGGCGGCAGCGGGCTCGGGGGCCGCTTCGGCGGGCGCGGACTCCGCGGGCTGCTCCCGTGACTCGTGGACAGGGGCCGGGTCGGGGGCGGCGACTTCGGGCTCCGGGGCCGCTTCCGCGGCGGGGGCGCTCTCGACGACGACGTCTCCCGCTCCGGGCGGGGCCTCCTGGGCACCGGCGCCCGTCCCCGACAGGACGAACCACGCCCCGGCGGCGACCAGGAGGGAGCAGAGGATGGCCCAGCGCCTCAGGAGAGCACACACGGCGGAGAGGCGCGGGGACCCGGGCGGTCCCTCATGTCGCCTTGCGTCGCCGAACGGCAAGAGCACAGCCCCGCTCCCAGGTCGGATTCCCCTCAACGCCCGGGTCAACCTAAACACCCATCGCGGAAGTGTCAATCGGCCACACCCCATATGAGCGGTATGTACCGTAAGTTCCCTGTCCCGTGGGGAAGCCGCCCCTCCAACGGGAGCGCCGCGCGGGTGCGGGAGTGGGGCCGGTGGGGATCGAACCCACGCACGACGGATTATGAGTCCGCTGCTCTCACCGCTGAGCTACGGCCCCGCGGCGGCGAGGCTATCGCAGCCTGCCCCGACCCTCCCCCCCTTGTGCGCGCCACGCCGGGGCGAGCAGCATCATGGGATCAGGCGAGACAGGGAGCACCCCATGGCCACGATCCTCCTCACCGGTTTCCCCGGGTTCCTGGGCAGCGCCCTACTCGAGCGCGTCCTCGACCGGGATCCCGACGCCACGGCCGTGTGCCTGGTGCAGTCCAAGTTCGCCGGCCTCGCCAAACAGCGCGTCGACGCGCTCGTCGCCGCCGCCGCGGGGAGGGACGGCCGCATCCGCCTCGTGGAGGGCGACATCACCGAGAGCGGGCTCGGCCTGTCGGAGGACCCGGCGGAGGAGATCACCGAGATCCACCACCTCGCCGCCGTCTACGACCTCTCCGTGGCCCGCGACGTGGGGATGCGGATCAACGTCGACGGCACCCGCAACGTCCTCGAGTTCGCGAAGCGCTGCCCGAAGCTGGAGCGCCTGCAGTACGTGAGCACCTGCTACGTCGCCGGGAGCTACCCGGGCCGCTTCGCGGAGACCGACCTGGAGAAGGGACAGGAGTTCAACAACTTCTACGAGGAGACGAAGTACCTCGCCGAGGTGGACGTACAGGCCGCCATGCGTGAGGGACTGCCGGCAACGATCTACCGGCCCTCCATCGTCGTGGGCGACAGTCGCACCGGCGCCACGCAGAAGTACGACGGGCCCTACTTCGTGATGCAGTGGCTGATGCGCCAGAGAGGTCTGGCCGTCCTACCCACGGTCGGCAACACGCACCGGCACCGCCTCAACGTGGTCCCGAGGGACTTCGTGATCGACGCCCTCGCCCACCTCACCGGGCTCCAGGACAACGCCGGCGTCGTCTACCAGCTCGCCGACCCGGCGCCACTCACCATCAACGGCCTCGTCGACGAGATGGCCGAAGCCGTGGGGCGCCGTGTCGTGCGCGTGCGGCTCCCGCTCGGGCTGGCGAAGGCGTCCATCGACAAGGTCCCCGGCGTCTTCAAGCTCCTCCGGATCCCGTCGGCGTCCATCGACTACTTCGTGGAGCCCACGACCTTCGACACCACGAACGCCACGGCGGCGCTGGAACCCGCCGGCATCCACTGCCCGTCGTTCCCGTCCTACGTGGGCGCGCTCGTGGAGTACATGCGGGCCCACCGCGACGTGAGCTCGGCGGCGATGATCTGAGGCTCCCCCCGCCTATTCCGGCGGGCGGCAGCGAGACCTCGGGGTGTCGTAGCGCACCCGGTAGACGGCGACCTGTGACGTACGTAGGACCGGCGTCATGATCCCCGACTTCGCCGCCCACCCCCACTCGGGGATCGCGCGGCCCCATCCTGGGTTCCGCTGGCCGTTCTTGACGTGCGGCCGGCGCACGACGAGGTAGTCGACGCAGGCCCGCTGCAAGGCAAGTTCCCAGGCGGCGGCGTCCTCCCAGGCCTTCACGCCGTGGTTGGCGGTGGGCCGGCCGAGCCAGAAGACGTTGTTGGAGAGATCCCGCCCGGCGAGGGGAGCCGACTTCAGGCCCACGAAGTCGATGTTCTTCCCCGTGACGTCATGGGACTTCAACCAGTCGTAGACGGGATAGGCGTAGCGCTGCGCCGGGTTGTAGGGGTACCACTGCGCCGCCTTCGCGGGCCCCGCCGTGCCCGCCACGAGCAGGGCGGCGGCGACGGGCGCTGCCCACTTCGCCCGCCCAGGGAGGTGCGAGAATCTGCCGTCGACGACGAGCCAGGCGCCGAGGGCGCCGAGCACGAGCCCGCCCGCCCAGGTCCACACGGGCCAGTGGAAGAGCCCGGGGATGAGGTGGCCGGCAGCGATCGCGAACACGTCGAAGACGACCGTGGCGACCAGGAGAGCCTGCCATCGACGGATGCGCCGCTCCTCCCCCGCGAGCCGGCACGCCCCCAGCACGAGGACGGCGGCGAGGACGGCGGGCGAGAAGTAGCGCTGCGTGAGGAGGATGTTCTCGCGGTTCTGGCCCGTCGTGGGCGACACCAGGTAGAAGCCGTACGCGATCAAAGGCGCCAGGATCCCGAACCAGACGAGGCCGTCTTCCTTCGCCCGACGCCACATCCTCGGCAGGCTGGCAGCCGCGAGGAACACGACCGGCCCGTAGAGGCAGATCCCGGCCACCAGGAAGGTGAGGGTCTGCTTCGGATTCGCCCGCAGGGCAGCCAGGGCGCTCCTGTCCGTGTCGAACTCCCAGGCCCCCTTCGCCCCTCTCAATGGCCCGGCATCCACCGGCCACAGCGGGTTCCCCCGCAGCGCCCAGTTCCGGGCGACCCAGACCAGGCACGGGGCCGCCGCCCCGGCCACCACGAGTAGCGCGCCCGCCCACTGGCCCCGCCTCACAGCGAGGACCATGAGCACGAGGAGGAATACGCCCACGATCGGGAGCGCGGACTGCTTGGCGCCCGCCGCCAGGCCCGCAGAGAGCCCGGCGAGAGCCAGCCACAGGACGCGATCGTCGCTGCGCATCCAGCGGAGACCGAACCACAGCATGGCGGCCCCGCCGAAGGACACCATGGTGTCGATGTGGAGGGCATTGAGCTGGCCCGCCGCGACGTTCGGGGCAGTGGCGAACACCGCGCCCACAAGGAGGGCAGACCAGAAGCGGAGGCCGAGGTGTCGGGCGGCGCACGTGGCGGCAAGGAGACACCCCGTGGCCCAGACGAGGCTGGACATCTGCACGAGGTAGTCCCTGCCGTACGGGACCGCCAACCACATCGAGAAGACGTCGCCGTTGGACCAGAACGCACCCTCGTACGTGGAGCCGTTCTCGAAGGCGCCGATCCGCCAGATCGTGCCTGTCCGCAGCCAGGCGGCGACCATGGGCCGGTGGTAGAGCAGCGAGTCGTTGGCGCTGTCCATGGCGTAGGCCGCCGCGAGGAGCCCCGCAGCCCCGAGCGTGAGGAGCGCGCCCAGCAGCGTGAGACGCGCCCAGCGGGGGAACTCCCCGGACGACTCGGCCTCGGGGCCAACGGCCGCCGGCGCCTCGATCCGGCGGCCCACGACGTAGACGACCGCTGATCCCGCCCAGGCGGCGACGAGCAGCGGGGCTCGCTTCCACTGCTCCACGGCTCCCAGGAACTGCATCGTGAGGACGATCTGGACCGTGGCGAGGAGAAGGGCGAGGGCGACCCGTTCGAAGGTGTCGACGACCAGGACCCGGGCAAGGGACCAGCAGGCTAAGACCACGGGCGCCGTGGCAGCGGCGAGCAGGAAGAGGGGGATGACGAAATCGCTCATGCGGGTTCGGCAAGGCTAGCCAGCGCCGCGGCCAGATCCCGGAGCCCGCCCTCGGACCCGACGCGCCGCTCTCCGAAGTGATGCCGTATCCACCGAATACCGGGACAACAGCTTCACTTTGGCGCCGTCGAACGGACGGCACCGCCGCCCCCTTGGAGGCGAAGGGCTGCTGAGGCCCGAGTTCCATCCCCTACACTCGGCGCCGATCCGGGGTAGCTCAATCGGCAGAGCGGGTGACTGTTAATCACTAGGTTGAGAGTTCGAGTCTCTCCCCCGGAGCCAGGACCCCCCCTGTCGCGGCCTCAGGGCCGCATGCGCCGGAGGTGGTCGCTCTCACTCTCCAGCAAGAGACCGCTGGCTGCCTCCACGGGCAGGGGGTGGCTGAAGATGTAGCCCTGGCCGACGCTGCAACCCTCGAGGGCGAGGAACTCGAGTTGCTCCCGGGTCTCTATCCCCTCGGCGACGACACGGAAACCGAGGCTGGCGCCGAGGCCGATGATGGAGCGGCAGATCGCGGCGTCCGCAGGGTCCGAGAGGAGGTCACGCACGAAGGTGCGGTCGATCTTGATGGTGTCGATGGGAAGCCGCTTCAGGTAGTTCATGGACGAGTAGCCGACCCCGAAGTCGTCCAGAGTGAGTCGGACGCCGAGTTGCTTGAGGGCGTGCATCATCAGGACGGCGCTGTCTGCGTCCTCGAGCAGGACACGCTCCGTGAGCTCGAGTTCCAGCCAGCCCGGATCGAGGCCGACCTCGCCCAGGACGGCGTCGATGCCGGCCAGGAGACGTTCGTCGCGGAACTGCACGGGCGAGATGTTCACCGCCACGCTGATGGGCCGTTCGAGACGGCGGTTCCACTCCTGGACCTGCGTGCAGGACATCCGCAACACGAGCTCTCCGAGCTCGCAGATGAGACCGGTGTCCTCCGAGAACGGGATGAACTCCCCGGGCATCACGAGACCCAGGCCGGGGTGGCGCCAGCGCACGAGGGCCTCCATGCCCACGACCTCCCCCGCCCCCAGGGACACCTGGGGCTGGAAGAAGACCTCGAAGGCCTTCGAGGCGATCGCCTGCCGGAGGTCGCTCTCGAGCACGAGCCGCTTGAAGGTCTCGGCGTTCATGGACGGCGAGTACAGCTTGTAGCGGTGGCCGCCCTCCCTCTTCACCGAGTGCATGGCGGACTCGGCGTTCATGAGGAGGTTCGAGGGGTAGCGACCGTCCTCCGGGTAGAGGCTGATGCCGATGGAGAAGTTCGCGTAGAACTCCCGGTCGTAGAAGACGATGGGTTGGTGGAACGCCGTCTGGATGGCCTCCGCCGCCGAAAGGACGCCTTGGAGGTCCCGCACGTCCGGCAGCAGGACGGCGAACTCGTCCCCGGAGAGGCGGGCGACGGTGTCCTCGCTGGACAGCGCTCCCACGAGCCGTTCGGCGACGGCCTTCAGGAAGGCGTCGCCGTGGGTGTGCCCGAGGGTCTCGTTGATGAGCTTGAAGCGGTCGAGGTCGAGGAAGAACACCGCCATGCGGCTGTCGTGGCGCCGGGCGTGCAGGAGCGCCTGCTCGATGCGGTCGTTGAAGAGGAGCCGGTTCGGGAGCCGCGTGAGGGGGTCGTAGTAGGCCTGGTGGGTGATGCGGTCCTCCACCCATTCCCGCTCCATGGCGGCGGCGACGTCGGACGCCATGGTCTGGAGGAGGGCTATCTCGCTCGCCTCCCAGAGGCGCTCCGAGTGGCAGTCGTCAAAGCCCACGCAGCCGGCGAGCTCCCCCCCGACGAGGATGGGCACGAGCACGAGGGATTTCACGTCGGAGTCGAGGAGCATCGCCCCGGCCGCTTCGGGGAGGTCGGCGGGTCTCGCCTGGATGACATGGCCTTGGCGGGCGAGCGGGACCCAGGCGCCGAAACCACCCTCTTCGACGGGAACGTTCCTGTGGGTGGGGTCGTCGATGTGGGCGGTGACACCGGGGCGGACCCACTCGTAGCGCTCGCTCCCGAGCATCTCTCCGGTCTCGGCGTCGGCGTGGATCTCGTACAGGTAGACGCGGTCAACGTCGCAGGCTTGGCCCGCTATGGCGAGTGCCGTGTCGATCGCGTCGTCCCGGTCGCCCGCCGACAGGAGTGCGTTTCCGATCTCGGACACGCCTCGGAGAAGTCGTTCGTGGCGGCTGAGACGGGCCTCGATCTCGAGACGGTCGGTGATGTCCAGGCCCATCGAGAAGGTTCCGTAGATGTCGCCGTCGGGACTCAGGAGGGGTTCGACCTGGCAGCGGTAGGTGTGATCCTCCCAGCTCATCTCGTAGCCCACGTGCTCGCCGGCGAGCGCCTTGCGGGCGGCCTGCAGGGGCAGGAAGGCCTCGTCGCTGGTCCCGAAGAACTCCTGCAGGGGTGTCCCGAGGAGGCGGGTGAGGCCGTTGTGTGCGGGGTATCCGGGCGTGAACAGGGAGGTGACGCGCAGGTCGGCGTCGGTGGTCCACACCATGGCCGGCGTGCGCCGCATCGCCCGCCGGCAGTCGAGGATCGGATCCCCGCGGTCGCCGGCTCCGGCGCCGTCGGCAGTGGCGTCCTCCCGGGCCGTGAAGACCGCGAGGCCGTCGTCGCCGGGCGGGCTCACGCTCACGACGACCTGCTGCCAGGTCCCCCCGTCCCGGATGCAGCGTGCCCGGAACGTGGCCACGACTCCTTGGCGCGCAAGGGACGCGAGCTCGGTCTCGACGAAGGCCCGGTCGTCCGCGTGGAGGAGGTCCGGGAGGCGGACCCGTCCGACGTCGCCGGCACCGTGGCCGAGGAGACGGGCCAAGGCGTCGTCCGCGTAAGCCACCCGACCCTCGCTGTCCAGCGCCCCGACCGGGTCGGGTGCGGCCGACGGATGCCGTTCGGAGCGACCCTCGATCCCCATGTGCCCCCTGGTTCTGGTTCCCCCCGGTGCCGAGCGCCCCGCTTCGGACCCGGACCTTCTGTGGAAGACCTTACCACCCTGCAGAACCCCGGCACGCGGGCAACCGCCCTGCTAACATGAGCATAGTGAGAATCGTTCTCGTTTCCCTCGCTGCCCTCCTGGCGCTCGTCCCCACCGGATGCTCCGGCGGCAGGGACGAAGGGGGGGTCCGAGTCGTGGCCGGGTTCTACCCCCTGGCCTTCGCCGCGTCCCGCATCAGCGGCTCCGGCGTCCGCGTGACGAACCTCACGCCGACGGGCTCCGAACCCCACGACCTGGAATTGACGCGCTCCGCGCTCGACGCCCTCTCCGAGGCCGACGTCGTCCTGTACGCCGGCGGGGGCTTCCAGCCCGCCCTCGAGCGCGCCCTCGGCAACCTGAACGGCACCCGGGCGGTCGACGTCCTCCACGGTCTCCCCCTCCGCACGGACGCCGGAGGCGACGCAACGGATCCCCACGTCTGGCTGGACCCCGACCTCATGGCCCGGATGGCCGACAACGTCGCCCTCGCCATGGAGAAGACCGCTCCCGCGCTGCGGTCCCGGATCCGCCAACGCCTCGCTCGCCTCGAGGCCGAGCTCGCCACCGTCGCTGACGAGTTCCGGGCGGGGCTCGCCGGTTGCGCCCGCCGGGACGTAGTCACCACCCACGCCGCCTTCGGCTACCTCGCCGCCGCCTACGGCCTCCGTCAGGTCGCCGTCACCGGGATCTCCCCGGAGGCCGAGCCCGCACCGCAACGGATCAGGGAGGTCGCCGACTTCGCCCGCAGCCACGGCGTCACCACGGTCTTCTCCGAGAGCCTCGGGAGCCCCAAGATCGCCCGCACCGTCGCCCGGGAGGCGGGGGGTCTGCACACCGCCATCCTGGACCCCCTCGAGGGCCTCAGCGCCGACGACCGCCGGCGAGGCCTCGACTACTTCGGGGTCATGAGGGCCAACCTCCGCACCCTGCGCTCGGCCCTGGACTGCCCATAGGGCGGGTCCGGCCCGGGAGGATCGACACGGGCGGCCGGTGCCGGCCACGCTTCTGGGAGCGATTCTCATTTCGGCACTCCGGGCATAGACTCGCGCCATGCCCACCGCAGTGGATGCCAGCGGCCTCGAGTTCTCCTACCCGGGTGGGGGCACCGCCGTCCACGGGATCGACCTCGTCGTGCCGCAGGGCCAGTTCTGCGCCCTCGCGGGACCGAACGGCTCCGGGAAGTCAACCCTCGTCAGGCTCCTCCTGGGCCTCCTCCGTCCCGATACCGGCGAGATCCGCCTCTTCGACACGCCCCTGGAGGCGTTCCGCGCCTGGTCCCGAATCGGCTACGTACCACAGCGGCCCGTAGTTGACGCCACGCTGCCCGCGACCGTCGCCGAGGTCGTCGCCTCCGGCTTGGCCGGCCGCGACCGATCCCGCCAGACACGCCGCTCGACGGGCGCCGCCGACGCCGTCGCGGCCGCCCTCGCGGCCACCGGACTCGGCGGTCTCGCCCGCCGCCGCGCAGGGCGGCTCTCCGGTGGGGAAAGCCAGCGCATGTTCCTCGCCCGCGCCCTGGCGGCGTCGCCGGACCTCCTGGTCCTCGACGAGCCCACGGCCGGCGTGGACGCCGCCAGCCTGGAGCGCTTCCTCGCCGTCATCAACGCCCTGCACGCCGACCACCACACGACCGTCATCCTCATCACACACGGTCTCCCCGGCCTGGAGGGCTTCGTGGACCGCGTCGTCGCCCTCGAAGGCGGTCGCGTGGCGGGCGACGCCCCCACCCTGGTGTCCCACCCGCTCCCGGGCAGACCCGTCCGGGCACCCCACGAACTCCCCCGCGGCGGGCCGTGATGTTCGGGCGGGAGTACATGCAACTCGCCCTGGCGGCGGGTCTCCTCGTGGGCGCCTCAGCCCCCCTCGTGGGCACGTTCGTGGTCGCACGGCGCATGTCCCTGATCGGGGACGGCCTCGGTCACGTCGCCTTCGCCGGTGTGGCCCTCGGCGTCCTCTTGGGGATCACCCCACTGGGCGTAGGCCTCCTGCTCGCCGTCGCCGGAGCTCTCGCCGTCGACGAGGTCCGCACCCGCTTCGGCACCGCGGGCGACGTCGCACTCGCCATCCTCTTCTACACGGGCCTCGCCGCCGGAGTGGTCTTCGCCGGCGCCGCCGGCGCCCTCAACGCCGGCCTCTTCGCCTACCTCTTCGGCTCCATCCTCACCGTGACCCGCACGGACGTCGCCGTCATGGGGGCGCTCGCCGTCGTGACCGGCACCTCCGTGGTCCTCCTGCGCAGGCAGCTCTTCGCCCTCGTCCTGGACGAGGACCTCGCCCGCGTGTCCGGCCTCCCGGTCCGCCGACTCAACCAGGCCCTCGTCGTGCTCGTGGCCCTCGTCGTCGGCCTCGGCATGCGGGTCGTGGGTGTGCTCCTCGTCGCTGCCCTCCTCGTCCTCCCCGTCGCCGCCGCCCAGGTGCTGGCCCGCTCCTTCACGGGCGCCCTCGTCCTGGGGGCCGGCACCGGCGTCGTCGCAGTCGTGGCCGGCCTCACAGTCGCGTACCACGCCGACCTCGCCCCCGGCGGCACGATCGTCCTCGCCGCCGCGGGCCTGTTCCTCCTCGCCCAGGGCGCCGGACGCGTCCTGCGACCGGCGCCCTGACAGCGGACCTCACCGGGCCGATCAGGGCGCGTCGTCGAAGACCGGCCAGTCGTCACCCAGCGGAGGGAAGTCCCGGTGCGGAGGTTCCGCCACAGACGGGGCACCGGAGCGCGCCGCCCAGGCCGCCAACAGCGTTGTCAGGGGGACCGCGGCCACGAGGCCCAGGCTGCCCACGAGGGTACGGATGACCTCCGTGGCGACGGTCTCGCCGTTCAGGATCGAAGCCGCCGACTGGTCCGAGAGGTTGAAGAGGATGAAGAGGGGCAGCGCCGCCCCGGCGTAGGCCAGCACCAGAGTGTTCACCGTCGACGCGATGTGGTCGCGACCCACGCGCAGACCACGCCGGTAGAGCTCGCGCAGGCCGAGGGTCCGGTCGACCTCCCGGATCTCCCACACAGCCGACACCTGCGTGACAGTGACGTCATCGAGGACCCCGAGGGCCCCGATGACGATCCCCGCCAGGACGAGTCCCTCCAGGTTCAGCGCGCCCGCCTGCACCCGCACGAGGAGGGCCTCCTCGGAAACGAGGCCGGAGATGCGTGAGGCGCCCACGAACACCCAGGCGAGCAGCGCCGTGAGCACAAGGGCGCCGAGCGTGCCGAAGAGCGCCACCGTCGTCCGCAGGTTGAAGCCGTGCGCCAGGTAGAGCGTGGCGATCATCACCCCCGACGCCGTCACGACGGCCGCCAACACGGGTGACGTCCCGCCGAGGATCGCCGGCACCATGTAGACCGTGAGGGCCCCCACTGTCACGAGGAGCCCGGCGAGCGCCCCGAGGCCCCGCCGTCGACCCAGCGCCAAGACAGCGGCGGCGAAGAGAGCCGCGAGCACGACGACCGGAGTCCGGCGCACATGGTCGAAGTACGTGTAGCGGAGGCGGGGGTCGGCGCCCTTGGACTCCAGGACGACGATGCGCTCCCCCTCGCGCAACTCCGGGCTGGAGGCCGAAGGCGGGACCTCGAAGGAGACCGTCTCGTCGGCGTCCGGGCCTTCGCGCAGGCGCACCGTGACGTGGTCGCAGATGGTGGGGCCTTCGGCGCCCGGCACGAAGGTGCACTTGTCCAGGCGCACCCCCTCCACGTCCGCGTCGAGAAGAGATGCGTCCTTCGGGATGCCCACCCCCTCGGGCAGGCGCCGGGCGAGAGTCGCACGCCCCGGCCAGGTCAGGACGGCGAGAACCACCGTGATGACACCCAACGGCAGCACCACGGCCGCCGTCAGCCTCCGGTGGAGCCGACCGGAGACGGGCGAGTCGTTCCCGGCGGCGTCATGGTGGCCCATGGCAGCAAGGTACCTGGGCCCCGGGCCGGAAGTGGTTCTACGTGGGTGTCGGGGGAGGTTCGCGCAGCAGACGGGACCCACCCCCCTGTCCGGGGAGCTGCAGGCGCGGCCGCGAGGCGGCGGCGGCGATCCAGGCCAGGGCGACAGCGACGACGTCGACCACGTGCACGGCCTCGAAACCCCCGTTCACCCTGCCGGTCGCGACGTCGGTCACACCTCCGACGACTTGCAGGGCGACGGCGAGCGTCGCCAGCACGGCCATCGGACGCGCCCAGCGGGGTCGCAGGACCGCGACGACGAGGATCGCTCCCAGCACCACGGCGAGGGCGCCGTCGCGCACCAGATGGGTTGCCGAGGCGCCCCCGATCGGGAGGACGTCGAGCCCGAGGGCCATGGGCCCTCCGGCGACGAGACACACGCCGGCCACACCCCAGAGCGCCCACCTCAGCGCTGGGGGCAGGGGCGGGAACGTCGCCGTCATGACGTCGTCGACCTGGCGGACGCCCCCCCTGTCCCAGCCGCTCACGACCTCGCCGCAGTCGCGGCAGTCCCGGGCGTGGCGCAGGGCCCGGGCCTCTTCGAGTTCGGTCGCTTCTCCGTCCAGGGCGGCCGAGATGATCTCCTGTGCCTCCTCGCAGTTCACGCCACAGCGGCCTTGCGCAAC
Organism: uncultured Acidimicrobiia bacterium; assembly: GCA_964370965.1. Taxonomy (GTDB): domain Bacteria; phylum Actinomycetota; class Acidimicrobiia; order UBA2766; family UBA2766; genus CAYJLW01. The sequence goes on along the minus strand of CAYJLW010000009.1, from coordinate 28,969 downwards.
TCCGCCGCCAGGAGACGCCGGGCGCGGGCGACGCGGGAGCGCACCGTCCCGATGGGGACGTCGAGAGCCTCGGCGGTCTCCCTGTAGCGCAGACCCACCACCTGCGTGAGCACGAAGGCCTGGCGCTCGGCGAGCGGCAGGGAGGCGACGAGCTGCTCCAGCTCGACACGTCCCTGATGGGCACCGGCGTGGCCGCCTCCGGCGACCACGGCTTCCTGGTCGGGCACGGGCAGTGCCGCCGCCCGCCTCGCCGCGTCGTAGGCACACCGCTCGCAGATCCGGAACAGCCAAGCCCGCAGGGTCCCGCGGCCGTCGTAGCCGTCGATGTAGCGCCACGCCCGCACCAGGGCGTCCTGGACGGCCTCCTCGGCCGCGTCCGCCCCGGCGATGGTCGCCGCGTAGCGCACGAGACCGGGGTAGACGTCGCGGGCGACCGCGAGGAGAACCTCCTCCGCCCCCGGCTCCCGGACTCGACGCCCGGCGCGCCGGGCAGGCTCTTGTGCTCTCAAGTTGCGTCCGTTCCACAGCGGACGCCCGGGGCGCCCACGACCACGATCTCATCGGCGGCTTCGCTCCGGAAGGGCCGATGGTCCTCCGCAGCGAGAGCCACGCGGAGCCTGTGCCGGCCGGCCGGGACACACGTCTCCACCTCCGTGCCGCTCGTCATCCGGCTCGTGACGCCGTCGAGAGCGATGTGGACGTGGCCGTGCCCGGATCGCGCCGGATGGATTCCCCCCTGGTCTTCGAGCGTGAAGTCCCTCACCCGGAGTCGCACCCGGACAGTCTCCGAGCGCGCCCGGGTGCCGTCAGGGGGGGCGACTATGACGACGCTGCCCCGGGTCGCGGGGCGTCGCATGCGGGCGACGGCGTCCACGGCCTGGCCCCCGAGGGCGACACAGAGGACCCCGGCCACGAGCCCCGCGCCTCCGGCCCACTCTGGGACGAGGCGCCGGCCGAGACCCGCGAGACGCCCCGCCCCGAGAGCCGCCACGAGAACACCTGCGAGCACGACGGCCGTGCCACCTGAGCTGCCGGACGTCACGTGGGCGAAGACCGCCGCACCCCCGGTCAAGGCGTCGACCGCTGCACGTTCGCCGGCCCCCCGGTGAGAACGGCGGCACCCCGTGGCGGTGACGGGCCGGGCCCCGACGCACCACACGCACAGAGGACGCCCGCCGACATGACCGCCTGCGGGAGGAGGTGCCGACGCGCCCGGTCTCGACGTAGCGTCATGGCGGGATCGCTCTCCTGGAATGGTGTGAGGGATCCGCGGCCCGTCACGGACACGCCCCTCTCACCCCCAACGACCACGCCCGAGGTCGGTTTGGTTCTCCGAAACCGCTCCTGCCCGGAAGGGGGAGGGGGCTCAATCCTCTTCGAGGAAGTCCCGCAGGTCCTGGTTGCGGTGGGGGTGGCGGAGCTTCGACAGGGTCTTCGCCTCGATCTGACGGATCCTCTCCCGGGTGACACCGAAGCGCTGGCCGACCTCCTCGAGAGTCTTGGGCTGGCCGTCGGTGAGGCCGAAACGGAACCGGATGACCTCCTGCTCGCGGTCGCTGAGCACGTCCATCGCCACGCGGATCTCGGCCTGCAACAGCATCCGGAAGGCGGCGTCCTCGGGCATGACGGCGTGGGGGTCCTCGATGAACTCGGCGAGCTGGGAGTCCTCGTCCTCGCCCACGGGCACGTCAAGGCTGATCGGCTCCTGGGAGGCGCGCTGGATCTCCAGCACCCGTTCGAGAGTGGTCTCCATCTCCTCCGCGATCTCCTCGGGGGTCGGGTCGCGACCGAGCTGCTGGACGAGGTCGCGCTGGATGCGCAGAAGACGGTTGATCGTGTCCACCATGTGAACCGGGATGCGGATCGTGCGGGACTGGTCGGCGAGCGCCCGCGTGATGGCCTGACGGATCCACCACGTGGCGTAGGTCGAAAACTTGAAGCCCTTGCGCCAGTCGAACTTCTCCACGGCCCGGATGAGGCCGAGGTTGCCCTCCTGGATGAGGTCCAGGAACGGCATTCCCCGCCCCATGTAGCGCTTCGCGATCGAGACCACGAGGCGCAGGTTGGCCTCGACGAGGTGGTTCTTGGCCTGGAGGCCCTTCTCTATGTCCCGTTCGAGGCGACGGACGTCGTCCTCGGAGAGGTCGGCGGACGACTCGAGACGCCGGGTGGCGTCGATCCCGCGTTCCATCTCCTTCGCGAGGCGCACCTCGTCCTCGAAGGCGAGGAGCTCCACCCGGCCGATCTCCTGCAGGTACACGCGCACGGGATCGTCCGAGATGCCCCCGGCGGTGTCGTCGAAGTCGGCCCGGGTGAGAGAGGCCGATTCGCGCGTGTCGTCGACGACGCGGATGCCCGCCGTCTGCAGTCTCGTGTAGAGGGCGTCGAGGAGGTCCGGGGGCTGCTCGTCACCGACCGCCTCGAAGATGTCGCTCAGGGTGACCCGCTTCGCCCGGCCGCCCTTGGCCAAGATCGCCGTCCACACGTCTTCGGGCACGCCGTTGAGGGGCGGGGCACCGCCACCGGGGCCCGCTGCGGAGGGGTCGGCGGCGACCGCCCCGGCGGTCGTGGCAGCGGCCTCCTCGCCGGTGGGGGACGCGCCTGGCCGGGACGTGGCGCCGGTTCCGCCGGGCGCGCCGTCGTCGGTCTGGACGGCGGGCGGGGCCACCGGCTCCGCAGGTGCGGCTTCGTCGTATGGCTGACCGGCCCTCACGACTCCCCCATGGACTGCTTCAGATCGATGAAAGCTACCAACTCGTCATCACACGTCTGCACGGTGTCTACATCGCCCGCAGACTCGGCGACCTGTAGCGCATGGTGCAGTTCCCGGATGCGGCGCGCCACCCACACCCGCTGCAGCGCCGTGGCGGCTTCCCGGGCGAAATCCTCGAGGGCGTCGAATCCAGGCGGCTCGATGACCGCGAGACGCCCGGCCAGGGAGAGCGCCTCGGCCGGGACTCCGAGCGACCCCACATCCAGCGGGCGGTCGTCGCCGGCGGCACCGGGCACGGCGTCTCCGGCCCGGGCCCGGGCGGCCGGGACGACGACCGCTGCCAGGGACCGGGCAGAGGCCGCGGTGAACCACTCCGGGGAGAGGTCGGGGACGCCGCCCAGGGTCGTGGCGGGTCGCTGCAGCAGTGCGCAGAGCGCTGCCGCCTCGACCCGCGGTACCCGCACCGGGGAATCAGACCCCGGGCGGGCCGTCGCCGGCGGCGCCTCGCCGCGACGGAGAGCCTCGACCCGCTCGATGGCGACGTCCTCGGTGACGTCACGGAGGCGCCGCGCAAGGCCTCGGGCGGCGTTGCGACGGGCGAGGCTGTCCGGGTGGGCGGCGACCGCCGCCGCTCCCGCGTCGAGCGCTCGCCTCTCGCCCTCGGCGGAATCCATGGCGATGCCGGCGACGGCGTGGTCGACCTTGAACTCGAGGAGCGGGACGGTGCGCGCCAGGAGGTGCTCCACGGCCGCGGAGCCCTCGGCGGCGAGCTCGGCGGGATCGGTGCCCCGGGGCAGGAGGGCGACCCGTACGTCGAGACCGAGGCGCGACGTGGCCTCGAAGACCTTCTCCGTGGCGGCCTCGCCGGCGGTGTCCCCGTCGAAAGCCAGCACGACGTGGGGCGTAAAGCGCTTCAGGAGGCGCAGGTGCTGGTCACCCAGGGCGGTGCCGCACGTGGCCACGGTGTTGGTCGCCCCGGCGAGGTGGAAGCCGATGACGTCCGTGTAGCCCTCGACGACGACGACCTCGTCCCGGGCGACCACGTCCGCCTTCGCCCAGTTCATCCCGTACAGGACGCTGCTCTTGTGGTACAGCATCGTCTCAGGCGTGTTGAGGTACTTCGGGCCTGCCGCCTCCAGGGCCCGGCCGCCGAAGCCGATCGGCTGGCCTTGTGGGTCGGAGATCGTGAAGACCACCCGGCCCCGGAGCTGGTCGTGGAGACCGCCACCCCCGTCGCGCAGGGCCACCCCCGCCTCGGCGATCTCCTCCTCCCGGAAGCCCGCGGACCTGAGGTGGGCGACGAGCGCGTCGCGGGCGGCCGGAGCCCACCCGACGCCGAACCGCACGGCGACGTCCCGGTCGTATCCACGGGACCGGAGGTAGCCCCGGGCGCCGCCCGCGTCCTCGGCGCGAAGGAGGCGGTCGGTGAAGAAGTCCCGCGCCCGGGCGAGCACGGCCTCGATCCGTGGCCGCAACTGCCGGCGGCGGCGGTCGGCGGGCGCCTCGTCGAGGAAGGCGATCTCGATGCCGGCCCTGCGGGCGAGGCGCTCCACGGCATCCACGAAGCCGACGTCCTCGACACCCATCAGGAACTGGAAGACGTTGCCGGAAACGCCGCAGCCGAAGCAGTGGTACAGGCCGGTCTCCGGGTTGATGGAGAACGACGGCGTCTTCTCGTTGTGGAACGGGCACAGCGCCACGTAGCGGCGGCCGTTGCGCTTCAGCGTGAGGCGCTCTGACGCCACCTCCACGATGTCACTGGCCGCCCGCACCCGCTCGAGGTCTTCTTCGGGTATCCGCCCTGGCATGAGGTCGAGGCTACAGAGCCCGGGGCGCAAACGGCTCGCCCCGACGCTCTCATCTCGGCGCGTCGATCCCGGTGGGCAGGCGGGCGCGGTCCCAGCCGAGGCGGGCGACGGCGGCCTGGAAGGCGTAGCGGTCGGTCATGCCGCCCACGTAGGCGACCGCCGCGGCCAGCGCCTCGGGGCCCTCGGCGGGGACGCCCCCGGCCTCCTCGACCGCCGGGATGAGGTGGGCCCGGTCCGCGAAGTACTCCACCAGCGCCCGCAGGATCTCGATGACGGCCTCGGCCTGAGCCACGGACGCCGGTCGCAGGTAGATGCGTTCGTAGTTGAAGCCCCGCAGAGCCCCGAGGGCGTCGGCCTCCGGCTCGGACATCCCCACGCGGCCTGTCGCCGCGATCGTTTCGATCATCGTCCCGATGAAGGCCCCCAACTGGGCCCGCCGGCTGGTGCCGCAGCGGGCCCGGACGTCGGCCGGGATCATTTCGTAGGTGACGATGCCCGCCGACACGGCGTCTTCGAGATCGTGGCAGGTGTAGGCGATGCGGTCGGCCCAGCTCACGACCTCGCCCTCGGGCGTGGAGGGCGCCGGGCGTGACCACGAGTGGTTGCGGACACCGTCGAGGGTCTCCTCGCAGAGGTTCAGGCCGGTGAGCGTGACGTCGGCGCCCCACACGGCGTGGTCGTAGCCGCCCGGGACGTAGGGGCTCAGGGCGTCCTCGCTGGCGTGACCTCCCGGACCGTGCCCGCAGTCGTGGCCGAGCGCAATCGCCTCCGTGAGGGCGACGTTGAGCCGCACGGCCTTCGCAACCGCCGTGGCCACCTGGGCGACCTCGAGGGCGTGGGTGAGGCGTGTGCGCTGATGGTCCTCGGGGAAGACGAACACCTGTGTCTTGCCGGCGAGACGGCGGAACGCCGTGCAATGCAGGATGCGGTCACGGTCGCGCTCGAAACAGGTCCGGTAGGGGTCGGCCTCCTCGGGCCGGGCACGCCTGCCCGCCCCCTGCGCCCTCGTGGCGCCCGGGGCAAGGACGTCGTGGTCGATCTCCTCGCGGGCGGGCCGCCCGAGCACTCCCGTGCCACCTGGGCCGGCGACGCTGTCGGCGTGGGCGCGGCGGATCTCGACGTCGCGGTGGCCCTGCATGGTGCCCGCCCAACGACGGGCCCGATCTGTGAGTTCCATGACGTGAGGCTAGAGGCGACGTCCGACACCTTTCGGCCCAGGCAGTCTCCCGCGGATGCACTAGGCGCCATGCGCAGGACACCGTAGTGGGGCGGGTAAAGTCCCCCCCGACATGGGGGCATCAGAGATGGGTGAAAACGGCGCTCTCACGCGTCGGCAGTTCCTCGGCGCCGCCAGTGGCCTCGCTCTCACTTGGGGCCTGCCGGTCGATCTCGTGGCCGGCCGCCTTGGGCAGCCGGCCGCACCCGCCGAGGTCACCACCTCTCTCGTGCGCACGATCCGCAAGGCACCGGCCGGGCGCACACCCTACCGCCGTCTCGTGGAGCGGTCCGGGGAGCCGTTCACGGTCCGCGAGGATCTCATCCTCCACCCGCCGGCGCCCGGACGGGCGAACACGCGGCGCTCCCTCCTCTACATGGGCCAGTTCACCGACATCCACATCGTCGACGCGCAGTCCCCCGCCCGTATCGAACCCGCGGAACAGGCGGTCCAGGCCCTCGACACGGCGTCCGCCGCCCGGCCGCAGGAGACGCTGTGCGTCTACGTCCTCGACCAGATGGTAAAGGCCATGAACGAGGCGGCATCGAGCCCGGTCACCGGGGCGCCGCTCTCGCTCGCGATCGTCACGGGGGACATGGCCGACAGCCACGCCCTCACCGAGTTGCGCTGGTACATCGACACCCTCGACGGCAAGAGGGTGACCCCCAACAGTGGTCGCCGCCGGGTCTACGAAGGCATCCAGGCCTGGGGCGAAGCCGACTACGCCTACCACCCCGACGGCCCCGCCCACGACATGTACGGCCGTCGTGGCTACCCCGCGTACAAGGGCATGCTCGAGGCCGCGGTCTCCACCGAGCTCCACACGGTGGGCCTCCCGATCCCCTGGTACGCCGTGTACGGCAACCACGACACGGTGTGGATGGGGCTCCTGCCCATCGGCTGGATGCAGGAGCAGGCGGCGCGAGGCTCCAAGAAGGCCTCCACGGACGGCCCCTACTTCACCGCTCTCTACATGAACGGGGCCCTGAACGGCGTGTTCGAGCGCGAGCTCATGTCCTTCGTGTGGGACAACGCCCGCGGCGTCCCCGGGATGCGCACCGTCACCAAGGACCACCGACGCCGCATCTACGAGCGCTTCGAGTTCGTGAAGGAGCACTTCAGGACGGCGAAGACGCCCGGCCCCGTGGGCCACGGCTTCACCGCCGCGAACCTGAGGAACCGCACGACGTGGTGGGCGCACGACGTCGCCCCCCGGGTGCGCCTCCTCGGCCTCGACACCTGCAACACGGCGGGCAACGCCGACGGGTGCGTCTACGGCCCGGAGCTCAGATGGGTCGAATCCCAGCTCAGGGCGGCCTCCTCCCGCTACTACGACGCCGACGGCACCCTGCAGACGCAGTCCGCCGAGGACAAGCTCGTCCTCCTCTGCAGCCACCACACGAGCTGGACCCTGGAGAACACCCTGGAGCGTCCCGGGGGGGAGAACCAGAGCCTGCACACGGGTCCCGAGCTCGTGGAGATGCTCCTGCGCTTCCCCAACGTGGTCGCCTGGATCAACGGCCACACCCACTACAACCGCATCGTCGCCCACCCCAGCAAACGGGAACAGGGAGCCGGGTTCTGGGAGGTCAACACCGCCTCCTGCATCGACTGGGCTCAACAGCAACGCCTTGTCGAGCTCGTGGACAACCGCGACGGCACCCTCTCCATCTTCACCGTCACACTCGACCACAAGGGGCCCGCCCGCACGTCCGCCCGCGACTACTCCCCGGCAGGACTCGCCGCCATCAGCCGCGAGCTCGCCGCGAACCACTGGTTCGCCCAGCCCGACACCCGCCTCGGGGGCCGGCCCGACCGCAACTGCGAGCTCGTCGTGAAGGCGCCCTTCGACCTCTCCGGCATCGGCGACGCCGAGTTGGAGAGGGCCCACCTCAGCGCCCGGACGAGGCTCCTGGCGAGAACCGGGGGGGCCCCGACGTGATCCGCCGTGTGTTCGCCGTCGCCGTGGTCGTCGCGGGACTGGCCGTGGCCGGCTTCCTCGTGATGTCAGGCCGCGACGTCATGAGCCCGGGGCCCAGCACCGCCACGGACGGCTACCTCCAGGGCACCAGGTCTGCCATGCTCGACGTCCTCTACGACGCCGGCGCCCAGCTCCAGACCGGCCCCGAGTGCGCCCCCTCGCCTTCGGGCGAGACGCTCGTGTGCACCGGGCACACCACCGACGGCCGCCGGGCCGAGGCCCGGGCGAGCGGCGGCGACCAGGACGACCTCCAGGCGGCGAAGCTCACGGTCACGGTCGACGGTCGCAACGTGTACAAGGGCACCGTGCAGGGCGCCCTCGCGCAGGCCGACTGAGAGGACGGGAGACGTTCATGCCAGACGACCCCGGCACCCGCACAGAGGAAGTTCCCTCGACCCCGGCCGGCGACTCCCGCCAGTACGGCTGGTTCGTGCACGCCCGGGCACTCCGCCTCGTCGTGAGGAACCTCTGGGTCTACCTCGGCTTCGTCGTGGCGAACGCCCTCGTGCAGGCGCTCCTCGTGTGGGCGGTCCCTGTCGGGGAGGCCTCCCTGCCCGTCGCCGTGCTGGGCACGGCCCTCTCGGCGCTCTGGCTCTTCGCCATGGTGTCACTCACAGCCCGCCTCACGCTCCTCACGCTCGACAACGACGGTAGCGTCCCACCCGGGGCCTTGACCGATGCCGTCCGGCGTCTGCCGGCGGGAGTGCTCTGGGTCGCCGTCACCGCAGCGGTCACGATCGCAGCCGGCTTCGTCCTGCCCTGGCTCGGCCTCCTCGTGGCGTTTCTGCTCGCGTTCGCGCCCTTCGCCGCCGTGGCCGACGGTGACCGCAACCCGTTGCGCACCTCGCTCATGGTCGTGCGCCACCGCCCGGGTCGGTACCTGACAGTCGTCGCGCTCGAGGTCACCCTCCTCGCCCTCGGCACCCTGTTCACACTGCTCTCCGCCGTGCTCGTGGCGCCCCCCCTCGCCCAGTTCCTGAACCTGCTCGCCTACGGCCTCGCCTTCGGCTGGTTCCTCGCCGCCCTCGGGGTCCTCTTCCGCAGCACGCCCGCGGGAAGCACCGCAGCACCCTCGGAGGCTCACGCCTCACTGTGACGTCGCTCACCGTGCCGGCGCTCAGCTCAGCGCGTCAGCCGGTCGTGGTGACGACACCGTGGGCCGGAGGGCCGGCTCCACCGGCCCGGAACGGCGATCCGGCGGCACGCTGCCCGGCTCTGGGAGGGGGGTGTTCGAGAGGGGACGAAGTCCCCCTTCGAACTTCTACCGGCTGGCGTCGCCCCCGCCACCGAGGACCGCTTGGGCAGCGGCGAGACGGGCGACGGGCACCCGGTACGGAGAGGCGGACACGTAGTCGAGGCCCGTCTCGTCACAGAAGGCGATCGAGGCCGGGTCCCCCCCGTGCTCGCCGCAGATGCCGATCTTGAGGTCGGCCCGCGTGGAACGACCTTCCTTCGTGGCGAGCTCCACGAGGCGGCCCACACCCTCTCTGTCGAGAGTCTCGAAAGGGTTGGCGTTCAGGACGCCCTCCTCGAGATAGCGCGAGAGGAACGTCCCCTCGGCGTCGTCACGGCTGAAGCCCCACGTCATCTGCGTGAGGTCGTTCGTGCCGAAGCTGAAGAAGTCCGCGTGCCCGGCGATCGGGCCCGCCGTGAGCGCCGCACGGGGCACTTCGATCATCGTCCCGATCTTGACCGGGACGTCGCCGCCGGTGACGTCGGCCCATTCGGCTTCCGTCTCGGCCCGGAGGCGCGCCAGCTCCGAGACGTGGGAGACGAGGGGAATCATGATCTCCACCCTGGGGTCACCGCCGGCGGCTGTGCGTTCCAGGGCGGCGCGGGCGATGGCCCGCACCTGGCTGCGATACAGCTCGGGCCGCTCGATCCCGAGCCGGCAACCCCGGGTCCCCAGCATCGGGTTCTCCTCGGCGAGGCTCCGCACCGCTTCGAGGACCGCGAGATCCTTGTGGGAAGCCCGGCCGGTCGCCTGGGCCACGATGAGCGTCTCGAGGTTGGGGAGGAACTCGTGCAGGGGCGGGTCGAGGAGACGGATCGTGACGGGGAGACCGTCCATCGCCTCGAGAATCGCCACGAAATCGGCGTGCTGGCGGTCGAAGATCTCGCCCAGGGCGGCCTCGGCCTCGGCGGCGTCGCCCGCCAGGATGAACCGTTGCAGGGCGGGGAGGCGCTCCCCGAGGAACATGTGCTCGGTGCGGCAGAGACCGACACCTTCGGCCCCGAACTCCCTCGCCTTGCGGCAGTCGTCGGGCAGGTCGGCGTTGGCCCGCACGCCGAGGCGCCGGACCGAGTCCGCCCAGGAGAGGAGGGTGCGGAAGCTCTCGTCGGGCTCGGGCACGACGACGGGCACCTCGCCCACCACGACGACACCGGCGGAGCCGTCGATGGAGATCACGTCCCCCTCGCTCACGACCGTGCCGTCGACGCTGAAGCTGCCGGCACCCTCGTCGATGGAGAGCTCGGACGCCCCGCATACCGCCGGGATCCCCATACCCTTGGCCACGATGGCGGCGTGGGACAGATTGCCGCCCTGGGCTGTGAGGATCCCCTGGCTGGCGGCCATGCCGTGGAGGTCGTCGGGGCTCGTCGCCTCCCGCACGAGGATGACGGCCTCGCCCGCGTCGCCCCGCTCCGCGGCCACGTCGGCGTCGAAGACCGCCGCTCCCGTTGCGGCTCCGGGAGACGCCGCCACACCCCGGGCGAGCACGTTGTACTCGGCCGCCGGGTCGAAACGCGGGTGCAGGAGCTGGTCGAGCTGCTCGGGCGTGACCCGCATCACCGCCTCGTTCTCCGAGACGGCACCCTCGGCCACCATGTCCACGGCGATGCGCAGGGCGGCAGCGCCGGTGCGCTTCGCCACCCGGGTCTGCAGGACGTAGAGCGTGCCCTGCTCGATCGTGAACTCGACGTCGCACATGTCCCGGTAGTGGCCCTCGAGCAGCTCCAGGATGCCGAGGAGCGCCTCGCACTGCTGCGGAAGGTGGCCGCGGAACCCCTCGAGGTCCTCTGTGGTGCGGATGCCGGCGACGACGTCCTCGCCCTGGGCGTTGGACAGGAAGTCCACCACGGGGTGCCTGGCGCCGATATTCGGGTCGCGGGTGAACGCCACGCCGGTGCCGGAGTCGCCGCCCTTGTTGCCGAACACCATCGCCTGCACGTTCACCGCCGTGCCCAGGTCGTCCGGGATCTTGTTCAGGCGTCGGTAGTCCCGGGCGCGACGCCCGTTCCAGGACGAGAACACGGCGCTGATCGCCTGGCGGAGCTGCTCGTCGGGATCCGAGGGGAACTCCTCCCCGGTGTGGTCGCGGTATATCCCCTTGAAGCGCTCCACCACGTCCGCGAGCCGTTCCTCAGAGAGGTCGGAGTCCGCCGTGACCCCCGCGTCCTTCTTGGCGTCGAAGAGGACCTCCTCGAAGCTCTCGCCCTCGACGCCCCGCACGATGCGGCCGAACATCTGGATGAAGCGGCGGTAGGAGTCGAGGGCGAAGCGGCGGTCGCCGGTCTGAGCGGCGATGCCCTCGACGGAGACGTCGTTGAGGCCGAGGTTCAAGACGGTGTCCATCATCCCCGGCATCGAGAACGCCGCCCCGGAACGTACGGACACGAGCAGGGGATCGACGGCGTCGCCGAGACGCCGGCCCATACGCTCCTCGAGCGACCGGCGGTGCGCCGCCACGTCGTCGAGGAGACCAGGGGGGAAGTCGCCGGACTCCAGGAACGCCTTGCAGGCGTCGGTCGTGATCGTGAAGCCGGGGGGCACGGGGAGGCCGAGACGCGTCATCTCGGCGATGTTCGCCCCCTTTCCGCCGAGAAGGAACTTCATGCTCTTGTCGCCCTCGGCGAAGTCGTAAACGAGCTTCATGGCGTCGCCCATCAGGATGCCTCCTTGTATTTCAAAGGGGGGACTCCGTCCCCTTTGGGAACCCCCCGCGGGACCGCGTGCCGCCGGACGTGTGTCCCGGGCCGGCGAAGCCGGCCCTCACACGCCCGATGGTCCACGGCGCAGGGGCACATGATCGCGTAGCAGGCGCATTCCCGGGAGCACGCGTCAAAGCGTCTCTTCCTCCAGACGGCGGCGCAGCGCTGCGCCGGCCTCGGCGAGCGGGACCCGGACCTGCTCCATGGTGTCCCGCTCCCGGATCGTGACCGCCTGGTCCTCCAGCGTGTCGAAGTCCACGGTGACGCAAAAGGGCGTGCCGATCTCGTCCTGGCGGCGATAGCGGCGCCCGATCGCCCCCGCCTCGTCGTAGTCGGTCATGATCTGCGCACGCATCTCGTCGGCGAGCTTGCGCGCCGTGGGGACGAGGTCGGGGTTCTTCGACAACGGCAGGACGGCGCACTTGTAGGGGGCGAGCCGCTTGTCGAGGCGGAGCAGGGCCCGCTTCTCCCCCCGGACGTCCTCCTCGGCGTACGCGTCCATGAGGAACGTGAGCGTGGCCCGGTCGCACCCGGCGGCGGGCTCGACGACGTGGGGGACGAAGCGGCGGTCGTTCTCCTGGTCGAAGTACGTGAGGTCCTTGCCGGAGTGCGCCGCGTGCTGGGTGAGGTCGAAGTCGCCCCGGTTGGCGACGCCTTCGAGTTCCCCCCAACCCCACGGGAACTCGTACTCGATGTCGCTCGTGCCCCGCGAGTAGTGGCTGAGCTCGTCGGAGTCATGCGGGCGGATCCGGAGCTTCTCACGGGCCACACCGAGGCGCAGGTACCAGTTCAGGCGTTCCTCGATCCAGTACTCGTACCACTTCGCGGCGTCCTCGGGGGCACAGAAGAACTCCATCTCCATCTGCTCGAACTCCCGGGTGCGGTACGTGAACTTGCCCGGGGTGATCTCGTTGCGGAACGACTTTCCGATCTGGGCGATGCCGAAGGGGACCTTCTTGCGACTCGTCGTCACCACCGCGGGGAAGTTCACGAAGATGCCCTGGGCCGTCTCGGGCCGGAGGTAGACAACCGAGCTGTCGTCCTCGACTGGTCCGAGGAACGTCTTGAACATGAGGTTGAACTGGCGCGCCTCGGTGAACTCGCAGCCCTTCTTGTTGTTCGGGCAGTCGCGGTCCTCGAGATGGTCGGCCCGGAAGCGCCTCTTGCAGACGGTGCAGTCCACGAGCGGGTCCGCGAACGTGGCCACGTGACCGGACGCCTCCCACACCTGGGGCGCCATGATGATGGCGGCGTCGATGCCCACGACGTCGGCGCGGAGCGCCACGGTGGCCCGCCACCACTGCTCCTTCACGTTGCGTTTCAACTCGACGCCGAGAGGCCCGTAGTCGTACGACGACCCGATGCCGCCGTAGATCTCCGAGGACGGGAAGACGAACCCCCGCCGCTTGCACAGGTTCACGATCGTGTCGAACAGATCGGCCATGGCCCGGATCATACGGGGCAGCGGACTCGCACCGGTACGGGCCCGGGGGGGCGACCCAGAGGAGGACGGACGCGACATGGCCCACGGGGGACGGCGCGATTCGCCACTCGTGCTCGTCCCCGGTGGGCGCTCGCATACGTGACCGGCCAGAATGGGGACATGCAAGTCGACGACGTGGTTGCTCCGCTGCGCCGCAAGGGGGCGAGATTCGCCTACCTCTTCGGCAGTCGCGCTGAAGGGGGGGCGCGGCAGGACTCGGACCACGACGTCGCCGCCTACTTCGGCCGCGCCGGCATCGATCCTCTCGACGCCGCCACCGGGCTCCCGCCCTCGGTCGACCTCGTCGTCCTCGACGACGCCGGCCTGGAGTTGGCGGGGCGGGTCGCGATGCGGGGCCGGCTCATCTTCGAAGACGACCCCGCCGCCCGGGTCGCCTGGGAGGCCACGACCCGAAAGATCTACCTCGACGAGCAACCCCGGATGGAACAGGCACGCCGCGACTTCCTCACCGGCGCCCGCCGGCGCGCCGCCCAGACCGGGAGGGGCTCGTCGCGTGGTGGACGCTGAACGCCTCCGCCGAGTCCTGCAGGGCGTCACCGACGACGTCGCCACGCTGCGTGGCTACGCCGGGCGCGGACCGGCCGACGTCCTCGCGGACCCGGCCTCGCTCGGGCACGTCAAGTACCTCTTCGTCACCGCCATCGAGGGCTGCATCGACGCCGCCCAGCACATCTGTTCGTCCGAGGGCTGGGGCCCGCCGGAGACCAACGCCGACGCGGTTCTCACCCTCGCCCGCCACGGGACCCTCGACGACGACCTCGCCACCGTCGTCGCCGCCGCCTGCCGGTTCCGCAACCTGCTCGTCCACCGCTACGCCCTGATCGACGACAGCAGGGTCGTGGAGAACCTGAACCGCCTGGACGACGTCGACGCCTACGTGGCGGCCCTCGCCGAACTCACCGAAGACCAGTGCTAGTGCCGCGTCAGGCACGGCATTTGCACGCTTCCCTGGCGCGCAAGGCGCCTTGTCCCCTGCGTGGCGGTTCCGCCGGTCGACGTAGCGCCGGATCCGGTCACACGGCGCCGAAACGGCGCTCGCGACCCTGGTACCGGCGGATGGCGGCGTAGAGGTGGCGGCGGCGGAAGTCCGGCCACAGGGTCTTCGTGAAGACGAGCTCGGAGTACGCCGCCTCCCACAGGAGGAAGTTCGACGTGCGGACCTCCCCGCTCGTACGGATCAGGATGTCGGGATCGGGCATGTCGGGGGCGTAGAGGCGCCGGGCGATCGTCGCCTCCGTGACCCGGCGCGGGTCCAGCTCGCCGGCGGCGACCTCCGCTCCCACACGCCGGACCGCGTCAGCGATCTCGGCCCGGCCCCCGTAGTTGAAGCAGAAGCTCAGCGTCATCGCCCGGTTGCGGGCCGTGAGGGACTCGGTCTCCTCGATGGAGCGGATCACGTCGGCGGGGATCGGCCGCCCCCGGCGGCCCAAGACCCGGACCCTCACCCCCATCTCGTCCAGATCGACACGCCGCCGGCGCATGATGTCCCGGTTGAACCACATCAGGAACTCGACCTCCTCAGGAGGCCGGTTCCAGTTCTCCGTCGAGAACGCGTACACCGTGAGCCACCTCAGGCCGATCTCCACGGCACCGTTCACTGTGTCGAAGAGCGCGACCTCCCCCGCCGCGTGACCCTGGGTGCGCTCCAGACCCCGCTTCTGGGCCCAGCGGCCGTTGCCGTCCATGACGACGGCGACGTGCGCGGGGATGCGCTCGGGGTCGAGCCGGTGACGGGCGCACAGGGCGAGCGCATGCTCGGGGTCGTAGTGGGTCACGGGCTCACGCTGTGAGGCTGCGAAGACGGCGCTCGAGATGGTACTCCACGGTCCGGCGCACGAGGCCGTCGACCTCGCCGGTGTGGGCGTCGGGGAGGTCGGCGAGCGGCGTCGTCCACAGGGTCTGGAGCAGCGCCACGCTCTCGACGGCGAGACGCACGTCGCCCGGCCGCCGGCAGGCGCAGCAGACGACGCCGCCCCCGTCGATCGAGAACGCCTCGAGGCCCTCGCCGCCCCCGCAGTGCACGCAGCGCCGCAGGGCCGGGGCGAATCCGCTCACCCCCAGGAGCTTGAGCAGGAATGCCGCCCGCATCGTCTGGGGCACGGGGCGCCCCTCCGCCACGCAGCCGGCGGCGCCCCGCAGGCCGGCGAGGAGCAAGAGGACGAGACGGACGTTGGGTTCCCGTTCCGGCGCCACTTGGTCGACCCCCTCGCACATCGTCTGCGCGCACCCGAAGGCGTCGTAGTCGCCGCGGAGCTCGGCGAAGGGCGTGATGAGCTCCGCCTGGCTGACGATGTCGAGGTCGCCCCGGCCCGCATAGATCAGGAGGTCGACGTGGCCGAAGGGTTCGAGGCGGCCCCCGAAGCGGCTCTTGGTCTTGCGGACGCCCTTGGCCACCGCCCGCACCTTGCCGTGGGCCTGGGTGAGGAGCGCCACTATGCGGTCGGACTCGCCGAGGCGCATCGTGCGCAACACGATCCCCTGGTCACGGTAGAGCGCCATCCCGGGAGAATCCCACACGTGTAACTCCCAGTCAATACCTCGAAGGGGGGCTCCGCACCTCGAAGGGGGGCTCCGCCCCCCCTCGAACACCCCCCCACACGGCCACCGCCCACGCCACACACCGTTCCGGCCGGGCAGCGCCCGGCCTCGCGACACCTCGAAGGGGGGCTCCGCCCCCCCTCGAACACCCCCCCACGCCACCACCGTCCACCTCACACGCCGTTCCGGCCGGGCAAAGCCCGACCTTGCGAGCACATCGTTGTCGCGAGAGGCCTGGCTGGCGCATAGCGGTGGGGCCCCGTGGGGTGGGGCCCCCACGGGGCACGCGGAGCAGCGCCAGGGGCGGAGCCATGTGACCGAGCAGCGCCAGGGGCGGAGGCACCTGTTGAGCCTGGTAAGAAGGGGTGATGAACGAAGCCCGGCGGTTGGCGCGGTCCGGCGCCATGGGCGCCTTCTACGTGCGCGCGTCCCGCGCAGGCGTGCTCACGACGGCGTTCACGCTTGCGGCTCTCGTCGTCTACCTCCTCCTGCCCGGCAACACCGTGAACGACACGGCCGCCTTCGCCGTCGCCGTCGTCGTGGCCGGCGGGGTGATGGCGGTCGCGGCCTGGCTGCCCTGGGACCGCCTCGTGGTCTCCGACCGGGCGCCCCGCACGTTTGCGCTCTGGCTGGCAGGCAACGTCGTCCTCATCAGCATCGGCGTCGCCGCCAGCGGGGGCGGCCGCTCGGACCTCTACCTCATGTACGCGCTCACCACGGTCTTCGTCGCCCTCGCGCCGGGCAGGGGCACCCAGTACCTCCTCGTCGCCTTCACGGTCGCCGGCTACACGCTCGCGCTCTGGGCCACCGGCTGGGACGTCGCCCCCGCCACCCTCGCCTGGCGACTCGGCTTCCTGGTCGTCTCCGGGCACCTGGCGGTCTTCCTCGGTGCGCAACTCCTCATGATGACCGAGGCGCACGAAGCCGCCGAGGAGGAGTCCCGGGTGCGCGCCCGCCTCCTCGCTGTCGTCGCCCGTGCCGGGGGTCTCCGCACGCTGGACCCCGCGGAGGTCGCCGAGGCGGTCATGGACAGCGTGGTCGCGTTGGGGTTCCGGAGCGCCTCCTTGAACGAGATGGACGAAGAGCAGGGCTCCTTCCGCACGATCCACCAGCGGAACATGCCCGCCACCCTCCTCGGGACCAGCCACGACGTCGACGCCGGCCTCACCGGCGTCGTCCACCGGGAGGGCAGGACCGTCGTCGTCGACGACTACCAGGACCACCCCGCCAGCCGGGGCCCCCTGCGCGACATCGGGATCACGTCTGCCATCATGAGCCCCATCCGCGTGGACGGCCGGATCGTGGCCACGCTCGGGGCCGGCCGCCGGGCGCGCGGCATCCTCCCGGAGGAGGTGGAGGCCTTCGAGCTCCTCGCCTCCCAGTGCGGCGCCGCCCTCGAGAAGTCCCACCGCTTCGAGGCCGAACGCCAGACCGTGGAGCGCCTCGCCGAGCTCGACCATCTCAAGCGGGACTTCGTGGCCACTGCGTCCCACGAGCTCCGCACGCCGCTCACGGTGATCAAGGGCATGGGCGAGACGCTCTCGGAGCGCTGGGCGGAGATGGACGACGCGACCCGATTCGAGTTTCTCGGCCGCCTCAACGCCAACGCCGCCGCCCTCACCGAGGTCGTCGACACCTTGTTGGACTTCGCCCGCCTGGAGGCGGGCCGCCTCGACGTCCGCCCCCGCCCGGTGCACCTCTCGGAGGTCCTCCGCGCCACCGCACGCCGCCTCGAACCTCTCTTCGCCCACCACGAGCTTGCCGTCGACCTCGACGCGGACCTCGAGGTCGTCGCCGACCCCACGCTGCTCGACCGGGTCGTGGAAAACCTCCTCGCCAACGCCGCGAAGCACACCCCGGCCGGGACCAGGGTGCGGCTCTCCTCGCGTGCCGAGGACCACGCGGCCGTCATCTCCGTGACCGACAACGGCCCGGGGGTCTCCCCGGAGGACCTCCCCAACCTCTTCATGCCCTTCTTCCGGGGAGGCAACCACGACACCCGCCGCACCCGGGGTACAGGCATCGGCCTCGCCTTCGCGAGGGAGGTCGTGGCGCTCCACGGCGCCGAGCTCGAGATCACGAGCGAGCCAGGCGAGGGCGCCACGTTCTCGTTCCGCCTCCCCCTCGCCACCGGCGCCCGACCCCGGGGGGCTCAGTAGCCCAGGCGGCCGAGGCGCTCGGCGCGGCGCTGCCAGTCCCGTGACACCTTCACTCGGAGGCCGAGGTACATGCGCCGGCCCAGGATCGCTTCGAGCTGCTCCCTGGCGGCCGTCCCTGCCTCTTTCAACACGGTGCCGCCCCGCCCGATCACGATCCCCTTCTGGGACTCGCGCTCCACATAGACGGTGCCCTCGACGCGAAGGAGAGCATCAGGGTCATCGAGGCCCTCGACGTCCTCCACGAGCACGGCCACGGAGTGCGGCACCTCCTCACGGAGGCGGTGCAGGAACTGCTCACGGACGAACTCGGCGATGAGATGGCGTTCGGTCTGGTCGGTGGCGAGGTCCGCGGGGAACATGGGCTCGCCCTCCGGAAGGAGAGCGAACACCTCGTCGAGCAGGGCGCCGATCCCGTCGCCGGCGAGGGCGCTCACCGGGACGAAGGCGGCGAAGTCCCGCAGCGCGGCGGCCTCCACCAACTGCTCGGCGACACGGTCCTTGGAGCAGCGGTCGAGCTTGTTCAGGACGAGAACGGCCGGGGTGTCCTCGGGGAGCCAGCCCGCAAGGAGCGCGTCCCCCCTGCCGATCCCGGCGGCGCCGTCGACTACGAAGCACACGGCGTCGACCTGGGCCAGGGTGCGGCGGGCAAGGTCGTTGAGGCGGCTCCCGAGGAGCGTGACGGGCTTGTGGACGCCCGGGGTGTCGACGAGGACGAGTTGGTCGGCTCCCCGCGTGACGACGGCCCTGATCGCGCTCCTGGTCGTCTGGGCGACGGCGGACACGATCGCCACCTTCTCACCCACGAGCGCGTTCACGAGCGTGGACTTCCCCACGTTGGGGCGACCCACCACCGCCACGAAGCCGAAGCTCACCGCTGCGTCCGGCCGCGCTCCGCGGCGTCCCCCCCCGGATCCGCGCCGGCTTCCTCGCCGGCACCCTCGGGGGCGACGACGTCCACGACCTCGATGCGGCGGTCCTTGACCCGCACCGCCCGGAACCGCACCCGCGACGCAGGATCCTCGACCTCCTCGCCCTCGTCGGGGATGTCGCCGAGCAGCGAGAGCATGGCGCCGCCCACGGTGTCTGCGTCCTCGACGTCGAGGTCGATGCCGAGGCGCTCGGCGAGGTCGTCGATGCCGACCCTGCCCGCCACCCGGAAGCTGCCGTCGGGCCGCTGCTGTATGGGCTCGTCGGCATCCGTGTCGTACTCGTCGGTGATGTCCCCCACGAGTTCCTCGAGGAGGTCCTCCATGGTGACGAGGCCCGCCGTCCCCCCGTGCTCGTCCACGACGATGGCCATGTGGAACTTCTCCATCTGCATCTGGGAGAGGAGGTCTGCGAGACGCTTCTGCTCAGGGACGAAGTGCGCCGGGCGCACGAGGCCGGCGACGCCGCGGGCACGGCCGTTCCGGTCGAAGTTCGAGAGGATGTCCTTGACGTACAGGAGGCCCACGACGTCGTCGAGGCCGTCGCTGTGCACGGGGATCCGGCTGAGGCCCCTCTCGACCGCCAGGCCGAGCGCCTCGTCCACCGTGGCGTCCGCGGCGAGGCAGACCATGTCCGTGCGGGGCGTCATGACCTCGCGCACGACGGTGTCGCCGAACTCGAAGACCTGATGGATCATGCGGGCCTCTTCGGCCTCGATGACGGCCTCGCCGCCGGCCCGTTCGATGATCCCGCGGATCTCGGCCTCGGACGTGAAGGGGCCCTGGGGCAGACCCTTGCCGGGCAGGATGACGTTGGAGAGCTTGATGAGGACGCTCGTGAGCGGCGAACAGAGCCGGGCGAGGGGCCAGATCGCGGGCGTCACCGCGAGGGCCACCCGGTCCGAGTGCTCGATCGCGTACGTCTTCGGCATGGCGTCCTGGAACACGAAGGTGAGTAGCGTGAGGCCGAACGCCGCCGCCGTGACGCCGATCTCGCTGAAGCGCCGCTGCGTCTCGATGGCGACGAGGAACGCCGCCCCCTGCTGGGACACGAGGGTGAGCAGGAGGACGACGTTCAGGAAGTTCGAGGGTCTCTCGACGAGCTTGGCGAGGCGCACAGCTCCGCGGCGGCCCTCCTCGACCAGGGCGAGAGCCCGCAGGTGGCTCGTACGCGTGAGCGCCACCTCGGCGGCCGACAGGAAGGCCCCGAAGGTCAGGAGCAGGACGGCGCCCACGAGGATGGCGACGTCGGCATTGCCGAAGGCGGCGGCGAGGGTCACGGGGTCCGCCGGGGACGGGACCCGCCGGGACCGTCCGGATTTCCGGCCGCGTCGCCCGGTTCGTCTCCCGGCCCGGGGGTCTCCGCCCCGACCTCCGCGCCCGGTCCCTCCGCCGTGTCCGCCGCCTTGGTCGCTCCGAAGCCGGCGAGCAGGTCACGCTCCAGGCGCTCCATCGCCGCGGCGTCGGCGTCGGTGGCGTGGTCGTGTCCGAGGAGGTGGAGGAGGCCGTGGACGACGAGGAGCGCCAACTCCTCCTCGTATGCGCCGGCGCGCCGAGCGGCGTTCACCTCGGCCACGGCCGGGCACACGACGACGTCACCGAGCATGACCGGCATGTCGTCGGCTTCCTCGTCTGCCTCCCAGGGGAGCTCGTCGACGGGGAAGGCGAGCACGTCCGTGGGCCCCTTGCGGGCGAGGAAACGTTCGTTCAGGTTCGACATCGAGACGGCGTCGATCATGAGCAGGCAGACTTCGGCCCGTTCCGTGACGCCCTCGCTGGTGAGGACGTACTCGGCCAGCTCGCGCAGCCGGCCCCCCGGAACTGGGAGGTCGGACTGCTCGTCCGCGAAGAAGACCTCGATCATCGCCATGTCACAGGTGTGACCGGGGTGAGGCGGCCCCGGGCTCACGCGAGCCGGGATGCGAGTCGAGGGTCTCTTCGTAGACGCGGTACGCCTCGACGATCTCGGCCACGATGCGGTGGCGGACGACGTCGGCGCGCCCCAGCGCCACGAAGGCGACACCGTCGATCTCGGCGAGGAGTTCGGGGAGGTCGCGGAGGCCGGACCGCCGACCCCCCGGAAGGTCGATCTGGGTGACGTCACCCGTGACCACGGCCCGGGAGCCGAAGCCGAGGCGCGTGAGGAACATCTTCATCTGCTCGTGCGTCGTGTTCTGGGCCTCGTCGAGGATCACGAAGCTGTCGTTCAGCGTGCGCCCGCGCATGTAGGCGAGGGGGGCCACCTCGACCGTGCCCCGCTCCACGAGGCGCGCCGCGGTCTCGGGGCCGAGCTGGTCGTAGAGGGCGTCGTAGAGCGGGCGCAGGTAAGGGTCGACCTTGGCGAGGAGGTCGCCGGGGAGGTAGCCGAGCTTCTCCCCCGCCTCCACCGCGGGACGGGTGAGGATGATCCTCTGCACGGTTCGCTCCTGTAGCGCCTTCACGGCCGCGGCCATCGCCAGGTAGGTCTTCCCCGTGCCGGCGGGCCCGATCGTGAACACGACCGTGTTGGACTCGATGGCGTCCACGTACGCCTTCTGCCCCACCGTCTTGGGCCGCACGGTCTTCACCGGCGTCACGAGCACCTGGTGGGACAGGATCTGGGCCGGTTGGGCGCCCGCCCGCACCATCTCGATCGTGCGCCCCACGAACTCCGGATCGAGACGGTGGCCGGTCTGGACGAGGGCTATGAGGTCCTCGAAGAGCTGCTCGAGCTGCGCTGTGACGTCCTCGGCGGCGGTCACCGTGATCTCGTTTCCGCGCACGAGGATGGCGGCGTCGAAGTCGGCCTCGATGATGCGCAGCAACTCGTCGTGCTGGCCGAGCAGGGCGGTCATGAGATCGTTGCCCGGCACGAGGATCTTCAGTTGTTGGGGCGTGGTCTGCGCCAGCGCGCCTCACCTCTTCTGAGGACGGACCCGGTTGAGTCTAGAGAGAACCCCGTCTCCCCCGCGCTCGGAGGTCCCGCCCGAGGCCTCTGCGGACTCCTTCCCCGGCACCGGGACGCGATCGCGACCGCGGAGGTGCCGCCCGGATCAGGACGGTTCTGCGTCGCCACGGACGCCCGAGGCGTCGGCAACGGTGACGGTGACCGGAACCACGCGCCCGACAAGGCCGGCGGGGCCGGACGTGCGGACCTTCACGAAGTTCCCGGCCGTGCCCGTGAGGGCGGGCACACCGGGGGCGTGGGGCGTGGCGGCACCAGCGAGCTCCACCATCGTGAGCAGGGGGCGCCCCAGGAAGCGCCGGTGGAAGGCTCCGGCCAGGTCGTCGCCGAGTCGACGGAGAGCGGCGGATCGGACCTTCTTCACGTCCTCGGGGACCTGGGTGCGCCACGACGCTGCCGGCGTGCCCGGTCGCGGCGAGTACCGGAAGACGTGGAGACGGGTGAATGCGGCGGCCTCGACGGCCGCGCACGTCGCCGCGAAACCGGCGTCGGACTCCCCGGGAAAGCCCACGAGGACGTCGGTGGTGATCCCGGCGTCGGGGCCGAGCGCGTCCCGGACCCGGCGCACGACGCGCAGGAACCCGGCGACGCCGTACGGCCGGCCCATGGCTCCGAGGACGGCGTCGTCTCCGGACTGCAGCGGGAGGTGCAGGTGCGGACAGACCCGGTCCTCGCCGGCCATGAGGGCGAGGAGGTCGTCGGTGACCCAACCGGCTTCGATCGAGGAGAGGCGCAGCCAGGTCAGCTCCGGGACCTCGTCGAGGATGCGACGCACGAGGGGGGCGAGGCAGGGCACCCCGCTGCTCTCGATGCCGTACTTGCCGAGATGCACGCCGGTGAGCGCCACCTCGCCGGCCCCGGCGGCGACCAGGGCCCGCACCCCGGCGACGACGTCTCCGGCGTGGCGGCTCGTGAGCTCGCCCCTGGTGGCGGGGATGATGCAGAACGTGCAGCCCTCGTCACAACCGGTCTGGACCTTGAAGGCCCGGCGCGCCTGGGTGACGGCGAGGGACTCCGCGTGCGTGCATCCCACGGCGTCGACGGGCGCCGGAACGCCCGTGTGCGCGGACCCGGGCTCCGCCGGAGCGCCCACGAGGTCCGCCACGACGTCCCCGAGATCGTCCTTGTCCTTGTTGGCCACCACGCGTACGACACCGGGGAGGCCGGCGCAGGTCTCGGGCTCGGCGACGGCGTAGCAGCCCGTGACCACTACGCGGGCCCCGCCCGAGGCGGCCTTGCGGATGAGCTTTCGCGACGAACGGGACGCGTCGGCGGTCACGGTGCAGGTGTTCACGACGACGACGCCGGCCCCGGGGTCGAGGCCGTCGTGAGCCCGGACCCCGTGGCCTTGCAGGCAAGCGAGGGTCTCCTCGGTCTCGGCCTGGTTGAGACGGCAGCCGAGCGTGAGGAGGGAGACGGCGGACGGTTGGGGACCGGCCGCCACCGGCTCAGGCCGCCGCAGCCGACTTCACGCCCAACTCCTCGAGGCGGGAGTCGAGCTCGTCAGGGGTCATCTCGTACAGGCAGGCCAGCGCCCGCATGTCGTCGCTGCGGATCGTGAGGACCCTGCCGTTGAAGTCCTGGCGCTGCACCTGGATCATCGCCACGTAGCGCGTGATCGCCTCGAACTCCGAGTCGGCGAGGTCGGCGAGGCGGCTGAGATCGAGGGTGATGCCGCCCGTGGGGCGGTCGAACATCCGTCGCGCCCCGGGCTGCGGAGGCAGAAGCTGGTCGGCGGGCACCTCGTAGAACATCGCCAGCCGTTGCAGGCGGGGCACAGAGATGGACCGCTCCCCGCGTTCGTAGGCGCCCAGCACCGAGGCCTTGAACTCGTGATCGGACTTCGCTTCCACGTCCTGAAGGGAGAGACCCTTCTGCTTGCGGATGCTGCGAAGCCGCTCGCCTACTTGTCTTGCGTAAGAGGGATCCACACCCAAACCTCCCAGGAACGGGCTCACCCTACAGCATTCGACGCGCACCGGCAACCACCCTCCGTGGTTGTGCTTCAGCCGGGGGGAGCGGCCGTGCCCCGGAATGCCCCGTGCGCTGCCTGCACGAGGGCGAGGCCGACCACGGCAGCGGTTTCCGCCCTCATGACGAGGTTCCCGAGACGCACGGACGTCCATCCGTGGGCCTCCGCAAGGGTCCGCTCCCCATCCGTGAAGCCGCCCTCCGGCCCGGTGAGGAGAGCGAGGGGACGTGTCTCGCCCAGGGCTTCTTCGCCGCTCCGACCCGCGGGGTCGAGGAGGACACCGGTACCGGAGCTCACGACGTCGCCCAGGGCCAGGGGCGCGCTCAGCGTGGGCAGCCAGACGCTGCCGCTCTGGGTGAGCGCCGCCGCCGCCACGGCCTCCCAGCGGCGCAGGGCGGCCGCCGCCCGTTCGCCGTCCCACCTCCGCTCGCTCCGCTCGCACACGACCGGGCGGACGGCACCCACACCGAGTTCGGTGGCCTTCTCGACCACGAGGTCGAGCTTGGCCCCCTTGGTGAGGGCTGGGTGCAGCGTCACGACGGCCTCCCGAGGGACGTCTTGCCAGGCGCCGACCTCCGCGCCGCTGCCGGTGAGAACGGCGGGGGCGAACCCGCCGGCGCCGTCGGTGACGGTGATCGCCGCCCCGGGCCGGAGCCGCAGCACCCGGCGAAGATGGTGGTCGGCCGCCGGGGGCAGCGCCCTCTCGCCCCCGCGGCGCTCTCCGGGGACGAGCACATGGGGGACCCGCACGCTACCGGAAGGCTCGCCGGATCCGCCCCAGCATCCCGGCCTCGGGCTCTGCCACCGGGTCGCCCCGCAGCTCCGCCAACTCGCGCAGCAGGGCCTCCTGCTCCTCGTCGAGGTCCTCGGGGACGGCGACGTCGAGGGAGACGAGGAGGTCGCCCCGGCCGGACCGCTGTACGTGGGGGACGCCCCGGCGCCGGAAGCGGACCACGGCCCCCGGCTGGGTGCCGGCAGGGACGTCGATTCCGATCGGGTCGCCGTCGAGAGGGGTCACGTCGAGGTGGCCGCCCAGCGCCGCTACGGTGAGGGGGACGGCCAGGGAGTAGTGGAGGTCGTCACCGGACCTGCTCCATCCCGGCGGCGGGGGGGCGACGCCGAGGCGCACGTACAGGTCACCCGCCGGGCCCCCGCGCCGGCCCGCTGCCCCGCGGCCGCTGAGGCGGAGGCTGTTGGCGTCCTCGATGCCCGCGGGCACCGTGACCTTCACCGTGGCGGTCTCTGGCCGGCGTCCCTCACCCCGGCACGCGGGACAGGGGTTCGTGACCCTCTCGCCCCGGCCCTCGCAGTCGGGGCACGGGAACGACGTCACCATCTGGCCCAGGATCGTGCGCCGCACCTGCTGCACCTCCCCCCGGCCCGCGCACGTGGCGCAGCGGCCGGCGTGCGTACCGGGGGCGGCGCCGGACGCCTCGCAGGCGTCACAGGGGACGGGGAGACGCACCTCGACGTCGTGTTCGCTGCCGAAGACCGCCTCCGTGAACTCCAGATGGAGGTCGACGACCGCGTCTTCCCCGGGCGGCGGTCCTCCGCCGGCGCCGCCGAATCCGAAGGGGCCGCCCCCGCGGCCGAAGAACGCCTCGAAGACGTCGTCGAAGCCGAAGCCCCGTTGCCCCGAAGCCGAGACGCCGTCGGGGCCGTAGAGGTCGTAGCGGCGGCGCTTGTCCGGGTCGCTGAGCGCCTCGTAGGC
Source organism: uncultured Acidimicrobiia bacterium (assembly GCA_964370965.1). Classification (GTDB taxonomy): domain Bacteria; phylum Actinomycetota; class Acidimicrobiia; order UBA2766; family UBA2766; genus CAYJLW01. The sequence goes on along the minus strand of CAYJLW010000009.1, from coordinate 3,564 downwards.
GACGGTGATCTTCTTGAAGCGCTCCTCGGCCTCCGCCGACCCGGAGTTCGCGTCAGGATGGTATTGGCGGGCGAGGCTCCGGTAGGCGGCCTTGATGCCGTCCTGGGACGCATCGGCGGGGACGCCCAGGACGGCGTAGTAGTCCTCGGTCATGAGAGGTCAGTCCTGTGCATGGAGGGTGGACTGGAGGCGCTCGGCGACGTAGTTCACGGCGGACATCACCTTGGAGTAGTCCATCCGTGTGGGACCCACGATACCGACCGCCCCGGCCGCGTTACCGGCCTGGTACGTGGTCACGACGACGGACGTGCGGCGGAACTCGTCCTGGGTCATCTCGGAGCCGATGCGCACCACGACGTCGGACTCGTCGGCGAGGAGACCCTGGAGGAGATCGACGACCATAGCCTGCTTCTCCAGCGTGGCGAGGATGTCGTGGACGACCTCGAGCTCCGTGAACCGCTCCGCGACTGTCGCCGCCCCGCCCAGGAAGAGGCCGTCGGCAGGCTCCTCGAGACCCTCGACCGCGGCGAGCACCGCGGCCACGATGCCTTCGACGCCAGGGTCCGGGCACGGTTCCCTCGCGCCCCCGCACCGCCAGGCGGGAGTGTCCACCAGGAGGCGCGACAGGGCCTCGTTTGCGGCCCCCACGCGATCGGAGGGGAAATCGTCGTCGGACTCGGCGACGACCTTGATGACCCTCCCCTGCTCGGTGACGAGGACGGCGACGAGGAGGTGGGGCTGCACGAGGGTGAGGTGGACCGACACGAGGAGGGACTGGCCGACCTGAGGAGCCGTGACCACCGCGGCGGCGGACGTGAACGCGCCCAGGATCCGGGAGGTCGTACCCAGGACGTCCTCGAGCTCACGCCGGGCGCTGTCGAAGAGGTGCCCCAGGGTCTCGCGTTCGGGAGCGGTGAGCCGGTCGGCGCGGGCGTAGTGGTCGACGAAGTAGCGGTAGCCCAGATCGGAGGGCACGCGCCCAGCCGAGGTGTGGGGCTGGGTGATGAACCCGTGCGCCTCCAGCATCGCCATGTCGTTGCGGACGGTGGCGGGGGAAACCTTCAGGCGTCGCCGCCGCAGGACGGTCGCCGAGCCCACAGGCTGCGCCGTGCTCACGTACTCCTCGACGATCGCCCGCAGAACGGCGGCGCGGCGTTCGTCGAGCTCTGCATGCGTCATGTAGAGAAATTAGCACTCACCCTGCGCGAGTGACAGCCCCGGGCGAGCGACAACTCCCGGACGACACCGTCTGCGACCGCCATGCCCCGTTCCGTGAGCCGGAGCCGACCGGCGTCCAGCGTGCAGAGGCCCCCTTCGAGGAGGTGGCCGGGCACGTGGTCCGGGGCGGGGACCCCGCACGCCCGCCGGAGGCCGAGCCAGAGCGCCTCGGTCTCGCGGGTGGGACCGTCGAGCACCTCGCTCCCCGCCACGGGGTCGGCCGCCTCCATGTAGGTGCGGGGGTGGCGGTGGTTCCAGCGGCGCTCCGGGACCCCGGGGTCGTAGCTGTGCGCGGCCGCCCCCACCCCCACGTAGGCGCCCCCGCTCCAGTAGCGGAGGTTGTGGAGGCAGGGCTTGTGACGCGCCCAGTTCGAGATCTCGTAGCGGGCGTATCCCGCCTCGCGCAGACGGCGAGCAGCCACGGCGAGCCGGTCGGCAGCGGCGTCCTCGTCGGGCGCGGGCCGCTCCCCTGTCGCCACGGCCCGGCCCAGCGGCGTGGCATCTTCGACGGTCAAGGCGTACACGCTGAGATGCGTGGGGCCGAGCGCGAGGGCGACGTCCAGAGTGGCGTCCCAGTCGGGCCCGCTCTCACCCGGGGTCCCGCAGACGAGGTCGAGGTTGACCTCCTCGAAACCGGCGGTCCGGGCGTCGGTCACGGCGGCGGCGACCCGCCCGGGGCTGTGGCGACGCTCCAGGAACGCGAGGACGTGGGGAGCCGCGGACTGCATCCCGAAGGACACCCGGTTGGCGCCGGCCTCCCGGACCGCGGCGAGGACTCCGGCGGAGGCGGACTCCGGGTTCATCTCCACGGTGCATTCGGCGCCCGCCTCCTTGGGAACGGCCCCCAGGAGGCGGCCCAGGAGGTCGGGGGCGAGGACGCTGGGCGTGCCCCCGCCCACGAACACCGTCGCCGCCGGGCCCGGCACTCGCTCGGCGATCTCTGCGCAGACCCGCTGGACGTAGCCCTCCGCGAGACCCTCGAGGCCGGCGAAGGTGGCGAAGTCGCAGTAGCCGCAACGGTGGGCGCAGAAGGGCACGTGCACGTAGACGCCCAGGCCCGCCGCCGACCGCTCCGCCCACCACTGGTCGTGGGGCCGGGGCAGGACGCCTTCCACCCCCTCGTCTTCGCATCCTCGAACTCTCATGGTCGTGCCAAGTCTCCCTCAGGACGGACGGCGCCGGGGACGCATCGCCGAAATCCCTTTCAGTCCCGCCCCTGAGGCGTCGAATCCCTCCCGAAGTGACATCGAGGCCGCCCGGGCCAGGGACTGCAAGGGGCGACTTCGACCCCGAGCGATCGGGGCACCTCCCGGGAGGATCGATGCGAGAGGGCGCAACAGCACAGCCGCACGCCGCCGGCCGCGGGCTCCTCCGGCGGGCGGCGGCGCTCACGACAGCGCTGGCGACGGCTGCCATGTCCGTGCTGGCACTTGGTGTGGGGCGGGCGTGGGGTGTGGCGGGCGAGACGGTGTTGGTGAGCGCGGGTGCCGGTGGGACGGCGGCTGACAGTGCCTCGTCCCGGTCCGCTGCGAGTGACGACGGTCGTCATGTGGCGTTCAGGTCCTACGCGTCGAACCTCGTGGCGGGGGACACGAATGGCACGTGGGACGTGTTCGTGCGGGACACGGTGACGGGGACGACTGCGCGGGTGAGTGTGGGCGCGGGCGGGGTGGAAGCCAACGGGTCGTCGGACGGGGTGGCGATCAGCGGGGACGGCCGCTATGTGGCCTTCTCGTCGTACGCGTCGAATCTGGCGCCGGGGGACACGAACGGGAAGGTGGACATCTTCGTGCGGGACACGGTGGCGGGGGTGACTTCGCGGGTGAGCGTGGCCACGGACGGTACGCAGGGGAACCAGGATTCGTCGTCGCCTGCGTTGAGTCGTGACGGCCGGTATGTGGTGTTCTCCTCGAACGCGTCGAACCTGGTGTGGGGGGACACGGGCTGGCAGGACGTGTTCGTGCGGGACACGGCGGCGGGGGTGACGACGCGGGTGAGCGTGGCCTGGACGGGGACCACGGCGTCGGGTCCTTCCTACGCGGGTGCGGTGAGCGACGACGGCCGCTATGTGGCGTTCTCCTCGTATGCGTGGAACCTGGAGTTCGGGGACACGAACGGCAAGATCGACGTGTTCGTGCGGGACACGGCGGCAGGGGTGACGACCCGGGTGAGTGAGGCGACCGACGGTACGCAGGGCAACGACGACTCCTACCGGCCTGATGTGAGCGGGGACGGCCGCCATGTCGTGTTCTACTCGGCGGCGTCGAACCTCGTGGCGGGGGACACCAACGCGGCCCTGGACGTGTTCGTGCGGGACACGACGACCGGTGTGACGTCGCGGGCCAG
>CAYJLW010000008.1:43149-89475 GCA_964370965.1 uncultured Acidimicrobiia bacterium | reverse complement strand
CGCGTCGGACCACGACCATCACTACGTGGCAGATCCCTCCGAGGTCGCCGACGTCATCACCTGGCTGTGCGCCGATGCCAACCGCCTCGTCACCGGCAACGTGCTCCGGCTCCGCTGAGAGGCAGGGAGGTCGACGACGGGGCCGGGCGGGTGGCGACCAGCAGCGCGGCACGGTCGAGATCACCCCGAAGGATCTCGACCCGCATGATCCGACGATGGTCTACCGAGATCGAGGGTAGCCAATATTCACGAGCACCGCTATATTCACAGACGTTGTGAATATGCCTCAGCTAATGAATATCGAGGGACCCCTGGAGAAGGACGTGCTCCGACTCCTCCAGGAGATCCAGGGTGTGACAGCCGCGCCGACGGCCGCGACCAAGCGCCACCCGGGCATCGTGATCCGTGTCGGGGATGTCGCCCACGTCGTCGAGTTGAAGGCCCAGCGGGTGGCCAATGCCGCAGCCGCCCGCCAGCTCATCGAGTACGCCCGGCACATGCCGAAGGGCATTCACCTCCTGTTGGTTGCTCGCAGCACAACCGCGGAGGCGCGGCACCTCCTTGAAGACGCAGGAGTCGGGGTCATCGACACCCAGGGCAACATGCGCGTCAAGCTTCCTGGCGTCTTCCTATGGACCGAGGGCAGGCCGGCGCCTGCAACCCGAGAGGTCCAGGCCGAACCTCCGGTGAAGCTCACCGGAAAGGCCGGCGTCGCCGCCCAGGCACTTCTCCGCGAACCGCAACGAAGGTGGCAGGTTCAGGATCTGGCGAAGGCGGCTGATGTGTCGGTAGGACTGGCGCACCGCGTCTTGGCGCGCCTGGAGCGTGAGCAACTGGTGGAGGTCGAGGGCGCCGGTCCGAAGCGGACGCGCCGCGTCGAGAACCCCACCGCTCTCCTCGATCTGTGGGCCGAGGAGATGCGAGACCGCGGCGTCAAGCAGCTCCGGGTCTTCCGTCTCGCCCGCGATCCGCGCGCCCAGGCGAAGACGCTGAGCAGCGCTCTCGCTGAAGCGAAGATCGAGCACGCCGTCACCGGCCCGGCTGGAGCGGCACGCCTCGCCCCGTTCATCACGGCGATACCGGTCACGGACATCTGGGTGGCAGACACAGTCGCGCTGAATGAGGTCGCCGCCGCTGCGCGCGCCAACGTGGTCCAGGACGGTCACAACATCCTACTGAGGCAGGCCAAGGGCGATGCTCCTCTTGCGTTCCGCGCGAAGGTGAACAACATCTGGACCGCCAACCCGTTCCGGCTCTTCCTCGATCTGCGCCAGGATCCGCGGCGCGGGCGGGAGCAAGCAGATCGGCTGCGCGAGGAGGTCATCGGGTTTTGAGCAAGCGCCATCACAGTGACTACGACGAGGTAACGACAGCGCGCTGCGAGCGCGCGCTGGTGACGCTTCTCGGCGACATCGGCCCATGGAGCGAGCGCATCTACCTCGTCGGTGGGCTCGCGCCCCGCTACATCGTGGGAAGCCTTCCCGAAGGAGCACGGCCACACGTCGGGACCACCGATGTCGACCTCGTGATCGGCCTGGCCGTCGAAGACGACAGCGCGGAGGCGTACCGGACGCTGGAGAACAATCTGAAGAAGGCGGGCTTCAAGGCGGGGTCCTCCTTCCGGTGGACGAAGAACATCGAAGGTGTGACCGTCATCGTCGAGTTCCTGTGCGAGACCGATCAGGTCGAGCCGGGGAAGATCTTCAAGCCGAAGGAGGGGCTGGGCTCCGGCCTTGGAGCCTTCAACGTCCGCGGTGCGCAGCTCGTCACACGGGACCATGTGGAACGCGAGATCGAGGCGGACCGCCTCGACGACGGCGGACGCTCCAGGGTCGTCGTGCGCGTCGCGAACATCATGTCGTACACCGTCCTGAAGATCCTCGCGTTCCAGGACCGCCATGAGAACAAGGACTCGTACGACCTCATCTACTGCCTGGCGAACTTCGGCGAGGGCCCGGAGGACGCCGGCCGCACCGCAGCACAGAGTGCGATCCGTGACGAAGTGCAGGTTCGCGACGCGCTGCATCTGCTTGCGGAGCGCTTCGAATCGGCCGACAACGACGGTCCCCGCGCCTACGGAACCTTCCTCGCCGACGACGGCAACGAAGAGGCTGCGCGGCTGCGTCAGGAGGCGGTCGCGGTCGTCCGGGACTTCTTGGCAGCGACGCAATGAGCAACATCTCGTCGATCCATTTCGCCCGTATGGCGGCCTCCAACGACGCCCGATCCGCCATCTCGTTGCTCCACCGCCGATAGGCCTGGTGGATCTCCCAGTCGATCACGGACTGCTTGTGTGTCGGGCAAGCGGGCTCCTTGCACCGGTAGCGGTACTTGAAGCTGTACGGGATCGACTCAAGCGGCTGCTTGTCCGGAGCGAAGAAGGACGGCTGAGCCGACAGGAACTGCCTTGACATGCTTGCAGCGTCGTCTTCCGCGGGACGAGCCTCGATCTGGAGATCCAGGACCGCGGCCGGTCGGACAACTCCGAGAGACGTCCCCTCAAGTGCCTGGCGCCGTCGAAGCTCGCACATCGAGGGGTGGTCGAGCTGGTCGAAATGAGCACGTCGCGCCTGCCAGTTCCTCGACGTGTCGAGGCTGCGAACGACTTCGATCGAATCGGGGTCGGGCCGGAGCGTCTCGGGCCGGTTGTCGCCGGTGTGCTCGCTGACCTCGATGGCGATCTCGTCCCACTTCTTGAATCGGTTCCAGCTCGGGAGGTCACGGAACGGAAGCGGGAACAACCGCACCCAGGACGGCGGCTCCATGAGACCCCCCAGCCTCAGGCCGGCGACGCAGACGGCCTCTCCGTAGCGCGTGCTGAGAGCCGGGTACGCCTTGACGGTGACGAGAACGTTGATCCGAGGCACGGGTCTCCCCGCGACATGGCCGAGCAGCCCTGGCGACGTTCAGCCGTCGAGGAGCGACAGCACCTCCGGTGCCGGGCGAACCGGATGACCGAGCACACACGGACGGCGCAGTCTGGGGGACGGGAAGGGGGCTCGATGCGGAAGTCATGTGCCGGCGCGGAGGCGGTCGTAGATGCGCTGCACGTACTGGGCTTCGAGGAGGTCCCGAAAGTCGGGGTCGTCGAGGACCCGTTTGAAGATCGCCTCGTTGGCGTCCATGCGGCTCACGACGGTGTCGAGGAAGAGCCTCTCGAACACGAGCCGGAAGTTCTCCAGCGTGTTGTTCCGCGCCTGGGCGGCGAGGTCGGGGTCGGCGGCCCACTCCTCCTCGAACTGGTCGAAGAGGAGCTGGTCGGCGTCGGTGAGGTGGAGGCCGAAGCGTTCGTTGAGCAGTTCGACGATGCGGGAGAGGGGCTCCTCGTCGGGTTCCCGGGCGCTGCCGTGGCCGTCGAAGACCTGGCGGACATCGCGCTCATCGCCCTCCAGGGCGACCGAGCCCTCGGAGGTGACCTCGAGGCGGAGGTGGGTGAGCTCCACCTCGCGACCGAGGTCGAGGCGTTCGGCGTCTCCGGGGCCGAGGCACGCCGCCAGCGCCCGGCAGTACCGGAAGTCCCGCTCCAGCTTCGTGTCCCCGAAGTTCACGATCTGGGAGAGGAAGCCGTAGGTCCGCAGGAACCGGTCGATGTCGTCCCGGAAGTCCGCCTGGGTTTCGGCGTCGAGATCGGTCCGGAACCGTTCCACGGCCGGGTCGAGCGCGGCGTAGACCGCCCCGTGGTCCTCGGGGTCCCCCGCCGCGAGGAGGAGCCGCACGACGGCCTCGACCTCCTCGGGTCGGAGCACGTCGTAGGCGTCGAGGGCGTTGCGGGTGTCGTAGAGCAGGTTCGGGTCGGTGGGCAGGGCGACCGTGCGGCCGTAGTACGGCGCGAACGCCTCCTGGATGGTGTCGGGGTCGTTGCGGAAGTCCAGGACGAACGTGTCGTCCTTGCCCGGGTGGATGCGGTTGAGGCGCGACAGGGTCTGCACGGCGGCCAAGCCGGTGAGGACCTTGTCCACGAACATCGTGTGCAGCAGCGGCTGGTCGAAGCCGGTCTGGAACTTTTCGGCCACGACGAGAACCTGGTAGTCGTCCCCGGCGAAGCGCAGAGCGGTCTGGCTCTCCGGGAAGCCGTTCATCCCCGCCTCGGTCCAGGCGTCGCCGCCGTCGAGGACCTTCCCGGAGAACGCCACCAGCGCGGCCACGTCGTGGATGCGCTTCGCGGCGAGGTAGCGGTCGATCGCCTGCTTGTAGCGCACGGCGTGGAGCCGGCTGGACGTCACCACCATCGCCTTGGCCAGCCCCCCGATCTTGCGGGCCGTCCGGGCGCGGAAGTGCTCCACGACGATCTCGGCCTTCTGGTCGAGGTTGTGGGGGTGGAGCTCCACGAAGCGGGCGATCGCCCGCTTCGCCCTCGCCGTGTCGTACTCGGGGTCCTCGGCGACGGTCTTGGAGATCTTCCAGTAGGTCCGGTAGGTCGTGTAGTTCGCGAGCACGTCGAGGATGAAGCCCTCCTCGATCGCCTGGCGCATCGAGTAGAGGTGGAAGCGTTCGTAGCGGCGGGTCGCCCTGTCGTACGTGCCGAAGAGCTCCAGGGTCTTGGCCTTCGGCGTCGCCGTGAACGCGAAGAAGCTCAGGTTCGGCTGGCGTCCCCGGGCGGCGACCTGGCGGGCGAGGGCCTCCTCGGCGTCCTCCGGCGCGGGTAGGGCGGTGTCGAAGGCCTCCGCCGCTTCCAGGGCGGCCTCGTTGGCGGGGCCGGAGCCGAGGACGGCCTTGAGGTCCTTGGCGGCCTCTCCCGTCTGGGAAGAGTGCGCCTCGTCGATCACGACGGCGTAGCGGCGCTGCCCGAGGTCCGCGACCTTGTCGACCACGAAGGGGAACTTCTGCAGGGTCGTGACGACGACGCGGGCCGCCTCCCCGGTGAGCGCCTCGGCGAGCTGGGTCGAGCTCTCGTCGATCTTCTGGACGACCCCCCGCACGTGCTCGAACTGGTAGATCGTGTCCTGGAGCTGGCGGTCCAGCACGACACGGTCGGTGATCACCACGACCTTGTCGAACACCTTGGCGTCCTGGGCGTCGTGCAGGGTCGAGAGCCGGTGCGCCAGCCAGGCGATCGTGTTGCTCTTACCCGACCCCGCCGAGTGCTGCACGAGGTAGGTCCGTCCCGGCCCCTCGGCCCGGGCGGCGGCCTCCAGTGCCCGGACGGCGTCCCACTGGTGGAAGCGGGGGAACACGACATCCTCCGCGGCCCGCCTCGCCGCCGGGCTGCCCTGTTCCGGGCGCTCCACGTGCACGAAGCGGGCGAGCAGGTCGAGCCAGGCGTCCCGTGCCCACACCTGCTCCCACAGGTAGGCGCTGCGGTGCCCCGCGGGGTTCGGCCGGTTCCCCGCCCCACCGCCGCAGCCGCGGTTGAAGGGGAGGAACTGCGTCGCCGGCCCCGCCAGGCGGGTCGTCATCGCCACCCGCTCCGGGTCCACGGCGAAGTGCACCACCGCCCGGCGCGCCAACGTCACGTTCCCCGGGTCCCGGTCCGTGCGGTACTGGACGACGGCCTCCTCCACCCCCTGGCCTGTCAGCGGGTTCTTCAGCTCGGCGGTGGCCACGGGGAGGCCGTTCACGAACAGGGCCAGGTCCAGGGTCCTGCGCGAGCCGGCCTCGAAGGGGAGCTGGCGGGTAACGGTCACACGGTTCGCCTCGTAGCGGGCGACGAGCTCGGGGGTGAGGCCGTGGGCGGGCCGGAAGAACGCCAGGCGCAGCGTCACCCCCCGGTCCACCACCCCGTGGCGCAACACGTCCACCGTGCCCCGCTCGTCGAGCTGCTTCCCGAGTCGGTCGGCGAAGCCCGCCTCCGCCGTCGCCTCCTCCCCGCCGTGGAGCTTGACGAGGCGGTCCCACTCCACAGCCTGCGTGCCCCGCAGGAACGCGAAGAGCTGCCCGGTGTCCAAGCCCCGCCTGGCGTCGAAGGCGCCCGGGTCGCCCTTGGCGTACCCCCCGGCGGTGAGCAACGACGCCTCGATCGCGTCCTCGAACGCCCGCTCGTCCGGCCTCACGCCGCCACCCCCGGCACCTTCAGCTCCCCCGTCACCGCCGCGGTGATCAACGCCTGCCGATGCTCGGCGAGGAGAGCGAGTTGGCGGTGGAGCTTCGTTGTCAGTTCCTCATGGCGCACCTGGGCGACATCAAGGCTCTCTCTCACCCGACACTGTTCCGCGAGATCGAGCCATGGCGAGGCGGGACCCGCCGGCCTCCACGGGTTTCATCTTGGCGATCATGTGCTGGAGGAACAGGAACGAGCCGTCGTTGATGCGGGGCAGGCCGGCCCCGAAGCGGCCGTCGAAGCCGAGCTTGTCGTGCTCGGCCCGGACCGTCTCCTCGACCTTCTTCCACTCCACGCCGAAGGGCGGGTTCGCCAGCATGTAGTCGAAGTGGTGGCCGTCGAGGCCGTCCTCGGAGAAGCTGTTCCCGAAGGAGATGTGGGACGCGTCCTGGCCCTTGAGCATCATGTCGGAGCGGCACACGGCGTAGGTTTCGGGGTTGAGCTCCTGGCCGAAGACTTCGAGGCGGGCGTCGGGGTTCATCGCCCGGAGGTGCTCCTCGCCGATGGAGAGCATCCCCCCGGTCCCGCACGCCGGGTCGTAGAGGGTGCGGACGGCGCCGCGTTCCGTGAGGGCGCCCCCGTCGCTGTCGAGGAGGAGGTTCACCATGAGGCGGATCACCTCTCGGGGCGTGAAGTGCTCCCCGGCGGTCTCGTTCGACAGCTCCGAGAAGCGCCGCACGAGCTCCTCGTAGAGGTAGCCCATCTCCAGGTTCGACACCGTCCCGGGGTGGAGGTCGACGTCACAGAACTTGGAGACGACCAGGAACAAGAGGTTCGCCCGGTCGAGGCGGGCGACGTGCGTGTCGAAGTCGAACTTCTCGATCACGTCCCGGGCCGCCGCCGAGAACCCGGCGATGTAGGCCCGGAGGTTGTCCGCGACGTGGGCCGGGTCGTCCAGGAGCTTCGCCAGGTCGAGGCGGGAGGTGTTGCAGAAGCGCTGCCCGGCGACGCCGCACAGCACCGGTTCCACGTTCTCGATCCGCCCCCCGAGCTCGGCCTTGCGCCTCAGGACCGCCGCCTTGGTGGGCTCCAGCACGCAGTCCAGACGGCGCAACACGACGAGCGGCAGGATCACCCGCCCGTACTCGGACTGCTTGTAGTCGCCCCGGAGCAGGTCCGCCACCGACCAGATGAGCGCGGCGTGGTTGTTGATGCCGGCGCTCACGAACCCTCCCGCACGGTGTCGACCTGCTGATCGGTGAGCAGTGTACGGGGCCGGTCGGCCTGGCGCCCGTGGGCTCCGCCCCGGCGCCCCGGGGAGGGGAGCGGCGTGACACCCGGTGGGGCTGCAGGCGTCGCCGGGGAGGGGCCGGCTGGGGAGGCCCCTCGGCGGTGCCGCTCCCCCCGACTTGCATCGACCCGGGTCGCGGGGAAGCTTGAGCGGGGTCCGGGCCGTTCAGGTGGGCCGCCCGGTGCATCGCCGGCAGGACGTGGGAGTAGAGCGGAGGTCCACGGTCACAGCCATGGCCGAGTGACCCGGGACGTCCGTCACGACCCTGTCACAACCCGGCGGATTGTCGCTTCGGCGTACCCGACTCACGCATCGAACGCAACCTTGACGCGGCGCAATGCCTCAAGGTTCATCACCAGGGCGATTGCTACTAGCACTATCAGTACCAGATTGGTCACCGCACCCAGAAAGATCAGGAATACACGCACGTCCCGCCCCAACCGCCACCGCGCGGTGCCGTCGGCATTGACGGGTTCCCGCATGAGGCTGTCGAACTTGTCCGCTGTGTAGCTGAGCATGAATGAGCCGATGATGGCCATGAAACCGGCGAAGAAGACCCAGTGGTCTGCCCGTGCGCCTCCCAGGTGCCAGGTCAAACCGAAGAGCAAGAAGGCATCGGCGTAGCGGTCGAGAACGGCGTCGAACCAGCCGCCGAGGTCGCTGCTCTGATATTTCAGCCTGGCGATTTCCCCGTCGCATCCATCGCAGATCGACGCGAACTGGGCCAACAGACCGCCTCCGAGGAGGGTGAGGTATCCGCCGAACGCGAAGAGTCCTGCTGCCAGGAGTGAACAGGCAAATGAGAAAATGGAGATCTGATTCGGTGTCACATCGAACTTGGCCAGACGACGGGAAATCGCCATGGAGACGTGACGGTTCAGATGACGCGACACAGGCCCGTCATTCGGCTTGTTTCGGAGTCGACCCACCAGGGCCTTCTCCGCATTCTTGAAGGTCGCCGGGTCGTCCACGTCAATCCAGAACTCGCGTGTCGGGATCGCGATCGCCTTGCCCGCGCCGGCCAAGACTCGTACCGCTCCCGAGAGGCTCCCATCAGAGTTGTCGTCTTCGAGGGCGTCGAATATGCCGAGTGAGCACAAGAAGACGCCGGTATCGAAACCGTTGAAATCGCTGAGTCCCTTGCCGATCTCCCAGATCTTGCCGTCGGCTACGTTCACGCGGGTCACATCGTTCTTGTCGACGAGGTGATTGGTCGTGTCACCGTCCACCCCGAGAGCGACGTCGCCCCCGCCGAGGCCGTGTGCTCTCAAGGCGCGGACCAGCTGCGGATCGAAGAGGTGGTCTGCCATCAACAGTAGGAACGGTTCCCGCATGTATGCCTTTGCTCGCAGCACGGACAGGCCGTTGCCCCTCTCCCAGTCGTCATTGACGAGCGTCGTGATCCGAACCTCAAGACGCGGCGCCAAACCATCAAGGAACCGGCCAACCTGTTCTGCCTCGTAGCCGGTAACGACATAGAAATCGTTGGCGCCCGCCTCAATCGCCGTTCGGATGACACGTTCGATGAGGGGGACACCCAAGATGGGGACGAGAGGCTTGCTTTCACACTCCTTCTGGAGTCGGCTGCCCTTTCCCGCCGCGATGATCAGACACTGAACCTGCGACGTCACCGCCGATGACGTTGACCTCCCCGCATCTTCGGTCATCCCGAAAGCCCCTGCGCTGTGTTCGACGAGATCGATGTGAGAGAATCGCTGTTCATGGGTTGAGTATGGCCATCCGAGAGCAGACACTCGGCATCGATGGTGCTCAGTGGCGACGCATGTGGGGCGACAGCCGGGCCCCCCGCTGGTTCGTAGCCGCCCTCAGCACGAGGAGCCGCGTCCCGTGCGGCGCCGGGCGTCCTGGAGGTGGTGGTCGAGGCGGTCGCGGCTGATGGGGGAGAGGTCGTCGAACTCGAGGCCGAGCTCGACGCGGACGACCCGGGCCCGGGTGCGCAGGAGGTGGCCGTCGGCGAGCTCGAAGGCGACCTCGACCTCCTCGCCGATGCCGAAGGGGTGTTGCACCTCGCATCGGACGCCGCTCTCGGAGACGTCGAGGACGACCGCGTCGGTGGGCGCGTCGCCCGCGGACACGACACCCTTGATGTTCGAGGGCACCCGGTCGTGGCGGCGGCGCTCGGTCCGCTGGGGTGTGGCGAGGGGCTGGAGACGCCAGATGTCCTCGTTCTTGCCGCCGAACGAGACGAGAACCTGGCAGATGCCCACCGGTGTGGGCCACATGAGGATGAGCTGGTCGTCCACCGGGGGCGGCCGGCCGTCGGGGCCGAGGGGGGGGGCGACGAGGACGTGGCCGTCCTCGTGCCCGCGGAAATGCACGACGGTGGGCGGGGAACCGTCCAGGGGGAACAGGCTCATCGGGGTGCCGGCAGCGGGGAACTCAGGCGCTCTCATCTGTCCTCCAGGCCGGGGGCCCGTGCATGCTATCGGGGTCGGGGAGCGCCGTGAGGCGGGCGGGCGGGCCCCCGGGATCGCGTCCCCGCCCCTTCTCGGCCAGAATGGGGCCCGTGCAGGACTCCACGCCTCCCGGCCAGACGGGCCACGAGACCGCGGCGACGGTTCCGGACGCCGGGCTCTACACGGTCCCGAACCTCCTGTCCCTGATCCGGATCCTCGCTCTCCCCGTGTTCGTCTGGCTGCTCGCCTCGAACCGTTTCGTGGCCGCTGCCGGGGCCCTGGCCGTGATCGCGGCCACGGACTTCGTCGACGGCAAGATCGCCAGGGCGTTCCGTCAGGTCTCCGAGATCGGCAAGCTCCTCGACCCCACCGCCGACCGCATCGTGGTCATAGTGGCCGTGGTGGCGGTGATCTGGAAGGGGGGGGTCGTGCCCGGCTGGCTCCTCGCCGTGGTCCTCGTGCGCGAGGTGGCGGTGTCGGTGGGGGTGATCGCGATCGGCGCGCTCGGGGGTGCCCGGGTGGACGTGCGCTACGTGGGCAAGGCGGGCGCCTTCGCCACGATGACATCGCTCCCCGCGTTCATCCTCCTGCGGGGGGTCACCAGTGTCACTCACGACGTCGTCGCCGTCGTCGCCTGGGGGGCCGCCGCGGTCGGCGTGCTCTGCGGGTACACCGCCGCCGTGCTCTACGTCCCGGACGCCAAACGGGCCCTCGCCGAGGGGCGTGCCGCCCGCCTGGGCGAGGCGGAGTTCCCGGCGTGAAGGCGGTCATCATGGCGGGCGGGGAGGGCAGCCGTCTCCGGCCCCTCACGTCCAACACGCCCAAGCCCATGCTCCCCGTGGCGAACACCCCGATGATGGAGCACATCGTGACGCTCTGCCGTCGCCACGGCCTCAACGACGTCGTGGTCACCGTGCAGTACCTCGCGAGCGTGATCCGCACGTACTTCGGAGACGGCGCCGACCTCGGTGTGGAGTTGCGCTACGCCACCGAGGAGACCCCTCTGGGGACGGCCGGGTCGGTGGGCAACGCCCGCGACCACCTCGACGACACGTTCCTCGTCATCTCCGGTGACGCCCTCACCGACATCGACCTCGGCCGGGTGGTGGACTTCCACAAGGGCCACGGCGGCCCCGCCACGATCGTCCTCTACGAGGTCGAGAACCCCCTCGAGTTCGGCATCGTCATCACCCGCGAGGACGGCACCGTGGAGCGGTTCCTCGAGAAGCCCACATGGGGTCAGGTGTTCTCCGACGCCGTGAACACCGGCATCTACGTTCTCGACCCCGAGATCTTCGCGCACATCCCCCCCGGGGTCCCGGTGGACTTCAGCCAGGACGTCTTCCCGGCGCTGCTGGAGGCGGGGACACCGATCCACGGCTACGTCGCCGAGGGCTACTGGGAGGACGTGGGGAACATCGAGGCGTACCTGCGTGCCCACCGCGACGTGCTCGACGGCAGGGTCGACGTCGAGGTCCCGGGCTTCCGCATCGCCGAGGGCGTGTGGGTGGGCGCCGACGCCGAGGTCCATCCGGACGCGGACATCGTGGGCCCGGCCGTGATCGGGGAGAACTGTCGTGTCGAGGCCGGCGCGCAGGTGCTGGAGTACAGCGTCCTGGGCAGGAACGTCGTCCTCGGGGAAGGCGGCTTCGTGCAGCGTTCGGTCGTCTTCGACGACGTCTACCTCTCCGGCCAGGTCCATCTGCGGGGATGTGTCGTGGGCAAGGGCACCGACATCCGCCAGGGTGCCCGGGCCGAGGACGGCGTCGTCATCGGCGACGACTGCTTCATCGGCGACCACGCCGTGCTGAACCAGGCGGTGAAGGTCTACCCGTCCAAGACCGTGGAGTCCGGTGCCATCGTGAACTCCTCGGTGGTCTGGGAGACCAGGGCGGCGCGCACCCTCTTCGGCCGCCGGGGCGTCCGCGGGCTCGTGAACGTGGACGTCACCCCTGAGCTTGCGGTCCGCCTCGCCATGGCGTATGGCTCCACGCTCAAGAAGGGGGCGATCGTGGCTGCGAGCCGGGACGCCTCGCGAGCGTCGCGGACCCTGAAGCGGGCCTTCGCGTCGGGGCTGAACGCCGCCGGCGTCCACGTCGACGACCTCGAGATCGCCCCCGTGCCCCTCACGCGCTTCCAGGCCCGCGACCGGGCGGGCGGTTTCACGATCCGCTGTGTCGACGACGACCCCCGCACGGTCGAGATCCGCTTCTTCGCGGATGACGGCAGCGACCTCGACGAGGGGGCGCAGCGCAAGATCGAGCGGAACTTCGCCCGCCAGGACTACCGCCGCGCCTATCACGCAGACATCGGCGACATCTACTACCCCCCGCGGGCCGTGGAGTTCTACGGCCAGGCGCTCGTGGAGGCGGTCGACGTGGAGGCCATCCGGGCCCGGGCGCCCAAGGTCGTGGCCGACTACGCCTTCGGGACGGCGTCGGTGATCATGCCCTCGATCCTGGGTCGCCTCGGGGCCGACGTCCTCGCCGTGAACCCGTTCACGGCGGAGCGGGCGCCGGTACGGCGCCCCGGGGCGGACCTGGAACGTCTCGGGGAGCTCACCCGCACGTCCGGGAGCGACTTCGGGATCGTCTTCGACACCGACGGAGAGAGGGCCGGTCTTGTCGACGACCTGGGTCGGCCCTTGGACTGGTCCGTCACGCAGCTCCTCTACGTGGCGCTCGTGGCCGAGACGCACCCCGGGAGCCGCATCGTCGTGCCCGTGTCCTTCACCCAGCACGCCGAGGGGCTCGCCGGCGCGTGGGGTTGCGAGGTCGTGCGGGCCCAGACGTCCGCCGCTGCCCTCATGGTCGCGGCGTCTGCCGAGGGGGTGTCGGCGGCGATCGGCGACGGCGGGGTCATCCTGGCCCGGTTCCTGCCCGCCTTCGACGCCCTCGCCCAGTTCGCGTTCACGTTGGAGCTCGTGAGCCTCCGCGTGGGGCGGATCTCCGAGGTGGTCGACACCCTGCCGCAGACCCACGTCGTGCGCGAGACCGTGCACACCCCGTGGGAGCAGAAGGGCGCCGTCATGCGTGCTCTCGTCGAACGGGCCGACCCGGCGCGCCTCGTTCTCGTCGACGGTGTGAAGCGCCTCACCGACGACGGCTGGGTGCTCGTCCTGCCCGACCCCGAGGAGCCGGTCTGCCACATATGGGCCGAGGCCGCATCGGACGTCACCGCCCGCCGCTACGCCGCGGAGGAATCCGCCCGGATCCGACGCATGATCGGCTGATTCGCCCGGACATCGGGCGGGGCGTCGCTATCCTGCGGCCTCGGAGCGAGGCGACGAGGAGCAGCTTTGGAACCCGAGGACCTCAGATACACGAAGGAGCACGAGTGGGTCCGCCTCGAGGGCGACCTCGTGCGGATCGGCATCACGGACTTCGCCCAGGACCAGCTCGGCGACGTCGTCTACGTGCAGCTTCCCGATCCGGGGGCCGAGGTGGCGGCCGACGACGCCTTCGGCGAGGTCGAGTCCACGAAGTCCGTCTCGGATCTCTACGCCCCCCTGACGGGGGACGTGGTCGAGGTCAACGGGCTCCTCGAGGACCGTCCCGAGCTCGTCAACAGCGACCCCTACGGCGACGGCTGGATGATCGTCGTGCGTCCCGGCGACGTCGCGGACTACGAGGCCCTCATGGACGCCGCCGCATACCGGCGGTACCTCGCGGAGCAGGGCTGAACCTGGGGTGGAGACCCCTTCGCCGAAGACCGTTGCCTGCTCGGCCCCGCCTCTCTAGTCTCACGGCATGTACTGCCACCAGTGCGGCCACAAGAACGACGCGGACGCCAACTTCTGCTCCATGTGCGGCACACCTCTCGTGGTGGACGGCGGCGAGGCCTCCGACACCGCCGCCATCCCCACACAGCCTGAACCTCAAGCTGAGCCTGACGTAGACCTCAGCCTGACGTTGGAGGACGTGGGCGAGGGCAACGCCGTCCTGGTCGTGAAGCGGGGCCCCAACGCCGGCTCCAAGTACGTCTTGAGCGAAGAAGTGACCCGGATCGGACGTCACCCAGACTCGGACCTCTTCCTCGACGACGTCACGGTCAGCCGCCGCCACGCCGAGGTCCGGCGCCGCGACGCCAGGTTCACGCTGCGGGACGTGGGGAGCCTGAACGGCACGTACGTCAACTCCGAGCGGGTAGAGGAAGCCACGCTCGACAACGGTGACGAGGTGCGCATCGGCAAGTACGTCATCATCTTCCTGGAGGGGGAGTAGTCACATGGCCGCGACTTCGCGGTCCTACCACACGATCGGTGAGGTGCTGAACGTCCTCAAGGCGGACTACCCGGACGTCTCGATCTCCAAGATCCGCTTCCTGGAGAGCCAGGGCCTGCTGCACCCGGAGCGGACCGCCTCGGGATACCGGCGCTTCCAGGAGGCCGACATCGAGCGGCTCCGGTTCGTCCTCCGGGAGCAGCGCGACAAGTTCCTCCCCCTGAAGGTGATCCGCACGCGTCTCGCCGCGTGGGAACGGGGCGAGTTGGCCGACGTCACAGCCGACGGCGGCGAAGCCGAGGCGGCCGACGGCATCGAGGTGGTCGCGGGGGACACGGGCGAGCAGTACACGCTCCGGGAGCTCGCCGCCGCCGTGGGGCTGTCCGAGGACGACGTGCTCGAGCTGGAGAGGTACCGCCTCTTCGAGGGCCACCAGGTCGGTCCGGGGGAACCTGCGTATGACGACAGCGCCCTGTTGGTGGCACGAATCGCCCGCGGTTTCCTAAAGTACGGCGTCGAGGCCAGGCACCTTCGCATGTTCCGCCAGGCGGCCGATCGGGAGACGGCGCTCTTCGAGCAGATCCTCTCACCGATCCTCGCCCAACGGAACCCGGAGGCGCGGCGGCAGGCGTCGGCGGCTCTCGCCGATCTCGCCGCTCTGGCCCGGAAGCTCCACCAGGTGCTGCTCGCGCAGAACATCCGGACAAACGACAGGGTGTGAGCGGGCGCCCGGGGGATCGAGGAGAGCACAGGCACCGGCAGCGAATGGACTACCGAGAGACTTCCGTCGAGAGGGCGCCCGTCCCGCGGCGCACCCCGCCCGGGCCGGGGGAGACGCCGCGTCCCGGGGCCGCGGTTGCGACCTCGCTGGACTTCGCGATCGGCGCCTACCGGGCGGCGACCGACGTCGGGACACCGCTTCCGCCCTCGCCTCCCGGCGCCGGCGCACCCCCGCAACCCGCCCCGGCTCCCTCGGCGGTCCGCGTCGCCACACCCCGCCCCGCTCCTGCCCCGGCCTTGACCTCGGCGCCACGGGTGGCCGCTCCGCCCCCACTGCGGCCCTTAGCCCCCCTCGCACCCCCGGTCGCACCCCTGCCGGCACCGCCCGGGCCGGCGTCGGGACTCCCGCCAGAGACCCAGCCCGGCGCACAGACGGGTGGCCGCCGCCGCGGGCCCCGCCACAGAGGAGGTCGCGCCGGACGCCGCGAGGCTCTGCCCGAGCGCGCCCGGCACCGGGCGGCGGTTCCCGGCCCGCCACCGGGGGGTCCGTCCGCGAGTCGCCCCCGTAGGGGCCGCCTCCGTGTGGTGGTCGCCTCCATCACCCTTCTCACCGTGGGCGGCGCCGGCGCGGCTGCCTTCCTGCTCACCCGCGAGGGGGCCGGGGGCGCCGACTTCGCCATCCGGACCGCGTCGGCCCAGGTCCTCGACCGTGCCGAGCAGGTCCTCGAGAAGGCGCGAAGGGAGGCCGCTCCGCCGGCGCCCAACGGCCACCGCTACGTGAGACGCCCGGAGCCCTCCACGGTGGCTTCCGGGATCGTCGCTCCGCCCGTGACCGCGCCTCCCCCGGCGGTGAAGGCACAACGGGCTGTGGTGATCGACGCCCGGTCCGGCGAGATCCTCTGGGGTCTGAACGCAGAGCAGGCGGCACCGAACGCCTCCACGACGAAGATCCTCACGGCGCTCACCGTCCTGCGCTACAGCGCCCCCGGCGACGTCGTGACCGTCGACGCCGAAGCCACCGGCGCCGGGGAACGCGAGATCAACCTGGTACCCGGCGAGCAGCGTAGTGTCACGGAACTGCTCGGCTCCATGCTCGTGGGTTCGGCCAACGACTCCTCGGTCGCGCTCGCCAAGCACGTCGGGGGCGGGTCCGTGGCGGCGTTCGCGCAACTCGCAAACGGCCTCGCCCGCCGCCTGGGGGCGCGGAGCACGAACATGGTGACCCCGAACGGCCTCGACGCTCCCGGGCACGTCTTCAGCGCGTACGACCTCGCCGTCCTCGCCCGGGTCGGCCTCGCCGACCCCGTCTTCCGCCAGTGGGTGAGCACGCTGCAGTACCAGATCCCGCCCGCCCCCGGCCAGCAGTGGGCCCGGGTCGCCACGAACAAGAACAGGCTCCTCAAGATCTACCCGGGGGCCTCCGGCGTGAAGACGGGCCAGACGAATCCGGCGGGCAACTGCCTCGTGGGGGCGGCCCAGCGTGACGGCAGGGAGTTCATCGCCGTGTCGCTGCACTCCGGCGACCCCACCGGCGACGACGTCGCCCTCCTCGACTGGGCCTTCGCCAACTACCAGTCGCTGAATCCGGTGCGGGCCGGACAGCGGTTCCGTACCGGCGGGGGGGAGACGGTGCGGGCGAGCGCTCCGTTGTGGGTGAGCGTGCCCCTGGCGTCCTCCGGGGGGGTCCGGGTCGTGGCCACGCCCAGCCGGATCGAGGCGCGCTACGACGGCCGTCTCGTGGGTTCGGTCCCGACAGCCTGATGGACCTCCGCGAGATCATCTCCGAGGACGAGCTCGGGACCCGTGTGCGCCACCTCGGGGAGGAGATCCGTGGCGACTACGACGGCCGCTGCCCGGTGCTCGTGAGCGTCCTGAAGGGGGCCACGCTCTTTCTCGCCGATCTCGTGCGGGCCGCTGCGATCGACTGCGAGGTCGACTTCATGGCGATCTCCTCCTACGGCTCGCCCGGGTCCGGTTCGGGCGTGGTCCGCATCGAGAAGGACCTGGACACCGAGCTCGAGGGCCGCGACGTCCTCGTGGTCGAGGACATCATCGACACCGGCCTCACCCTCACGTACCTCCTGCGCGTCCTCGCAGCCCGCCAGCCCGGCTCCCTGCGGGTGTGTACGCTCCTGGACAAGCAGGTGCGGCGCATCGTCGACCTCCCCGTGGACTACTGCGGGTTCACGATCCCCGACGTCTTCGTGGTGGGCTACGGCCTCGACGTCGACGGCCTCTACCGGAACGTGTCGGGCATCTACGCCGTGGACGACTTCCAGGCCCTCGCCGCCGATCCCACCGCCCTCGTGGACACGTTCTTCCCCGGCGCGGGTCCCGCCCCCGACTCCGCCGCCCGCCCTTGACCGGGAGTGCGGGGCGCCCGGGTCCTATCTCTGGGCCGGGTGCCGCTGGGCCGAGCGCAACAGCGGGTACGCGTTGACGGCCGCCCCGCCGGCGGCACGGGGCTGGTGGATCTCGAAGTGGAGGTGGGGGAGGCTCTCCTCGGCGTTGCCGCTGTCACCGGACCAGGCGATGACGTCGCCGGCGCGCACGAAGACGCCGGAGCGGATGCCCGCAGGCCACGGTGTGCCGACGCCGTCGTCCGTTCCCGGGCTGTCGTTGTTGAGGTGGACGTAGAGGCTGTACCACCCGCTCTCGTGCTGGAGAGTGATCGTGTGGCCGCCGAGAGCGGACCAGCCGGCGCTGGTCACGATGCCGTCGTGGGCCGCCACGACCGGGGATCCCTTGTCTGCGAAGACGTCCTGGCCCTGGTGGGCCCGACCGCAGGGGTTCCCGTTCAGGGAGCGGCAGGCGCCGAACGTGTCCGTGTAGGAGACGGGCGCCTGGACGGGGAACACGATCGTCTCGGTCGGCGCCGGCCCCATCTTGGGCCGGCTCTGGGCCACGCCGCCGACGCGGGAGCAGCGCCGCCGGCCCCGGACCCGGCGGCAGGTTTGGCGCCTCGCCTGCCGGCGGGCGGTGCGCCGGCGGGCGGTGCGCCTCCGCGACGGGGTGCGGACCGTGGTCGCCGAAGAGGGGGCTGCGCCCGCACTGGCGGGGGCGGCGGCGACGCCGAGATCACAGACGAGCACGAGCGCGGTGAGCAGTCCGAGCAGTTTGGCCATGGCGACCTATCGGCACGTGGGTCCGGTGGCCTTTACCCCTGGGCCGGGCGCCTCAGGGGCACGCACAGCGCGGGAACGGGGGCCGGCGACGGGTTCCCCGGCCGGGGCCTAGTTGCCGCCGATGCGTCCCGTGGCCACGAGGATGCGGGAGTCGACGTTCTCGGCGAACTCGAGGAGGCCCTCACGGATGGACTCGTAGTCCTTCTTGGTGAGGCAGCGGGCGAGGTCGTCGAGGTTCGAGAAGTTGATCTCGGTCACGATGGTGGCGCCGTGGCCCACGATCGTGTGGAAGCCGTGGATGGAGCGGAACCCGGGCTGCAGCTCCCAGAAGGGCAGCGCGCAGTCGCGGACCCACTCGGCGTAGTCGGCGGTGTCGATGTCGCGGCGGAGCTCGAAGCTCACGAGGTACTGGACCATGGCGAAACCCCCTGTGGCGACGGCCTTCTTCGCAGCCTAACACCCTGTCGGGAGGCCGATTCCCGGGCGCGAGCGGCCGTCCAGAGGGCGCCTCCGGCCCCGAGGAACGATCCGGGACCTGTGATAGCCTCGCCGCGGCGGCGCGCTGCGGCGTCCCGGAGGTGTCCGAGTGATCGAGATGTCGTTGGTCGGGGTCCGCGTCGAGCTGCCCACGAACCAGCCGATCGTCCTCCTGAAGGAGGCCGAAGGCGAGCGGTACCTCCCGATCTGGATCGGGGGCGTCGAGGCGCAGGCGATCGCGTTCGCACTCCAGGGGATGACCACGCCCCGGCCTCTCACCCACGATCTCTTCCGTGACGTTCTCGACGCCCTGGCCGTGGAGGTGAGGCGTGTGGTGATCGTGGAGCTGCGTTCCGGGACGTTCTACGCGGACCTCGTCCTCGTCGACGACGGCAAGGAGGTCGTCGTCTCCGCGCGGCCCTCGGACGCCATCGCCCTCGCTGTGCGCACGGGCTCGCCGATCTACGCCGCGGAGGACGTCATCGACGAGGCGTCGATCCTCATCAAGGACGACGAGGAGGAAGTCGAGGTCGCCAAGTTCCGGGAGTTCCTGGACCAGATCAGCCCGGAGGACTTCAGCTCCTGAAAATGGCGAGAACGTTGACGCTCGTCGGTGGTGTGGCCTACGCTGACGGTTCGGCGAATTCCACCTGTGTAACCCGGTGGACGGCACGCGACGGGAGAACGTGAGGGGCACGTGGCGGTGAGAACTTCCTTGAGCGGCGGCGACGGGTTCCGCGGTCCGCAGGCCTGCAAGGTCGTGGGCATCACGTACCGCCAACTCGACCACTGGGCGCGGATCGGTCTCGTGACACCGTCCGTGGCGGCGGCGGCGGGGTCGGGCACGCAGCGGCTCTACGCCTACACCGATCTCTTGGAGCTCAAGGTCATCAAGCGGCTGCTCGACGCCGGCTTCTCCCTGCAGAAGATCCGCAAGGTCTTCGCCTACATCCGCAAGGAGCTCGAACAGGCTCCCACCGACGCCCAGATCGTCTGGGACGGCGACCGTGTCTACGCCTGTCGCTCCGAGGGGGAGATCGTCGACGTGCTCTCGCGGGGCCAGCTGGTGTTCCCCATCGCCAACGACCGCGTCCGGGCAGAGCTCGACGGGTCGATCGCCCAGTTGCGGCCGGCCCCGCCAGAGCCCGGACAACGGAGGCGCGCCGCCGGGGACGCATGACGTCAGCGTCGGATCCCGGGTCGTCCCCTTCTGAGACGGTCCGTTTCGCCCACAACTCAGAGCACCAGTTCGCGCGCCTCCTCGACTTCTACCGCATCGAATGGGTCTACGAGCCCCGCGAGTTCGTGCTCGGCTGGGATCGCCACGGCAACCCCACCAGTGCCTTCGCCCCCGACTTCTACCTGCCCGAGTTCGACCTCTTCATCGAGATCACGACGATGAGCCAGCGCCTCGTGACGAAGAAGAACCGCAAGGTGCGCCTCCTGCGCCGCCTCTACCCCGAAGTGAACTGCAAGATCTTCTACCAGCGCGACTACCTGAACCTGCTCGTGAAGTACGGCCTGGAGGCACCCGAGCACCTGAGCGCCGCCGACGCGGAGGCGGCCGCGGAACGCGTCACGATCGACGAGGACCTGCGGGCGTCCCTGCCCCTGAAACGACCCTGATCCCGAGGGTCGCCGTGGGCGAACCCTCGGCGCGAGGGTCCGCACTCCCTCCGCCCGGGGGGCGTAGTCTGGCGCCCAGGACGTCGGGGGACGGCGAGGCCAAGGGGGGCGAGCACGATGCTGGACCCGGGAGGAGCGGTGGCGGGGTCGCAGATGAGCGGACCTCAGGTGGAGGTTCGTGCCGTCAAGCGTTCCCTCACGCTCGGGGCGCTCGTCTTCATCATGTTCTTCACCGTCTCCGGTGGGGCCTACGGCCTCGAGGACGTCGTGGGTTCCTCGGGGGCGGGCATGGGCCTCGTCCTCATCATCGTGACTCCGATCATCTGGAGTCTCCCCGCGGCCCTCATGGTGGCCGAGCTCGCCACGGCGATGCCCGTGCAGGGCGGCTACTACTACTGGGTGAAGAAGTCCCTCGGGCCCTTCTGGGGGTTCCAGGAGGGTTGGTGGTCCTGGCTCACGACATGGGTGGACATGGCGATCTACCCCGTGCTCTTCGTCGATTACGCGGCGTTCTACTTCGACGTGTTCCACAAGAACGGTCTCGCCCGCTGGCTGCTCGGCCTCGTCGTCATCTGGTTCTTCACACTCGCGAACATCCGGGGCTCCAAGGTCGTGGGCGACTCCTCGAAGCTCTTCGGCGTCGTCGTCCTCGCCCCGTTCGTCCTCCTCACGGTGATCGGCCTCTTCAAGCTGCACGGGAACCCGTTCTCGCCCCTCGTGCCCAAGGGTGCCGGGATCGGCTCGGCGTTCACGCTGGGCCTCTTCGTCGTGATGTGGAACTACTACGGCTGGGACGGTCTCTCCACGGTCGCGGGGGAGATGAAGAACCCGAAACGCGACTACCCTAAGACGCTGCTCATCACCGTGCCCCTCATCACCCTGTGCTACCTGCTGCCGGTGGTAGTCGGTCTCAGCGTCGTGGGCACGCACGGGGTGGAATGGACCGCCGGGGCCTGGGGGACGATCGCCGAGCTCGTCGCCGGCAAGTGGCTGGGCGTGATCCTGAACGCCGCCGCCCTCGTGTCCGCAGCGGGCCTGTTCTCCGCGCTGCTGCTGTCGGTGAGCCGCGTGCCCTTCGTGATGGGCGACGACGGCTACCTGCCCAAGCCGCTGCTGAAGATCTCGCCCCGCTACGGCACGCCTTGGGTGGCGCTCGTGGTCTCGAGCAGCATCTACTCGGTGTTCATCCTGGGGCCGTTCCAGAAGCTCGTCGTCGTGGACGTCATCGTGTACTCGGCGGCGCTCATGCTCGAGTTCGCCGCCCTCGTCGCCTTCCGCGTCAAGTACCCCACGATGAAGCGGCCGTACAAGATCCCGGGCGGATGGCCGGTTATCGTCCTCGTGTGCCTGCTCCCGGCCCTGGTGCTGGGCGTGGCGATCTTCAGTCAGATCCGCGACGAAGGCCCCATGAAGGCGGTGGGCCTCTCGGCTCTCTTCCTGGCGAGCGGGCCTCTCCTGTATCCGCTGGCGCGCCACTTCAAGCGCCGCCGCGGCGAGGAGGACGCGGACGTCGAGTTGGACTTCGAGGACGCCCTCGGCGGGGAGGTGACGCCATGAGTGACAACGAGACCACCGGCGCCGAGGACGCCCAGGAGCCGGAATGGAGCTGGGACGACCCGGTGCGGATGCCCGACGTGAAGCAGAAGTTCGACACGATCCTGGTCGCCGTCGACGGGTCCGCCGGCTCCGAGAAGGCCTTGGCCTACGCTGCCCTGCTCGCGGGCATGACGAAGGCGAAGGTGCTCGTGGTCACCGCCTACAACCCCCCTGTCACGGTGCGTCGCCGGGGAATCCTCGCGGTCGAGGCCGCCCGCGTCGAGATGGAGGAGGAAGCCAAGGAGATCGCCGCCGAGGCCGCCCAGCTCCTCCTCGACCGCGGCCTCGAAACACGGGCGATCGTCGTCAAGGGCGACCCGGCGCAGGCGATCATCGAGACCTCCGGCGACGACGCTGCGG
Source organism: uncultured Acidimicrobiia bacterium (assembly GCA_964370965.1). GTDB lineage: Bacteria > Actinomycetota > Acidimicrobiia > UBA2766 > UBA2766 > CAYJLW01. The sequence goes on along the minus strand of CAYJLW010000008.1, from coordinate 67,663 downwards.
ATCTCGTCGTGATGGGTCGGCGGGGTCTCTCCGTGCTCGAAGGGCTCATGCTGGGCTCCGTGTCCGAGCGCGTCGCCCGCCTCGCGAGCGTTCCCGTGTTCCTGGCCTGAGGTGGTGACGATGAGCGGGCAGCGGCGCATGATCGGACGCAGGGACGTCCTCCGGGCCGGCGGCGCATTCGGCCTCGGCGCCGCGACAGGTCCCCTCCTGGCGGCCTGCGGGCGCCGGGCCGACGTCCGCCGGCTCGTCTTCTTGAACTGGCAGGACTACGTGGCGCCCGAGACCGTCCCCGATTTCGAGCGCCGCACCGGGATCGACGTCACCTACCAGACCTACGCATCCAACGACGAGCTCGCCCGGACCCTCCACCAGGCCCTGAGGCCGCGCCGGGGCGGCCGCGGAGGCTCCACCTTCGACCTCGTGGTGCCCTCGGACAACTTCGTGCGCTCCTTCCGGGCCGAGGGCATCCTGGCGCTCCTCGACCGCGACCGGATCGAGGGCCTCGACAACCTCCGCCCCGAGTTCCGCGATCCCGGCTACGACCCCGGGAACCGCTACACGATCCCGTGGGCGACGGGCACCACCGGCATCGGCTACGACACCGAGGTGTTCTCGGAGCCGCCCGGGTGGGACGTGTTCCTGGACGACGCGCACAAGGGCAGGATGACCCTCCTCGACGAGGCCCGGGACGCCTTCGCCGCCGCGCTCTTCTCCCTGGGCAGGGACCCGAACTCGCGTTCCCCGGCCGACGTGGACGCCGGGGCCGCCCGCCTCCGCGAGATGAAGAAGACCCTGCGGCGCTTCGACTCCGGCAGCTACCTCGACGACCTCGCCCGCGGCCGCCTCGTCTGCGCCCAGGCGTATTCCACGGACCTCCTGCAGGCCCGCGAGCGCAACCCGCGGCTCGCGTTCACCCTCCCGGAGGCCGGGGCCACGCGATGGGTGGACGCCCTCGCCATTCCCGTGGACGCCCCGCACAAGGCCAACGCCGAGCGTTTCATGTCGTACTACCTCACGCCAGAGGCGAGCGCGAAGGTGAGCGAGGCTGTCGGGGTCGACACCGCCAACGCCGGTGCCCTGGAGCTCCTGCCGAGGGCGCTGCGGGAGAACGAGACCGTCTTCCCCCCGCCGGACGTGCTCGATCGTCTCGTCTTCGTCGAGTACCTGGGGGAGAAGGTCGAGGACCGCTATGCCGCGGCGTTCCAGGGCGTCAAGGGAGGGTGAGGATCCGCTCAGCCCGACCGCTTGAACGGCCACGGCGGCGACGGCAGGGACAGCGAGGGCAACGGCAGGGACGGCAGCGGTGGGGAGGGGAGGAAGTGGCGGAGGCGGCCTTCGCGGGCCTCGGTGAGCCCGAGTGCCTCCTCGGCCGTGAGGGCCTTCCCGTGTGCCATGTGGACGATCTCGGGCTTGAACGAGGCGATTCGCTGGGCGCTCTCGCGTGCCGCCTCGGGGTCCTGGGTGTCCATGGGCCAGCCCAGCACGACCTTGCCGGCGAAGCGCATCACGGCGTCGCCGGCGATGAGCGTGCGCCGTTCCGGCCACCAGAGGCCCACGTGGCCGGCTGTGTGGCCGGGGAGGTGGAGGACGACGAGCTCCTCGGGGAATTCGAGCGAGTCGCCGTCGGCGAGCTCGCGGGCGACCGGCACCGGCTCCAAGGGCAGGAAACGCTCAGCGAGGCGTAGGACCCGACCGCTGCCCCGGTCGGTGTACTGCGGGGGCCGGCGGCGACCGTCGATGTAGGGGGCTTCGGCGGCGTGGGCCATCACCGGGGCGCCCGTGTGGTCGTGTACCGCGCGCATGCCGCCCACGTGGTCGAGGTGGAGGTGGGTGGCGAGGAGCCAGCGGGGCTCGTCGAGGCCGTGGCGCGCGAGCGCGTCCATGATCCCGGGGCCCGATCCGGGGAGACCGGCGTCCACGAGACCCACGCTGTCGCCCGACGCCACCGCGAACGCGGTGGTGAAGCCACGCCCCAGGGGGATCGCGACGACGCCGTTGTTGTTCATGCGGCTAGGCGATCGTGACGTCGGCGTCGAGATAGACGTCCTGGATGGCGTTGAGGAGCTCGACCCCCTGGTCCATCGGCTTCTGGAACGCCTTGCGGCCCGAGATGAGGCCGGTGCCGCCCGCCCGCTTGTTCACGACCGCCGTGACGACGGCGTCGTGGAGGTCGTTCTTGCCCGAGGCGCCCCCGCTGTTGATGAGTCCGGCGCGCCCCATGTAACAGGACGCCACCTGGTAGCGGGTCATGTCGATGGGGTTGTCGCTGGAGAGCTCGGTCGTGACCTTCTCGGAGGTCTGGCCGAAGCCGATGTCGGTGAATCCGGCCTTGTTGGTCTCGGGGAGCTTCTGCTTGATGACGTCGGCCTCGATGGTGACGCCGAGGTGGTTCGCCTGGCCGGTGAGGTCGGCGGCGGCGTGGTAGTCGAGGCCGTCCTTCTTGAACGCCGGGTTGCGGAGGTAGCACCAGAGCACGGTCGCCATGCCGAGCTCGTGGGCGAGCTGGAAGGCTTCGGTGACCTCCTGGAGCTGGCGCATGGACTCCTCGGAGCCGAAGTAGATCGTGGCGCCCACGGCGACCGCACCCATGTCGAAGGCCTGGGCGACGGAGGCGAACATCACCTGGTCGTGCTCGTTCGGGTAGGTGAGGAGCTGGTTGTGGTTCAGCTTCAGGATGAACGGGATCTTGTGTGCCCACTTGCGGGACACGGCGCCGAGGACGCCCAGCGTGGAGGCGACGGCGTTGCATCCGCCCTCGACGGCGAGACGGACGATGTTGGCGGGGTCGAAGTACATCGGGTTGGGGGCGAAGGACTTGCCCGCCGAGTGCTCGATCCCCTGGTCGACCGGCAGGATCGAGAGGTAGCCGGTACCGCCGAGACGGCCGGTGTGGAACATCCAGTTCAGGGAACGCAGCGTTGCGGGGGTGCGGTCGGACCCGGCGACGACACGGTCGACGAAGTCGGGGCCGGGCAGGTGGAGCATGTCCTGGGGGATGGTCTCGCACTTGTGCTCGAGCAGGTCGGCCTTGTCGCCCAGGATCTCACGGATGCGGTCGCTCATCAGGTCCCCTCGTCGCGAAGGCCGGCAGCGTCGTCTGGTCGCCAGGCTAGTGCCCGGGGGGGAGGGCGCTCCAGAGAGCGGCGGGGCAGGCGAGGCGGAGGTGGCGGATAACCTGCGGCGGAACGACCCGGAGGGGAGCGCATGGAACAGCCGCCGCCGCCCGGCCCGCCCGAGGGCCCGCCCGAGGGCCCGGCACAGAACCCGTGGCAACCGCCGCCCGGTCCCTACGGTCCGGGGACGCCCGCACCGACGGGCCCCTGGCAGCCCTACGGCGTGCCCGCCGACCCCTGGGCCCAGCAGTATGCGCTGGGGTTCGTGCCCGGGCCCTACGCCATGGGATACCCCGTGCAGAAGACCAACGCCAAGGCGGTCGCGTCCCTGGTGCTGGGATGCTCGGCCCTGCTCTGCGGGCTCACGGCGGTCGTGGGCCTCGTGCTGGGCTACGTCGCCCGCAAGGAGATCGACGAGTCCGGGGGGATGCAGACCGGCCGGGGCATGGCGGTCGCCGGAATCGTGATCGGCTGGGTCATCTCCGGCCTCATCGCCGCCTATCTGGTGTTCCTGATCGTGATCGCCCTCACCACCCAGGGGGACGTCTGACGCCCCGGGGCCGGTGGCGGGGTCAGTGCGCGAACTTCGCCGTCAGGCTCCCCTCGCCCAGCGTGACGGGGGCGGCCTTCTCCTCGGCGTCCTTGGGGCTCGCCCCGTTGTCGAGGCCGAGAGGCTCCGCGAGGGCCCGCACCGTGAAGACGTAGCGGTGCGCTCCGCCGGGCGGAGGGCAGGGCCCGCCGTAGGCGTTCTTGCCGAAGTCGTTGCGGGCCTGGCGGGCCCCGGAGGGGACCTCTCCCTCGGCGAGTCCGTCGGACTCGGGGTCGAGGCCCCAGAGAGCCCAGTGGACGAAGCCGTCGGCGTCGGGGTCGGTGACGGTGACGAGGACGTCCTTGGTGCCCTTGGGCAGGGGACTCCACGTGAGCGGAGGCGACACGTCGCCGCCGTCGCAGCTGAACTTCACGGGTATGTCGGCGCCTTCGGCGAAGGCCGTGCTCGTCACCGACACGGGGCCGGTGGCCGGGGAGGCCTGGGAGGGCTCCGCCGTCACGGGCGACTTCGGCCGGGCAGTGCCCCTCGGGCCCTCCGAGGTCTTGGCGGAGTCCGAGGAGGAGCAGGCGCCCAGGAGGACGGCCGCCGCGGTGAGCATCAAGAAGCTGCGCCGGGTCTTCATTGCGCGCAGCCTACCCGGGTCGCTGCGCGGCCGCCCCCTGCTCGCCGTAGCGGCGCAGGCCGGCCGCCTCTGTGGCGTAGACGGTGCGTTCGTGGATGCGGGCGATGTGGCGCTCGGGGCGCCCCTGGGCGCGGAGGTCGGCGAGGTTGGCGGCGGCGAGGAGGGCCCCCAGGTCGTCGCCGGCGGCCGCGGGATGGGCGGCGACCGTGGCGGTCCAGAGGCGGAGGCGGTGCTCGGCCTCCTCCAAGAGGGCGTCCACGTCGGGGCGGAGGCCGAAGTGGGCAAAGGCGAGAGCGGGCACGGAACGCTCCCGGTAGCGGTCGTACTGGTCGATCATGAGCTCCACGTCGACGTCGGGGGGCGGCACGGTGGGGTGCACGATCGCCATCTCCGGGAAGGTGATGCCCACGGAGTCCCCCACGAAGGCGGTGCCCGTCCCGGAGTCCACGAGGGTCACGTGGTGCTGGGCGTGTCCCGGCGTGTAGAGGACCTCGAGGTGGCGGCCCGCCCCGAGGTCGATGCGGTCGCCGTCGCCGACCGTGCGGAGGCTCTCGGTCGGGACCGGTCTCACCTCGCCCCACATGGCCGCCATGGCGTCCTCGCCGTAGACGCGGGTGGCCGAGGCGACGAGCCGGGCAGGGTCGGCGAGGTGGCGGGCGCCCCGCTCGTGGACGAACACCCGGGCCCGGGGGAAGTCCGTCAGCAGGACGCCGGCGCCGCCGGCGTGGTCGAGATGGACGTGGGTGACGACGATCTGGGCGACGTCGTCCACACCGAGCGCGGCGAGGCCGGCGAGGAGGCCCTCACGACAGCTCGCCGGCCCGGGCTCGATCACGGTGGGGACGGGCTCGGCGACGACGTACGTGGAGAGGTTCTCGGGGGCGCCGTGCAAACGGGGGTCGACCATCCAGAGGCCGGGTCGGAGCTCAGTGGGCATCGGGGCGTCCGGGTGCGAGGGAATTGAGGGCGGGATTCGCCACCCGCTACCGTAGCGAGCCTGGCGGGATGCCCCCCTGGAAACTGTCGAGGTGACCTGCGATGGATTTCAACGACACGCCGGAAGAAGCCGCATGGCGCAAGGAGTGCCGCACGTGGCTGGAGGCGAACGCCCCCCGCAAGAAAGAGGAGCAGTCCAGCGTCGCGCTCTTCGGCGAGATGGACACCGCCGAGTACCTCGCCCGCTCCCGCGACTGGCAGGCGAAGAAGTTCGACGCCGGCTACGCGAACATCACCTGGCCCGAGGAGTACGGCGGGCGCAACGGCACCGCCATGGAGCGTGTGATCTTCGGCCAGGAGGAGGGTCACTTCGACACCCCGACGCAGCCGTTCATGATCGGCCTCGGGATGATCGCCCCCACCATCCTGCGTCACGGCACCGATGCACAGAAGGACCGCTTCCTGCGCAAGATGTGGCGGGGCGAGGAGATCTGGTGCCAGCTCTTCAGCGAGCCCGGCGCCGGCTCGGACTTCGCCGGCCTCTCCACGATGGCGGTCTCCGACGGCGACGAGTTCGTCCTCAACGGCCAGAAGGTGTGGACGTCGGGCGCCCAGTACTCCCAGTTCGGCGAGATCATCTGCCGCACCGACCCGGAGGCCCCGAAGCACCGCGGCCTCACCGCCTTCATCGTCCCCATGGACGCCGAGGGGATCACCGTGCGGCCCCTACGCCAGATGACCGGGGGAGCGTCGTTCAACGAGGTGTTCTTCGACGACGTCCGCGTGCCCGCCGCCAACGTCGTGGGCGAGGTCAACCAGGGCTGGACCGTCGCTCTCACCACGTTCATGAACGAGCGGGTCACCATCGGTGCCGGAGGCGGCATCGGCGGCGGCTCGGGGCGCATCATCGATCTCGCCAAGCAGCTCGGCAAGACCGGTGACCCCCTCGTCCGCCAGGACCTCGCCGAGATCTACACGATGGCGCGCATCAGCAAGTTCAACGGCATGCGCACGCTCACGGCGATCTCCAAAGGCGGCGTGCCCGGCCCCGAGGGCTCCCTCGGCAAGCTCACCGCCACGCTCCTCCTGCAGAAGCTCGCAGACGTCGCCATGGCGCTCGTGGGCCCCGCGGGCACGGCGGAGATCTCCGACGTCTACGACTGGAACCAGCTCTCCATGGGAGTCCCCGGCATGCGGGTGGCCGGCGGCACCGACGAGGTGATGAAGAACATCGTGGGCGAGATGGTCCTCGGCCTCCCCAAGGAGCCCCGCCTCGACAAGGGCCCCTGGAAGGACGTCCCCCGCTCGGCTTAGCCCTTCAAGGGGGGACTGCGTCCCCCCTTGAGAACCCCCCTTCGAGACCCGGGCGCCGTCCGGCCCGGTCGCCGTTCCGGCCGGGCGGAGCCCGGCCTCTGACAGACGCCAGGAGACGTCGAGTCCCGCCTCGCCGCCCTCCACGAGACCCGCAGAGAACTCCGTCGCGACGCGAGCGACATCTGCCAGAGCCCGAGGTGGAGGGATCGAGGGTCGTGGGGCGGGGAGGGGACGGTGTCGATCGTGTGGCAGGATCTTCCCCAACATGCGATGGAAGGTCGTCCTGCCCGGGCGTGGCCGATGATCGGCAGGGAGCGGTCGGTCGGGATCGTGTGCGGCTTGGCGGCGGCGGTCTCGTTCGGCGTCAGCGCGCCGCTCGCGAAGGTGCTTGTTGCGCGGACGGATCCCGAGCTGCTCGCGGGCCTCCTGTATGGCGGAGCTGCGATCGTGCTCGGGGCTTCGTCGGGAGTGCTGGGTCGTCGTGGCCGGCGTGAGGTCCGTCCGAGTCGTTCCGACCTCGGCGTGTTGGCCGCGTTGGTTGTGGCGGGCGGGATCGTGGCCCCGGTACTGCTGTTGACGGGTCTGGCACGGGTGAGCGGCGTGACCGGGTCCCTGCTGTTGAATCTGGAGGCGCCGTTCACGATGCTTCTCGCCGTCTGGGTGTTCGGCGAGCATCTTGGCGGCCGGGGGCTCGCTTCTGCGGCACTGATCCTCTGTGCGGCCGCGTTGTTGGGGTTCGGCGAGGCAGACATTCGGGGTGACCTGGTCGGTGCCGGCCTGGTGGGCGCGGCGTGCGCGGGATGGGCGCTCGACAACAACCTGACGCAACGTCTCACCGTGCGCGACCCGCTCACGATTGTGGTGGTCAAGGCGGCCGTGGCCGCTGTCGTGAACATCACGATCGCGACGGCGCGGGGCGCGGTCTGGCCCGGTTGGGAAACGGTGGCGGCTGCAGTCGTGCTCGGCGCCGTGAGTTACGGGGCGAGCCTCGTGCTCGACGCCTACAGCCTGCGGTTCCTCGGCGCCGCCCGTGAGGCCGCCCTGTTCGCGACTGCGCCGTTCGCTGGAGCGCTCCTCGCCATCGTGCTGCTGGGCACCCTGCCGGCCCTGGCGGACGTAGCGGCGTTTGTCCTCATGTCGATCGGTGTCGGGCTCCTCCTGCGCGAGGCGCACGGCCACATCCACCCCCATGCGCCGCTCTGCCACAACCACCTCCATGTCCACGACGTTCACCACGAGCATGTGCACCGGCCCGACATGGCCCGCCTCGAGCCGCACAGTCACCTGCATGACCATGTTCCGGTTACGCACAGCCATGCCCACACCCCCGACGTGCATCACCGCCACGGACACTGACGAGCCGAGCGGGCGGAGGCGGCTCACGTCAGTCTCCGAAGCCCACCCAGGCCGTGCGCGTGAGGTCGTCGAGGCGGTTCCCGGCGACGCCCGCCGCCGAGATCGAAAGGAGGACGTCGCCGACGACGACCGCGCGCCGGATGGCCGTGCTCGGTCCCTGCCCGGCGTCGTCGGCGACGTCGTGGGTGAGGAACCCCTGGGAGGCGAGGCGGTCGGCGTCGAGACGCACGACGGCGAGGCCCTCCTCGTAGTAGGACGTGTCCGGCGCCCCGGCCCCCTCGGCGTCCGGCCTCACGCGGCTCGTGGGGACCACTACCGTGCCCGTCCTGGGCCACCAGAGGAAGGCGTGGTGGTCGGCTTCCACCTCTGACGAACCGTGCTCGCCGACAGCGACCCCGGCGACCTCCCGGGGCGACGTGGGGTCGGCGACGTCGAAGAGGGAGAGCTTCGTGCCCTGGCGGCGGCCCTCTGCTGTGGCGTCCTGTCCCACGCCGAGGAGGCGGCCGTCGTCGACGGGGTGGAGGTAGGACGAGAAGCCGGGGATCTTGAGCTCGCCCCGGACCACGGGGCGTGCCGGGTCGCCGATGTCGACGACGTAGAGGGGGTCGGTCTGGCGGAAAGTGACCACGTAGCCGAGGTCGCCCAGGAAGCGCACTGAGTAGATCCGCTCGTTCTCGCCCAGGCCCCCCACCCTCCCGATGCGTCCCAGGGTCCTCCCGTCCCGGCGGAACACCTCCACGGCGCTCTCGGACTGGTCGTAGGACGTGCTCGCCACCCGCAGGACGCCCTCGTGCTCGGACATCGAGAACTGGTTCAGGAGCCGGCCCTCGATCTCGCCGCTGGCGGCGTAGGCGAAGGCGTCCGGATCCGCCGTCGAGAAGGCGTGCACCGTGGTGCGGGGTCGGGCGTCCCGGGGGGACCCCGAGGGGTCGGACCACTCGGTGGTGGCGAGGTAGAGGTTCCCGGGGGAGGCGGAGACGACACTCCCTTCGCCGCCGGCGAAGGACGACCCCGCCGCGACCCCGGCGCTGGAACGCACCCGGAGGGCGTCGGTGAGGTCGAGGCCCACCACCGTTGTGACGTCGAGACCGGAGAAGCGTTCCGGGCGGAACACTGACGGGCAGCGCAGTGCCGGGCCTGTGTCGGGCCTGTTCCCCTCCTTGCGGAGGTCCTCGCGGGCGGCATCGGGGAGCCAGTCGGAGACCCCGGAGTCTTTGACCACCTTGCGGTTCACCTCGAGGGCGTGCGCCTCCGCCGCGGGGGAGGGCCCCGACGGCGAGACGAAACCGAGGTCCCGGGGAGAGGAGGTCACCACGAGCTGGAGGACGTCGTCGTGACGGCGGGCGCTCTGGTACGTGCCCTCGACCCCGTAGCGGGCGAGGAGGCGGGGACGGGCGGCGTCGGCGACGTCGTAGAGGAGGATCTTGGTGCGCCCGGCGTCCCCGCTCCCGTCGGGGGCTCGGAAGCCGCCCACGTCCCCGGTGGGGCGTCCCGGCATCGGCGCGGGACCGCCGGGACCGGCAGGGACCACGACGGCGAGGCGGTCAGCGGCGAGGATGAGCTCGGCCCTCCAGGCGTCTTCGAGGGGCACGCGGGCCACTTCCCGGGGTACGCCGTCGGCCACGGCGAGTACGCGGAGGGTGCCGTCTTGCACGGTGAAGAGGTGCCGGCCGTCGGTTTCGACGAGGTCAGCCTCGTCGATGCCCGCCTCCTGGACGTTCGTGCCGGAGAAGTCCGTGCCCTCCACCGGCGACGCCGCCTTGGAGCGATCCTCGCCGCCCCCGGCGGCGGCCGCCTCGGGCACCGCCCCCACGCCGTCCGCGTAGTAGACCGGGCCGTGGCCCGGGAGGCCGTAAGGGGTGACGAGACGGCCGGCCTCCTCCCTCGCCCAACGCAGGAGGTCGCCGCAGCCGTCGAAGGCGCTGAGGCCGGCCGCGGATGCCGCGGGTATGTCGGTCACGCAGGCGGAGGTGACCAGCGCGGCGGCGGCCACCAGGGCTGTCAGCAGTGTCGTCAGCGGTCGGTGCATCGTCGCTCCCGGGGGTGCGGGTGAGGATCTGCGCTTTGACGGGCGCGGGTGCCAGGAGGGTTCCCCGAATTCCGCGCATGGAGGGTGCGGGCCGACCCGGGGCGGGGGCGGAATGGGGGGGGCGGAGGGGGAGGGGCCCCGAATCTGTCGTACCCCAGTGGGAGACTGACGTCGCTTCCCCCAACTTCCCCCACATGACAGGTGCCCCGTTGAGGGGCGAACGGGAGGAGCCCACATGGCTGCTCGCAATGCCGTCACCCTGCGTGGCGAGGTCGCCGCGCCCGTGGAGGTGCGCTCCCTGCCCTCGGGCACGGCGCTCGCCACCGTCGTCGTCCGGGTGCCCGACGAAGGGCGACGCACGTCCATCCCGGTCACGGTCTGGGACCCACCGGCGGAACTCTCCGCCGTCGTCGAGGGTGCGCCCGTTGAGGTGAAGGGCCGGCTGCGGCGCCGGTTCTGGTCCGGTGCCGACGGCCGGCGTCAGTCGCGCGTCGAGGTCGTGGCCGACACCGTGCGCGACCTCACCAGGTGAACGGCCCCGTACGGGCGGCGCTCAGGGGCAGCCCGCCTGGTCGGCGAAGCGTCGCATCACCATCCCGGTACGCACCTTGGGCCAGAAGAAGGTGGTCTTGGGCGGCATCCGGTCGCCGGCCCGGGCGACGGCCTCGATCTCGGGGATCCCCACGGCCCGCAGCAGCACCGCGGCGGAGGCCCCGTCGGCGACGGCACCGGTGACATGTGCGGCGGAGTGGTGGAACGAGATTCCCGCGGCTCCGAGGTGGGGGAGGAGCACGTCGTGCACCCAGGTCACGTCGAGGCCCCGCAGCGACCCGGGCCGGCGCCCCAGAACCTCGGTGTCGGCGGACCGCGGGCGGGGGCGCAGGACGTACGCCCCCTGAGAGGTGACCAGGCCCACTCCGGGGAAGGTGGCGAGGCGTCCCTCGACGGCGGCGGGGAGGAGGCCGGTGACTTCTGTGACGTCGGCGACCTCGTCCAGGGCGGCACGGAGTCCCCCCGGGGTGACGCCCAGGGACTCCACCACCCGGTGGATGGGCCGCACCACGAGGTTGGCGGGGTCGAGGGGGGCCACGAAAGCCATGGTTCGCCCGGCGCCGGTCGTGGAGCGGTGCTCGGTGTGGTAGCGCCGGGAGACCTCGAAGCGGTGGTGGCCGTCCGCGATCACGACCGGCGCCGAGGCCAGGGCAGCGGCGAGCGCCGCCGTCCGGGCGGGTGCCGTGAGTGCCCAAAGGCGGTGGTGGACGCCGTCCTCGTCCGTGACGGCGATTCTGGGGGGCCCCTCGGGCTCGAGGAGATCGGCGACCCCGGCGGCGAGGGAGAGGCCGTATATGGGCGAGAGGTTCGCCTCTGTGGCCTCGAGAAGGGCGAGACGGTCGCTGCGCGCCTTGGGGGTGGTCTCCTCGTGGGGGAGCACGCCGGCGCTGTCGAGGTCGAGTGCCCCGATGACGCCTGTGGTCTGGCGGGGGCTGCCCGCGCCGTCACGGTATCCCTGGCGGTACACGTAGAACGACGGCTCGGAGTCCACAGCGAGAACCCCGGTGGCCACCCAGTCCTCCAGCAGGGCCCGCGAAGCCGTGTAGGGGTCGGCTCCGGCCTCCGAGGGGCGCGGAAGGTCCAGGTGGACGACGTTGTGGGCGTCGCTCTTGCGCAAGGCGTCCGCTTCGGCCTCGTCGAGCACGTCGTAGGGGGGCGCCGTGACCGCCTCGGCGCCGGCGGCGTAGAGCGTGCCCCGGAACGGGGCGAGGGTCGGCTCGGTCACGACCGGGATCCTCCTCTGCGGGGGCGGGTAGGTTGGACGCCGTGTCCGACACATACACGCTCTACCAGCGGGGTTGCGCGTTGCTCGCCTCCGGGGACGCCCACGCCGCCTGCGTGGCCCTCACGGCGGCGAGGGACTCCGCTCCAGACAAGGCGTCCATCCGTGAGGCCCTCGGGCGGGCGCTGTTCCGGACGAGGGCCTTCGAGGCGGCGGCCGCGGAGTTCGAGGCCGTTCTCGCCATCGATCCTGTGAACGACTACGCCCACTTCGGCCTCGGTCTCGCGTACCAACGTCTCGGCGACCGCACGGGAGCGGCGAGGCATCTCAAGCTCGCCGTCGCCATGCGTCCCAGCAGTGACGCCTACGGCAGGGCGCTGGAACGCCTCACGGGTGAGGGTCCGGGGGGCTGAACGTCGGGGCATCCCGGGCACTCTAGACGGGCCTCCCGGAGGTCCTGCTCCGAGGCGGGCCGGGTCTCCCCGGGGGCGTGGCGCGCATCCGTCCCCGCGGCGTCTGATAGCCTGCGCGCCCAGACGACCGTGGAGGGTTGGCAAAGTGGCCGAGAGCGGACTCCAGAAGGCATGGGAAAAGTACGTGGCCGAGGGTCGGGTGCGCACAAACGCGACGCAGAAGCAGATCGAGGCCTTCGTGCAGCGACTCGTGAAGCAGGGCGAGCTCACCTCTGACCAGTTCCAGAAAGCCGTCGACGAGTTCGCGACCCGGTCGCGCAAGTGGGCCGACGAACGCAAGAAGGAACTGAAGAAGGAGATCAACGAGCAGCTCTCGTCCCTCGGTGTGGCCACGCAGGCCGACATCGCCCGCCTGGAGCGCAAGATCGCGGCCTCGGCGAAGGCCGCGGCTCCCGCCAAGAAGCCCGTGGCCCGGACAGCCGCCAAGACGGCGGCCGCCAAGGAGCCGGCCGCCCGCAAGGCGGCCCCCAAGGGCACTTCGGGTGCGCGGGCGAGCGCGACAAGGGCCCGGAGCACCGGTACCACGCGACGCTCCGCCTCCAAGTAGGCCGGCCGGCCGGGGCTCATGGACGAGCAGGAGGAACTCGCCCGGCTCCGGGAGGCCGTCGATGCCGTCGCCGGCCTCGACCTCGACGGGCCTGCAGCAGCGGCAGCAGTCGAGGAGCTGGAACGCATCGCCGAAGCGCTCACCGACCTGCTGGGCAGGGTCGCCCTCGGAGCAGGTCCGCCGGACGCCGCGGAGGAAGCCGGCCAGCCCCGCCTTCTGTGACTCGCCGCCGCCTCGACCAGGAGCTCGTGCGACGCGGGCTCGTCCGGACCCGCGAGGAAGCCCAGGAAGCGATCGCCGCGGGCCTCGTCACGGTCGGCGGCGCACCGGCGAGCAAGGCCGCCCGTCAGGTCGCCCCGGGAGAGCCCCTGCTACTGGCGGGCCCGCCCCGACGGTTCGTGGGGCGCGGGGGGGAGAAGCTCGATGCCGCTCTGGAGCGTTTCGGTGTGGACGTCGCCGGCCGGCGCTGCCTGGACGTGGGCGCATCCACCGGCGGCTTCACCGACTGCCTCCTCCAGCGGGGGGCCGCCCACGTGTACGCCGTCGACGTGGGCTACGGCCAAATTGCCCAGCGCCTCCGGGGGGACCCCCGTGTCACGGTCCACGAACGGGTCAACGCCAGGGAGCTCACGCTCTCCCACGTGGGGGGCGAGGCCGTCGCCGTCGCCGTCGCCGACGTGTCCTTCATCTCCCTCCGCACGCTCACACCCGCCGTGGCCGGCGCCGTGTCTCCCGGGGGCGTGTTCGTGTACCTCGTGAAGCCCCAGTTCGAGGCCGTCCGGGCCGATGTGGGCAAGGGCGGCGTCGTGCGTGATCCGGACGTCTGGCTGGATGTGCTGCAGGGCCTCCAGGCGGCCCTGACCCGACAGAACCTGCACATGGTCGACGTCATGGCGTCCCCCTTGCGGGGTGCCGAGGGCAACGTGGAGTTCCTCGCCCTCCTGCAGCGCGGCCGACCGGGGCGCCGCCTCACCCGTGAGGACTTCGCCGGCGCTGCCGGGGAAGCGCCGGCAGGGAAGTAGCCTGCCCTCCATGGCCGACCGTATCGTCGTCCGCACCGTCGGCATCCTGGCGCACCCGGATCGTCCCGCCGCCACCGCGGCCGCAGTCCGCCTCTGCGAGGCCTTCGCGGCGGCGGGAATCGCCGTCACCGTCCCGAGATGGGCCGGCGAAGAGGACATGGGCGTCGCCGCACGCATCGACGAGGAGCGCTTTGACACCGACTGCGACCTCGTCGTGACCGTCGGGGGCGACGGCACCTTCCTGCGGGCGTTCAGTGTGGCACCCTCCGTGCCTCTTGTGGGTGTGAACTGCGGGGAGCTCGGCTTCCTCGCCGAGGTGCTCGTGGGCGAGGTGGACGAGCTCGCGAGGAGGGTGGCGGCGGGCGACGTCAGGGTGGGCGAACGCCTCCTCCTCGAGGTCCGCACCGCGGGTGGGGCGCCCGCCCTCGCTCTCAACGACGTCCACTTCGGCAAGCCCCTCGCCGGGCGTGTGGTGAAGCTGGAGACCGGCATCGACGGCCTCCCCTTCGTGACCTACCTGGTCGACGGCCTGGTGGTGGCGACCCCGACCGGCTCCACGGCGTACAACTTCTCGGCCCGGGGACCGCTCGTCGACCCGGGTGTCGCCGCCTTCGTGCTGACGCCCGTCGCCCCGCACATGCTCTGGGACCGTTCCCTCGTGCTGCCCACCGACAGCACCGTGTCCGTGCGGGCGGTGGGGGACCGGCCCGTGTCGCTGGCGTGCGACGGGCGCGTCCTGGGCGAGCTCCCGGCGGGGGCCACCGCGGAGGTGAGAGTCGCGCAGCGCCGGGCGCGCCTCGTGCGCTGGCGGACCGAGGGCTTCGCGGCCCGGGTGCGGGACAAGTTCGGCCTCGACCGCCCCCGGGGCATCTGATGCTGGCGGAGCTCCGGGCAGCGGGCCTGGGCAGCATCGAGGAGATGTGCGTCACGTTCGGCCCCGGCTGCAACGTCGTCACCGGGGAGACGGGCGCCGGCAAGAGCCTTCTCGTGGGTGCCCTGTCCCTGCTGGCGGGGCGCCGGGCCGACGCCGGGGTGGTGGCCTCCGGGCGCGACGCCGCGGAAGCTGAGGGGCGTTTCACGCTTGGGGCCGGAGACGCGGCCCGCGTGCAGGGTCTCCTCGCGGACGCCGGAATCCCCGCGGAGGAGGATCTCGTCCTGGCCCGGCGCGTCGCCCCCGGCGGTTCGCGTGCCTATGTGAACGGCCGCCTGGCCACTGCCGGGCTCCTCGGCGCCCTGGGCGGGGAACTGCTCGAGATCACCGGACAGGTGTCTGCGCGTTCACTCGTGCAGCCCGCTGCACAACGCCGCGCCCTCGACCGCTTCGGCGGTGAGGCCACGGCCGGTGCTCTCGCCCGGGTGCGGGCGTTGCACCTCAAGCTCGCCGACATCCGCCGGGAACAGGAAGCCCTCGGCGGCGACCCCAGAGAACGGGCGCGGGAGATCGAGCACCTCGCCCACCAGGTCGGGGAGATCGACGCCGCCGGGGCGAGAGCGGGCGAGGACGAGGAGCTCGCCGCCGAGGCCGCCCGCCTCGCTTCCGCGGAACGGCTGCGTGGCGAGGCCCTCAGCGCCCGGGACGCTCTGGAACGGGCCCGCGACCTCGCCGCCGAGGCCGGGGCGCGACTCCACCGCAGCGGGGACCCGCACCTCGGGGAGCGCGGTGATGCGATCGCCGGGGTCGTCGCCGAGATCGACGACGTGCGGGGCGGCCTCCGCGACTTCGCGGAGGCGTGCGTCGCAGAGCCCGAACGCCTCGCCGCCCTGGAGGAGCGGCGCTCCGTCCTCGCCGAGCTGAAGCGCAAGTACGGGCCGGGGCTCGCCGACGTGGCCTCGTACGCCGAGAGCATCCGCATCCGCCTCGCGGAGCTGCACGGGGCACAAGACCACGTCGCCGTGCTCCGCGTCGAGGCCGAGGTGGCGGCCGCGGACCTCGCCGCTGCCGGCGCCGTCCTGAGCACCCTGCGCCGGGACGTCGCCCCGACCGTGGCCGACCGTGTCACCCGGGCGCTCCAGGACCTCGCCCTCGCGGGAGCGGCCCTGCAGGTCGACGTGGCCGAGGCGTCCGAAGTCGGCCCGACGGGTGGGGACACCGTGACTTTCCTCTTCAGTGCCGGGGGACACGAACCGCTTCCCCTTTCCCGCACCGCCTCCGGCGGAGAGCTCTCCCGGGTGCTGCTCGCGATCGCCGCCGAAGTAGGCGAGCTGGAAGTGGCGCCCACTATGGTCTTCGACGAGATCGATGCGGGCATCGGCGGGGAAGCAGGCACGGCGGTCGGTCGGGCCCTCGCCGGGCTCGCCGCCCGGCGCCAGGTGCTCTGCGTGACGCACCTCGCCCAGGTGGCCTGCCACGCCGACCGCCACATCGGCCTCAGGAAAGGCCCCCGGGGCGCGACGTCCGCCACCGTGCTCGACGGCTTCGAGCGCGTCGTGGAGCTCAGCCGCATGCTCTCGGGGTCCCCGGACAGCGAGCGGGCCCAGGAGCACGCCGCAGAGTTGTTGAGGAGCGCACGGGGCCGCCGGCCCCGGCCGACCCCGAAGGCCGCCACCGCATGACCAACTGGCTGAGCGAGAGCACCTACGACCCGCACAGCACCGAGGATCTCGGCATCCCCTACGAGGCCACGGCCAGGGTCGACAGGCGCACCAAGGAACTCCTCGTGCGGCTCCGCCCCGGCGAGATCGCAGTCATCGACCACGAGGACGTCGACCGCATCTGCGCAGAGGGCCTCGTGCGGGCCAAGGTGGGTGCCGTCGTGAACGCGAGCGCGTCGATCTCGGGACGCTACCCGAACATGGGCCCCCTCCTGCTCTCCGCTGCGGGCATCCCCCTCGTCGACGGTTGCGGGCCCGACGTCATGGACGCTGTCGAGGAGGGCGAGTACGTCAAGATCGTCGGAGGCGTGATCTTCGTGGGCGACCGCGCCGTCGCCCACGGTCACGTCCAGACGATGGAGTCCCTCGAGTCCAGCCTCGAAGAGGCGAAGCACCTCATGGGCGCCGAGCTCGAGAAGTTCGCCGAGAACACCCTGCAGTACATGCGCGAGGAACGCGATCTCATCCTCGACGGGGTCCGCCTCCCCGAGACCCGCCTCGACTTCCACGGCCGTCACTGCCTCGTCGTCGTAAGGGGCTACGACTACCGACCGGATCTCGCCGCCCTCGGTCCCTACGTCAAGGAGATGCGCCCCATCCTCGTAGGGGTCGACGGGGGGGCCGACGCCCTCCTGGAGATGGGCTACGACCCCGACATCATCATCGGGGACTTCGACTCCGTGTCCACGGACGCCCTCACGTGCGGGGCGGAGCTCATCGTGCACGCCTACCCCGACGGCAGGGCGCCCGGCGCCGGCCGCCTCGGCGACCTCGGCCTCCCGTATCTCCGCTTCGAGGCCCGGGGCACCTCAGAGGACATCGCCATGCTCCTCGCGTACGAGAGGGGCGCCGAGCTCATCGTGGCCGTAGGGACGCACGCCTCCATGGTGGAGTTCCTCGACAAGGGCCGGTCGGGGATGGCGTCGACGTTCCTCACCCGCCTCCGTGTGGGTCCGGTGCTCGTCGACGCCAAGGGCGTGAACCGCCTCTACCAGGGACGGGTGCGAAAGAGCGACATCGCTCTGCTCGTCGCCGCCGCTCTCGTCACGATGCTCATCGTGATCGCCGTCTCCGAGCCGTTCCAGGTCTTCCTGAAGGGGATCTGGATCGAGCTCACCAACATCGTCGACCGACTGTTCGGGTGAAGCCGTGATCAGCTTCCGTTACCACCTCGTGAGCATCGTTGCCGTGTTCCTCGCCATCGGCGTCGGGGTGCTCATGGGCACGACAGTCGTCGACCGGGCGATCGTGACCAGGCTCGAGTCCCAGCTCGACAGCCTCGACCGCGAGGTGAAACAGGAGCGCAAGGACCGCCGGGCAGCCGAACAGGAGGTCGGCGTCTGGGACGAGTTCGCGGCGCAGGGGGTCCCCTTCTTCGTGGGGGGTCGCCTCGCCGGCAAGACTGTGATCGTGGTCAGCCCCAAAGGCCAGGACACGTCGGTACCCGAAGGCGTGGCCACGATCATGCGTCAGGCGGGAGCGTCGGTTCCCGGGATCCTCTGGCTCACAGACAAGTTCGAGCTCCGCCGCCAGACGGCGAGAGAGCAGCTCAAGCTCGCCCTGGGGGCGCCCGACACCGAGACGGCGACCCTCTGGTCCTACAGCGCGATCGGCCTCGCAGTGCGCCTGGGACGCATCCAGCCCACGGGCGACGCCGCCGCCAAGGTGAACGCGGACGCGCAGGTGAACTTGCTGGGACGCCTGGAGTCGGACGGATTCGTCGAGTTCCAGCGCATCGACGACCAGCAGGGTGACGTCAACGCCGCGGGAGGCGCCGAGCCCTACGTGGTCGTCGTCGGAAACGACGAGTCCAAGGTGCCCGACGAAGAGCTCGTCGTGCCGCTCACCACCAACATCGCGCCCTCCAAGCGGGCGCTCGCCGCCCAGGCGCGATCCGCCGACCCGTTCTACATCAGGGCGATCCGGGGGGACGCCGCCGCTGTCGCCACGATGTCCACAGTGGACGACGTGCAAGGCTCGATCGGGCGTTTCACCGCCGTGGTGGCTCTCTCCCAGGCCCCGGCCGGGATCTTCGGCGCCTACGGCACCGGCCCCGGCGCCGAGCGTCTCCTCCCCGAGCGCGTCGCCGGCTAGAGGTCACGGGGGGGGCAGGCCCGGGGGCGCCGCGACCGGGGGAAGGCCAGCCGTTAACCTCGCCCCGGCATGACTACGGATCCCGCGGAGCTCGCCGCGCTCGACAGTGCAGCCGCGCAGCGGCGCTCGGGGGCCCTCATGTCCGCAGTCACGCTCGTGAGCCGCCTCGGGGGCTTCGTACGCATCGTCGTCGTCTCGGCCGTCCTCGGCTCCACGTTCCTGGGCGACACCTACCAGACGGCCAACTCGCTGCCGAACCTCGTCTTCGAGCTCGTCGCCGCGGGCACCCTGTCGGCGGTGCTCATCCCCACCCTGGTGGCCCGCCTCCACGAAGAGCGTCGAGAGGACGCCGAACGCCTCGCCGGGGCCGTCCTCGGCTTTGCCCTCGGGGCCATGGCCGTCGTCGTCCTGGCCGGGGTCGTCCTCGCCGACCCGCTCGCCCGGCTCCTCTTCGTCGCCGACCCCGACGCCGCGGATCGGGCGGCGAAGGTCACCCAGGGGGCCTTCTTCCTGCGCTGTTTCCTCCCGCAGGTGTTCTTCTACGTTGTCGCCATGGTGTGTACCGGCGTGCTGAACGCGCAACGCCGCTTCCTCGCCGGGGCGGCGGCACCGATCTGGAACAACGTCTGCGTGATCGCCGTCTACTTCGCGTACGGCCGGTGGTTCGGGGAGACCGCAAGAGGGACCGTCACGACGTCAGGCGGCCTGCTGCTCGGCGTCGGGACCACGGTGGGCGTCGTCCTCCTCGCCCTGCCCCAGGTGCTCGCCGTGCGCCGCAGCCGCTTCCGGCTCCGTCCCACCCTGGACCGTCACAACCCCGACCTGCGCCGCGTCGCCCGCCTCGGCCTCTACGCGGCGGGCTACGTGGGACTGAACCAGGTGGGCCTCATGGTCATGGTCGTGCTCTCGAACCGCACGAACGTGGTCCCGTTCCAGGTCGGTTGGGCGTTCTTCCTGCTGCCCTTCGCCCTCTTCGCCACGCCGCTGGCGACGGCTGCCTTCCCGGCGCTCGCCCGTCTGCAGCGTGAGGGCGACCGCGCCGGGTTCGCCGCCGAGGCGGCCCGGCTCCTGGGGAACGTGGCGTTCTGTGTCCTGCCTGTCGGCGTGGCCATGGTCGCCCTCGCGGAGCCGGCGTCCGGGGTCTTCCGGATCGGCAACATGACAGCGGCCGGCACCCGGGAGCTCGCCGTGCACCTGCGTTCCTTCGGCCTCGCAGTCCTCGGCTACTGCTGGTTCCTCGCTCTCACGCGCGTCGCGTACGCCCGCCACGACACCCGCCTGCCCACCGTGGCGAATGCCGCCGGCCTCACGCTCGGTACCGGCCTCATGCTCGGCCTCGTCTTCGCGACCCGAGGTCTCTGGCAGGTCGCGGCACTGGGCCTCGGGACGGCGCTCGCCTACCTCGTCGCCGCCGGCGTGGTCGCGGCACGCGGCCTCGACGCCGCCACGCTCGGAAGCGCCGCCGCCGCCACCCTCCGCTGCCTGCCCGGCGCTGGGCTCATGGCCGTCGTGGCGTGGGGCCTCGCGGGGCGCGTCACCGCGGCGGCGGGCGACGGGCGGTGGGCCCTGGCGGCGGCCTGCGTCGCCGGGGGCGCCGCCGGCCTCGCCGTGTACCTCGCCGCCGCCAAGGTCCTCCGGGCGCCGCAGTGGGGCCTGCTGTCGGGCAGGCTGACGTGAGCCGGCTCCTGCTGGCGCTGGGGCCGTCCACCGGGGGCATCGGCGGCCACGTCCGCCAACTCGCCGACGGCTTCGTCGCCCGGGACTGGGACGTCCGTGTCGCCGGTCCCGCGGACCTCCGCGAGGGCGCCATGGCCGGGCTGGGGGAGCGGTTCGTCCCCGTGTCCCTGCCCGGGCGCTGGGCGGACGCACCCGCCGCCGCCAAGGCCCTCCGGCCCCTCCTCGCCGAGACGGACGTCTGTCACGTCCACGGCCTCCGTGCCGGGGTCGTCGTCACCAGGAGAGCCCGCGCCCCGGTCGTCGCGTCCCTGCACAACCTCGTCCTGCCCGAGACGGCGGGGCGGGCCTGGCGCCTCGCCCGGCGGGCAGAGCCCTGGCTGGGCCGCCACGCCGACAGGGCCGTGGGTGCGTCCCCCGACATCACCGCACGACTCGGCCCCGGCGCCGTCACGGTCACGTGTGCCCTGGACCCTCCGGTGCCGGCGCGCCGTAGAGAGGACGTGCGCGCCGACCTCGGCATCGCCCCGGACGCCGTGGTGGCCCTCTGCGCGG
The DNA here is from genome assembly GCA_964370965.1 of uncultured Acidimicrobiia bacterium. Lineage (GTDB taxonomy): Bacteria > Actinomycetota > Acidimicrobiia > UBA2766 > UBA2766 > CAYJLW01. The sequence continues at coordinate 47,012 of CAYJLW010000008.1, read as the reverse complement.
CCCGCCTGCACCCGCAGAAGCGCCTCGGGGACCTCGTACGGGCGGCCGCCCGGGTGGGCGCGGACACCATTGAGGTGCTCCTGGCGGGGGACGGCCCGGACCGGGAGAAGCTCTCGGCCCTCGTCGCGGAGACGGCGGCCCCGGTGCGCCTCCTCGGTGCCCGGCGGGACGTCGCCGACCTCGCCGCCGCTGCCGACGTCGCCGTCCTGAGCTCGGCATGGGAGGCCGTGGCGCTGTTCCTCCAGGAGGCTGCGTGGGCGGGCCTGCCCCTCGTGGGCACCCGCACGGGGGGGATCCCCCTGCTCGTGGAGCCGCGACGCACCGGCGTGCTCGTGGACGTGGGCGACGTCGCCGGGCTCGCGGACGCCCTCGCCGGCCTCGCCCGGGACGCCGGGGAGCGTGCCCGTCTCGGGGCCGGGGCGAGAGCGAAGGTGGCCGCCGACTTCACGGTGGCGGCGATGCTCGACCGTTTCGAGGTCGTCTACCGGGAGGTGCTGCAGAAGTGAAGGGTGTGCTGCGGGCAACGCTGCTCCTCGGCGCGGTCGCGGCCGGAGTCGTGGGAAGCGCCCCGGTCCCGGCCGGGGCGGAGAGCTGCGCCGGCACGCCGCGCGCCGGGACCCGTGCGCACGCGCGCGCCGAGACCGTCGTGGTCCTGTCCTGGCCGCACACGACCTGGGAAGACGCCACTGCGCTCCGCCTCCCGCACCTGACCGCGTTCCTGGACCGGGCGGCAGTGGGGAACCTCTCGGTGCGCACGGCGGCGTCGCGGACCACGCTGGGGCGGGGCTACGCGACCCTGGGCGCCGGGGCCCGAGCGGACGCCGGTGCGCTCTCCGGAGCGGCGTTCAACCGCAACGAGGCGGTCGACAACTCCACGGCGGCGGAGACCTACCGCCGGCGGACCGGACGTTCCTCGGACGCCGCCGTGCTCCAAGTGGGTGTCGCCGACGTCGTGAGGGCGAACGAGGAGCGCCTCTACGGTGCCGTCGCCGGCGCGCTCGGAGGAGCCCTCGCCTCCGCGGGCCTGAAGACGGCGGCTCTCGGCAACGGTGACGGCCCCGCCCTGTCGAGCGCCAGCCGTCTCGAGGCGGCCGAGCCGCCCCCGGTCGATCCGCGCACCAAGTCGACCACAGAGACCGTGGGCGTGGAGCTCGGACGCGGCCTGGCGCTGGCGGTGATGGATCCTCTCGGCACCGTGGCGTGCGGCAGCGTGAGCGAGGGTCTCCTGGTCGAGGACCCCGACTGGCCCTACGGCGTCCGCCTCGACGTGGCGGAGGTCCTGCGGCGCTACGACGCAGTCCGTGACGTGGCCGCCGCGGTCGTCGTGGAGGCGTCGGACCTCGCGCGCGTCGAGAGGGCCCGCCCCCTCGCCCTTCCCGGGCAGGCGGCCGCCGTCGACCGCCGGGCACTACGGCGGGCCGACGAGCTTCTCGGGGGCCTCCTCGAACGGGTCGACCTCGATCGCTCGCTCTTCGTCCTCATGTCCCCGGCGGCGTCCGGCGAGCGCGAGGAGCTCACGCTGTTCGCCATGGCGGGCCCCGGGGTGAGACCCGGGATGCTCACCTCACCCAGCACTTCACGATCGGGGGTCGTCACGCTGCCCGACGTCGCCCCCACGATCCTGGACGCCCTCGGCGTCGAGGCCCCCGACGACATGTCCGGGCGCGTCATCGAGTCCACGGCCGTGCCCCCGGACCTCGACGCGCTGGTGCTCATGAACCGTCAGTCCGTGCGGCGCGAGCAGATGCTCACCCCCCTGACCGTGGCCTGGATCCTCCTCCAGGCCCTCGTGTACCTGATGGCCGGTTTCCACCTCCGGGGCCGGGAGGCGTCTCCCGCACTGGCGTTCCTCTCCCTCTGGCTCCTTGCCACGCCGGCGGCGATGTTCCTGTTGCGCATCCTCCCCTTCCAGGGCTGGAAGACCCCGGTCTCCCTCGTCGTCGTGGGCGCCGTCGGCCTCGCCGTCGCCGGGGGCGCCTGGGCGCTGCCCCGGCGCTGGGCGCCCCTGCGGGTGCTGGCGGTGACGGCTTTCATGGTCGTCCTCCTCGCCCTCGACGTCGTCACGGGGAGCTGGCTCGGGTTCAACTCCCCCTTCGGCTACTCCCCGATCGTGGCGGGGCGCTTCTCGGGGTTCTCCAACAACGGTTTCTCGCTCTTCTTCGCCTCCGGGATCCTGTGCGCGACCCTCGTTCTCGTGCGCGTGGGGAACACCAGGCGGGCCATGACGGGGGTGGCGGCGTTCTTCGCCGGCCTCGTCGTCGTCGACGGCATGCCCGGCTGGGGGGCCGACGTCGGGGGCGTCCTGGCCGGTGTGCCCGCACTCGCCGTGACCTGGCTGCTCCTGTCCCGGCGGCGGGTGAACTGGCGCCTGGCGCTGTGGTCCCTCGGGGTGCTCGTCTTCGCCGTGGTGGCGTTCGCCGCCGTCGACCTCGCCCGCCCGGCGGCCTCCCGGACGCACCTGGGTCGGCTGGCAGAGGCGATCCTCAGCGGCGACCTGGCACCGTTCGCCCTCGTCGTGCAGCGCAAGCTGGTGACGAGCTGGTCGATTCTCACGTCGTCGGTCTTCGTCCTCGTCGTCCCCGTCGCGTTGATCGCCCTCGCGGTCCTCTCCACCCAGCAACCCGGCCTGCGTGCGGTGTACGACCGCTACCCGCCCCTCACCCAGGGCCTTCTCGGTGTCCTCGTGACAGCCGTCCTCGGGGCGCTCCTCAACGACTCCGGGATCGCCATCGCCGCCACCATGCTCGGCATCGTGATCCCGGTCCTGCTGTACCTGAGGACGGCACCGTGGGGGGGGGTCCCGGAACCTGATGTGGAACCGGAGCTCACCGTCGCCGAGGGGGCCGGGTGAACGAGGCCCGCCTCCTCGCCGGCCTCGTCGGAGGCGCCCTGGCTTGCGCCCTCGTGTGGCGGGCCGGGCGCGACTGGCTCACGGCCGGGCCGCTGCTGCGCGAGAACTACGCCGGCCGCCAGGTGCCCGTCGCGGGGGGCACGGCGATCGTCCTTGCCGCCCTCGCCGTGCAGGCGGGCATCGCCGTGTGGCGCCTGGCAGCGGTCGGGGAGGTCGCCCGCCTGCGCGTCGCCACCGTGGAGTTGCCCGCTCTCGCCCTCACAGCGGGCTTCGGGTTTCTCGGCCTCCTCGACGACCTCCTCGGCAGCGGGGGCGACCGGGGCTTCCGGGGCCACGTGCGGGCGGCCCGCCGGGGGCGCCTCACCACGGGCCTGGCGAAGCTCCTGGGCGGGGGTGCCGTCGCCGCCGTCGTCGTCGCCCCCCGGGCCCGCGACTGGGTGTGGCTGCTCGTGGGGGCGGCGCTGGTCGCGCTGTCAGCGAACCTCGCCAACCTCCTCGACCGGGCGCCGGGTCGGCTCCTCAAGGCGTCCGTCCTCGCCGGGGTGCCCCTGCTCGTCTACGGCCACGGCGAGGCGGCGGCCGCTGCCGTGGCCCCGCCGCTGGGGGCGGCATGGGCCCTGCTCCCCGCGGACCTCGGGGAACGCACCATGCTCGGTGACGTGGGCGCCAACGTCGTCGGGGCATCCCTCGGGTACCTCGCCGTGGAGGTCTCGGGGCGCACCACGGAGCTCGTCCTCCTCGGCCTCGTCCTCGGCGCCAACCTCCTTTCGGAGCTCGTGAGCTTCAGCCGGGTCGTCGACGCCGTTCCCCCGCTCCGGTGGCTGGACCGAGCGGGAAGGCGGCCCCCGGCGGGCTCGTGAGCTCGGGTGCTCGACATGGGCTCGAGCTCATGTCCGGCGGCGAGGCCTGCAGGACGCCAAGCGCCCCATGTGAGAGCCGATGCGCCGACCGGAGCGAGGCCGCTGCTACAGTCCCAACGGATGGCCAAGCACGTCTTCGTGACCGGTGGTGT
>CAYJLW010000008.1:41364-43049 GCA_964370965.1 uncultured Acidimicrobiia bacterium | reverse complement strand
GGCCGCTGCTACAGTCCCAACGGATGGCCAAGCACGTCTTCGTGACCGGTGGTGTGGCGTCGAGCCTCGGCAAGGGGCTCACGGCGTCGTCCCTCGGCCGGCTCCTCGTGGCGAGGGGCCTGCGAGTGACGATGCAGAAGCTCGACCCCTACATCAACGTCGATCCGGGGACGATGAACCCCTTCCAGCACGGCGAGGTCTACGTCACCGACGACGGCGGCGAGACCGACCTCGACCTCGGCCACTACGAGCGCTTCATCGACGAGAGTCTCCAGCGGGAGTCGAACGCCACGACGGGGGCGATCTACTCCAGCGTGATCGCCAAGGAGCGCCGCGGGGAGTACCTCGGCCAGACCGTGCAGGTCATCCCGCACATCACCGACGAGATCAAGGCCCGCATCCTGGAGCTCGGAGCCCCCGACGTAGACGTCGTCATCACCGAGATCGGCGGCACGGTGGGCGACATCGAGATCCTCCCGTTCCTCGAAGCGATCCGCCAGATCCGCAAGGACGTCGGGCGCGACAACGTCGCATACGTCCACGTCACCCTCGTCCCGTTCCTGGGGCCCTCCGAGGAGCAGAAGACCAAGCCCACGCAGCACTCTGTGACCGAGCTGCGCTCCCGGGGCATCCAGCCCGACGCCATCGTGTGCCGCTCGGACCGGCCCCTCTCCGCTGACGTGAAGCGCAAGATCAGCCTTCTCTGCGACGTCGACCAGATTGCCGTGGTCTCCGCCGTGGACGCCCCCAACATCTACGAGATCCCGCTCGTGCTGCGCGAGGAAGGCCTCGACGACATCCTCTGTGACCTCCTCGACCTCGAGACGGGCGAACCCGACATGGTCGAGTGGGAGGCGATGTGCCGGCGGGCCGAGGCCGCCACCGAGGTGGTGCGCATCGGTCTCGTGGGCAAGTACGTCGGCCTCCCCGACGCCTACCTCTCCGTCGTCGAGGCCATCCGCCACGGCTGCTTCGCGGTCGGCGTCCGCCCCGAGATCGTCTGGATCACCTCCGATGAGACCGAGGGCCTCCTGGCGGGCGACCGCCTCGACGGCCTCGACGGCATCTGCGTTCCCGGCGGCTTCGGCGTGCGCGGTGTCGAGGGCAAGATCGCCGCCGTCCGCCACGCCCGGGAGAACGCCGTCCCGTTCCTGGGTCTCTGCCTCGGCCTGCAGTGCGCCGTCATCGAGTTCGCCCGCAACGTCGCCGGCATGGTCGGTGCGAACTCCGCCGAGTTCGACCCGCACACGCAGTACCCGGTGATCGACCTCATGGCCACGCAGCGCGACGTGAAGAACCTCGGCGGCACCATGCGCCTCGGCGCGTACCCGTGTCGACTGCTGCCCGGCACACGGGCGGCGGCCACCTACGGCGACCTCGTGGTCTACGAGCGCCACCGGCACCGCTACGAGGTGAACCCCAGGTTCCGCCGCCAACTCGAGGACGCCGGCCTGGTCTGCTCCGGGATCTCCCCCGACAACCGCCTGGTCGAGATCATCGAGCTTCCCGAGCATCCGTTCTTCATGGCCACGCAGTTCCACCCCGAGTTCACGTCGCGCCCGAACCGGCCGAACCCGCTCTTCCACCGTTTCGTGGAGGCCGCCGCCGCCGGGCGCCGCGCGCCCCCCGGCCGGGGGGCCGCGCGCGGCGGGGGCCGGGGGGGGGGGCGCCCGCGCGGGGGGGGG
>CAYJLW010000008.1:0-41354 GCA_964370965.1 uncultured Acidimicrobiia bacterium | reverse complement strand
CCCGCCGCCCGGGGCCGCGGCGCCCCCCCTGACGTGCTCGCCGCGGACGGCGGGTCCATGCTGGACGTCACCGTCGACGGGTGAGACACCGCCCCCTCCTCGCCGAGCGTGACCGCCAGGGCGGGGGGCAGCCGTGATCGTGGGTGTGCCCCGCGAGATCAAACCGGGCGAGAACCGCGTGGCAATCACGCCCACGGGCGTGCACGAGCTCGCAGAGGCCGGTCACCGCATCCTCGTGGAGACCGGCGCGGGCGAGGGCTCCACGATCCACGACGACGAGTACCGGGGCGCCGGGGCCGTGATCGTGCCCGACGCCGACACGATCTGGGGGGAGGCCGACCTCGTCTGCAAGGTCAAGGAACCGCTGGCGTCCGAGATCGCCTGCCTCCGTCCCGGCGTCATCCTCTTCACGTACCTCCACGTCGCCGCCTACCCCGCCGTGGGCGAGGCCCTTCTGGAACGCTCGGTGACCGGTGTCGGCTACGAGACGGTGCAACTCCCGGACGGCCGCCTCCCCCTCCTCGCCCCGATGAGCGAGGTCGCCGGTCGCCTCGCCCCCCAGATCGGAGCCCACTTCCTGGAGCGGGCGAGCGGCGGACGGGGTCTCCTCCTCGGCGGGGTCACGGGTGTGCGCCCCGGCAACGTGGTCGTCCTCGGGGCCGGGATGGCGGGCATGAGCGCCTGCCAGATCGCCGCCGGTATGGAGGCCAATGTCGTCGTGGTGGACGTCGACGCCGACCGCCTCCGGCTCCTCGACCTCCAGCACAGGGGCCGAGTCGTCACGATGGCGTCGAGCAAGGCGGCCGTCCACGAGTACGTCACGGGCGCGGACCTCGTCATCGGCGCCGTGCTGCGGGCAGGGGAGCGGGCGCCCGTCGTCGTGCGAGAGGACACGGTGCGGGCCATGCGGCGCGGGTCCGTCGTGATCGACGTCTCCATCGACCAGGGGGGCTGCATCGCCACGTCGCGCGAAACCACACACGACGACCCTGTCTTCGTCCTGCACGACGTCGTCCACTACGGCGTGGGCAACATCCCCGCCGCCGTGCCCCACACGTCCACGTACGCCCTCACGAATGCCACCCTGCCCTATCTGGAGGCACTCGCGGCCGGTGACCTCGCCGGGGCCGTGGCCAGGCGCCCCGCCCTCGGGCCGGGCGTGCAGTTCGCCGGCGGGGAGGTGACGAACGCCGCCGTCGCGGATACGCTCGGCCGCCAGGTTGTCACACTCACCGACGCGTTCCGGGGCGGCTGACGCCGTCGGCTTCGACCGGCTCCTCGCGCTCCACGCCGACTGGCTGAGCGTGGAGCGGGGCCTGTCTCCGAACACGCTCGCCGCCTACCGCCGCGACCTGCGCCGCTACGTGGCGTTCCTCAGCGCCGCCGGTCTCTCCCCAGGGGAGGTGGGGCCCGCTGACGTGGCGGCGTTCCTGCAGTCCCTGGGCCGGGGAGACCGTCCCCTGCGTCCTCCCAGCGTCGCCCGCCACCTCGCTGCCCTGCGCAGCCTGCACCGTTTCTGCGTGGACGAGGGCCTCCTGGAGTCAGACCCCACACAGCTCACGGTGTCGCCGAAGCTCCCCCAGGCCGTCCCCAAGGCGCTCGACGAGGACGAGGTGGCGGACCTGCTCGGCGCGGTCACGGGGAGCGGGCCGGCGCTGCTGCGGGACCGGGCGATCCTGGAGTTGCTCTACGGCACGGGCATGAGGATCTCGGAGCTGTGCGGCCTCGACGTCGACGACGTCGACCTCGACAGGGCCGTGGTGCGCTGCTTCGGCAAGGGCCGCAAGGAGCGCGTCCTGCCCCTCGGGAGCTACGCCGGCGCCGCCGTGGAGCAGTACCTCGTGCGGTCCCGCCCCCAACTCGTCCGCGACCGGGTTTCCGGGCGGGCGCTGGTCCTGAACCAGCGGGGCGGCCGGCTTTCCCGCCAGGGGTGCTGGCAGATCGTGCGCCGCTACGGGGACCGGGTCGGACTCGGGGCCCGCCTCACGCCCCACGTCCTGCGCCACAGCTGTGCCACGCACATGATCGAGCACGGCGCCGACATCCGCCTCGTGCAGGAGATGCTGGGCCACGCCAGCATCACGACGACGCAGATCTACACCCGCGTGAGCCAGCGCCGCCTCCGCGAAGTCTTCATGGACGCGCACCCCAGGGCGCGTCACGCGTAGGAGACGGCGTCGCCCGTGGGTCCGTGATCCTCGGGACACTGCCGAGGAGGCGTCCGGCTATCATCCAGGACACAAACGCACGTCTGGTGAGTTCGCGCGTTCTTCCGCGGGGCCTGGTCGCTGCGGCCCACCGGATCTCCCTGGAGGATTCCCGTGCCCGATCTCGAGGCCATTCGCATCGAACTGACCGAGGAGCGCGACGGGCTCGTGAGCCGCCTCCGCGAGCTCGGCGTAGACCCGGGCGGGGAGTCACTGCACCTGGGCACGGACGAGGGCTTCGCGGATTCCGGCGCCGTCACGGCCGAGAAGGGCGAGCTCATCACCCTCGCCGGCAAGCTCCGCGAGAGCCTCGCGGACGTCGAGTCGGCTCTCACCAAGATCGGCGCGGGCACTTACGGCGCGTGCGAGCACTGCGGCGGGCAGATCGCCGCCGCCCGCCTCGAGGCCCTGCCCTCGGCCAAGCTCTGTCGCGCCTGTGCCGCCAGCGACGGCGCCTGAGTCCCCGCCGCTCCGGCGACCCCACGATCCCCCCCGCCCGCGTTCGTGGAGGGTGAGGGGCGCCCGGACCCCCTACGAACACCTCGCCGGCCGCTTCTTCGTTTCCGTGCGATCCGGAGGACCCTCACCGGACAGGCTCGCCTGGGCGCGCACCGTCCTCACCGAAGGGGAGTGGGCGTTGTTCTCGAGGCTGGCGGACTTCGACCAGCGCCACGCCGCCGGCGTCGGGGCCCTGGTGGCGGAGCGCACAGACGACCCCCTCGCGGTGCGCGCCGCTCTCCTGCACGACGTGGGCAAGATGGACTGCCGTCTCGGCCCCGTGGGTCGCGCGGTGGCGACGCTCGTGCGCCGCTTCCTGCCCGTCACGGCCGAGCACTGGTCCCGGGGGGTCTGGGAACAGGTGCGGGCCGATCCCTGCGGACGGGTCCGTCCCAGGGGTCTGCGGGAACGCTTCGCCCTGTACTGGCTGCATCCTTGGACCGGCCGACGGATGCTGGCGGCCGTAGGGTCCCAAGCCCCGGTGGCGGCCTGGGCGGAGCACCACCAGCACCTCTACGTCCCTGACGACCTCGCCTTCGAGTGGGAGACCGCCGTCGTGCTCTGGGAGGCCGACAACGACTGAATCCGTGCCCGCCATGCAGGGGCGCCGGTGAGGAGGTCTGCGAGGCCGGCGAGGGTGTCGGCGTCCGCCTCCGCCAGAGGCGTGCCCAGGCGCCGGGCCGCCCACACGCCCCGGAGCCGGAGCGCGACCGACGTCTCGCCCCGTCGCTCCAGCTCCGCTGCCAGGTCGTCCGCCCACACCCACATCTTCGTTCACCTCCACGGACATCGTCGGCCATGGCGCCCGCGAACCACAAGTAGGAGAACCTGAGGAAAAGGTGTGCTCGGGGACCGCCGCCCCGGTGTCGCCTCTACATGCGGGCGGCGATCTCGGCGAGGAGGTGGACCTCGCTCTCGACGAGCTTGCGGAGGTCGTCGAGGTCGACAGACTCGTCCTCTCCGTGGACCCGGCTGGAGGGGTCGCCGGGGCCGACGAGGAGTGCCGGGACGCCGCCGAACGCGGCGGCGAAGGGCCCCACGAAGGGTATGGACCCCCCCATTCCCATGAGCACGGGGGCCTTCCCGAAACCGGTCGTGAGGGCGGCCCCGGCGGCCTCGAATGCGGGACCCGTGGGCTCACACACCCACCCCGGGGCGGCCTCGCCCACGGCGAAAGAGGCCTCGAGACCCCAGGGCACGTTCGCCGCGAGGTGGTCCCGCAGCAGCCCCACAGCCCGGGCGGGGTCCTGCCCTGGGGCGAGGCGGATGCCGAGACGGGCCGACGCGGCCGCCACCACCTGGTTGGAGGAGCCCGCTATGGGATGAGAGTCGAACCCCACGACCGTGACCGTCGGGGTGAGCCAGAGGCGTTCGTAGACCGTGGGGGGCCCGTCGCCGCCCGCCGTCACCACACCCGGACGGACCCCGAAGGCCCGCCGGAGGCCGGCGTCGGGGTCGGGGAGCGACCGGATGCGGGCGAGCTCAGCCGCCGAGGGGACGCGGGCGTCGGCGCCGAAGCCGGGAACGGCGACGTCGCCGCTGTCGTCCACGAGACCGGCGAGCATGCGGGCAAGGCCGAGCACGGGGTCGGGCACGAATCCGCCGGCGAGGCCGCTGTGGGCGGGGCTGTCGAGGGCCCGCACCGCCACGACGAGGTCGGCGAGGCCCCGCAGGGAGTACGTGATCCCGGGGGTGCCCACCCGCCAGTTGCCGGCGTCGGCGAGGACGATGACATCGGCGGCGAGGTCGGCGCCGTGGCGTTCCAGGAACTCCTCCAGGTGAGTGGAACCGGTCTCCTCCTCGCCCTCGATCACGACCTTCACGTTCACGGGCAGGGCGCCGGCGGTCTCCAGCCAGGCGGAGACGGCGGCGGCGTGCGCGACTACGCCGGCCTTGTCGTCGGCGCTGCCCCGCCCGTAGAGGCGGCCGTCGCGCTCGTCGGGCCGGAACGGGGGAGTGGTCCAGTTCTCGGCGATGCCCGCGGGCTGCACGTCGTGATGCGCGTACAGCAGGACGGTGGGGGCCCCGGGGGCGCCCGTCCACGCTCCGGTCACGTACGGCGGCGCGCCCGGGATCTCGAGGAGGCGGACGTCCGGGAGGCCCGCTGCCTCCAGAACCGTGGCGGAGGCGTCCGCCGAGCGTGTCACCTCGGCCGGATCGAAGCCAGGGGCGCTCACACTGGGAATGGCGACGAGGTCGCGCAGTGCATCGACGGTGGCAGGGAAGGACTCCCGTGCAGCGGCGGCGGCAGCGTGCGGTGCTCCGGGGGGGACGATCATCGCCCGGCACAGGCTAGCCAGGCTCGGGTCCGGCGACGCGCCGGGGAGACGTCCCCTCAGCGCATCCCCTTGGGGTGGAACGTCCCGGCGAGCTCCTCTGTCGTGAACACGCTCGTGCCCTCGCCTGTGGCGGCGAAGCGGTACAGGGCGACGTTGAAGATCCCGCTCATGGCCCGCAGCAGGCAGCCGAGCACGAGGACGTAGACCACGCCCACGGCGGCGATCGCCACCCCGAGGATGGGTGTCACGGCAACCGCGACAGCGACCCCGGCGGCGATCACAGCGACGCCGGCCAGCATGAGGAGCCCGCCCACGATCCCGATGCCGGCCTGACCGATCACCTGCTCCCCCCAGCGCTCCTTGAAGAGGTGGGCGGAGCGCTTCAGGGCCTGACGCACGCCGACGCCCTCGAAGATGAGCACCGGCATCACGAGGAAGGTGACGAGGGACCAGGCGACCCCGGCGAGACCACCCGCGATACGCCCGGCGACACCGGCCCGCTGCTGGATGGCCTGAATGACGAGACCGACTGTGGCGGCCACGACCGACCAAGCCAGGACGGCGCCGAAGTGGCTGTTGGCGATCCGGAAGCCGTCGCGCAGCGTCGGGTTCCCACCCTCGAGGCGGATGTTCGCCGCCCCGATGAGCGCGGCGCCGAAGTAGTTCGTCACCGTGAAGGACACGACGTAGAAGGCGAAGATCACCGGGTACATCCACACTGGGAGCTTGCTGCCCACGGACTCTCCCTTGCCGACGAAGACGGCGACGACGGGGGCGGCGAACAGAGCGAGGACCACCAGAGCCCCGATCGAGGCCAGGATCGGGAACACCATGAGCTCCTTGTCCTCGCGCAGGACACCCCAGCTCTTCTTGAGAAGGTCGACGCTGCGACTCCATCTGCCCATCGATCACCTCTGTGTGTGCGGGTTGAGGGTCTCCAGCACGCTGCATCGGTCGGAACAGGCGGGACTTGAGGCGTTTGCCCGGTCCGGGAGCGTCCCGAAGGGCAGCCCCAGCGCAGCCCGGGACTCACGATGGGGCCCTGTCGGCCGATAGGCGTGACGTGAAGCGAGCGTCTCCTGAGCGTGGCGCCCGGGGTTTCACCTCCGGCACCGCCATGGTGTGCGCCGGCGGGGTCACGGTTCTCGCCGCGGGCGTTGTCGTCGCCACGCCCGTGCGCGCCCGCGAGGTCGTGGCGATCGCCGCCGCCGCCGTCGTGTCCCTGGGCTCGGCGGCCCTCGTCCTGCGCCGGATCTCCCGGCCCGGACTGCGGGCGTTGTGGACGTCCGTACTCCTGTCGCTCCTGTGCAACGCCGCCGGCGACCTCACGAACCTGTGGGCGCAGCTGCGCACGGGCGCCTTCCCCGAGATGACCCTGGCGGCTTTCTTCTTCTGGCTCGCCATCGTCTTCAGCTGCGTGGCCACCTGGTGTCTCGCCCGTGACAGCGTGCGCCGGGGTGTCGCCCGCCTCGCCACCGTGGGCTGGGACCTCCCCAGTCTCCTTCTCACCTACGCCCTCCCCACAGGGGCCTTCGCCGTTCCCTGGATCCTGAAGGCGACCGCCGGGCAGGGATACGACAGGGTCTTCGACTTCACCTACTTCTCGCTCTACCTCCTTCTCGCCGTGGGTGTACAGGTCGCCGTCTACGCGGAGGGCCGCCTCGGCGGGATCCGGCTTCCCCTCGTGATCGGGTACCTGGCCGGCCTCTGCGGCGTGATCGTGACCGCCGTCGACTTCTACCTGTGGGCCTGGCTGCCGCTGTGGGTCTTCGGCCACGCCGCCATCGGCCTCGCCTCTCAGGTGCGTCCGGAGAACCCTCCCGCGCATAGGGCGGACCGGCGGGTGCAGGTGCTCCCCTTCGCCCTCACGGCGATGCTGGGGGCTCCGATCGTCTTCACCGCCGTCATCCTCACTTCCGGCCTCCAGCGGGTGGCACTCGTCGCCGGCTTCGCGTTCGTCGCCCTTTCGGGGGGACGTCTCTCGCTGCGGCTCCTGCGCAGCCTCCGGACCGTGTCCGAGGAACTCGCCGAGCGCAACGAGGAGCTTTCGGCGCGGGTGGGCGAGCTCGAGGCGGCCCACGAGGAGCTGCGTCGCCTCGCCCGGGCGAAGGACGACTTCGCGGCAGCGGTCGTGCACGAGCTGCGGACGCCGGCGACCGTCGTCACCGGTTTCGCCCAGACGCTGCGCCAGCGCCGCCACGAGCTCGACGATTCCGACGTCGACGACCTCCTGGGCCGTATCGAGGTCGTGGGCGGCCGCCTCGGCCGTCTCGTGGAGGACATGCGTGACCTGATTGGCGACGAGGTGGGCGCTCTCCGGGTCCTACCCGAGCCCGTGGACTTCGGCACCCTGATCGAGGAGGTCCAGGCCGCGTTCCCTCAGCTCGCCCCGGCGCACAGCCTTCGCGTGGAGGTGAGCGGCGAGCCGACTCCAGGGTCCCTCCACGCCGATCCGGGCCGCGTCACCCAGGTCCTCCGGAACCTCGTCGAGAACGCCAGGAAGTTCGCTCCGCCCGGGAGCACGATACGTCTGGAGGTGAAGACGACCGTCGATGCCATGGAGGTCGCCGTCGTGGACGAGGGGCCCGGCGTGCCCGGCGACCTCCTCGACAGGGTCTTCGATCCCTTCGTGACCGCCGGGGGAGGGGAGGGCAGCGGCCTCGGCCTCGCGATATCGCGCAACATCGTGAGCGCTCACGGCGGCACGATCGGGGTCGAGAACGTGGCGCCCCACGGGGCCCGCTTCTGGATCCGCCTCCCCCGGGCGGCACCACTGCGCGCCCGCGGGGGCGCGCTGGAGCCCGATCCGGGGACGCGGGTCCCGGCGGCGTCCTGAGAGTCCGCCGGGGAGGACTTCGCGCCCCCGTCTGCGAAGTCACCTGCGGTCGTCTTTGGGTCGGGAGATCGTATGGGCACAGCGGATCCGTCGGGCGTCCCGGCCGCGGGCGTGCCTGGGACGACCGCACGGGAAGTGAGCCGTCGGGAGTTCCTCGGGGGTCTCGCGGCCACGGGGGCGGGGGCGGCTTTCCTGGGCGGGGTCGCGGCCGCCGGCGCAGATCCGGCGGCCTTTCCCCTCGGCGTCGCCGCCGGCGACCCCTTCCCGCACGGCGCCGTGGTCTGGACGAGGGTGGAGCCACCGCCGGACGGTGCGCCGGTGGACGTCCTCTGGGAGGTGGCCGCCGACGCGGCGTTCACCCGGGTCGCCGCCGGGGGAGTGGTGACGGCGACAGCGGGCGACGACCACTGCGTCCACGTACGTGTGGGCGGCCTGCGACCCGACCGCTGGTACCACTACCGCTTCACGGCCGCCGGCGCGAGGAGCCGGACGGGGCGTCTGCGCACGGCCCCCCGGCCCGAGGCCGCGCCCGGGCGTCTCCGCTTCGCCTTCGCGAGCTGCCAGCAGCGCAACGAGAGCCACTACGTCGCCCACCGGGCGATAGCGGGGGAGGGGGTGGACTTCCTCCTCCACCTCGGGGACTACGTGTACGTGAGCGACGAGGGCACCGTCACCCTCGCCGACTACCGGGACGTGCACCGCCGCTTCAAGACCGACCCGCTGTTGCAGGACTGCCACGCCGCCGTCCCGCTGGTGGCGATGTGGGACGACGGCGAGTTCTACAACGGCGTCGACCACCTCGGAGACCCGGCGCGCCTGGAGGCGGCGAAGCGGGCCTGGTTCGACTACATGCCGATGGTGCCGGGGCGCCGGGAGCCGTACCGGACCTACCGGCGCCTCCCCTGGGGCGCCCTGGCGGACATGTTCGTGCTCGACGTGCGGGCATACCGGGACCCGGCGATCGAGGAGATGAACACGTTCACCCCGGAGGGCGCCCGCATGGCCGAACCGGGTCGCACGACCCTGGGGGCGCCACAGAAGCGCTGGCTGCTCGACGGCCTCGGGCGCTCGTCGGGAGCGTGGAGGCTGCTCGGGAGTCCCTACAACATGCTCCCCTGGCGGCTCCTCGACCTCGACGAACCTTGGATGCGCTTCTTGGACCCCCACTGGCCCCGGAACGCCGGCGTCTACGTCCCGAACGAGGCCTGGGACGACTACCAGGCCGAGAGGCGTGAGATCCTGGGCTTCCTCGCCGAGCGGGGGATCGGCGACAACGTCGTCGTGTCCGGCCACACGCACTTCTTCCTGGCGGGGGACCTCTCGGCGGACTACGACGACGCCGCCTCCCCGGTCGCGGCGGCGGAGTTCTCCGGTGGGTCGCTCACGGCCGACCCCGATCCGCGCGCACTCTTCGACCCTCTCCCGCGGGAATGGGCGGAGGGCTTCATCCGTTTCGGCGCCGACTACTGCCTGTGGGCGAACCGGCACCTCCGTCACGTGAATCTCCTCGAACAGGGCTACGCCGTCGTGGAGGTCACCACGCAGGAGACCCTCGTGGAGTTCCGCCTCGTCGACACGTCCGACCCCGACGCCGAGGCCCGCACCGGCGCCCGCTTCCGGGTGCGCGCCGGCGTGCCCGGGGTCGAGGTTCTCGGGCCCTGAGGGGACGTGGCGCCGGGAAGGCCCGGCAATCTGATGCCGTTGCCCCGGTATCCCGGCGATCCGGCATCAGTTTGGTCCACCGGCATCAGATTGGACCGGCCCGGGACCGGGAGTCGAGAGACGGGGCAGGGGCGGTGCGGGGGCCCCCGAGCCAGGACTTGACATAACGTACATTATGGGCGACTAGCGGGGGGCGGCTATGGCGGTCCGAGCGGGACCTGCCGGCGTCGGGGCGTCCGAGGTCGGGCCGGCGCCGGCGGGCTTTCTCGACAGAGGCGCTCCCTCGGGGCTCCGCGTGGCATATCTTTGGGGGGCGACTGCGCCGAGGGGGTGTCCAGTGTCCGCAGTGAAACAGACGCTGCGTCACGCGAAGCGTCTCGTGATCCTCGTGATCGGAAGCACGCTCGCGCTCGGCGGGATCGCCCTGCTGGTCCTGCCCGGGCCGGGCTGGCTCGTCATCATCGCCGGCCTCGCCGTCCTCGCCACGGAGTTCGCGTGGGCGGCCCGCCTGCTCGAGTCCGCCAAACGCCAGGCGCGCAGGGGTGCCAGAGCCGTCTCCGGACGCTTCCGGCGCCGGGTGCAGGTCGAGGAGGTCGTGGCGGTCGCCGGGGGGCCGGAGGGCGTGGAGGAGGTCGTCGTCGCCGAGCGCGTCGCGGTCGCCGGCGACTTCCCGGCCATGTCAGACCCCGCCGGGGCCGAGGCACTGGACGAATCCCGCTAGCCGAGGCGCTCGACGACCGGCGGCGCTCGACCGGGGCGGACTCCCCCGCTCCTGGGTCAGTCCCCCGCCTTGGTCATCTCCGGGTTCGACGCCAGGGCCTTGTCGATCTTCACGGCGGCGGACTCGCGTTCGATCTCCCAAGTGATCGCGAGTTCGGCTTCGAGGCTGTGACGGGCGAGCTTGAGGAGGCGCTTCTCCCCCGCCGACACCGGTTTCTTGGCGTCCGCGAGCTCGAGGTTGCGGATGAGTTCCGCGATCTGGATGGGGTCGCCCGAGTGCAGCTTCTCGTTGTGCGCCTTGAAGCGCCGCGACCACTGCGCCGACTGCGCCGTGGCGGGCTGGCTGAGGATCTTGAGGACCTCTTTGGCGGCGTTCTTGGTCATCGGCGGCCGGACACCGATCTCGTCGAGCTTGTCGACAGGTGCCCGCAGCACGAGGTCGCCTTCGTCCGCCCGGGCGACGAGGTAGCGGCGCTTCTGGCCGAACTCCTCGCTCGTCTCGACCGCGACGACGGTCACGGGGCCGTGGGGCGGGTACACGATGCGGTCGTTCTTCTTGAACGTGAGCTTGGCAACCATGTGCGCGCGTCGGTCTCCTCAGGAGTGGTCGTGGCGGCCGGGGCGGGCAGCGCTAGGGGCCGGAGGGAGCCGAGTATACGCCCCTCCCTTGGCGGGGCGGCATTCCGGGTCCCGGGCGTAGCGGCTGTCGCGGGCGCGCCACCGGACGCCGTCCCGCGCGAGTCCCGGCATCTCCGGAACACGCCCCGGCACGCTCATACGGGAGGAGCGCGCGCCGATGAGCCAGGCGATGGAACACTCGAGGCACCCCCTCCTTCGCAGCCCTCGTCGAACCAGCCTCAGGGTTCGAGTCGCGATCGCCGCCGCCGTCGTCGCCTTCGGTCTCGCCACCGAGGGTCTGTCTCCGGCGCCCGCGACGGCGGACCCGGCCTCGGAGTGGCTGGCGGCCGTGAACGGGGCCCGCGCCCAGGCCGGCCTCCGTCCTCTCGCGCCCCTCGGCACGCTGAACACCCAGGCCTCCCTCCACAACGCCTTCATGGCTCGTACCGGCCAGTTCTGCCACAGCACGGCCTGCGACCAGGCGGCGGGGCCGAACCCCGTCTTCGCCGCTCACCCGAACGCCACGGAGTGGGGCGAGAACCTCGCCTGGATCAGCAGCTGTGACATCCCGGGAGCCCACCGGGCGCTCATGGAGTCCCCCACGCATCGGGCGAACATCCTCAACCCCCGCTTCACCCACTTCGGGATCGCCTGGGGCAGCGGCGTCTCCCCGGACGGCCGGTTCTCCCAGGTGTGCTACGCCACGCAGCAGTTCGCCGCCGTCGAGGGCGGGGCGAGCCAGGCCGTCCCGGCCGCAGCCTCCGCCCGCCCGGTGACGTGCCGGGGCCGGGGGCGGCGCCGGAGGTGCCGGGCGGCCAAGGCCGGGCGACGCAGCGCCCGTCGGGCCCGTCGGGGCCGACGGGCCCGTCGCTGAGATCCGCCCCAGACCCTCCGGGTCCCGCCTCCGCCGCGCACGAGCAGCCCCGCCCCGGGTGGTTTACGCTGTCGCGCGTGACCCGGGACGTGAGCGACTCCACGCCCGCCCCCAGGGACCCGGAACTGCTCACCGTGTCCCAGGTGGCGGGACTCTTCGGTGTCAGCGGGAAGACGGTTTCCCGTTGGGCGCGCGAAGGCCGCCTCCCGTCTCTGCGGACACTGGGCGGCCACCGCCGCTTCCGCGAAGCCGAGGTCCGCAACCTCATCGACCGTCTCGACCGCGCCTGAGGGCCGGCGCCCGCGGGCCGCTACCCTGGCGGCGTGGTCGAGGACACCCCCAAGAGCGTCGCAGGTGCGCCTCCCCGGGCGCCTTACCAGGACGAACACCGCGAGGATCCCAACAGCGGCACGGTGCGGGCGGCGGTCTTCGGCGTGTCCGACGGTCTCGTGTCGAACCTCGCGCTCGTGATGGGAGTCGCCGGCGGCACCGGCGCCCGCCAGACCGTCATCCTCGCCGGTGTCGCCGGTCTCGTGGCCGGGGCCCTGTCGATGGCGGCGGGCGAGTACGTGTCGATGCGCACCCAGCGTGAGATGTTCGAGCGTGAGCTCGCCCTCGAGCGGAGCCACATAGAGAAGTTCCCCCACGAGGAGGAGCACCACCTGGCGGAGATCCTCGTGGAGACCGGCGTGGCCCGCGACATCGCCCGTCGGGTGGCCGCGGAGATCCACCGCAGCACCGAGCCCGCCCTGGGGGTACACGCCCGACTCGAGCTCGGCCTGGACCCCGGGGGACTCGGCTCGCCCGTCAAGGCCGCCCTGGTCTCCTTCGGCGCATTCGTCATCGGGGCCCTGGTCCCCTTGCTGCCGTGGCTTCTCACAACCAAGGGCCTCTGGTGGTCGCTGCTCGGCTCGGGTGTGGCTCTCTTCGCCGCCGGGGCGGGGGCCACTCGCCTCACGATCCGGAGTCCCGGCCTCGGCGGGCTCCGCCAGCTTCTCATAGGCATGGCCGCGGCGGCGGCGACCTTCGGCATCGGCCGCCTCGTCGGCGTCAGCGTCTGACGTCCGGAGTCGGTGCCGTGCGGGCCCGTCGGCTAGACACGCGACATGGACTACACCGACATCCGCTACGAGGTCGACGGGACCACGGCGACCGTCACGATCGTCCGTCCGGAGCGCTACAACGCCTTTCGGGCGCGCACGGTCGAGGAGCTCATCCACGCCTTCAAGCGGGCCTGGGCCGACGGTGACGTCGCCGCGGTCGTCCTCACCGGGGAGGGCGACAGGGCCTTTTGCACCGGGGGCGACCAGAAGCAACGGGCAGAGACGGGCGACTACGGACCCTCGGAGTCCGGGCTCTTCGAGGTCGAGTACCTCCACCAGGTGATCCGCCAGATCCCCAAGGTCGTCATCGCCGCCGTGAACGGCTACGCGATCGGCGGCGGCCACGTCCTCCACGTCATCTGCGACCTCACGATCGCCGCCGACACCGCCCGTTTCGGCCAGACCGGCCCCCGGGTGGGGAGCTTCGACGCCGGCTACGGCACCGCATACCTCGCCCGGGTCGTGGGCGAGAAGAAGGCCCGCGAGATCTGGTTCCTCTGCCGTCAGTACTCCGCCGCCGAGGCCGCCGCGATGGGCCTCGTGAACAAGGTCGTCCCCCAGGCAGAGCTGATGGAGGAAGCGCGGGCGTGGGCGACCGAGGTGGGGGCCCTCTCCCCCACCGCCGTGAAGTTCCTCAAGGCGAGCTTCAACGCGGACAGCGAGCACATCTCGGGTCTTTCGAACCTGGCGATGTCGGCCCTGGACCTCTTCGTGGACACGCCCGAGGCCGCCGAAGGGATGCGGGCGTTCCAGGAGAAGCGGCCGCCGGACTTCCGGGGGGCGAGGGGCAGCCGGGGCTGAGACGAGCTGGAGGACGCCACAGCGGCCCGGAGTGCTTCAGTCCAGGAGGCGGGCCTCGGGGCGAGCCTCGCTCAGCTTGTCGTAGAGGTAGAAGGGCCTGGCATGGGACAGGAATTCGTCCACGCCCTGGAAGCCGCGCTCGAGGAGAGCGAGGTTGAAGGACTCGGCGTGCCAGCGCTCCTGGAACCAGTCGATCACGCGGGACCTGGAGAGCCTCCTCACGGCGAACTCGGGGTAGCGAGCGCCGAGTTCGCCGTTCACGCGGCGCGCCGCCGCGCAGCCGTCCACGGCAGTCCCCATCTTGTCGAGGACCCCGAGGACAGGCGTGACCACGTCGCGCCACTGGTAACGGCGGGGCTGGGAGAACGCTCGGCCCAGGAATCTCACGACCCTCTCCTCCGGGTCGAGTTCCTTGGCCTCCCGCGCCGTCAGCCAGGGCGCGAGCTGGGTGTCCGACCGGGAAGGGTCGATTCCGTGCCCGCACGACTCGAGGTGTGCCATTGCCGCGCCGAGGAGCTTGCGGCCTCCGGGGGTGCCCGTGAGCGCGCCGCGGGCGAAGGCAAGGGGTGCCTCGCATCCCATGCTCCTCAGCGTGGCGTCGTCCCGGAGGAACTGCAGGAGGTCAGAGGCGTCGAGGAGGTTGGCATCCAGCCAGGCGGCGAGCTGATCCGAGGTCGGGATGCCGCGCCGTCGGCGGAAGTCCGCTTCCTCCTCTCCGGCGTCGACGGCGAAGGCGTCGGAGGCGTCTCTGTTGCGTCCATGAGAGCAGGCCAGGGCCCGGACCGCGCAGCGCCGACCGAACTCCGGGTAGTCGACGCCCATGACCTGCCAGTAGGCGAGCGCCTCATGGCGGCTCACGTGCCCGGCGCCGTCCACCTCGCGGCCCCGCTCTTGGTGCAGCCAGCTACGGAGGAGGATGTTTCTCGACACGGCGGGCCGGGGGGTGAGAGAGGGTTCCACCTCGGGGGGGTCGCTCCGCGTCATCGCCAGCAACATGGCGACGCCGTCTCGGGCCTTGAGGTTGCCCGTGTCGGAAGCGAGGAAGTCCGATAGCCCTCGCGGGTCGTCCCCGTCCCCACCTGCAGAGCCCGCGGCGGCGAGGATGGCCTCCGGTGTGCGCCTGCTGAACGGCAGCGCCTTGACCGACTCGATCACGCTAGCTGACTGGTCGGGGGTGCACACTCCCTCCACCACCGCGCGGGACAGCCGCTCGCGCACGTTGACGAGCGCCTCGGTGAGGGCCGGGTAACCCCGCTCCGCCGGGCCATGGACGACCGCTACCTCGTCGTCGCCGTCGATCACCCCGGTGACGTAGTCCTGGAAGACCTGCCCGACGCCCCTCATGCCGAAGGGGGCGAGCTCCGCCGCCCTCAGAGCACCGAGGCTCGCCGCACCCCAGACCCGCACGCCCTCTTCGAGGAGGGCGAGGATCTCCTTGTGGCGAACCGATGCGGTCTGCATGTAGAGGCCGTCGACGATCCCGACGACGTCCCCCCGCCGGAAGCGGTGGCGCAGGAGGTCGCCCGCCTTCACGGGGGGCAGCACCCGGACGTGAGGGGCGACAGCGCACACCTGTTCGGCGGAGAGTGTGGGGCCGACGAATACGTAGTGGTTCTCGTTCATGGATCAGTGCGCATAGGGGGTGAGGCCGGGGGCCACGACACGAACGACCGGAATCCCGATCTCGTCCCGCGTGAGATCGACGACGAGGGGGGTACGACCCGTGACACCCCGGACCCGCTCGACGATTCCGTCGAGGTCGTCGGCGAGGTCGGGGGTGGAGACCGATGGCGACTCTTCGTAGGCCTTGCGTTCCTCTGTGACCCACGAGGGCGGGGTGAGGGCCTCGCGAAAGCCGTCGTAGAACGAGGCTTCGATGTCGTCCCTCGCTCCGGAGACGTAGGTGAGGCGTGACTGCGCCGCCTCCGTCAGGGCGCGGCAGAGGGCGACGTCCCGGTCCAGGTGGCAGCCTGCCCCCATGAAGTGGATCGGGATGGTCGGAGACCAGATGGAGACCTTGTAGACGGGAAGCCCGACAGGGCCCGTGGCGTCCACCACCCGGACCTCGACCTCGGCCTCCCGGTAGCGCTCCAGGAGCGCGACGGCGTGGCCCGAAGCGACGGTCTCGGTGTCGACGGCGCGGAGGGTGCCCGGAGGAGCTCCGGAGTCCAGGCGCGAGAGGCAGTCACGCTCGATCACCTCGCAGAGGCCGTGGACGGTTGCCTCCAACAGCGTGTTCCCGGAGGCGAGTCCGTTGGAACTGGCTTCGAAGAACGGCGGAGCCCAGTCGGGGAAGACCTCGAAGTCGAGGTCCACGAGGGAGAAGGGCACGTATGAAGGTTCCCCGCTGTCGAGCTGTCGCGCCGGTAGCCAGTCGAGCTCGGCGGCACCGAGGAGGCACGAAGGTTCCAGGGGGCTGAGCTCCTCCACGTCGTAGCCCAGCGCGGGCTGGAGATCGGAGACCGCAGCGCGGACGCACTCCACAGTGACGTTCTCGGCGTGCCAGAGCTCCGCGGCCTCCATGAGGGCGGACGCCTTGGCCAGAGCCGGGCTGATCCCCTTGCCCTGGGAGACCGCCATGGCCGCTCCACCCGGCCGGACGGCCTGGTAGACGGGAATCCCGATGTCGTCGAGGCCGGTGACGTCGGCGAGGCGCGTGATCCCCATGTGGTAGAGCTTCGGCTGCAACCACTCGAGGGTTTCCTCCGGCGGACGCACCCGATGCGTCCCGTCGGTGAACCCTTTCCGGTTCGGATCCAGCATGCGGTTCGATCCCTCCACGTCCGAGGGGACTCCTCCCCCGCGGCTCACACGTCTGTCCGGGTGAGGCGGGTGCCGGGACCCCGGGCGGGACCCCGGCACCGGTGAGCCACAAGTCGGCTCAGGCGCCGGCGCGCACCTGGAATTGGCCGGCCTGACGGACGTAGTAGCCACTGGCCTCGTCAGGCTCGACGCTCTCCAGCTCGGCCTGGATGTCGAAGTTCTCGGGGAGACTCATTCACAACACCTCCTTCACCTTGGGTTGGCACGGCAGGTACCGGGTCGCCGACGAGCGCCCCCGTCACCTGTGGGTCGGCTGGGGTCAGGCGCTCACGCGCACCCACATGCCGCTCGCCTGGCGCACGATGAGCTTGCTGGCCTCGTCGGCCTCGTCGCTCTCGAGCTCGGCGCGGACGTCGAAGTCCTCGGGCAGAGTCATTCACATCACCTCCCTTCACCTTGATTCGACGCTCCGGGGGCAGACTCGAACCGTCGTGAGGACAGGATGTGGGTCCTCGTTCGGCCTTGGCAACGCGCGACTGCGCCAACTTGCCCGCCCGCCGGTGATTCCTCTCATCTCGGCGCACTCGCGCGATGACCCCGGTCGGTCACACCCCCGATACTGGTGGCGGGGACTCCGAGCACTGGGAGATGGCATGACAGGGCGAGAAGAATGGCCCTGACGAGCCCCGAAGGCCCATCCCGTGGGGCGGGCGGGCTGCTCCCGTCGTCATTCGGCATGCTCCTCGTCAGTGTGCTCGTGTCCAACGTGGGGAGCTGGATGGAATCGGTGGGCGTCCAGTCTCTCGTCGTCTCCGCAACGGGGAGCGAGTTCTTCGTCAGCCTCGCCGCCTCCTGTCGGTTCCTGCCCATCCTGGCCCTGGGCTTGGTGGGTGGCAGGGTCGCTGATCGTGTCGAGAGGACTCGGGCCTTCCTCGTGGCGGTGACGGCTCTGACGATCATCGCCTTCCTGGCCGCCGGGGTGGCCGCCACGGGACCGGTGCCCCTCTTGCTGGTGTACGGCGTCGTCGTCGCCACAGGGTCCTGCCTGGCCTTCGCCGGTCCCGCTCTGATGGGACTCATCCCGCAACTCGTGCGCGCGGATCAGCTGCCCCGCGCCTCGTCGATGACCGTGGCGGCGGCGGACTTGGCCGGCGTGCTGGGGCCCTTCCTGGGCGGACTCGCCTTCTCCCGCCTCGGGGCTGCCTGGGTCTTTGCCCTCAACGGCCTTTCCTGCCTGCAGCTCGCGTTCGTGTTGGTCAGGATCCGGGCGCGACGCATCGCCCCCGGTCCGCCTGTCGCAGCGGGCACCGGAGGCGTCCGGGAGGGACTCCGCCACGTGGCCGGATCCCCCCTGCTGAGGGCTCTCCTCTTCACCGTTACCGCGCAGGCATTGCTCCTCGATCAGGTTCTGTTCGTTCTCGCCGCGTTCAACGGGATCGACCTCGGCCAGGGTGCCGCCCATCTCGGCGGGCTCTTCGCCGCCTTCGGCCTGGGTGGGGTGGCGGGCGCCGCAGCCGCCCCCCGCCTGCGGGCGAGGCTTCCCTGGGTTCCCCTCGCGTCCGGGCTCTTCGCTGTCGCCGGGAGCTCCATGGTGGCCCTGTCGATCACGACGGCGTTCTGGCCGGCCGCTGGCACCCTCGTCTTCGCCGGAGCCGCGAGCTCGGCCAACATGGCTGTTCTCAACACCGCCATCCAGGCCACTGTGCCAGAGGAGTTCCGTGGACGTGTTCTCAGCGTCTGGTTCATGGCGGCCATGGGTCTTCCCCCCCTCGGAGGACTCGCCGCGGGCACGATCGCGGAGGCGACGGGGGCCCGGACCGTGCTGCTCCTCGCCGGTGGTGCCTGCCTCGCCTTCGCAGTCCTGCGACCGGTGCTGCGCGGCTTCCGGGACGCCCATCGAACCCCGCGAGCTGCGACGGCGGGACTCGCCCCCGCTCCTGAGATGGCATTTCAGGAGGCCGCCGGAATGGCAGGAAGCCCGGATACCCGTCGGGGCTGAAGCTTCCTACGCTCACGCACAGGGGCTCCGTTCGCTGGGGCGTGGGCTCACGAGGGGCAGGTCAGGGCTGTGACACTGGGAAAGGGCGCGCCCGGCGCGTGCGCTCCGAATCGACGTCGATCTGATCCGGGAACGCCGCGGGCATGGCGCCGGGAGGCGCGCGAGGATGCTGAGGATCTCGCTGCGGCGCCCCTGGTCGGGCGCAGCGCCGAGCGAGCCGCCCTCGGACGGCTGCTCGACGAGGGAAGGCCCGTCGCCCTCTGCGGTGTGGCCGGGTCGGGGAAGACCGTCTTGATGCGCCACGCTGTCGCGGCAGGTGGACGCCGCGTCTTCGAGGGCGGTGGCCTGCGCATGCTGCCACACGTTTCCTACCTGGCCTTCCGCCGGGCTCTCGGCGCACGGGTGCCCCCGGGCGAACCAGCCGAGGTCGCCCCGCACGTAGAGGACGCGGTGGGGCCGGGAGTTCTCATCATCGACGACCTCCAGTGGGCCGACCGCGAATCCCGGGGCCTCGTGTACCTCCTCGCCGGCCGGGTGTCGCTCGTGACCGCCTTGCGGCGGGGGGAGTGCGACCGGGACGTCGTCGCTTCCCTGCGCTCCACCGGCTTCGAGATCCTGGAGGTCCCCGACCTCGACAGGAGCGAGGCGGAGGAGGTCGTGACGCGCCGGCGCCCCGACTTCGGCGCTCACGAGGTCGACGGCGTGGTGTCGCTGGCCGGTGGGAACCCCTTCCTCCTCGAGGAGCTGGCCGGCTCGCCCCGGCCGCCCGTGGCCCTGGCCCGCTGGGCAGGCGCGCGGCTGAGGCGGCTTTCCCCGCCGGCTCGGACGGCGATGGTGACCCTCGCGATCCTCGGAAGACCGGCGGAGCCCGCCGAGACGGAGTTCGCGCGAGAGGGCCTGTACGACCTCATCGAGGCGGGTTTCGCGCAAGAGCAGGGAGGCCGTATCCGGGTCCGGCACCCGTTCCTGGCGGAGGTAGCGAGAGCCCAGTGCTCCCAACAGCGCAGGGCGGAGATCCATCTGCATCTGGGGGAGGCGCTCAGCGATCCCGGGGAGGCCGCCCGGCACCTCGCCGCGGGCGGGAAGAGGAAGTCAGCGTTGCGCAAGGCGCTGGTGGCTGCCAGGACGGCCGGTACCCCCGGGGAGACAGCCGAGCACTGGGCCCTGGCGGCGGAGTGCGCGGACGGCCCGGGCGGTGACGGCATCCGCCTCGAGGCGGCGAAGCTCATGATGCAGGTCCGGGACCTCGACCGTGCCGGGGAGTTCGTCTCCCTGCTCGAGGGCGGGGCGCTCGCCGGCACGGCCGAGGAGTGCCTGGTCCGCGCGAAGTGCCGGGGGCTGTCCGGGGACGTCGCGGGCTCCGAGGAGGCCGTCGCGAGGGGACTCGACGCCAGTGCCGCAGAGCGGTCCGCGGTCAGGGCCGGCCTCCTGGTGGAGTCGGCCCGCCTGTCCCTCCGGCGAGGCGCGGACGGAGCCAAGAGCTCGATGCTGGCCAGGGAGGCTCTGGGTCTCGCACGCGAGGCCGGCGCCGGGGAGGCGTGGGCGCGCCTTCACGCCGGCTTGGCAGGGATGCGCTTGGGCGCTCCCGGAGCCCTGCGGACCCTGCGCGTGGCCCGCAGGGAAGCGCGCATCGAGGGGGACGTCGAGGCGGAGTTCGAGGCGGCGAACGCTCTCCTCTTCGCCCTCGCCCTCGGCGGGAAGGCCGTGGCGGCCCGGAAGCTGGCGGACGGCGTCGCCGGGCGGGCCCACGCACTCCGCCTGGTGTGCTGGGAGGGGTACTTCCGCGGCTTGGGTGCCGCTCTGGACGTGTTCACGGGCGAGTACCGCAGGGCCGTCGACGAAGCCCGAGCGCTGCTCGACCACCGATGCGCGGACCTGCGGACCCGCGGTGTGGCCGAGACCTCCCTCGGTCTGGCGCTCATCGACACGGGCAACGACCGGGAGGCGCAAGCGGTCGTGGAGCGATGCCTGCAGCGGCCCGCCTCGGACGTGCGGGGGCGGGCTGTCGCCCTCCTCCTCCGGGCGGAGGCGCAATACTGGTCGGGCAGTCCGGGCGAGGCTCTGCGCAGTCTCGACGAGGCCATGACGGCAGGCACACGGGAACACCCCATCTTCGCAGTCGCATGGACCACGAGGGCCTGGGCTCTGTGGGAGACCGGTCAGGACCCGGGGCCGTCCCCGGAGGCCTCGTCGTTCTCGCTTCTCGCGGGCGTCTCGGCGGAGACCGCCGCCGTCGCCTGCCTTGCTCGGGAAGGAGCGGCGACCGAAGCCGTCGGCCTCTTCGACGAGGCCGCCCACCAGTGGGCGGGCCGTTGGTCCCGAGGACGGGTGAGATGCCTCTGGGGGGCGGGTGAGGCGGCTCGTCAGGGCGGGGACCGCCCCGGTGCCGTGGAACGCCTGAGAGAGGCGGAGAGCCTTGCCGCGGCGTTCGGCATGGACCCGCTGCGCAGGCGGATCGAGCGTTCCCTGCGCTTCACAGGCGTCCTGAGGAGGACGTCGGCGCGTCTCCCGGGCACCCTCTCCGACCGCGAGCGCGAGATCGCGCACCTGGCCGTCGACGGGCTCACGAACCCGCAGATCGCCCGGCGCCTGGGCCTCAGCCGGTCGACGGTGGCCCGGCACCTGTCCGCGGTCTACGAGAAGCTGGGCGTGGGCTCCAGGGCGGAGATGCAGTTCGTGGGGGCGGCGTCGTGAGGCCCCTCGTGGTCGTCGAGGGGGCCACCCCGGTCGAGGTCGGCCGTCTCACCGAGGAGATCCGTCGGGCGGGTTGGACTGTCACATCCGGCTTCGCTCCCGGCGCCGGGGAGGACGAGGAGCGGGCAGTCCGTGTGGGATGGGTGGAGACCGAAGGCGACATGAGTGCCGCCGTGATGGCGGCAGTGCGTGGTACGGGGCTGGTCGTGGCGGCCAATGGCGGCAACGAGGAGCTGGTGGAGGACCTGTGTGACGACCTCAGGCGCTTGGGGCCCGTGGAGCATCGCGTCGTGGACGCAAGCGGGGCCCTGACGATGGAAACCGAGGAGAGGCTCATCCTGGAGGCACTCACGGCCGGGAAGTCCGTACGGGACGCCGCCGCGGCGGTTCACGTCTCGGTTCGGACTGCGTTCCGTCGCATCGAGAGCCTCCGCGTCCGGCTCGGAGTCGCAAACCGGGCGGAGTTGCTCGTCGTCGTGGGGAGGGCGGGGGCCCTCGGTCCGACACAGGTCGAGGAGCCCGCGCAAGGACTCAACGGACCTCGAAACCCGCCCGCCCCCTGGGGACCTCCGGGCGTGCATCGAGGGCGGTGACCGTGGCTCCGGGGGGGCCGGTTCGGCACCAGCGGACCATGTCGTCCACGGCCGCTGCGGCGCCCTCGAAGAGGGCCTCGACGCTCCCGTCGGGTAGGTTGCGCACCCACCCGGTGACGTCGAGGTCCCGGCAAAGCCGAGCGGTCGCCTGACGGAAGAAGACTCCCTGGACGACCCCCGTGACCCTGACCCGCACGGCCTTCACAGGCAGTCGGGGCAGGTCCCGCGAAAGACGACGTCCACGCGGGAGATCCTGTGGCCGCTGTCGAGGCGGACACCGTCGACGCCTCTGGGGTGGACGTCCTCCATGCGGCCGCAGTGCTCGCAGACGAAGTGGTGGTGGCCGTCGTCCACGTTCGGGTCGTAGCGGGCGGCGCCGCCTTCGAAGGCGAGTTCGAGGAGGTCGCCTTCGGCGACGAGTTCGCGCAGCGTGTTGTAGACCGTCGCGCGGGAGGTCTCCGGGACGAGACGGCGGGCGTGGGCGAGCACATCCTCCGCGGACGGGTGGACCCGGGCCGCTGAGTCGGCGGAGTCGAAGGCGTCTGCGATGGCGCGGCGTTGGGGCGTCATCCGCAGACCCCGGGCTCGGAGGCGCTCCTGAACGCTGGAGAGGGGCATGTCGGCTCATTCTAGCCCGGCTCCAAGTTCAGACGATGTCCAGGAGCGAGGCGGCTATGCCCGGGACTCCTTCGGGAGGCCGAGGAGCCGCTCGCCGATCGTGGACCGGCAGATCTCGCTCGTGCCGCCCTCGATCGTGTTCGCCCGGGCCCTCACCATGGCCTCGGCCTCCTCGCCGGCGAGGTCGCCGGTGGCGGCGGCGCCCAGGGCACGCCAGATGGCGTCCGTGGCCCGCATGTTGAGATGGGCGAAGGAGACCTTGAGGAGAAACCACTGCGTGCCCCCGGCCGGGCCTTCCTCCCCGCCGGCGAGGGCGAAGCGGCGTGCGGCGATCTCGTGGACGAGCCCGTCGGCCAGTATCGCCAGCGCCCGGGAACGCGCGACGGCGTCCATCCCGGGAACAGCGGAGGCGAGGCGTTCCAGGGGCCAGCGCAGGGGGAAGCCGAACCAGCCCAGGGTCGCCCTCTCGTAGAGGAGCGTGGTGATCGCCACCCGCCAGCCCTCGGCCTCCCCCCCGATGCGGTCCTCGTCCGGGACGGCCACGTCGTCGAGGAAGACCTCGCAAAAGGTGGCCTTCCCGTGCGCCTGGAGGATGGGACGCACGGACACGCCCCGGGCGTGCATGTCCACGGCGAGCGCCACGTAGCCTCGCTCGCCCGTCCCCTCGAGGCGCGTGACGAGGAGCCCCCACCGGGCCACGTCGGCGTTGGACGTCCACACCTTCTGACCCGAGACCACGTAACCGGCGGTGTCGCGGCGGGCGAGGGTGGACATCGAGGCCAGGTCCGAACCCGAACCGGGCTCGGAGAAGAGCTGGCACCAGAACCCCTCACCGCGGGTGATCGCCAAAAGCCAGCGTCGCTTCTGGTCCTCCGACCCCGCCTCGAGCAGCATGGGCCCGGCCATGCCGAGGCCGATCACGTCCGCGTGCGGGGGTGCTCCCGCGGCGGCGAGCTCCTCGATGACGACGAGCGCCTCGTCCCGCGAGTAGCCCCCGCCGCCGTACTCACGGGGCCACATGGGGGCGGCGTAGCCGGCGTCCCCGAGGGCCCGCATCCACGTGGCCTGGTCGATCCCGGAGCGGTGGTAGTCGAAGGGGTCGAAGTCGGCGGGGTCACGCCCCGGGGGCAGGTGCGCGCCCAGCCACGACCGCACCTCTGCGCGAAGCGGGCCGTGGCGGCCGCCGCCCAGTACGGGAAGGCGCTGGGGCGAGGAGCTCACCTGGTCTCGTCGCCGGTGTCGCCTTCGAGATCGCCCACGATCTCGTCGACCTCGAGGCGGGTCTGCGTGATGCGGTCGCGGCAGAACCGGATGAGCTCACCGGCCCGCCGCACCCGGGCGCCAAGCTCGTCGAGGTCGACGGTCTCGCTCTCGAGTGCCCGCAGGATCCCCTCGAGCTCCTGCATGGCGGGGGTGAAACCGCCCGGGTCCGGCGACGGGAGTGAGCTCACGGTGGTCCTTCCGTGGTGGCGGACTGCACGACGCTGGCCACCCGGCCGCCGGCGAACTCGGTGTCGAGAGCATCCCCCGGCGAGAGGGCTCCCACGTCGCGTACGACGCGGCCGGACGCGTCCCGGGTGATCGTGAACCCGCGGGCGAGCACGCCGGCGGGGTCGTGGGCGCCCACCACGGCGGCGGCGGCGTCAACACGCGCCGCCCTGCGATCCGGGATGCGCAACGCCCGTTCCCGGAGAACGGCCGGGAGGCCCTCCAGCTCCGAAACGGCGGCGAGGAGCGGGCGGCGGGAGCTGCGGCGCAGACGCCTGCCTTCGGCGGCGACGGCGGCGTCCGCGAGACGGAGCGCGGATGTGGCGGAACGCGCGCTGCGTCCCACGGCGACGTCCAGGCGTTCCCCGGCCCGGGACACGACGGCGGCGCTCGCCCGGGCGGTGCGGGCGGCGGTCTCCTCGATGCCCGCGAGGTAGCTGCGCACGCGCTCCACGAGCGCCGCAGCCACAGCGGTGGGGGTCTTGTAGCTGGTGTGGGCGACGCGGTCGGCGATGCTCGTGTTGTGTTCATGGCCGATGCCGGTGAGCACGGGCACGGCCATGGCGGCGATCGTGCGGGCGATCGTCTCGTCGTCGAACCACAGGAGGTCCGTGCCCGCCCCCCCCCCGCGCCCGCGCGCCCCCCCCTCCGGGTGGCGCCGGGCGCGAGCCCGGCGGCCCCCCACGCCCGTGCGGCGGGTTTCCCCGCCCGGCGGTCTAACGTCACAGACGGCCACACGGAAGGCGTAGCGCGAGATGTCGAGTTCGTGCAGGAAGTCCCGGTAGGCGGCCCCGGCCACGCTGGTGACGAGACCGACGTGCAGGGGCACCGCTGGCAGCGCGAGCGCGGAGTTGGCGTCGATGAGGCCCGCCGCGCCCAGTGCGGCGAGGACACGCTCGCGCTCGGCGGCGAGCTTGCCGAGTGTGAACTCGGGGTCGACGCCCGTCATGCGCAGGCTGAGACGGCCGCTGCGGACGTGGAACTGCACCCGGGCCCGGATCCGCACCGCGAGGCCCGAACGCAGGCGGAGGCCACCGGCAGCGGCGAGCGCGACGTTCACACCACTGCGGTCGCCGGCGAGGAGCGCGACGGAGGCGACCGCCACCGGTCCCGACGTGGCGGGCTGCTTCTCAGCGAGCTGGAAGAAGGTGTTGCCGGCCCTCTCGGCGTAGTCCTGGATCTCCCCTGCCACCCAGACCTCGGCAGGGAAGCCGCTCTGGACGCGGCGCGCGATTTCGCGGTTCAGGGATGAGACCGTGTGGGTGCGCGCCTCCTCCCCTGGCGGCCTCCGGGGAGGCCGGTCGTCGAAGAGGCGGGGAGCGTCCACCACGCCCGGGGACTCTAGCCCCGACGCCACGGGCTACATGCCCGGGACCGACGACTTGGAGTTCGCCGGGGGGACGAGGAGCGCACGGTCTGCCGTGGCGGCGTAGCTCGTCGCCGAGATCGTGATCTCGCCGTTGGCGTAGAAGAGGATGCCGCCCGCGCGGGCGAGACAGAGGATGATCTCTCCGGACAGGGCCGACTTCGGCGACCGCAGACAGAGGCCGTCCGCGCCCACCATCTTCTTGTCGTAGATGTCGGCACCGGGGATCGTGAAGAGGCCGACGAGGGTGTCGTATGTCTGCGGGCTGAGGAGGCTCGTGGCCGTGTTCCCCGTGCTCTCACCGCCCGGGAGGGGTCGGCACCCGCCCGACACCCCCCCGGTGGAGCCGCAGGCGAGCACCGACAGAGGCGACAGTGTGACATAGAGGCTGAGGTCGATGCCGCCCACGTTCGTCTTCAGGAGGGCGCGCTGGTCGGCGTAGACGACGTCCGCCCAGCCGACGAGGCCCGTGCCCTGCACCGAGTAGGTAGCGGTGAAGGTCGCGGCCGAGATGTCGATCAACTCCGAGACGAATGGCACAGCGGCGGGCGCCGGAGGCGGCTTCTCGTACCAGTGGAGTTCGTTGCGGTCGCGTAGATTGCAGGCCTGCAGCCCGGCAGCGGCAACGCAGAACGCCATGCACACAAGGAGCGCCGGTAGCTTTGGGCGTCGAGACACCGCCTTCGTCCCGGTCCGGACCGGCTCCGTCATGGGGCCAAGGTACCCCTCCCGGACCGGTGACCCCCCCACTCCCCCGGAGCCTCGTCGGGAGCGTCGGACGCTTCTGCTTCCGCCACAGGTTCGCCGTGGTCGCCGTGTACGTCGCCGCCGTGGCCGGAGCGGCGCTGGTGATCCCGTCGCTGCCCCTCACGTTGAAGGCGGCGCAGCAGACCTCCATCGAGGGATCGGAGTCGGCCCGCGCTCTCCTCGTCTCCCAGAAGCGGTTCCAGACCTCCCAGGAGATGGGCATGGTCCTGTTCACCTCGCTGCGCCTGAAGGTGGACGACCCGGGGTTCCGTGACCGGGTGAAGGCCACGCTGGCGAAGATCGACGCTGCCGAGCCTTCGGCGGGAGTCCCCCTCACGATCTACGACGGCAACCCCCTGCTGGCGAAGTTCGCGTCCCCTGACCGCCAGGCCACGATCGCGATCGTGCCCCTCTACGGCAACGCCAAGACGGCGCCGAAGGCGGCGAAACGCGTCGAGGCGACGGCGGCACGCGCTTCCACGGCCGAGGTGCGGTCCCGGTTCATCTCTGCGAGCTCCGTGATGCAGGCGACCGTGGAAGCGACCACGGCCGAGACGCGTACCGCCGTGGCAAGGGCGGCACCCCCCATCCTCCTGCTCACGATGATCGCCATGGGCGCGATCGTGGGGGCCGTCCTGTTGATCTACGTCCCGATCCTGAGCGCTCCCCTCACGGCGATCGTCGTGGCGGTGGGCGCCCTCACGCTGCTCGGGGACGTGCTCGTGCTGAACGTCTTCGGCGTCGCCACGGTCGTCCTCATCGGCCTCGCCCTCGGCATCGACCACACGATCATCGTGTTCTCCCGGTACCGGGACGAACGCAACGCCGGCTGGGAACCCGAGGCGGCGGCGGCCCGAGCCGCCCACACCGCCGGACGCGCCGTCGCCCTCAGCGTGGTGGTCGGATTCGTGGCCGTGGCGCCTTTGCTCCTCATGCCCGCCGTGACCTACCGGTCCTTCGCCGTCTCGGCGATGCTGGTGCTCGCCGTTCTCGGCGTCGTGAGCGCCACCCTCCTCCCCGCCGTGCTCGGGCTCCTGCGCGGCGCCGTCTTCGCAGGTCGCCTCCCCTGGCACCATCCCCTCAGCGATCCGGTGACGTGGCGGATCGGCCGCTTCCTGGGCGCCGTGATGGCGCGTCCCCGCACCGTCCTCTTGGGATCGGCCGTGGTGCTCGTCCTGCTCGCCGTCCCGGCGGGCGACCTCCGGCCGGTGACGGGCACGACCAGCCTGCTCCCCCCCGATCTCCCTGTGCGCCGCAGGGCGGAATCGGTGCAGGCCGCCTTCGTGCCCGGGATCCTCGCCCCCGTGACCGTCATCGTCGAATCCGCCCAGCCCATCCTGGAGGACGTCGACGCCTACAAACGCCTCGTCGACCTTCAGCGCCTCGTCGCCGCGGACAGGGACACGTACACGGTCGTGGGTCCTGCCGACCTCGTCGCTCTCATCGCCGCCCAGGCACCCTCCGTGAGCCCGGAGCAGCAGGAGCAGCTCGAGGCGCTGAAGAACCGTGACCTCTCCAAGCTCACGGGAGCCGCCGGGTCCGGCGACCAGGGTCCCCAGGCCACACCGGCCGAGCAGGAACGCAAGGACATGGAGGCGCAGCTCTCCGCCACGAGCCAGGCATTCGCGCTCCTGCCCGGCCTCGGTCTCAAGGCGCAGCAACTCCTGAGGGGCAGCGTCGCCCAACTGCAGGTCTTCGGCAGGCCCGCGCCGGACACGCCCGCCGCCGAGGCGTACATCCGTCGCCTCCGTCGCTACGCCGCCCGGGTGTACGGGGCTGGGAGCGGCTTCCGGGAGGCGGGGCGGGCCTCTGTCGGGAGTCTCGTGGCCAGCGGCATGGACGTCGCGGACGCCACGCGAGCGCGCTTCCCGTGGGTGATCACCCTCACCGGGGTCAGCCTCTTCCTTGTGCTCCTTGTCACTCTCCGGGCCCCTCTGGCCGCCGCCCTCGGTGTCGCTCTGGAGCTTGCCTCTCTTGCGGCGGCCTTCGGCGTGCTCGTGCTCGTGTTCCAGCGGGGCTGGGCCGATCCGTTGGCGACTCCCGTGGGCTACGTGGAGGCCGAGATCCCGATGATCGCGGCGTCGGTGCTGCTCGCCCTCTCGACGGGATACCTGGTGTTCTTCCTCCTGCGCATCCGCGAGGTGGAGCCGAGCGTGACTCCCCGCATCGACACGCTGCGCACGATGGCCGGTGCTGCCCGCGTGGGGATGGCGGGATCGGGCGTCATGTTCGTGCTCTTCTTCTTCTTCAGCGTCTCCCGGGGGGTGATGCCCCAGCAGATCGGGGTGTCTCTCACCGCCGTCGTCCTCATCGACCTCCTCGTCGTAAGGGGTCTCTTCATCCCCGCCTTCGTGGGGCGCTTCGGTCGGCGCCTGTGGTGGCTCCCCGCCTGGGCGGACCGGGCCCTCCCCGGCAAAGGCCGCGCCAGGGGCTAGCCGGCCGGAACCTCGGCGGCATCCTCGAGGGGGGCCTTGTCGCCCGGCACGGGCACCAGGGTGCGACCCAGGAACGGGACACGCAGGAACGCCTCCGCCTCGAGGTAGAGGATGGCTATGCGCGGCAGGTTCCTGAGCTCGTCGTAGTAGATCGACCGCGGCACCCAGTCGGGGAAGAACTTCCTGTTGAAGTCGTAGAGGGACTCGATCTGGAAGTAGGGGTTCACGCGCTTCAGGATCATCTTCTGCAGCTTCTGCCACGGGCCCAGCCGGGCGTCGTCCTCCAGGATCCGGGCGAAGGCGGCGAAGTTCAGCGAGAGGCGGTGGGCGCCTCGTTCCTTCAACGCGAGTGCTGCGAGGCAGACGAGGTATTCCGTGAGCCCGTTGGGGGTCTCCGGGTCGTGGCGCATGAGGTCGAGGGAGTACCCGGGCCACTCGCCGTAGCAGGGCACGAGGTGGAGGAAGCCGCGGGGCACGTTCTCGCTGTCCCTCGCTATGGCGAGCAGGCAGTCGGGGTCGTCGGTGGCCGACGCCGTGCCCAGAGCCATGGTGAAGCCCCGCTCGGGGGCCTTGCCACGGGCGAGCGCGCTGAGACGGTCGAGGTGCCCGCGCAGCGTCTCGGAGGCGTCGGTGTCCGAGATGAGTTCGAAGGTGTAGCCGTACTTCTCCATGCGGTTCACGGACTGGCGGACCTTGCGGATCGGCCGGCCCTCGAGGGAGAAGCGCCGGCAGTCGATGATGGCCTCGTCGCCGAGGTAGTAGGGGGTGAGCCCCCGTGCCTCGTACATGGGGGCGTCTGCCTCGCGGGCGGCGAGGACCGCTACCCCCCACGCCCGCTCGTCGCACATGTGGAGGAACTCGTCGAGGACCAGCGGGATCGACTCGGGCGCGCCGATGGGGTCGCCCGAGGCGAGGGCGTAGCCGCCCATGTACCCGTACGCGATCATGGCCCGGCCGTCGCTGGAGAAGAAGATCGTCTTCTCGGGGCGAAGCGCGAAATACGCCAGGGTGTCGCTGCCGTAGCGCCGCACGATGTCGCGGGCGCGCGCAACGCCCTTCGGCGAGTGGGTGGGCCGCTGCACCAGGGGCCGGAAGAGGAGCACGAGAGCCACGACGAGACCGAGGATCCCCAGAGCGAGCAGCGAGAAGGGGAAGAAGCGGCGGAAGAAGGCGTGCGCGTAGGCGTACGGCCCGTCCGCGCCCACGAGGCCGTTCAAGACCGTGCGCACCATTCCTTCGAGGGTGGGTGGGGGCGTGATGGCGTTGCGCTCCACCCAGATCGCCACGATGCCGTAGCTGAGGACGATCCCGGCGTAGAGGGGGACGAAGCGGAAGAACTGCGCTATCGAGGGTGGGTCGCCCGCAGCCGGGAAGCAGCGGCGCGTGAGCAGGAGGGTGACGAGGAGCACGGCGGTCACGATCGCCTCGGGGAGGTCGGGGCCCTTGATGACGTGGAGGACAGTCACGAAGGAGAAGAGGCCGACGGCGCCCTGCCAGGCGCGGTGCTTGCGCTTGCGGAGTTGGCCGCCGAGGAAGACCAGCAGGAAGCCGATCAGAAGGGCCCCGATGTGGCTCAGCCCCCGGACGTCGACGGCGGTGATGAGCTTGATCGAGAAGATCCGATGGCCGATGGCCGGGATCGCGGAGAGCATGCTGATGAGCCCGGCGGCCGACGTGAGGAGCCCGAGCGCGGCCGGGATCCAGCGTTCCCTTCGCGTGCGGGCCCGTCTCGGCGGATGCGGTGGAGCCTGGGGGCTCGGATCCGTCCCGGCCGTCGTGGTGCTCAGTGCACGCCCCTCTCGTGGCCCTCCCAGAACGGCTTGCGGAGCTCGCGCTTGAGCGGCTTCATCGCCCCCGAGAGGGGGATCGAGTCGCGGAACTCCACGGACTTCGGCACCTTGTAGCCGGCGATCGTCGACCGGGCGTGCTCGACGATCTCGTCCTCGGTGGGAGCGGCGCCGGGTTTCGGGACCACGATGGCGTGCACTTGTTCTCCCCACACCTCATGTGGGATGCCGATGACGGCCACCATGGCCACGCCCGGGTGGGTGGAGATGGCGTTCTCCACCTCGACGGAGTAGACGTTCTCACCGCCCGAGACGATCATGTCCTTCACCCGGTCCACGAGGTACAGGTAGCCCTCCTCGTCTACACGGCCCATGTCGCCGGTGTGGTACCAGCCGTCCCGGAACGCCTCGGCGGTGTCTTCGGGCCGATTCCAGTACTCGCGCATGAAGTTGCCCGCCCGGGCGCAGACCTCGCCCTCTTCGCCGACGGGCAGGCTGGCGCCGTCGCGATCCCTGATGGAGAGGAGCGTCCCGGCCACCGGCCGGCCGCAGGAAGTCAGGATGTCGCCCCCCCGGCGGTGGTCCGCGTCACTCATGAGCGTGAGCACGGTGGCGGCCTCGGTCATGCCGTAGCCCTGCGTGAGCTCCAGGTCGGGAAAGAGCTCGCGGATGCGCCCGAGGAGCCCGCCGGGCATGGGGGACGCCCCGTAGGTGAGGATGCGCAGCGACGCCAGCCGGGCGGGGAGGAAGTCCTCGTGCTGGAAGAGCAGCGCGATCATCGTGGGGACCATGACGGTCTGCGTGACGGCGTGGCGCTCGACGGCGTCGAGGACGGCGGCGGGATCGAAGAAAGGCAGGAGCACGGACGTGCCCCCGCTCATGGGGATGCCGAGGATGCCGGGCATCGAGGCGGCGTGGAACATGGGCGTCTGGTGCAGGAAGACCCGGTGCTCGTCGAGACCGATGCCGATGCCGATGTGATACATGTTGAGCGTCTCGGAGCGCTGTGTGTGCACGACGCCCTTGGGCAGGCCGGTGGTGCCCCCCGTGTACATGAGCACGACCATGTCGTCTTCTTCGGGCTCTTCGGGGAGGACAGGTTCCGCGGCCGAGAGGCGCTCCTCGAAGCTGCTGTCATGGGCGACGTCGCCTTCTCCGAGGAGGACGACCTCGCGGAGGGACGTCCCGGCGCGCACCTGCTCCACGACGGGAGCGAAATACGAGTCCGTGAAGAGCACCTCCGTGGCGGAGTCCGCCAGGATGAAGGCGAGCTCGGGCGGGGCGAGGCGGAGATTCAGGGGGTTGATCGTGGCGGCGCCCAGAAAGGCGGCGTGGTACAGCTCCAGATAGCGGTGGCTGTTGGCGGCGAGGACCGCCACGCGGTCTTCGCGACCGAGGCCGAGGCCGCCCAGGACACTGCAGAGTCGCATCACGCGGTCGCCGTGTTGGGCGTATGTGGCGTGGTAGTCGCCGTCGTGGAAACCTGTCTTCGTCGACCACCGCTCCAGTGCCGGCAGCAACAAACGGTGGAACACCAGTTCCTTCATGCCACGTCGACTCCTCGCTCCCGGCGCGCCGAAACCCTAGCCCACCGGCTCGGGGCCGCTGTCCTGTCGGTGCTCAGACGACATGTCCCTCATCTCCGGCGTGGGCGTGCCGAAGGTCATAGGGAGAATGCCGTTTTCCGTGCTGTTCCAGCCCACGATGCTCGTGCTCCTCGCGGGGATCTGCGGCCTCCTCGCGGTCCAGCACCTCGCGTTCTGGTTCGCGACGGGGCGGCGCGACCGCGTGCAGGTCTGGGCTTCCCTGTGGTCGCTGAACGTCATGGTCGACATGGCGGCGCGGTGGGTGACCGAGGTCACGGGAAGCGAGGCCACCGGGGTTGTCGCTGTTCACGTGAGCGTGTTCGCGGCCGTCGTACAGGTCTTCCTCTTCGCCTGTGTGTGCCGCGCGATCGAGGGCCGGCGGCGCGTGCTGCCCTTTTGGCCGATCACGGTCATGTCCGGGGTCCTGGCGCTGGCGGCCGCCTTCAGCCCCTGGCTCGTGACCTGGAAGGCGAGCCCGTGGACGGACTGGCTGGGACTGCGCTACCAGTCGGCCCGGCCGGGATTCCTCCTGCTGCCCGGAATGACGGTCTTCGCCGTCGTCCTCGGGGTGTACATAGCGCGTTCGATCATCCGCTCCGCGGGCCTGGACCGCCTGGAGCGAGGCTTCCTGCTCGGCGCCGTCGCGGTGAATCTCGCCCTTGGGGGCGGCGACATCCTCTCTGCCTCTCGCGTGTGGCGGGCTCCGCTCGGATTCCACCTCGGCTTCGTCGCCTTTGCCGTGGGCATCCTGCTGCTCGTCGTGCGGCGCTACGGCCGGGTGCATCAGGGCCTCGAGGATGCCGTGAGGAAGCGCACTGCCGAGCTTGCCGAGCGCAACACGGAACTCGACGCCGCCCTGACCCGGGCCGAGGCCGCGAACCAGGCGAAGTCGGAGTTCGTCGCCAACATGAGCCACGAGATCCGCACCCCCATGAACGGCGTCATCGGGATGGCCGGACTCCTCCTCGACTCGCCCCTCTCGGCCGAGCAGCGTGACTACGCCGAGACGGTGCGCTCCTCGGGCGAGGCGCTCATGGCGATCATCAACGACATCCTCGACTTCTCCAAGATCGAGGCGGGACACCTGGAGTTGGAGATCGTCGACTTCGAGCTCCACCTCGTGGTCGAGGAGGTCGCCGACCTCCTCTCCGAAGACGCCCGATCCAGGGGCCTCGAGCTCGCCGTCGACGTCGATGCCGCCGTGCCCGACCTGCTGGCAGGCGACCCCGGGCGCCTCCGCCAGATCCTCACGAACCTCGTAGGCAACGGAGTGAAGTTCACCTCCGAAGGCGAGGTCGTGGCCCGGGTGGAGCTCGCCGAGGACCGGGGGGAGGGAGTCCTCCTGCGCTTCGAGGTCTCCGACACGGGAATCGGCATCGAAGCGGACGCTCTCGGGTCCCTCTTCGACCCCTTCACGCAGGCGGACGGTTCCACCACCCGCCGTTTCGGGGGTACCGGGCTCGGCCTCTCGATCACGCGGCGCCTCGTCTCGCTCATGGGGGGGAACCTCGGGGTGGAGAGCTCCGCGGGCGAGGGCTCCACGTTCTGGTTCGAGATCCCACTGGCGCGCCAGCCCCGGGGGGCGAGGCCGGCGGCGGAGCTCGTCGCGGACCTCCGGGGAGCCCGGGTGCTCGTGGTCGACGACAACACCACGAACCGCACGATCCTGCGGCGCCAGCTCAGCGGATGGGGGATGCGCCCGGACTGCGCGGCGTCCGGGCCGGAGGCTCTCGCCGCCTTCCGGGCGGCGTCCGCGGCGGGGCACCCCTACGACCTGGCCGTCGTGGACTACCACATGCCCGGGATGGACGGCCTCGACCTCATCGCTGCGATCCGTCAGGAGCCTGAGGGCGGGATCCTCCCCGCCGTGGTCCTGAGCTCCCTGGGCGAGCGGGGCGAAGACCCGAACGCTTCCGTCGCGAAGGTTTCCGCCTTCGTCACCAAGCCCGTGCGCAGCCGCCAGTTGCGGGATTGCCTGGCGAGAGCCCTCGTGGGAGAGCCCCGGATCCCCGCCAAGGCCCCCGGAGGGCCATCGGGGACTCCCCCCGTAGCCCTGGGCGTCCGGGTCCTCGTCGCCGAGGACAACGCCGTGAACCAGAAGGTGGCCACCCGCCTGTTGTCCCGCCTGGGATGCCAGGCCGACGTGGTCGCCGACGGCGCCGAGGCCGTCGAGGCCGTGGGGCGGGTGCCCTACGACGTCGTTCTCATGGACTGCCAGATGCCCGAGATGGACGGCTACACGGCGGCGAGGGAGATCCGTCGCCAAGAGAACGGCGGACCCCGCATCCCGATCATCGCACTCACGGCGAGCGCTCTGGCGGGCGATCGCGAACGGGCCCTCGACAGTGGCATGGACGACTACGTGCCGAAACCCGTGAAGCTGGAGGTGCTGGGCGAGGTGCTGTCCCGGTGGGTGGGAGCCGAGAGGGCCGTTCAGTCCGGGAACTCGTAGACCGGCCGGAAGTCCCGTGCCGCACGGGCCTCGTCGAGACGACCGACGGGGGTGCGCTCGGGGGCCGCGTGCAGGGCATCGGCGTCCTCGGCAGCGAGCGCGGTGATCTCCCGGAGGACGCCGGCGAGGTCCTCGATGGTCTGGCGCGACTCCGTCTCGGTGGGCTCGAACATGAGAGCCTCGTCCACGATGAGGGGGAAGTACACGGTGGGGGCGTGGAAGCCGTGGTCGACCAGCGCCTTGGCGACGTCGGTGGCACGCACCCCGCGGCTCTTTCGCAGAGCAGCGGCCGAGGCCACGAACTCGTGCATGCAGGTCTGGTCGAAGGGCACCCCGAGATCGTCGGGCAGGAGGCTCTTCAGGTAGTTGGCGTTGAGCACCGCCCGTTCCGAGACGCGCCTGAGGCCTTCGGCGCCGAGGCCGGCCAGGTACGCGTAGGCGCGTACGAGGATGAGAAAGTTGCCGTGAGCGCCGTGCACGCGTCCGATCGAGCGCGCCGGCCACGACCAGGCGAAGGCGTCCGTCTCCGGGTCGAGGACCGCCAGGGGGCCGGGCAGGTACTCCACGAGCCGCTCACTCACGGCCACCGGACCCGAGCCGGGGCCCCCGCCCCCGTGGGGGGTGGCGAAGGTCTTGTGCAGGTTCACGTGCACGATGTCGAAGCCCATGTCGCCGGGACGGACCTCGCCCAGAACGGCGTTGAGGTTGGCGCCGTCGTAGTAGAGCAGGGCGCCCACCTCGTGGAGGGCAGCGGCGATCTCCACGATGTTCTCCTCGAAGAGCCCGAGGGTGTTCGGGTTCGTGAGCATGATCCCGGCGACGTCCGTGTCCAGAAGATCCCGGAGGGCGGAGAGATCGACGAGCCCGCGGTCGTTCGATGCCACCTGGGAGACCTCGTAGCCGCCCAGTGTGACCGAGGCCGGGTTGGTGCCGTGGGCGGAGTCGGGGATGAGGACCCGGCGCCGGTTGTCCCCCCGCGCCTCGTGGTAAGCGCGCATCAGGAGGAGACCGGTGAGCTCCCCGGCCGCCCCGGCGGCGGGCTGCAGCGTGGCCCTCGCCATGCCCGTGATCTCACACAGCGCCCGCTCGATGCGGACCATGAGCTCCAGCGCTCCCTGCACCTCCTCGGCGGGCTGGTGCGGGTGGAGCCTCGTCCATGCGGGGTCGGCGGCGACCGCGTCGGCCACCTTGGGGTTGTACTTCATCGTGCAGGACCCGAGCGGGTACGCGCCCGTGTCGACGGAGAACGAGCGGTGGGCGAGGCGCGTGTAGTGGGCCACGAGGTCCCGCTCCGAGACCTCCGGCAGGCGAGGGGGGGTGTCGGCAACGAGGCCCTCCGCCTCGATGGGCGTTGGGGGCTCTGGGACGTCGCATTCCGGCAGGGAGAAGGCGCTCCGCTCCGGCGCCGAGAACTCGAATATCGTGGGCTCCCGGCTCCCACCGACGAGCGGGTCGGCGCTCGCGCGGGCACCGGCGAGAGGTCCTCGGACCATCAGGCCACCGCCTTGGTGAGGGCTTGGATGTAGGTGTCGAGCTCACCCCGACTGCGGCGTTCCGTGACGGCGACGAGCATCGCCGGCCCGAGCTCGGGGTAGTCCGCATCGAGGGAGACGCCGGCGAGGAAGCCTGCTGCGGACATGGCGTCGAGCACCTCGGCGGCGGGTACGGGGAGGCGTACGGCGAACTCGCGGAACACGGGCCCCGGGACGATCTCGACCCCCGGGATGGCGGCGACGCGTTCCCGGAGGTACGCCGTCTTCGCCCGCGATAGTCCAGCGACGCGTCGCAGGCCTTGAGGACCGAGCCAGGCGAGGTGCACGGCCGCCGTGACTGCCATCAGTGTCTGGTTGGTGCAAACGTTCGAGGAGGCCTTTTCCCGGCGGATGTGCTGCTCCCTCGCCTGCAGGGTGAGGACATAGCCGGGGCGACCGGCGGCGTCGGCGGTCTCCCCCACGATCCGTCCCGGGACGAGGCGCACGTACTCCCGCTTCGTGGAGAACAGGCCGAGGTACGGTCCGCCGAAGTTGAGCGGCGTCCCGAATGCCTGGCCCTCGCCCACGACGACGTCCGCCCCGAGCTCGCCGGGGGGCCGCAGCCAGCCGGACGCCACGTGGTCGTAGGCGACGAGGCAGAGCGCCCCCGCGCCCTGGGCGGCGGCGGCGACCCGGGGGACGTCCTCCAGGATGCCCAGGTAGTTGGGCTGGGCGACGAGAACGGCGGCGGCGTCGTCCAGGGAGAGCCCGGCGGGGTCGACGCGACCGTCGACGAGATCGACCTCGACCACCTCGACGCCGGAGCCGTGGGCGAACGTGGCCACGACCTCGCGCCACAGCGGGTTGACGCCGCGGGACACGAGCACACGGTCGCGTTTCGTGCGGGCGCGGGCGAGGTTGAGGGCCTCGACGCAGGCGGTGGCACCGTCGTACAGGGACGCGTTCGCGACCTCCGTGCCGGCGAGGAGGCAGAGCATGGTCTGGAACTCGAAGAGGCTCTGCAGGACACCCTGGCTCACCTCGGGCTGGTAGGACGTGTAGGCGGTGGCGAACTCGGGTCGCGTGGCCAGGTGGGTCACCACCGGCGGCACATGGTGGTCGTAGGCGCCGGCGCCGGCGAAACACACGAGCTCGGCACCCGTGGGTCGGTTCCGGCTTCCGAGGGCCCCCATGTGATCCAAGAGCTCCGGTTCGGAGTACGGGCCGGGCACGTCGAGGGGCCGACGGAAACGGATCGCTTCGGGAACGAGGGCGAAGAGGTCTTCGACGGACGAAACCCCGATACGTTCGAGCATCACATCGAGATCGGTCTGCGTGTGTGGCGTGAAGTCCAACCCTGCTCCCGACGACAACCCGACTGAGGCTAGGAGCCCGCCCGTTTCCGACGCCACTACATGGCTCCGCAGACTGGCGCTGCTCCGCGTGCCCACGGGGCCCCCAACCCCATGGGCCCAGGCGTACGGCCGAGGGTCCCCCCGACACCACTACATGGCTCCGCAGCTGGCGCTGCTCCGCCTGCCCACGGGGCCCCAACCCCATGGGCCCAGGCGTACGGCCGAGGGTCCCCCCGACACCACTACATGGCTCCGCAGCTGGCGCTGCTCCGCCTGCCCACGGGGCCCCAACCCCATGGGCGGCCCAAGCTACGGCCGGGAGATGAAGGGCGGGTCCACAGCCTCCACGGGGACGATGCTCCCCCGGACCTCGACGGCGGCGGGCTCGGTGCCGGTGGTGAGGAGGGCGAGGGCGACCCCCCGCTCCAGAGTCGGTGAGAAGTTGCCGCTCGTGACCTCTCCCACCCGGGAGCCGGCGATGTCGAGGACAGGCGTGTGGGTGCGGGCGATCTGGCGGCCCGGGCTGAGGAGGCCCGCGAGACGGCGAGGGACGCCGGCCTTGCGTTGGGCGCCGAGCGCGTCCCGACCCGGGAACCCGCCCTTGTCGAGCTTCACGACCCAGCCCAGGCCTGCCTCGAGGGGCGAGATCGTGGGCGAGATGTCCTGGCCGTGCAGCGGGTAGCCCATCTCCAGGCGCAGGGTGTCGCGGGCGCCCAGGCCGGCGGGGCGCCCCCCGACCTCGGCGACGCCGTCGACGAGACGGTCCCAGAGCGCCACGACGGTATCGAGGGGGGCTACCACCTCCACGCCGGGTTCTCCCGTGTAGCCCGTCCCCGACACGACACCGGAGAGGCCGCCGGTGTCGAAGCGGTGCACGGCGAAGCGCTTGGCGCTCACGCCGGGGAGGGCGCCGGCGAGGACTTCGGCGTGCCTCGGGCCCTGGATCGCGATGATGCCCCATTCCGGGGAGACGTCGTCAACGGCGACGTTGGCGGGGGCGCACCCCCGGAGGGCGGCGACCACTGCGGCGACGTTGGCGGCGTTCGGGACGACCATCCACTCCTCGTCGTCGAGGTGGCTCACGATGAGGTCGTCGACGACGCCCCCGGCGTCGTTGCACAGCATCGTGTACTGCGCCCTGCCCGGGGCCGCCCGCGTGACGTCGTTGGTGAGCGTGCGCTGCAGGAACTCCGATGCCCCGGGGCCGCGCAGGAACACGGTGCCCATGTGGCCCACGTCGAAGATGCCGCAGGACGTCCGCACAGCCCGGTGC
The DNA here is from genome assembly GCA_964370965.1 of uncultured Acidimicrobiia bacterium. Taxonomy (GTDB): domain Bacteria; phylum Actinomycetota; class Acidimicrobiia; order UBA2766; family UBA2766; genus CAYJLW01. The sequence continues at coordinate 3,128 of CAYJLW010000008.1, read as the reverse complement.
TCCTCGAGCACGCCGGCGTACTGCACCGGCATGAGCCAGCCGGCGAAGGACACCATGCGGCCTCCGAGGGCTCGATGGCGCGAAGCGAGAGCGGTTTCCCTGTCCGTCGTGTCAGCCATGGCCGCCCATCCTATTCTCCGGGGGGCGCGACTCTGGAGGCCGGCTTGGGGGCAACACGCGACTACGACGTCGTCGTCGTCGGAGGCGGCATCAACGGCCTCACCGTCGCCGCCTACCTGGCGAAGGCGGGCCTGACCGTCGGGGTCTTCGAGGCCCGCGGCCAGTGCGGCGCCCACTGCGACACCGTGGAACTCGGCATTCCGGGGTTCCTCCACAACACCCACGCGGCCTGGCTCGTGCCCGCGATGGGCCCCCCGATGGCCGACCTCGGCCTCGAGAACCTCGGTCTGGACCTCCTGGGCACCGACGTTCTGTTCGCCAAGGCGTTCCGCGACGGCACCAACGTCGTGCAGGCCCTCGACCCCGCCCTCACGTCGGCCAGTCTCGCTCGGATGTCCGAGCGGGACGCCGCCGTCCAGTCGCGCATCGCCTCCTATTACGTCGAGAACTTCGTTGAAGCCATGGATCTCAACGGCAGGCTGCTCTACGGGCCGCCGACTCCTCCCCTGCTCGAGCGTCTCGCGACCTTCCACGACGGCCTCGTCCGCACCTTGGGCCTGCCGATCACCGGTGACGACCTCATGCGCATGGGCGGCCTCGAACTCCTCGATCTCCTCTTCGAGTCCGAGGCGGTGGCCACCACCCCGGCGGCGCTCGCCGAGTACACCGGACAATGGCCGATTCAGCGCCGCATGGGTCCTCTCGCTCTCAGCCTCAGCGGTATGCAACTCATGGCCGTGCACACCGCACGCGGCGGATCCCACGCTCTCACGCACGCCCTCGTGCGCTGTGTCCTGGCACACGGCGGCGACGTCTGGGGGACGTGTCCCGTCGAGAAGATCCTCGTCAGGGACTCGCGGGCGTGCGGGGTGCGTCTCTCCCCCGACGCTGTCTTCCCCGGCGAGGAGATCGGCGCCGGCGTCGTCGTCTCCAACCTCACCCTCGCCCCCACGTTCCTGGACCTCCTCGGCCGGGACGTCATCGGCGACGACTGGGTGAGGCTCGTGAGGCGTTTCAGCTACGACGACCCGCAGCTCTTCGCCGTGTACTACGCGCTGCGCGACGACGTGCAGTTCGCCTCGGCCGGCTACGACCCCGCCGTGCAGCGATCGTGGGTGGGCTACGTGGGGGGTGAGACGCTCGGCGAGATGCGGACGTCTTTCGCCGACCTCTCCGCCGGGATCCTCCCCGACGACGTCATGGCCGGCTGGTTCGTGGCCACGAGGGCAGACCCGTCCCAGGCCCCCGCGGGCTGCCACACCCTGTTCGCGTGGGTGAGCGTGCCGCCCTGCCCGCGTCGCTGGCGGGGTCGCCGGCTCGCCGGCTGGGACGCCTGGGGTGAGCTCGCCGCCCCTCTCGCGGACGCCGTCACCGGCCGGATCGAGCAGTACGCACCCGGGTTCTCCGGCCTCGTCCTCGAGCGCCACGCGATGACCCCCCGGGACCAGGAGCTCAACAACCCCTCCGCCGTGAGGGGCAACATGATCGGCGGTAGCGCGATCCCGGAGCAGTACGCCGAGAACCGCCCGTTGCCGGGGATCATCGAAAGGGGCGCCTCCCGGACGTTCCTCCCGGGCCTCTACCTGTCGAATTCGATCCATCCCTACGGGGCCACGCATCTGGCGTCGGGGTACGTGTCGGCGTGCGAGGTGGCCGAGGACCTCGGGTGCCGGGAGGCTCCGTGGTGGCGAGCGGCGCCCTTCGAGTGGTTTCTGGAGAACCTCGGGCGCATCCCCCTCAACCTCGGTGTGGAGACGAAGTGGCTCGCCAACGGCGCCGAGGCCGGGGGCTGAGATGAGGTGAGACCGCCAACCCCGGCCCGGGACGCGCCGGAGGCCCCCGAGGGGGCCTCCGTTCGAGAATCCCGGCGGCGACCTACTCTCCCGGGAGGTCTCCCTCCCAGTACCATCGGCCCTGGCGAGCTTAACTTCTGTGTTCGGAATGGGAACAGGTGTGTCCTCGCCGGCGTAGCCACCGGAAACCGGTCGCTGTCCACAGCGATCTTCAGTTTTCAGGGGGCACCCTGAGAACTCCATAGCGAGCACGGGGCGTGTTGTGAGTGAAGCCCTCGGCCTATTAGTACCGGTCAGCTTCACGCATTACTGCGCTTCCACGTCCGGCCTATCAACCTCGTAGTCTGCGAGGGGCCTTACCTGGTTAACCCAGTGGGAAACCTCATCTTGGGGGCGGCTTCGCACTTAGATGCTTTCAGCGCTTATCCGTTCCGTACGTGGCCAACCAGCCGTGCTCTTGGCAGAACAACTGGCACACCAGAGGTACGTCCATCCCGGTCCTCTCGTACTAGGGACAGCTCCCCTCAAGTTTCCTACGCGCGTGGCGGATAGGGACCGAACTGTCTCACGACGTTCTAAACCCAGCTCGCGTACCGCTTTAATGGGCGAACAGCCCAACCCTTGGAACCTGCTCCAGCTCCAGGATGCGATGAGCCGACATCGAGGTGCCAAACCTTCCCGTCGATATGGACTCTTGGGGAAGATGAGCCTGTTATCCCCGGGGTACCTTTTATCCGTTGAGCGACGGCGCTTCCACATGCCACCGTCGGATCACTAGGCCCGACTTTCGTCCCTGCTCGACTTGTAGGTCTCGCAGTCAAGCTCCCTTGTGCCCTTGCACTCGACCGCTGATTGCCAACCAGCGTGAGGGAACCTTTGGGCGCCTCCGTTACTCTTTAGGAGGCGACCGCCCCAGTCAAACTGCCCACCAGGCGCTGTCTCTGACCCGGATCACGGGCCCAGGTTAGAACCCCAGCCATGAGAGGGTGGTATTTCAAGGTTGACTCCACCGGAGCTAGCGCCCCGGCTTCCAAGTCTCCCACCTATCCTACACAGACATGACCAAAGTCCAACACCTAGCTGCAGTAAAGGTCCACGGGGTCTTTCCGTCCTGCCACGCGTACTGAGCATCTTTACTCAGAGTGCAATTTCACCGAGTCCCTGGTTGAGACAGTGCCCAAGTCGTTACGCCATTCGTGCAGGTCGGAACTTACC
>CAYJLW010000007.1:42860-91189 GCA_964370965.1 uncultured Acidimicrobiia bacterium | reverse complement strand
GGTCGTCGAGATGGGCGCCCGCCCCTACCTCCCCAACCTCGGCCGCTTCACCCAAGTCGACCCCGTCCAAGGCGGCTGCGCCAACCCGTACACGTACGTGTTCGGGGACCCCGTCAACACCGACGATCTCGACGGGCGAAAGACCTGCAAGAAGTCCGTGACAAGATGGGTGCGTGTGGGAGGGCCCGGGACCGCTCCATTTGGGTACTTGGGCTTGACATCCAGGTATTCGTCACTCCGTTTCAGCTTGCGTTTCGCGCTTCCTTGGACTGCTGGCGTGTTCAATGTCAGCGGCCCGGGTGGCAAGAAGAGCGCTGGTGGCAATGCATTCCAGTGGGCGACGGTAACTCTGTCGAATCCCCAGGGTGTGAGTCGCGTTGGGGCTCGGTATCGATACGAGGTCTCGACCTCCGGGCCTGTGGATCGAGTCACCAGGCCAAATCGCGCCTTCGACTACAAGGTGTATCGGCCGCGGCAATGGTGCATGAAGTGGAAGGAGGGAGGTGCGGCGGGATGGCTGTAGGCGAAGGGCGCCACGAACCCGCTGGAGTCACTCAGGAGAAGTCCGCCAGTCAGGAGAAGCCCCCCCCTCCTAGACGGTGGATGAAGACCTTGCTCTGTGTGGCATCCATAGGGATACTCGCTGGCATCGGCTACCGGGCATTCGTAGAGCCTTCGGAAACCGGGGGGACGAACGGAGAATACGTCCTGTGCGCTCCCCCAGAGGATGCTGGAGCCATTGCAGTCGATGGTCTGGACATCCACTACTTGGTCAGCCTGCAATCGATGCCCGAGAACCGGGCCGAGCGAGTACTGGACGAGATGGGACGCATCTTGCGCGAGTGGTCGCTTCGTGATGGTGTCGGGTACGCGTTCGGCGCGTTGATTTGTGACCCCGATCGACTGACGACCCAACTGGATGTTGGCAGGGAACCTCCTGAGGAGATCGTGGAGGCTCTGCGCCGCGTGCCGGGTGTGATGTCGGTTGAAGAGAAGGGGCGATGATATTGACGGCTCTCCTGACCCTTCTGTCAAGGGCCTGCAGGATCGGCCTGGGTGCCCGGGCACACCCTCGCCTACGGCTACACCGACCAGGCGGCGGGTTGCCCGGGCGTGGGGGCGATACCCTCGGGGCGCAACGCCAACCGCACTTCTCTCACGGACAACACCGTGACCACCACCTACTGCTACGGATGCCGATGTGCACAGGCGTGTCGTCCTCGAGGTGGGCGAGGGTGATGACGTCGTCGTCCTTGCCGGCGAGCGGGTGGGGCGCACCGGTGGGGACACCGGGCAGGGTTCCGTCCGACCTGATCGGCCAGCACAGGAGGAAGCTGGTCTCGTCCGCGGTGACGAGGTCCGTGAAGCAACGATTGCCTGATCCGATCCACGGGCGACCCTCGGCGATCGGGGCGCAGACCGCCTTGGGGTCACGTGCCGGATCGACGACACAGCCGCCTCCGATGAGCTGTGTGGGGGCGGCGACCCGGGCCCCCGGATGTTGATGGTGTCGAAGGGCGCTGTGAGGGAGCCGGCGAGAATCCCCAGCGCCGCCTCGGCGATGGGCCGATCAGACGCGACAACGAGATGGAGGGCGGCGATCGGGGTCTGGAACGAGGCGACCGTGTCGGCGAGCGTGGCGTGGATGCGGCGCTCCCCCGGAGCCGTGGCGGGCAGGTGGAGGGAATCCCTTGCGGCGGCCAGGGCCTCCTGCTCCTGAGGTGTGAGGACGGTCGGTGTGAGCGTGAGGCAGAGGTCGAGGATGCCTTCGCAGCTGGAGATCGCCGCGATCATGCGGTCCCAGGCTCCCGGGCCGGGATGGCGGAAGCGGGCCGGCACGGTGTGGGGGCGGCCGGCTTCGTCCAGCACTTCGAGAGCGCGCTGACGCAGGAAGCGGACGTCGGCGTCGGGCATCCTTGGCAGGGTGTCGGGGTCTGCCGGGGTCAGGAGCCAGGGTGAGGACGGCTGCTCGAACAGCCGCGCGACGACCTCGGCCAGGGCGCACGCCTCCGTCGCGGGTGGCGGCTCGATGGTGGTTGCCAACAGGTGTGCAGCGAACCGGGACGTGTCACCCTCGCGTTCGTGACGCAGCCGGAGCGTGAGGTGCGTCGTCGTCGGTACCGCACATGTCGCGTCCAGCAGCGCCTGGAACGGGGCGTGGGCTCCCGCCATCGACCTTGTCGGGTCGATGCGGGCGAGTCGGAAGGCGAGACGCGACAGATGCAGGCGCATGGCCTCCTCTCGCCCCGTAGGGATGATCCGATACCGCAGTTGTCTCACGTCACCCTGACAGACTGGGAATGACATCTTGATCTGGCCCCACTTCGGCCAGTTGTGATGGTTTGAAGTGGCCCCACCCCCGTGACCATGGTGTTGGCCGACACGTTCGATGAGCATGGCGACGACACGTTGTGTGGAGACGAGTTCGGGGCGCGCTGAGGCGGTGGGCGGTGGCGTCTTGTTCGTGTCGTCGGTGGTCACTCGGCTGTGGTCTCGGTGACAGCGACCCGTGCGGACGACTCGTCGACGAGGGCTTTCTTGGCGGCGTAGGCGGCGACGAGGGCCTGTAGTGCGAGGTTGTTGACTGCCCGAGGCAGGCCGCGCGACACCTGATGGATGAGCGCGGTGGCGTCGTCGGAGAAGAGTGTGTCGGCGCGGCCGGCGAGGTTGAGGTGGTGGGCGATGTACGCGGTCGTCTCGGCTGGGCTCATGGGGGGCATGGCGTAGCGCAGGGCGATGCGCTGGTCGAGAGCGGCGAAGGTGACGAGCTTGATGCGCCGGCGCAGTGTGGGTTGGCCGACGAGGAGGCAGGCGAACGCGGAGTGCGAGTCCATGTCGGCGTTGGTGAGCATGCGGAGCTCTTCGAGTTGGTCGGCGGCGAGTAGGTGCGCTTCGTCGACGACGACCGCGACGCGTTTGCCGCGCTCGTTCTCTTCAGCGGCGAGGGCATCGGCGGTCTGTGGGATGAGCGACGCTTTGTGGTAGCGGGGCACGCCACCGAGGGCGGTGACGATGGCCGCGTAGATGCCGCGGGCGCCGATGGCGGGGTTGCCCAAGTAGATGGTGGTGTGGCCCTCTGTGTCAACCTCGGGTGAGGCAGGTCTGACTGCCGTTTCATTGAGCTGAGAGGGCGGGGAAGGACTCTCCCCGATGAGCGAGACCATCACCGATCTGTTGTCCGCGCGCGGCGATGCTGGCGTGATGAACGACATGACTGATCCGGATCCCGAGGTGCCGGAGCGGGCTCGTGGCCCGCGCCGGTACTCGGCGAAGTACAAGGCGCGCGTGTTGGCCGAGTACGAGACGCTCGACAAGGCCGGCAAGGGTGCGCTGCTGCGACGTGAGGGCCTGTACTCGTCGCTGATCACCGCGTGGCGCAAGCAGAGCGACGGCGGCGCTCTCGAGGCGTTGGCCAAGCCGGCCGGTCGCCAACCGGCAGATCCGCTCGAGCGGGAGAACGCCAAGCTCCGCCATCGGGTGGACCGTCTCGAAGGTGAGCTCGACAAGGCCCGCAAGGTGATCGAGATCCAGGGAAAGCTCTCGGCGTTGTTGGAGCAGTTCGCCACCGGCAACGCCACGCACGAGACGGGCGAGACGCGATGATCGACGAGGCTGTCACCGAGCTGATTCCGCTGGTCGGGGTGCGCGCCGGTTGCAGGGGGCGCTCGGGCGTGTCAGATGGTTTGTGTAGGAGTTCCTCAACCTGTGAGGTAGTCACATGACCATGACCGACGACAAGAGCGTGGAGCGTTCGGCGGAGCGGGCTGCGGTGGAGCAGCTGGTGGAGGCTGGGCTGCTCGACGAGCTGATGTCCCGGGTCGATGCCGGGGACGTGCAGCTGACTGGTGAGGGCGGATTCTTGCCGGAGATGATCAAGGCCGTCCTGGAGCGCGGCTTGCAGGCTGAGCTGACCGGTCACCTGGGCTATGAGAAGGGCGACCCGGCCGGTCGGGGATCGGGGAACTCGCGCAACGGCACCACGCCCAAGACGGTGGCGACCGAGGTCGGCGACGTCGAGCTGGGCACGCCCCGGGACCGGGCGGGGACCTTCGAGCCCCGCCTGGTGCCCAAGGGCTCCCGGCGTGTCGGGGGCCTCGACGAGATGATCATCTCGCTGTACGCCGGCGGCATGACCGTCCGGGGCATCCAGGCGCATCTGGCCCGGACGACCGGCACCGAGCTGTCCCACGAGACGATCTCGAAGATCACCGACGCCGTGCTCGAAGAGGTGACCGCCTGGCAGTCCCGGCCGCTGGAGGAGCTCTGTCGACGCGGCAGAGACCTACTGGCCCGACTGGGACGATCTGCGGTGACCGCACGCCCCCGGCGATGAGCCCCGCGACCGGTCGGGACGACCCTCCCAGGCAGGATCTCCTGCGGGAGGTGGAGGAGTTGCGGGCGGAGAACGATCGACTCCGCGGCCTCCTCGGGCTCGACGAGCGACCCGACGATGGCCATGTGCAGGCGTGGACGCCGACGCTGCTCGCGGAATCCATTGAGCGTCCGGCGGTGGAGTTCTCGTCGACGTCGGCTGACAAGCTCGCGCTGTTCTGGTCGCCCTTCGGCACCCGCGCCGGCGGGCACTGGATCGCCGGGGAACGCATGCGCGATGGATCGGCCGACGCGCTCGAAGCCTTGTCGCGGGGTTCCGTCGTGGATGAGGCGAGGGGCGCGATCGACAGGATCGTCCGGCGTCAGGGTTGAACGACCGGCATCCGGGTCCGGCCGGGGCTGTTCGCGTGCTGGCTGGAACGCAGACGTTACATTCTGCACGCGAACACCGTTCGGCGGTTGGCGGGGGCGCCGGCGGCGGATGGTCAGCGGGACGGGGGCATGTGCCGGAGGACGGACTGGTCGGCGCCGTCGTGGATCACGAACCAGGCGACGCCGTCGTCGTCCACCGCCCAGTCCGTCAAGGTGAACCCCTCCGGCTGGACGTCGGCCTTGGCGTCGACTTCCTGGGAGCCCGAGAGGTGCTCCAGCGCCGCGCCGCAGCGCCACCAGATCTGTCCTCCTCCGGCGCGCATGTCCGACGGGCACCATTCGGATTCGGCGCGCCGTTTCGTCGGAGTCGCGTCGCGGGCGTCGATCTCGATCGCGTAGGCGTGGTTCGTCTTCTTGTCGTTGGCCGCGAACCAGATGCCGGCGAGAGTTGCCGCTCCGGTGTCGAAGGACTGCAGCGACATGCCCGGCAGTTCCAGCACCTGCTCCGCCCGCCCCGAGGCGGCGTCGACGCGGATCACGACGACGTCGTAGCGCCGCTCCGTCACGACCCAGGCGGCGTCTCCCTGGGCGAGGAGCCGCACCCTCGCCGAGGCCTGGTCGAGGGGGAGGACCACGCGGTGCGTCACGGTGCCCTCGCGTCCGACGGAGAGGAGCTTCGTGTCGTCCAGGACCCAGAGGCTCCCGGCGCCCCACACCATCTCGTCGGGGCTGAACGACGTGAAATCGCCATCGGGGGCGTCGAGCTCGACGGGTTCCCCGACACGGCCGGTCTTCGGGTCGACACTCAGGAGGTCACCTGCTGAGAAGAGCCAGAGCCGCCCCCCGCCCGCGACGACCTCCCGGGTGGCGTCGGGCACCCGGATGCCGCTGCCGGCGGGGCGGTCGGCCCGCAACAGGCGGTGGTCCGAGGAGCGCAGCAGCCAGACCGCCCCGTCGCCGGCCGTGACCTTGGTGACGTCGAGGCCGACGTCGACCGGAGTGGTGGGCACGAGACGGGGCGGCCCGAACCAGCCGCCCACGACCGGGACCTTGCGGAGGTTTCCGCTCACCACGACGATCGGCAGGACGAGCACCAGGACCACGAAGGGAATCGCCCAGCGACCGGCGGTGCCGAGCGTGGCGGTGGGGGCGGTGGGGGCGGTGGGGGCCGACATCGGAGGGCAGGGTACCCGTCGGGTGCTCCCACGCTGCGGTCCCGCCGGCGGCGGGGCGTGTGGCAGTCTTGCGCCATGGCGGCCACGATCGACAGCGGTGCCGGGACGGATACCCGGGGGTGGTCGGGGTGGGCCTCGCTCGGCGCCGCCGGGTTCCTCGCCGTGGGGGCATACCTTCTCGTCGACGCCTTCTCGGGGCGGCACCTGGAGCTCCCGAAGGGCCAGGCGTTCTGGGGCGTGGTCTACGCCTGGGTCGGCGTCGTCTGGGCGCTGTTGCTGTGGCGCCGGCGGGTGGGGCGCCAACTGGCCCCGGGGGCGGCAGCGTTGGTCTCCCTCGTGGGCCTCGTGCCGGGCGGCGCCGTCCTCTGGTACGCCGTCTGGGCCTGGAACCAGACGACGTCTGGGGTGTGCCGCACGCGGACCGGTGGCACGACGAGCTGCGTGCAGGGCCCGGCGGCGCTCGTCCCCTGGGCGGTCCTCCTCCTCGCCGCGGCCGTTGTCCTCACCGTTCGCACGTACCGGCGGCGGCGGCGGAGCACGCCGGCTGCCTGACCGCCGGGTGGGGGGTCGGCGGCACACGACCCGCGTACCGCCAGGGTGAACCTCCGATCCCGGGTCCGGGGGCGGCCTCCCGGAAGGGGGACAGAGCCAGGCGCCACCCGGCGGCCGCACGCGCCCGAGGGCTACAGGCCGAAGATGCGCACGGCGTCCTGCAGCGCCTCCACGAGGACGTCGACGTCGTCGCGCGTGTTGTACACGTACACGGACGCCCGGGCCGTGGCGACGACGTCGAAGCGGGCCATGAGCGGCTTCGCGCAGTGGTGGCCGGCGCGGATGGCGACGCCGTGGCCGTCGACGATCGTGGAGATGTCGTGGGGGTGGACGTCGCCGAGCGTGAAGCTCACGAGGCCGGTGCGTCGCTGGGGGTCGCGGGGGCCGAGGATCGCGATCTTGTCCCCGAAGGCGTCCTCGAGCGCGGCGAGCGCGTATTCGAGGAGGCCGACCTCGTGGGCGCGCACGGCGTCCCGTCCCAGGGCGGTGAGGTAGTCGACGGCGGCGCCGGCGCCCACGGCCTCGGCGATGGGCATCGTGCCCGCCTCGAACTTGGCCGGGACGGGCGCCGGCGTGAAGCCGTCGAGCGTGACGTCGGCGATCATCGAGCCGCCGCCGAGGAAGGGGGGCATCTCCTCCAACAGGGCGCGGCGACCCCAGAGCACGCCGAGGCCGGTGGGGCCGAGCATCTTGTGGGCGCTGAAGGCGACGGCGTCCGCTCCGGTGGCGGCGAGGTCGAGAGGAAGGTGGGGGGCGGCCTGGGCGGCGTCGACGACGGCGAGGGCACCGGCCTCGTGGGCGAGGCGGCAGATCTCGGCCACGGGCGTGATCGTGCCCAACACGTTGGACGCCGCCGTGACGGCCACGACCCGGGCACCGGGTGCGAGGCGGCCCAGGGCGTCGAGGTCGAGCTCGCCCTCGTCTGTGACCGGGATCCACTCCACGCGGGCGCCGGTGCGTGCCGCGACCATGAACCAGGGGACGATGTTGGCGTGGTGCTCCATCGTCGAGACCAGGATGCGGTCTCCCGGGCCGAGGTTCGCCCCGCCCCAGGCCTGGGCGACGACGTTGAGCGCCTCGGTGGCGTTCTTCGTGAAGACGACCTCGTGGGGGTCCGCCGCCCCCACGAAAGCGGCGACCTTCGCCCGGGCGCCCTCATAGAGGGACGTCGCCTCCTCCGCGAGCGTGTGGGCTCCCCGGTGGACGTTGGAGTGGTGACAGCGGTAGTAGTCGGACATCGCCTCGATCACCGGGGCGGGTGTCAGGCTGGAGGCGGCGCTGTCGAGGTAGACGAGGCGGTGGCCGTGGACCCGGCGGGCGAGGATGGGGAAGTCCTCCCGGGCGCGGGCGAAGGCGCCGTCGCCTTTCACACGGTCGCTCCTGCAGGTGCTTCCTGCTGGTAGGCGGCGTAGCCCTCGGTCTCCAGGCGGGCGGCGACCTCTGGGCCGCCGGAGTCCACGACGTGGCCGTCCACGAGGACGTGTACGTGGTCGGGGACGAGGTAGTCGAGGATCCGTTGGTAGTGCGTGATCACGAGGGCGGCGAGGTGGGGCCGCTGCTCCCGGACGGCCGTGATGCCCGTCGAGACGATGCGCAGGGCGTCGATGTCGAGGCCGGAGTCGGTCTCGTCCAGGATGGCCACGTCGGGCTCCAGGAGCGCCATCTGGAGGATCTCGTTGCGTTTCTTCTCCCCGCCGGAGAAGCCCTCGTTGAGGTGGCGGTCCATGAAGGCCGGGTCCATCTGGAGCGCCGCCATCTGGTCCATCATCGCCAGGCGCACCTCGAGCAGGGAGAGGTCGACGCCCTTGCGGCGGCTCATCGCCGTCTGCAGGAAGCTCAGCACCTTCACGCCGGGGACGGATTCGGGGTACTGGAATCCCAGGAACACTCCCGCCTTGCCCCGCTCGTCCGGGGTCCAGCCCGTGACGTCTCTGCCGTTCAGGAGGACGCTGCCCGCCGTGACGGCGTACTCGGGGTTGCCCATGAGCGCGTTCGCGAGCGTGGACTTCCCCGACCCGTTGGGACCCATGACGGCGTGGAGCTCGCCGGCGCCCAGGGTGAGGTCGATTCCGTGGAGGATCTCCGTGCCCTCGCGGGCGACGCGGAGGCCCCGGATCTCGAAGGGGGCGGGAGCGGCGCTCATTCCGCAGATTTTACACTACGCGCATAGGGGAAATTCAAGGGCGAGTGCGGCGGGGCGAACCGTTCTGGGGAGCTGAGGCACGGATATCCGTGCCTCAGCTCCCCAGAACGGTCTCGGGGCGTCCGGGTCCCCAGGCAGACGAGAGCGTAACCGCCGCGTAACCGCCGGGTGACCCGACTTGGTCCACGCTGCGCCCACGTCGGATCGAGTCCCACAGGGGGGCGTGCCGTGTCAGAGTCTCGGGGCAACAGGATGAGGAGGCTGCCGCTCGTCGTGGCGGCCGTGATCGCGCTCTCCGGGGTGCCCGGGTCCCCGGTCGGGGGCCAGGCGTCCGGCGGGGGTGCCGCCACCTACCGTGTGAGCGTGCCCGCGGCGGGCGCGAGCGACACGGACGGGGCGAGCTCGCAGGCGGCGATCAGCCAGGAGGAGCCCGGCGGGTCCGCCGCCGGTCGCCACGTGGCCTTCGTCTCCTCGGCCGGGAACCTCCTCGTCCCTGAGGGGGAGGGCGGTGCCGGCGAGCAGGTCTACGTCCGGGACCGGGACGAGGAGGTGACCCGGCTGGTGAGCGCGACGGCGGCGGGCGCGCCCGGCGGGGGCGACAGCACCGCCCCGTCGGTGGACGCGACAGGCCAGGTCGTCGTCTTCGCCTCAGATGCCGCCGACCTCGTCGTGGGCGACACCAACGCGGCGACGGACGTGTTCCTCTGGAACGGGGAGACCGTCGAGCTCGTGAGCGAGGCGGCGGGCGGCGGGGCGGCCGGCGGGCCCAGCCGGGCACCGGCCGTCTCTGCCGACGGCAGCGTCGTAGCGTTCGAGTCCGACGCCGGCGACCTCGTGGCGGACGACACGAACGGCGCCACGGACGTGTTCGTGTGGGACCGCCAGAGCGGGGAGACCCGCCGCCTCAGCGCTCCGCCGTTCGCCGTGACCGAGGGCAACGGGGCGAGCTTCGAGCCGGACCTCAGCGCCCACGGCGAGGTCGTCGCCTTCTCGACCCGGGCCACCAATCTCGTCGCCGGCGAGGACGCCACCGGGCTCATCGAAGACGTGGTCGTCGCCACCGTCGCCCCGCTGCCGGCGCTGCGGCGGGTGCAGGCCGGGGAGGAACAGCCCGACGGCGGCGCCCGGGAACCCTCCGTGAGCGGCGACGGCGCCCGCGTCGCGTTCGTGTCGGACTCGACGAACATCGGCGAGGCGGGCGGGAGCGGCCTGCAGGTGTACGTCCACGACGCCACGGAGAGCACGGCCCGTCTCGTCTCGACCGACGGCCGGGGAGGGGCGCTGGGCGGGGACCCGAGGGACCCGGACCTCTCCGGGGACGGCCGCTTCGTCGTCTTCGACACCACCGCGGATCCTGCCGGGCCTCCCGCGACGGCCCTGCGCAACGTCCGCCTGGCGGACCTCGTCTGCGGGACGACCCAGCGCCTCAGCGTGGCGGAGGACCCGGAGGGGACACCGGAAGGCGCCAGCGCGGCGGCTGCCGTTTCCTGGGACGGGACCGCTGTCGCCTTCACGTCGGCGGCGGCCAACCTCGGCGACGCCGGTGGCGGGCCTCCCGACGCCAACGGCTTCACAGACGTCTACCTCCGCAACCCTGCCGGCCCCGACTCCCGCTGCCCGCCGGTCGCCCGCCTGCGGGCGGAGCCGGCTCTCGTCCCCGGCCCCGCGCCCGCACACGTCGTCTTCGACGCCGCCGCCTCCGGCGCGCCCGGCGGCGGCGAGATCGTCGGCTACGACTGGGACTTCGGGGACGACACCCCGCCTGTGCACACCACCGGTCCCACGACCGAGCACGACTACGCGCAGGCGGGCCTCTACCAGGCCACGGTGCGTGTCACCGACGACGGCGACGCCCAGGCGGCGGCCGAGGTCGTCGTCTTCGTCGGGGACGGCAACGTCCGGCCCACGGCGGAGTTCGCCGCCTCACCCGAGCGCGGCGCTCCGCCGCTGGAGGTCGTGTTCGACGCGTCGGCGTCGACCGACCCCGACGGCACCGTGGTCTCCCACACGTGGGACTTCGGCGACGGCGGCGAGCCCGAGGTCACACCGCTCCCGTTCGCAGTCCACGCCTTCGCCGAGGAGGGCGAGTACCGCGTGGCGCTCACCGTGACCGACGACGGCGACGCCGTCGCCACCACCACCCACACCGTGGTCGTGAGCGGAGACCTGCCGCCGGCGGCCGCCTTCACGGCCGAGCAGCTCGCCGGCACGGCACCGGCGACGGTCGTCTTCGACGCCTCCGCCTCCGCGGACGACGCCGGGCCGATCGCCCGCTACCGCTGGGTCTTCGGCGACGCCTCCGCCCCGCTGGAGACCACCGCCCCCGTCGTGGAACACACCTACGAGTCCGGCGGCACCTTCACGCCCACGCTCGTCGTCGCCGACTCCCGGGGCCAGGAGTCGTCTTATGAGATGGAGGAGCCGATCACGGTCGAGGGGACGGTGGAGAACCGGCCGCCGGATGCCGAGATGTCTCTCGGCTACGAGGGCGAGGGGGCGCCCGCGGACGTGACCTTCGACGGCTCCGGGTCCAGTGATCCCGATCCCGACGACGAGGTCGTCGCGTTCCTCTGGGACTTCGGCGACGGCACCGCCCCCGCCGAGGGGCCCGATGCCGCCCACACCTACACGGCGGCGGGCGCCTACTCGGTCACCCTCACCGTCACGGACACCTCCGGCGCCTCGGACACGGCCGCCCGCACGCTCACGATCGAGCCGGAGAACGTGGCGCCCCGGGCCACCGTGCTGCCGGACGTCGACGAGGGCTCCCTGCAGGGCCCGGCCCCGCACACGGTCACGCTCCACGCCGCCGCTGCCGACGCCGACGGCGAGGTGGCGCGCCTCGACTGGGACTTCGGGGACGGCACCGTCCTCGAGGACGGCCCCACGACCGCCGCCCACACCTACGAGACCCCCGGCGAGTACGCCGTGCGCCTCACGGTGACCGACGACCGGGGCGCCGCCGCCGTCTTCGACCTCGCCCCACGCGTGGTCGTGGGCCCGCCGAACCCGCCCCCGCGGGCGGCCTTCGACCTCGAGCCCTCCGAGCGCACGCTGCCCGTGACGGTGGCCGTCGACGGCTCCGCCTCCACCGACGACACCGGGGTGGTGGACTGGGCGTGGGACTTCGGCGACGGCTCGGCCGGCGTACACGGCGCCACGGCGTCCCACACGTTCGCCGTCGAGGGCGCCTACACGATCTCCCTCACCGTCACCGACGGTCAGGGCGCGAAGGACACCGCCGTCACCGCCCTGCACGCCGTGGCCCCGGCGGCGACACCCAACACCCAGCCCGTCACCTCGGTCACGGGATCGGGTGGGTACGGGTCGGCCTCGGGGGCCGGCGCCGCCACGACGGAGCTCTCCGTGCGGACGGTCCGCATCCTCTGGTGGACGCTCTACTACGGCACCGTGAAGGTCCGTGACCCGGGGACCGGCCTGGACGTCGGCGCAGTCGTGCTCGGCGGGCCTGCGGCTGTGGCACGGTCGGGGACCGAGGGCGCCCGGGGCACCGCCATGGCCTTCGGCAGGCTCACCGCCACCCGCGCCGGCTTCGCCACGCTCGCCTGGGAGGTGGACGACCTCTCGGCCCGGGGCCTGGGGCCGGACCTGATCCGCCTCGCCCTCCCGTCCGTCCCGTACGCCGTCGACACGACCCTGACGTCCGGGGACGTCACGGTCCTTCCGCACTGAGGGGGCCGGAGATGCGAAAGAGAACCACGATGCGCAACGGAGCCGTGAGAAGCCTGGGGCGCGCTCTCGCCGCCGCCGCCGTCGTCCTCGCCGCCGCCTGCGGGCTGCTGCTCGACGGGGTCCTGGGCGGGCGGGCCGCCCGGGCCTACGGCCTCGACTACCTCTGCGCCGCCCCGGCGCCCCCGCCGCCGGCGGACGTGAAGCCCATGCTCACGGGCGGCAAGATCGTCTTCGACGGGGAAGGCGTCAATGGGACGTTCGCCCACCAGCAGGAGTGGACGCCCGACCTGAAGATCGACGGCGCCATCGTGAACACGACCACCGGAGCGGTCCCCCCGGACCGGTTCCGGCGGGTCAACGTCCCGGGCACGACTGCGGCGAACGACTACGAGTTCGGTTTCGGCGTGCGGTTCAACACCTTCGGGACCCAGGCGCGCGACCTGATGCGGGACAACTTCGGCGTCCCCTTCGACGCCAGGCACCTGCTGCTCAACCCCCACAGCGACCAGTACCAGGCGGCCGGCGTCGACGTCATCATCCGCCACCCCTCCACGAGCGGCCTCGACCAGTACCGGGCGACCTTCGGGATCAAGCTCGTCTGGACGGCCGTGGACGCCAACGGCGCCCGCCACGACACCTACACCCTCGTGCGCCTCGGCCTCGACTCCCGGGGCACCGCCAGTCGGGCACCGGACGAACTGCGGCTCTCGCTCGTGTTCAAGGCAGGCCCGGCCGGGGCCGCCGGGCCCAACTACCTGGTCCTGAACCAGAAGGCCACGTACGCGAACCTCCAGGGACCCCGGCCGCCCCTCCGCGTCCTGGCGACGGTGCAGGAGCTCAACGCCGACGGCACGCCCCGCCTCCACCCGACGAGCGGGACGCCGCTGGGACCCGTCGCGGACGTCGCCCTGGACTGGAGCCGCAGCCTGGCGGACTTCGCGTTCGGCCTCAAGCAGGTCTGCAACCCCGGGGCCGCCGGGGCGCGCAGCACCGGTCACGTGGCGGTCTCACGACCGCCCGAGCCCGCCGGGACCCCGCCGGCGACCCTGGGCGTCGACCTGCGTGCCGGCGTGGGCGCCGGCACGGTCATCGGGACGGACCCCCTGGGGGGGCCCGTGCGCACCGACCAGGTGCGTGCCCGGGCCCGTCTCGTCGGGGTGCCGGAGCGTTTCGACCTCGTCACGCACCCGGACACGCTCTCGCTCACCCGTTCCGCCGAGACGCCGGTGAGCCTGGAGCTCACCGAGCTCGTCCTCGGCCTGCCGGAGGGTTCCGCCACCACTCCCGACGCGCCCCTCTGGGCGAAGGGGACGGTCGCCTCCCTGCCCGAGCACCTTCACGCCGAGGCGACGTTCGCTGACGCCGCCCGCACCGACCTGCGCACGCTGGACGTGTCCGCCTGGACGCCGCAGTGCCTGCCCACGAACCCGGCCGCCGCCGACGACACGTTCCCGCACTACCGCAACACGGCCCGCTGCCGGCGCGACCCTTCGGGGCGGTCCCGTGTCGGCAACGCCGACTTCACGATGCAGAACTACGTCGAGGACGACCTCGCGAACGTCGCCCGCATGGCGGGGATGCCCCGGCCGCTGCCCCTGCAGGGCGGCCCGTACGTCCTGTACTGGTCCCTCGCATCCCGCCAGGGCGCCGCACAGGGGCCGACGACGCGCCCGCTCTACAGGATGTCGGCGCGGGTCGAGGACGCCGCCCGCGCCGGTCTCGCGCTCGGGCCCAACGGCGCCGCCGGGCGCAGCGTGAAGGCGTCGGGGGACCTCGGCACGTCCACCACGGCACCCGGTGCCGTCTACATAGGCGTGGACGAGCGCACCCACGACGACCCCGCAGCGAACCGGGGCATGTTCGTGTGGGCGGACGCCCTGCTGACACCGTTCCCGACGCGCATCGACTCCTTCGAGATGACGACCGCCGGCACCGCCACCGACGTGGCGTACCGCACGGCGGAGTCCGTGCAGGTGGCCGGGAACGCCTACGCCCTCCTGCCCGGGCCCACCGCCATGGAGGTCCGCGGCCGTCTCGACCTCCAGGGCGACGCCGGCGGCCTGCCCCGGTCGGCGTCGGTCTCGCTGCGACGCGCCACGACGGCCGGGCGCAGCGCAACCGAGATCTCGTACGCAGCCGACGACCGCCTCGCCGTGCGGGCGGGGCTGCTGGTGAGCACGCTGGCGGAACGCTCTCTCGCCCACCCCTACCGCATCAAGGCCTACACGGAGATGTCCCTGCCCGACAGCCTGTCCGTGCGAGCCGTCACGGAGGACGCCACCGGGCGTCTCGTGGACCTCGACGCCGCCGGGTGCCACACGGCACCGAACCCGGCCGCGTGCACGAACACCATGGCGGTGACGGCGGTGAGCGGGCCGGCCGCGGCGAACGACCTTGCCACGATCTTCACACCCCCGGCCCTGCCGGACATTCCCGACGGGCGCGGCGGCCGGCCGGCGACGCACCCGCCGTTCACGACATGGACGGCCGAGGGGCTCACCGCCGTGATGGTGCCCTACGAGAGCGGCCTCCCCAACCAGTGGGGGGTGCGGGGCCGGGTCGAGAACGTCGCCTCCGTGGGGCTCCACCAGACGCCCGAGAGCGTCACCGGCCAGCGGGTGTGCGTGAGGTCCTCCCCGGTGCCGAACCGCCGCTTCGTCGTCAGCCTCTTCGACGGCACGAACCCGACGCAGCTCTACGCAGACGGCGCCGTCGACCGGCTGCCCCCGGAGCTCTTCGCCGTCGTCGACGGGTCCGTCGACCCGTACGAGCCCATGCTGTGGGTGGCGCTGGCGTGCGGCCAGGGCCCGATCCCTCGGGGCTTGCACTCCACGGAGCGGCCCGACCCGGCGACGGCGCCGCTGCTGCGGGCCCGCGTGCGCTACGGGGCACCGGGCGACCTGTCACAGGTGGCGACGGCGCCGGACCTCGAGATGGAGCCGATGGGCGGGAACCCCCCCGTCACGGTGCCCGGCGACCTCAACCGGGTGCGGGTGAACGCCTTCGCCGGGGCGGCGGTCGCCCTCGACGGCCTCGTGAAGGTGACCGTCCCGCGCCACCTCGTCGTCCGCAAGCCCGTCGTGCGCCTTTGCGACCCGACGTCGGCGGGCTGGGCGACCTGCGGGGCCGACAACGGCGCCGGGGGGACGCTGCCCGCCTTCGAGAGGAGCCGGTCCACCGACTTCGAGGTGCGCTTCGACACGACGTCGGAGGCGCTCGTCGCCGACGACGGCGTCGGCGGTGCGGTGAGCGCCGTCCCCGTGAAGGCGGCCGTGAAGCTGCGGGGGGCGACGGGGGCGAGCCAGGACGTCGCCGCCGAGCTGGCGCGCATCCCGGGGACGCTCGACGTCGGCGTGACCATGCGGGAGAACACGCAGTTGCCCTGGACCGACGTGTCCGTGTACCTCGGCGCCGCCACGCCCGTGGGCGACCTGCACGCCACCGTCACCGACGAGGGCAACCCGGCGTACAAGAGCGGCTGGATCCTCCCGGCGAACCGCGTCCCGAACTACGAGCTCAGGCTGCGCAACGTGGGCGCAAACCTCCGTGTCAACGCCCGCCTGCACAGCTCCGAGGACGCCAACTGGGCGCCGCCGCCGCCGGCGAAGACCTGCAAGCGTCCCGACGGCAGCGAGGTGAGGCCCCGGGGCCCCGCCGGTCTCGCCTACATGGCCGCCGACGCGGACCTCGCCGGGAAGGTCACGAACGTGGGCATCGACTTCGCCGGTCGCCACGACGTCGACGGCCTCGACAACATCGCGCACCCGCGGGATCCCGACCCCGGCTTCGCCGGAGAGGGCCCGCCGTACCTCTACAAGGCCGACCTCCTCGGCCTCCCCATCCGCCCGCAGGCGCCCCGGGCCCTGAGCTGGTCCGCGGACAACGGCACCCAGGGCTTCCGCCTCAGCGCCGACTCCCCGCTCACGGCCACGGTGCGGGCCAAGGTGGAGAACATCTACGTCGCCGAGGAGCTCGCCGGCACGGCGAGGTTCTGTGCCGACCTCGACCTGCCCGTCGAGGTGTCCCTCAGCGGCGTGCGTGACCTGAGGGTCGCCGTCGCCGGCCCGCGGCTGTTCCTCGCCCTGCCGCTCGGCGACCACGCCGCGGGGGCGACTCTGAAGGTGGCGACCGTGGAGCGGGACGTCTCCGACGGCGCCACGACCGCCGACCGCCACGGGGCGTGGCACGAGTACACCGACATCTGGATCGACCTCCTCGGCCTCCGGAGCACGTCAGCGCGCAAGTACAGCACCGTGAACTTCTCCCGGGCCCTCGACCAGGAGGACGTCGAGCAGTGCCACCAGGTGGTCGGTCGCCAGCCGTGCTGGTACTACGGGGGCCGTCACAACGCCTTCGAGTTCGACCAGATGCGGGACGCCCTGGCGCCCAACACGGGGTCCTCGGTCGAGGCGGTCGTCCTGCCCGGTCACCTCACGGTCGGTGTCGTCGCCGAGCCGCTCTTCGACGAGGCCACCCGGGCGACCCTGCGGGCCTGGGACGAGAACTTCTCCCTGGCCGATCTCGGGGTCGCGTTGCACTCTCTCCTCCGGGGCCTGCTGCCCTTCCCGGTGCCGGCGACGTTCGACCTCGGCGACGTCGCCCGGTTGACGTCGCAGACCCCCCAGTCGGCGAGCGGCGAGATCCGCTGCGGCAACAACGACTGGTCGCCTCCGTACGACACGTCCGCTCCGGCGGTGGGCGCCGACGGCACCCGCTACACGGTGCGCTCCTACCGGGCACGCAACGGCGGCCTCTGGAACTTCTTCAACGGCGACGACGGCATGTGCGCCCCGGGGGCCGTCGCCACCAGCGACAAGGTCGCCCGCCTCTACCTGGAGGCGAGGTTCCCCAACGGGGCGCTGCGCTGGGCGAGGGCCCTGGAGGGCAGGGTGACCCAGAGCACCAACTTCACCGGCCCTTCCTTCGGTGCCGCCTCCGACCACCGGCTGCGCGCCGTTGCCTACACCGTCACCCCCCACGCGGACGGCAGCGTGAGCGTGGAGGCAGGGGGCCGCATGGGCCGCTTCGACGCCGGCGGTCACGGCGTGCTCTTCGACAGCCTGCGCCACGCCTCCGGTGGCGCCCGACGCAAGAGCGAGGACGCCGTCCTCGACCGCACGCTCGCCGCGCGGGCAGGGACGCAGGTCTGCCTGGACGTCCCGGCTGCGGTCATGTATCCGCCCGGTCCCGGCGAGCAGGTCGTCGTATACCCCGGTGACGGCGCCCGCGTGGAGGGCACGACGTGTCACACCTGGCGGGTGCCCGGCACCTACTGGGCGCAGGTCCTCCGACACCAGACCAAGGACGGCATCGTCATCTACGCCGACCGCTACGAGGTGACCGTGACCGCGTGACGCGATGACGTCGCCCCACAGCGGGCGCCCTCGGGTCCCCGGGGGGCCCTCCGGGTAGGCTCGCCGCCGAGGCCAGCGAAGACCCGGGGGAGCCTTGGGGGACGGCGGCGACCAGCGCGGCGAGTTCGACACGTCCGGACCGGACGACGACGGGGTCCTGGACCGCGCCCTGGCGCTGCAGGAGGACGGCGCGTGGGAGACGGGCTTCGACCTCCTCATGAGATCGGGCCGCCAGGACGACGCCGTGGCCTATCTGGAGCGCATCGCCCTGCCCCTGCTGGCGAGCGGCGACGTCATGCGCCTGCGCGCGGCGGTCAGGAAGATCGCGCCCTCGCGGCGCCGCCTCCTGTTGCGCGTCGCCGACGCCGAGGCGCAGGTCCGCTCGCAGCGCTCCCGGCTCTACGACCTGGAGCTCCTCGCCGCCGACGCCGAGGCGGACGCCGCCGCCGGTGGTGCCGACTACCGGCCCTGGGTGAGCGCCGTCATCGCCGAGCACTTCTTCTTCCACGGCGACAGCGCCCTCCCCGGGTACGCGTTCGAGGCACTCGGGCGCCTGCCCGCGGAGGACACGGTGCCGAGCCTCGTCCTCCTCGCCCGGGGGCGCCTGCGGCGCCTCGTCGGCCTCGGCATGGTCGTCGCCGCCGCCGAGGACTCCCAGCGGGACGCGGGCCGGGGGCTCCTGGACGACGCCGTGGCGGACTTCGCCCGGGGCGGTTGGGAGGAGGAGCAGTGCATGACCGGCGTGCTGCACAACGCCATCTGGACGGCGATGTCCTTCTGCGACGTCGACCGCACCCTGCTCGCGCTCCGCGAGGCGGCCGCGCGCCTGGCGACTCTCCGCTCGGAGTACACGCCGTTCGCCATGGTGCTGGCGGCGCACTGCTCGTTCCTCGCCGGGGACCTCGCGTCCGTCCACCACTGGCTGGGGGAGGCCGAAGCCCACGGGTCCGACGCCATCCCGGTCCTGGACGCCTTCGCCCATTTCGTCCGGGCCGTTTGCGACCTCCTCGGCAGGGGGCCCGACTCCGTCGCGCTGGGACGCCTCGTCGCGATCGCCGGCGAGTTCCGCGGCGCCCTCGCCGAGAGCCTCGGCTCGGTGAGCCTCACCGTGGCCCACATCCTCGCCTGCTACGGGGCCCTCGGGGCGGCCCGCGAGTGGGCGGACCGGGCGGCGTACGGGAGGTTCTTCATCCCCCACGGCGACCGTGACTGGCGCGAGCTGGAGCTCCGGCTCCGGCTCCTCGAGCTGGGGGATCCCGCGGACGTGCCCGAGCTCCTGGCGGTGCTGGGGGAGTGGCGGGACCTCGGCTTCGTCCGCCGCGCGGGCCTGCAGGCCGCCATGGCGGCACGGGACTGCGAACGCGTCGGCCTCGCCGCCGAAGCCCGTGGGTTGCGGGACTTCGCCGTGTCGTGCATGCCCCCGCCGGAACAGCGGACCCTCTGGGAGGCGTACCTCTCCCAGCCCCTTTTCGGTGCCGCTCTCCCCGAATCGCCCGGCGCGGCGCCCACGAGGGCTGATGCAGCCGTGCGCCTGCGGCTCCTGAGGGGGGACCCTGAGGTGGAGCGGGACGGCCGGGTGAAGGCGATCCCGAGCGGCTCCGGTCGCCTCCTCGCCACACTTGTCGCCCAGCGACGAGCGGCCACCGTCGACCGTGTCGCCGACGTGCTGTGGCCGGAGGTGGACATGGACTCGGGCCGCAACCGCCTGAAGCAGGCCATGTTCCGTCTTCGCCGGGTGTTGGGAGTGGAGTCCGACGAGCTGGTCGCGAGCGGTGCCGCCGGCCTGGAACTGCGCCTCCCGGGGGGCTGGACGCTCGACGTCTGGGACTTCCTGTCCCTGTCGGAGGGCGGCACCGAGGACCGCCTGGCGGCGTTCCAGATGTACCGGGATCACGTCTGCAACCGGCAACTTGCCTACGAGGACTGCGTCGAGGATCTCCGCCGCCGCTTGAAGGCCCGCTGGGTGGACATGGTCGTGGGTCTCCTCGAAGATCGCTCGCTGGACCCTCGCGTCGCGCTCGAGCGGGTCTTCGCCCTCGACGTGCGCGACGAGCACCTGGCAGCGGTGCTCCGGGACCGCCTGGAGGAGGCCGGCCAGGTCGCCGAGGCGGCGGAGCTGCAGCGCTGGGCGGCGGCGTTCTGAGCCCCTGCGCCGGCGGCGCCGTACGGAACTCGTTCTGGGGAGCTGAGGCACGGATATCCAGTGCCTCAGCTCCCCAGAACGGTCTTGGGGCGTCCGGGCCCGGGGGCCTACCAGCCGCGGGCGACCCACTCGGCGAGGTGGGGACGCTCGGCGCCGATCGTGGTGTCGAGGCCGTGGCCGGGGTGCACGGCGGTGCCGTCCGGGAGGACGAAGAGGCGGTCGCGGATCGAGGCGATCACCGTGTCGAAGTCCCCGCCGGGGAGGTCGGTCTTGCCCGGGCCGCCGGGGAACAGGGTGTCGCCCGAGAAGAGGTGCCCGGGGGTGAGCAGGCAGATCCCCCCCGGGGTGTGTCCGGGCGTGTGCAGGGCCCGCAGCGTCGTGGCGCCCAACGGGAGCTCGTCGCCGTCGGCGATCAGGAAGTCCGGTGCCACGGGCATCATGGCCTGATCTGCGGCGTGGCAACCGGCGGGGACGCCGGGGAGTGCCGCCTTCAGGTCGGCGAGGGCGTGTACGTGGTCGCCGTGGCCGTGCGTGACCACGATGCGGGTGACGTCGAGGCCGTCGGTGTGGGCGGCGATGACGTCGGCTTCGAAGGGGGCGTCGACGACCACGGCCTGTCCGGAGGCCGGGTCGCTCACCACGTAGCAGTTGTTCCCGAATCCCCCCACCTCGAACTTGTCGATGCGGATCACGTCGTCCTCGGAGAGCATCCGGGCAGGCTACCGGGACGTTCGGGGCCACTCGGCCCGGGACTTGACCGCGCGGTCAAGTTTGCGCGAGATTGAGTCGGTCGTGAGACGACAAGTCGCGTGAGGGTCGGCTCTGCCGACCCGGAACCCCTGCCCGGCGGCACGCGGTCAAGCAGGGGGGATGCAAAGGGGGGACGGAGTCCCCCCTTTGGGAC
The DNA here is from genome assembly GCA_964370965.1 of uncultured Acidimicrobiia bacterium. GTDB lineage: Bacteria > Actinomycetota > Acidimicrobiia > UBA2766 > UBA2766 > CAYJLW01. Next base: position 70,521 of record CAYJLW010000007.1, on the reverse strand, counting down.
GGAGGCAGCCATGGACTTCGAATACGGAGAGCAGGCCGAGGCGTTCCGCCGGGAGGTGCAGGCGTTCCTCGCCGAGAACCTCGACCCCGACTGGAGGCACGAGGCCGGGGTCGGGGACGAGGAGATCGAAGACGCCGTCGCCGCCGTCGGCGTGGAGAACCCCTTCCTCGCCCAGTGGCACAGGAAGCTCGTCGACGCCGGCCTCGTCGGCATCGCCTGGCCCGAGGAATACGGCGGCCGGGGCCTCACCCTCCTAGAGCAGATCGTCTTCGCGGAGGAGATGTTCCGGGCCGGTGCGCCCCAGCGGCTCAACTTCATGGGTGAGACGCTCGTGGGCCCCACGATCATCCAGTGGGGCACCGAGGAGCACAAGAAGCGCTTCCTGCCCCCCATCCTCGAAGGCGCCGAGCAGTGGTGCCAGGGCTTCTCGGAACCGAACGCCGGCAGCGACCTCGCCGGTGTCTCGACGAAGGCCGTCCTCGACGGCAACGAGTGGGTGATCACCGGCCAGAAGGTCTGGACCACCGTCGCCCAGATCTCTGACTACTGCTTCTGCCTCTGCCGTACCGACCCGGACGCCTCCAAGCACGGCGGCATCAGCTACATCCTCGTGCCCATGAAGCAGCCCGGGATCACGGTGCGCCCCCTCACCCAGATCTCCGGCGCCCAGGAGTTCAACGAGGTCTTCTTCGACGAGGCCCGCGCCCCCGTGGACAACGTCGTCGGGGGCGTGAACAACGGGTGGAAGGTCGCCATGACCACGCTCGGCTTCGAGCGGGGCTCCAGCGCCACCACGCAGCACCTGCGCTACGAGAAGGAGTGGCGCAAGTTCGCCGACCTGGCGAAGAACACGCCCTGGCGCGACGGGCGGACCAAGGCCGAGGACCCCCTCGTGCGCCTCGCCCTCGCCCGCGCCTACGAGCACGTCCTCATCATGAAGGCGCAGGGCTTCCGCACGGTGACCGCCATCATGAAGGGGGAGAGCCCCGGCCCCGGCGCCTCCGTGAACAAGATCTTCTGGTCCGAGTACCACCGTTGGGTCACCGAGGTCGCCATGTCGATCCGGGGGCCCGAGGCCTGGGTCGTGGGCCCGGACTACGAGCTGGACGTCATGCAGGCCGCCTACCTCTTCGCCAAGAGCGAGACCATCTGGGGCGGCACGGCAGAGATCCAGCGCAACATCGTGGGGGAGCGCATCCTCGGTTTGCCCAAGGAGCCCAAGCCCGAGAAGACTACGGCCCGAACATCTTGATCCGCCGATCAACGAGCACCCGCCAGCCCAGGGGGAAGAGATGAACTTCGCCTTCAGCGAGGAGCAGGAAGAACTCCGCAAGAGCGCCCGCCGGTTCCTGGAGGAGAACTCCTCCTCCGAGAAGGTGCGCGCCTGCATGGAGACCGACACGGGCTACGACCCGGACACGTGGCGGCGGATCGGCCAGGAGCTCGGCTGGCAGTCCCTCATCGTCCCCGAGGCCTACGGCGGCGCCGGCTACGGCTACATCGAGCTCACCGTCATCATGGAGGAGATGGGCCGCCACCTCCTCTGCGCCCCGTTCTTCTCCACGGTCTGCCTCGCCGCCAACACCCTCCTCGTGGGCGGCTCCGAGGACCAGAAGCAGGCGCACCTCCCGGGAATCGCCGCCGGTGAGACGATCGCCACCCTCGCGTACACCGAGGCGAACGGCCGCTGGGACGCCGGCGCCGTCACGATCCCGGCCCGCCGGGACGGCGGCGACTACGTCCTGAACGGGACGAAGACCTTCGTCATCGACGGCCACACCGCCGACCTCGTGGTCGTCGCCGCCCGCACCGAGGAGAACTCCACCGGCGAGGAGGGCGTCAGCCTCTTCCTCGTCCCCGCCGACGCCGCCGGCCTCGAGCGCAAGAAGCTCAACACCATGGACATGACCCGCAAGCAGGCGGAGCTCACGCTCAAGGACGTCCGTGTCCCGGCCTCCGCCCTCCTCGGTCCCGAGGGTGGCGGGTGGACGATCCTCTCCAAGGTCCTCGACCTCGCCGCCGTGGCCCTGTCCGCCGAGCAGGTGGGCGGGGCGCAGAAGTGCCTGGACCTCTCCGTCGAGTACGCCAAGGTCCGCGTGCAGTTCGGCCGGCCCATCGGGTCCTTCCAGGCGATCAAGCACAAGTGCGCCGACATGCTTCTCGAGGTCGAGTCCGGCCGGTCGGCGAGCTACTACGCCGGGTGGGCCGCCTCCGAGGACAACGAGGAGCTGCCCACCGTGGCCCCCCTCGCAAAGGCGTACTGCTCGGACATGTACTTCCACTGCGCCGCGGAGAACATCCAGATCCACGGCGGCATCGGCTTCACCTGGGAGCACGACGCCCACCTCTACTTCAAGCGGGCGAAGTCCACAGAGGTCCTCCTCGGCGACGCCACCTACCACCGGGAGCTGCTTGCCCAGCGCATCGGGCTGTAGGGCTCTCGCCGGGAGGGGTGGGGGCTCCGGCTGCGGACCTACTGCCTACCCCGCCAGCCCCTACGGTTCGCATCCGAAGCCCCCACCCCTTACTCGACTGCAGGTGGCGCCGCGGGCTGGGCATGCAGCGGGTCCGGTCCGGGGGCGGGCCTCGTCGCCCGGGTTCGAGGGCCTGAGGTGAGGTTGTGAGCTCCGGCCTGGGCGCGCTGACGGGGTACGGGAAGGCGGCGATTCCCTTTCTCGTCGTGCTCGGCGCCTGTGTGGTGGGGGTGGTCGTGCTGTTGCGGCGGCGGGCACGCTTCGCCGGGTTCCACTTGCCGGAGGCGGCGAGCTACGTCTTCGGGAACCTCGGGCCCGAGCAGCGCCGCCGGATCACGTTCCCCGGCGTGGTCGAGATGCTGGAGGCGGAGCAGGCGTTCGCCGAAGACGAGCCCGACGCCGACGACGACCGCCTCGTGGCGTTCCTGCGGGAGCGGGCGGGAGAGGCCGGCCTCCCGGTCGGCGAGGACGACGCCCGGGACGTAGTGCGCCTGCAGTACGACTACGCCCACCGCAAGGGGCTGCTTTGACCTGGCCCTACATCCTGGCCGCCCTGGTGGTTCTGGCCTTCGCGCTCTGGCTCGCCGTGAAGGACGTCCGTCGCCGGGCCGTGGTCGCGGCGCGCCAGGGGGGCGCGGGGTCGCGGGCGTCCTACGACGTGGACACCGCCGCCGAGTGGGTCGAGCGGCGGGTGGCTCTGCCCGACGCCGTCGACCGTGAAGGCCTCCGGCGCATCCTCGGCTGGGCGGCCGAGTGCCTCCGCACCAAACAGACGTCGCCCAACGGCCACGGCGACGACGGTCCCGACTGGCTGGCGCCGAACGCCGTGGAGGTCGCCGGCCACATCCTCCGTGAGATGGAAGCCGCCGCCATGGAGGTCCCCGTGGAGACGCTCTACGACATCATCGAGGCCCACGAGGCCTACCTCCGCACCCTCGCCGGGGAGTAGAGGCCCGGTCGCGCGGCGCGGCCCCGAGACACCGGGTCTGGCGTAGCCTCCGGGGACCATGATCCCGGCAGACGACTCCTACATTCCCCCCGAGCAGAAGGCCCGGCGGCGCATCGACGAGATGCTGGAGGCCGCCGGCTGGCGCGTGCAGGACCGCAAGGACGCCGACCTCTACGCCGGCCCGGGCGTCGCCGTGCGCGAGGTCGCCGCCGGTGCGGGGCGGGCCGACTACGTCCTGTTCGTCAACCAGCAGGCGGTCGGGGTGATCGAGGCGAAGCGCCAGGGCACGACCCTGTCGGGCGTGGAACCCCAGACGCTGCGCTACCAGGGCGGCCTGCCCGACGAGATCCCCGCCTTCCGTATCGACGGCCTCCTGCCCTACGGGTACGAGTCGACGGGGGAGGAGACCTGGTTCACCTGCCGCATGGACCCGGAGCCCACGGCCCGGCGGGTGTTCTGGTTGATGGTCGTGTTCATGCGCATGGTGCGCTCCCGCAGCTTCTTCGAGCAGATGAAGGGCCGGGGCGTGCGCACCATCCCCGCCAGCGACCTGCAGGTGGTCACTCCCGACGCCGCCCACAAGGACCGCTTCGTCCTCGTCGACGCCGTCGGCGTCACCGAGACCGAGCTCGTCGAGACCACGCCGCTGGAGCGCAAGCGGGGCGTGCCGCTGGAGAAGCTGCTCCACCAGGTCGCCCTCGGCCACGTGAGCGAGGATCTCGTCTCCACGCTCGCCTCCCGCCTCGCCCGCATCGACGGCCGCATCGGCCCCGCCGACCGCGAGAGGATCGAGGAGGTGGCGGGCCAGTCGCTGCGCTCGATCGAACACGGCCTCGTCGGCGCCCTCGACCCGGACCGTTGGCTGGCCGCCGCCCGGGCGGCCACCGGCACGGAAGAGCCGACGGTTGCCGCGCTGGGCGAGGCCCGGGCCGCTCTGTTCGCCGAGGCGGTGCGGCCGCTCGCCGCCAACCCCGCCCTGCGCCAGGAGCTCCTGGACGTGGCGCGCAGCTTCGAGCAGGTGATCGACGAGGTCAGCATCGACGAGGTCACGCGGGTCACCTTCGCCGTCGACGCCCGCGCCCGCGCCCGCGCGGCGGACACGGTGGCGTCGTTCAGGGCGTTCCTCGACGAGCACCGCGACGAGATCACCGCCCCCCAGGTGCTCTACAGCCGCCCCTACACCCGGCGCCTCACCTACCACGACATCAAGGAGCTCGCCGGGGCGATCGGAGCTCCCCCGCGGCGCTGGACGCCGGAGCGGCTCTGGGACGCCTACGAGACTCTCGACGCCTCCAAGGTGCGGGGCTCGGCGGGCACGCTCCTCACCAACATCGTGTCCCTCGTGCGCTTCGCCCTCGGCGACGACGACGAGCTCACCCCCTTCCCTGAGATGGGCCCAGGAGAAGGACCGGGCCCGGCCCGCGCCCGGCACGCTGTTCGACGCGCCCGAGGCGCGTCCCGCCTACGAGGACCTCCACACGGGGTGGCGCGACGAGTTCCCGATGGAGCTGCCGCCGTGGGAGGAGTTGACAGGCGAGGGAGGGGAGTGAGCGGTGGCTGAGTCGGCGATCGAGTGGACCGACGCCACGTGGAACCCCACGACCGGATGCGACCGGGTGTCTCCGGGGTGCGACCACTGCTTCGCCCTCTCGCTGGCGAAACGCCTGAAGGCCATGGGGCAGGCCAAGTACCAGCGTGACGGCGATCCCCGCACGAGCGGGCCCGGTTTCGGCTTGGCCCTGCACCCCGGCACGCTCGACGTGCCCCGCCGCTGGGCGAGGCCGCGGCGCATCTTCGTGAACTCGATGAGCGACCTGTTCCACAAGGACGTGCCGGTCGCGTTCGTCCGCGACGTGCTCGACGTGATGCGCGAGACCCCCCGGCACACCTACCAGGTGCTCACGAAGCGCTCGCAGCGCCTCGCCGCCCGGGCCGAGCGGCTGGTGTGGCCCAAGAACCTGTGGGTGGGGGTGTCCGTCGAGTCCCAGGCGTACGCGTTCCGGGCCGAGCACCTCCGGGGCGTGCCCGTGGCCGTCCGGTTCCTGTCGATCGAGCCCATGCTGGGGCCCGTCGACGTGGCCCTCGACGGAATCGACTGGGTGATCGTGGGCGGGGAGAGCGGCGCGCAGGCCCGGCCAGTGGCGGTCGACTGGGTGCGAGCTGTCCGCGACCGCTGCGCTGCCTCCGGCACGCCCTTCTTCTTCAAACAGTGGGGCGGACGCACCCCGAAGGCCGCGGGCCGCCTCCTCGACGGGCGGACGTGGGACGACTACCCGACCGAGCCCGCCTCCGTCGCCGTTCCGAGCGCTTCGTGAACGGGCCCGGCCTTGTCGCCGGCGACGGCGAGGCCAGCCAACTTGCGGAAAGGTCACGCTTTCCGAAAGATGCTGCTACCGCGACCGGTGTTCTGCAACTGGGTTGTGATAGCTGCGGATTCTCGCCTCAGGCAGAGGCATGGCGGGCTGGGCGAGCGATTGCTCCAGATCACAGAGGGTGAGGAAATCGGTAGCGTTGTGCATTCGGCCGCTCGCCATGGCCAGACAAGGGAGGATCACGTGGCAGTCGCGCTGTTCCGCGGGACCGCACACAGCCCTGAGCTTGTGGAGCGCCCCGAAAGCGGCGGGATCCCGGTCGAAGCGGGCGAGGATGTCGAGCGTGGCGGGAGTCGGCCCGATGACAGCCAGCGCCCGTTCCCGGGTTTGACCACCGGCCTGTGGAGAGAGCGGTGACAGGCAGCCCGGCGAACGGTGCCGACCGTGTCCGTGAGCAACTGGAGCGATGGCGCCAGGATCTCATTGATCTCACGCTCAACAACCCGCTCCTGAACTTTCGCGAGACCCGCACGTCGAACCTCGTGCTGAAACAGCCATCTCCATCTGAGGTGCTTGCCGGGCTGGGCGGTCGGGCTGCCCGGCAGTGGTTCTTCTGGGAGCCGCCCGTCGAGGACGCAACGGAACCGCCTTCGCCCCCTCGGCCGGTAGACATCGTTACGTCGAAGAACGACCCCAAACAGCTCGCGAGCACGCTGACGAATATCGCTCGGGCAACGAACAAGGAGTTCCTCGATCGCGGCCTATGGACGCTCTACTTGGGCGTTGGACTCCTGCATTGGAGCGACACCGAGATCGATCGGTACGAGCTGTTGAGCCCGGTCGTCTTGGTGCCGGTGGAGCTGTACAGGCCCAGCCCCCGCGAGAGGTTCAAGCTCTGCCGGCAGGAGGAGGACGTTGTTGTCAATCCGGCTTTGGCGGTGAAGCTCGCCGAGGACTTCGGCATTGAGCTCCCGCAGCGAGATCTCGATGTCGATGAGATCCCGGAGTTTCTTGCTGCTGAACGTCAGAAACTGCGCCTGCCCTCCGGCTGGTCGCTCGACGACGCGTCGGTGCTCGGCCGCTTCTCGTTCCACAAACAGGTGATGTTCCGCGATCTCCAGGAGCACGCGGCGTCTGTCCTCGCCCATCCGCATGTGCAGGCGCTCGCACTTGGGCCCGGCGCTCCTGCCGAACTCGACTTTGCGTTTGATCCTGTCCCGGTCGACGAGCTCGACGACGCTGCGCCTCCAGAGGACATGGTGACGATCCTCGATGCCGACTCGTCACAGCGCCAGAGCATCCTCGCTGCCAGGTCCGGACACACCTTCGTGATGGATGGCCCGCCGGACTCGGGTAAGAGCCAAACGATCGCCAATATCGTCGCTGAACTGCTCGCAGCCGGCCGCACGGTCCTCTTCGTGTCAGAGAAGGCGGCCGCTCTGGAAATCGTCCACTCCCGTCTCGCCGACCGAGGGCTCGGCGACTTCGTCCTCGAACTCCACAGCCACAAGGCCACCCGCAAGGGCGCCGCTCAAGTGCTGGGCAAAGCCCTGCAGGGAGTTCCTGTCGTCCCTCCGCTCCTCAGCGCCATGGATCGCGACCGCTTGGCTGACCGTCGCATCGAGTTGAGCCGGTTCGCTTCGGCCATGAATGAGCGTCGGGAGGCGCTCGGACGTTCACTCCACGATGTTCTCGGGCGTCTGGCCCAACTCGAGGCGCTGCCCCGGCCACCGGTTCCGGGGATTGTCGACGCTGGTCTGAATGACAGCGAGCTGGCAGCGATGCTTGATCAAGGAGAGGCGCTGAGTCTGGCCTGGGGGCCCGTCGCCCGAGGGGATGACTTCCTCTGGCGCGACCTGAGCGGAGATCGTCCCGGCAAGCAGGATCGTCGGGTTCTCGACCGGCTTGACGCTCTCGACTCCGCCCTTACGCAGCTCACTGCTCGGGTGGATGCCGCAGCGAGCGCCACGGGTATTGGCTGGTCGCGTTCGGTCACCGAAGCCGTGCGGCTACATGAGTTGCTCGTATGTCTTGGGGACCCCGCAGCTGCCCACATGGCGCCCGCGTGGCTGTCGATCGAGAACCTGGACGGAGTCGCGAACGTCGTCGCCGATCGTCGGCGCATCTCCGAGAGTCACGCCGGCGCGGCGCGCTTGCTGCAAGAAGTCGTCGGCCCCGGCGCAGCGAACCTCGACCCTGCGACGGCAAGAGCCGCTCTCGCGGCCACCGCGTCCCTTGCTGAGTTGCCCGTTCCCCTTGGCATCGCTGGGTCCTGCCAGCGCCAGCACGTCGAGGGCCTCCGAGCATTCCTGGCGGCGACTCCCGCTCGGCTCGACTACGTGGCACGTCACCTTGCCAGGGTCGCGGCGGCCTTCGGCCTGTCTTCCGGGCCTATGAACGTCGGCCGGTCGCGGGAGATCGCGCAGCTCGGGCTCTTGACCGCGAGCGCCCACGCACCGGAGGCAGCGTGGCTGAATCCGCTCGTACTTCAAGTGCTCCAAGAAGCAGAGCGGGTGCTTCAGACTCTCGTCGAAGAGTTCCAACAACGCCGGGACGATCTCCTGGAGCTGTTCACCGACGAGGTACTCAGCCGCGATCTTGAGGGGCTGTGCGTTCGTTTCTCCACCGTCCACACCGGTCTACACAAGCTCGGCGGCGCCTACCGGGCCGACAAGAAGGCTGTCGCAGCATGCACGCGATCCCAGAAATGCGGCGCCGCCGAGATCGCAAGGCTGCCCGAAGCGTTGGCATGGCAACGGTTGGTGCGGCGCCTCACCGAGGCGGAGTCGCGCCACGCCGCCGTCATCGGCACCTTCTATTACCAGCGCGAGACGACCGACTTCGCAGCGTTGGTCGAGGCGATCGAGGTCGCCCGACGCGGACTCGAACTTGCTGGGCCTCGCGCGGACCCAGGTGCCCTGTCCAACCGGCTCGCCCGTGGCGTTTCGCGCGACCCATCGATCTACCAGTCCGCGGTCGAAGCGGCCCGAGTGCTAGGCGAGTGGTACAAATCCGCGACGGCCTGGATGGCACCGCATCAGGTGGGGAGTCTCACCGCTCTCCCCCTTCAAACGATCGCCGTGTGGGCGTCCTCCGCAGTCCCGGCTGTGGACGCGATCGTGCGTGGCATCGACATCGCCTCGTGGGCCGCGCAGCGTCGGCTGGACTTCGCGGCCGTCCGCGCTGCCTGCTCGGCGAGGGTGACCATCGAAGAGGCTGGCGCTGCTCTTTCGGCAACAGCGCAGGCCGACGCGAGCCTGCTCGGTCCGGCGCACCGAGGTGTGGAGACGGATTGGTCGGCGCTGGAGACTGGGCTTGCTTGCGGGCAAGCGACGCGTGCAGTTCTCGGCCGGCCGCTCGATCAGCAGCGCGCTCAGCACCTGCTGCAAGCGACTGTTCCCCCGGAACCCTTGAAGGGAGCGATCGACAGTTGGACGAAGGCCACGGACGCCTTCGCCGGCTGCTTCGTCCCCGCTCGCGCTTCGAAACTCGTGGCGGATCTCGATGTCTCGTTCGAAGACGGGAAGTCGTTGCTGGCGGACTTGCGCGCGACCCTCGGCGACATCGACGAGTGGGACGCGTACGCGCGCGCGCGCAGCGCTCTGGACGCGAGGGGACTAGGTCCTGTCGTGGAGTTCTGCACTGCACAGCGAGTCGCCAAAGACGAGGTTAAGCAGGTCATCGAGAGAGCCGTACTAGACCGTTGGGCCGAATGTGTCCTCGCTGAGGACGATCGACTCGTCAATGCCCGCTCCGAAGCCCGCGATTCGTACGTCGAGGAGTTCCGGCGGCTCGACAGGGCGCTCGTCGACGGCGCTACGGCCAGGGTGGTCGCAGCGTGTGTCGCGCGCCGCCCGAAGACCGGTGTCGGCGGGCCCGGTGTCATCCAGACGGAAGCCGCCAAGAAGACCCGTCACATGCCGATCCGCACCCTGCTGGCAAAAGCGGGAACAACTGCACAAGCGCTGAAGCCCTGCTTCATGATGAGCCCCCTCACCGTCAGCCAGTTCCTGCCCGACACCCTCCACTTCGACGCCGTGATCTTCGACGAGGCTTCGCAAGTGCGACCGTGCGACGCCGTCAACGCGATCTATCGGGCCGACCAGGTGATCATCGCCGGTGATCAGAAACAGCTGCCGCCTACCGCCTTCTTCGACCGAGCGACGGCGGCTGACGGGGAGGACTACGAGGAGGAAGAGCTCGCGCAGTTCGAGTCGGTGCTCGACCTTGCCAAGCGGGGGTGCTTCGCCTCCCTCCCGCTCCGTTGGCACTACCGCAGTCGCCACGAGAGCCTGATCACCTACTCGAACTACTCCTTCTACGACGGTGGGCTGATCACGTTTCCGAGCGCGGTCGACGACTCCCCGGATCTTGGGATCAAGCTGATCAAGGTGAACGGTGTCTACCGCCGCGGCGGGGCCAACGACAATCCGATCGAGGCCGAAGCCGTCGTCGACCGGGTGTTCGAACATGCGCGTGCGCACCCCAAGAGAACGCTCGGTGTAGTCGCGTTTTCCCTTCCCCAGGCCGGGTGCATCGAGACTGCGCTCGAGGCTCGACGTCGAGACCATCCCGAGCTCGACGAGTTCTTCAGTGGGGGCCGGCTCGACGGCGTCTTCGTGAAGAACCTCGAAAGCGTCCAAGGCGACGAACGGGACACGATCATCATTTCGGTCGGCTACGGCCCAGACGAGGCCGGAAAGTTCACGATGAACTTCGGCCCGCTCCAGAAGCGCGGTGGGGAACGCCGACTCAATGTGCTGATCACGCGCGCGCGCCGGCGCATCGAGATCGTGACATCGGTGACCCACGAGCAATTCCGTCCATCACAGCGGCAGTCCGGCGCTCGGCATCTACAGGGCTACCTGGAATTCGCAGAGCGCGGGGTGTCCGCTCTTGCGGGCGCGATCGGTCCACAAGGCGGCGCCGCTGAGAGCCCGTTCGAAGAGGAGGTGCTGCGCGTTGTCCGCTCCTGGGGGTGGGAGGCGGTCCCGCAGGTCGGGGTAGCCGGCTACCGCTTGGACATCGGGGTTCGCCATCCGGACAAGCCAGGGGTCTTCGCTATCGGTATTGAATGCGACGGGGCGATGTACCACTCCTCGCGTGTCGCTCGCGACCGCGACCGACTCCGTCAGGAGGTGCTCGAAGGCCTCGGCTGGCATCTCCACCGGATCTGGGGTCCGGCTTGGCACCGACAGCGCCGTAGCGAGGAGCAACGTCTACGCGAAGCGTTCGACCGTGCTGTGGCCGGTGCCTCAACGTGAGCCCCCGGAAGGATCTCCAAGCCGCCTTCGACGTCCTCACACGGGGGGAGAGACGCCGGCGGGTCAAGGCGCGCCACGCCGTGAGGGGCGGATCGACGAAAGCCGGAGGTGCCCGATGATCGCCGAGCTGGAGCTGCACCACGCCGAGGTCGTCGAGCTGTGCAAGCGGTTCGGGGTCCGATGCCTCGACGTGTTCGGTTCTGCGGCGAGCGGCGAGTTCGACCCGGAGCACAGCGACGTGGACTTCCTCGTCGAGTTCGAGCCGCCGGAGGGCACCAGCCGCTTCGACGCGTTCTTCGGCCTCAAGGAGGCGTTGGAGGAACTGCTCCGCCGACCCGTCGATCTCGTGGATCCTTCGGCCCTTGCCAACCCGTACTTCGCCGCCGCGGTGGAGGAGACCCGGACGAGACTGTATGCCGCCTGATCCGCGCATGTACCTCTGGCACGCGCGTCGCGCCGCTGCCCGAGCTCGCGAGTACGTCGACGGGCGGAGCTGGCGCGACTATGAGGCGGACTCGATGCTCCGCTCGGCCGTGGAACGGCAGTTCGAGATCGTCGGCGAGGCGTTGAACCAGCTCCGTCGAGTCGATGAGGACCTGGCCGCCGGGATATCGGACCTGCCCCGCATCGTCGCGTTTCGCAACGTGCTGATCCACGGCTACGCGTCGATTGACGATCAGCTCGTGTGGGAAGCGGCGACTGAGCGCACGCCCCGGCTCATCGAGGTGATCGACGGTCTTCTCGGGGACGCGCCGTGAGCGAAGCCAAGGTGATCGTCGACAAGCTCTGGAACTACTGCAACGTCCTCCGGGACGACGGCCTGTCCTACGGGGACTACCTGGAGCAGCTCACCTACCTCCTCTTCCTGAAGATGGCCGAGGAGCAGCGCCGATTGGGTTTCGAGGCGATCGTGCCCCGGGGCCACGACTGGCTGTCGCTGCTCGACCTCAAGGGCGAGGCGCTCGAGGCGCACTACATCGCCATCCTCAACGAGCTGGGCAGGGGCGAGGACATGCTCGGCGTCGTGTTCCGCAAGGCCCAGAACCGCATCCAGGACCCCGCCAAGCTGGAGCGCCTCATCAAGGACCTCATCGGCAACGAGGAGTGGATGACCCTCGACGCCGACGTGAAGGGCGACGCCTACGAGGGCCTCCTGGAACGCAACGCCGCCGACACCAAGTCGGGCGCCGGCCAGTACTTCACGCCGCGGGCGCTGATCGGGGCGATGGTCGAGGTGATGGCGCCGGGTCCGGACATGGCGATCTGCGACCCGGCATGCGGCACCGGCGGCTTCTTCCTCGCCGCCTTCGACCACATCCTCCGCCACCACCCGAACCTCGACCCCGACCAGAGGCGCCACGTCCGCTCGGGGCTGTTCACCGGCTGGGAGATCGTCGACAACACGGCGCGGCTCTGTGCCATGAACCTCCTGCTCCACGGCATCGAGAGCCCCGACTCCACCAGCCCCGTCCACGTCGACGACGCCCTCCGGGCCGACCCGGGGGAGCGCTTCGACATGGTGCTCACCAACCCGCCGTTCGGGAAGAAGTCCTCGGTCACGATCGTGAACGGCGAGGGCAGGGCGGAACGCCAGAGCCTCACCGTCCTGCGCGACGACTTCTGGGCCTCGACGTCGAACAAGCAGCTCAACTTCCTCCAGCACGTCAAGACCCTGCTGAAGGTCGGGGGCAGCGCGGCCGTGGTCGTGCCCGACAACGTCCTGTTCGAGGGCGGGGCGGGGGAGCTCATCCGTCGCCGGCTCCTCCACGAGTGCGACGTCCACACCCTCCTGCGCCTGCCCACCGGGATCTTCTACGCCCAGGGTGTGAAGGCCAACGTGGTGTTCTTCGACCGCAAACCCGGCTCGGACACCCCCTGGACGAAGGAGCTGTGGGTCTACGACCTGCGCACGAACAAGCACTTCACCCTCAAGACCAACCCCCTCACGCGGACCGACCTGGACGACTTCGTCGCCTGCTACCGGCCCGACGACCGGGCGGGGCGTGTGGAGAGCGAGCGGTTCCGCTGCTACGGCTACGACGAGCTGGTGGCCAGGGACAAGGCCGGCCTCGACGTCTTCTGGCTGCGCGACGAGAGCCTGGAGGACACCGAGAACCTCCCGCCGCCCGGGGTGATCGCCGCCGAGATCGTCGAGGACCTCGAAGCCGCCCTCGCCGAGTTCGCCGAGCTCGCCGAGTCCCTCCAGGGCATCGGCGCGGACACCGAGTCCGGGGAGGGTGCGGTGTGAGCGACCGCGCGCTGGACCGCCCCGAGGGCCTCTGCCCGCCGTCCACCCTGATCGCGTGCAGGATGGAACGTCTGCGTTACATTCTGCACGCGAACAGTGTTCGGATGTGCCCGGGGGCGACCTCCTCGCCCGCCACAAGGCCGGCCTCGACGTCTTCTGGCTGCGCGACGAGAGCCTGGAGGACAGCGAGAACCTCCCGTCGCCCGGGGTGATCGCCGCCGAGCTGGCCGAGTCCCTCCAGGGCATCGGAGTGGAGACCGGGGCCGGGGAGGGCGGGGGATGAGCGACATCGGCCAACAGCGGGTCTGACGGGCGACCCAGAAGCAGGGTGACCCGTCGGCCACCGGCGTGTAGGCTGACGCGGGGACCGGCGCTGGGACACGATGCTGGGGGATGCATGCGGTTGCTCCGGCTGTTCACGGCAGTAGCGCTGGCGGTCGGCCTCGCCGGTTGGGAATCCTTCGACGCGGCTCCCGCCGGCGCGGGACTTCAGAGCGCTCGCCGCCCTCGCCGGGTCCGCCGTGCTCGTGCCCGGCGCAAGGCCCGGCGCTGCCGCATCGTGCGTCGGGGGCGGCGCCGCCGCCGGGTCTGCCGGGGCGCGACCCCGGCGCCCGGGCCCCCTGCTCCTGCCCCGCCCCCCGCACCGCCTTCCGCTCCGCCTCCAGCACCGCTGGCGCCACCTGCCCCGCCCCCGGACACGTCCGGGGACCCTGTCGTCGTGGCGGCGGGCGACATCGCGTGTCCGCCCGCCTCCGCGGCGGGCTGCCCGTCGGAAGGGACGGCGGCGCTCGCCGCGTCCCGGGGCCCCGACGTCGTCGCCATGCTGGGCGACGCCCAGTACGAGGACGGCACTCTCGCGGAGTTCCAGGGGTCCTACGACCTCACATGGGGGACCCTGAAGGCGGTCACGAAGCCCGCCGTGGGGAACCACGAGTACCACACGGGCGGCGCCGCGGGGTACTACACGTACTTCGGGGCGGCGGCGGGCGACCCGTCCAAGGGCTGGTACAGCTACGAGGCCGGTGCGTGGCACGTGGTCGTCCTGAACTCGAACTGTGCTGCGGTGGGCGGCTGCGGGGCGGGTTCGGCCCAGGAGCAGTGGCTGCGGGCAGACCTCGGCGCGCACCCCACGGCCTGCACGCTCGCCTACTGGCACCACCCCCGGTTCTCCTCCGGTCCCCACGGCAGCAACGCGACCTACGACGCCTTCTGGCGGGCCCTGCAGGACGGCGGCGCGGACGTCGTCCTGAACGGCCACGACCACGTCTATGAGCGCTTCCACCGCCAACTCCCGGACGGAACCCAGAGCACGGCGGGGATCAAGGAGTTCGTGGTCGGGACCGGCGGTCGGGGCCTCAGCGGCTTCTCTTCGACGGCGCCCAACAGCGCGTTCCGCTCGTCGTCGGCCAACGGTGTCCTGGAACTCGTCCTCCACGCCGACTCCTATGACTGGCGGTTCCTCCCCGTGGGCGGGGCCGCCCTCGACTCGGGTACGACCGCCTGCCATTGAGCCGACTGCGTTTCCGGGCGGAGGTGCTCGAACATCCCCCCGGACTGCGTGCCCGAAGCCCGCCGCCCGCGCGGCCGGTATTCCGTGAGAACGGCATCCACTTTGCGCCGGGGTTCGGGTTGGGCGGGTCAATGTGAAGCTGTTGTGCCGGTATTCCGTGAGAACGGCATCACTTTGGGCCGGCGGCATCCACTTTGACGGGCCCGCGAAGGGCGCGGAGGTGCGTCGGTCCGACTCGGGTGGTTGGGCCCGGTTCCGACCCAGGCTCCTAGGAGCTTTCGGTGACGGTGATCACCACAGCGGTCTTGGAGCCGTCGCCGCTCACGATCAGGTTGACCTGGCGGCCGTCCTTCTTGGCGCTGATGCTCGTGCCCACGCCGCCGCCGCCGCTGCCGGTGTAGTCGCTCTCGATCGTCCAGCCCTCGCCGGGGAGCTTGTCCTTGTAGAAGTTGCCCACCTCGTCGGCGCTGTCGTCCGTCTCGAGCGTGACCATCATCGCCTTGCCGGAACTGGCGTCGTTGGTGGTGCCGCCTGTGACGACCTTGGCGCCCTTGTACACGGGGACGTCGTCGGGCCAGCCGTCCGGGACCTTGCCCGTGCCGGCGGTGATGTTGCCTTCGTCGGTCTTGATGTCGACCTCGCCCTTGTCGACGTCGACCTTGACGGAGCCCTTCGTGCCCGCTTCGATCGCCTTCTCGACGATCTTGTCGCTGCAGCCGACCAGGAACAACCCGAAGATCACGAGAGCCCCGAGAGTCTTGCGCATTTTCGTTCCTCCGCGTGGTGTGCGCGCAGTATAGAAGCGCGTGGCGGGGTTGGCGGGCGCCACGGGGTGCCGGGGTAGCCTGCCCGGCGGATCTACGGAAGGAGCGTCATGGCGCGCCACCCGCGCTTCGCGGAGCACCGCTTCCTCGGCGACAAGCGGACCCTCGTGGTGTACGACTGCGACGACGACGCCCAGCTCGCTCTGGTCGAGGCCGTCCCTCTGGAGAAGATCGCGTCCTTCGGCCCCGACGAGCTCGCCGAGGCCCGCAACCGCTGCTTCCGCCCCTACCGCCCGTCCGGCGCCGGGGGGACAGGCGCCCTCGCGGTCTGACGGGGGGCTCCCCGCTCGACCCCCACCGCCCCCCTCGTCGCCGCCAGGGACGGGTGGTACCCTATAGGGTGTGAAGAAGACGAGCATCTACCTGGACGAGGACCTCGACCGGGCCCTCGACGTCGTGTCCGCCCAGGTGGGGGTCACGAAGGCCGAGGTGATCAGGCGGGCCCTGCGGGCTGCCGTGTCGGGGTTCCACCGGCCCGGGATCACGGCCATCGGCGTCGGAGAAGGGCCCGGGGGCGTCGCCGACGACGTCGATCGCCACTTGCGCGAGACCGGTTTCGGCGAGGCGTGATCGTCGTCGACACGTCGGTTGTGTATGCCTTGGCGGATGCCCGTGACCGTTCCCACGGGCGAGTCCGTGAGTGGTACGAGGCCGGGCGTCCGGAGCTGGCGACAACCCCGTTGGTCGTCGCCGAGATCGACCATCTCATCGAGGCCCGAGCCGGACGGAGGGCGCAACGGGCGTGGCGGGCGGATCTCGTCGCAGGCTCCTACCTCGTCGAGTGGTGGGCGGGCGCCGAAGGCGAAGCGGCGCGCGTGGCCGAGAAGTACGCGGACCTCGGCATCGGGCTGGCCGACGCCTCGCTCGTCGTCCTCGCGCACAGGCTCCACACGGCGGACGTGGCGACTCTCGACGAGCGTCACTTCCGTGCGCTCCGTCCCCTGAAGGGAGCGGGCGCGTTCCGGC
Source organism: uncultured Acidimicrobiia bacterium (assembly GCA_964370965.1). Classification (GTDB taxonomy): domain Bacteria; phylum Actinomycetota; class Acidimicrobiia; order UBA2766; family UBA2766; genus CAYJLW01. Next base: position 53,974 of record CAYJLW010000007.1, on the reverse strand, counting down.
TCCTCCCGGCCGACGCCTGACCTGAGGGAAGTCCGGCCCGACCTGGGACACGCCGCCGGGCCCGCGATGCGCTTCGTCCTCCCGCTCCTTCGTCCTCCCGCTCCTTCGTCCCCTGGGCGCTCGCCACGCCCCCTGCCCCGCCTGATGCGCCCGACCTAGACGACTCATGGGCCACTGAAGTCGGACATAGGGGTAGATAGCGACCTAACAGCGCAGATCAATACCCTGCTTACGGGATCCTCACAGTTTCCTAACATTTATTACCAGGTGACTGATCGGCCTCTAACGAATACGATAGGGCCCGCCGAAGACGAAGAGGGGTTCTCTCATGGCTGGTTCTCCCCGCCCGTTCCGCCGCCCGTCGCACAGCCCGGGACGCCGTCGCCTGTCCCGCCTGGCATGCCTCGTGGGGGCGCTCGCCGTCCCCCTCGCTCTAGTGGCCGCCCTGGTGCTGGGCGGGGGCCGGCCCGCCGCGGCCGACTTCGTGTTCGGATGCCCCTACACGGGCGGGGGGACGGGCACGCTCACCGGCCTCGACCTCTCCACGAGCTGGTCGCTCACGGACCCCGCGAGCGGGACGACCTACGCCACGAGCGCGTACGTCGGGACGCCGATCGACGCCACCGGCGACGGGATCAAGGACTACACGCAGTTCGACTTCGACGGCGACGGTGGATACGACTTCCGCATCGACTACTCGCGCTGGGGGGTGCTCTACACCTCTTCGTGGGGGAGCTTCGCCATCGAGCGCATGATGGACGCCGCCCTCTACCTCGACGAGCTCTACCAGTCCCGCTTCGGGAAGGCGTACTCGTCGGCTTGGGGGGGCTGGACGAACATCTTCAGCTACCTCTTCCTCGACTTCAGTGTCGTGCAGGAGACCGAGGACACGGCGGGCATCGCGCCCAAGCCCATTCCGCCGGGCTGGGTGACGGTGGACGTGAACATCACGTACTCCACGGGCACGCAGGTCATGCAGCTCTACTGGGACACGAGCGGCAGCGCCGGGACGCCGTCGGTGTGGGCCGACGGCACCGCCTACACCGCCTACTGGCCGGCGCTCACCCGCCTCTCGTACTTCTGGGACAACGAGACGTACCACGTCGGGGTGGGCCTGAACACGATGGACGCCGTGGGGGCGATCCCGGTCCCCGAGGTCGGGACCCTGAGCTCGTCCTGGGGGAACACGCCCTGGTCGGACATGAACGTCCGGGTCACCGCCGACGGCCTCGAAGCCCGCGTGGGCTACACCGGCCAGTCCGCCGACAGCGACGGCGACGGCGACTACGACACGATCGGGTTCCCCGGGGCGGTCGGCTTCGTGACGGCGCAGGACTGCACCACCACCTCGCCGTACAGCGACATCGCCCTCGGTCACGACCCCGCGATCACCGACGGCGTCGCCCCCACGGCGCTCGAGGTCGACGTCGACGTGGAGGCCGACACGGACGGCGACGGCACCGCCGACACCCAGACCCTCTACGCCGACGTGACGGCGAAGTCCCCGCCTTCGGCGCTGCAGATGAACTTCGAGGGCGTCGACGAGGACGTCGACGGCGACGGCGCCAACGACGGTCTCGACACGAACGCCGACGGCGTCGCCGACGAGATGCCCCACGGGCGCATCGAGCTCCTCAGGGAGGCCGACTCCACCCCCGCGATCTCCGGGGCCGTGGCCTCCACGCCCGCGGAGGAGACCGCCCGTGACGTGTACGCCGCCTTCGACGTCCCCGCCCTGCCGGAGCGGGCCACGATCGACATGCGCTCGGACCTCGCGGGCAGCGACACCGACGGCAGCGGCGTGATCGACCCCGGCGAGATCACCTCGACTCTCGTCGACGTCGACGTCCGCGCCTGCGAGGACGAGTGGGGCTCGGCGACGTGCACGTCCACCCTGGGCACGCTCGGGGCGCGCATCCGTGTGGGCAACGTGATGGCCGCCGACACCGACGGCAACGGCACCGTCGACGTCGATCTCGACGCCGACGGCGACGGCAACGTCGACCGCCTCAGCTCCCCGTACGACGCCATGAGCGCCGTCCCCTCCGACATCGGCGCCACCCAGGGCACCCACTTCGGCCCCCTCACCGGGGAGTTCGTCCGCTACTGGAGCGACGAGTCCGCGGCGACGGCGAGCTACGTCGTCGCCGGGAACGTCTCGGGGGCCCAGCGCCTCGCCTACGACGTCTCGGACCTGGCCGCCAACGGCGACCGCTCCGTGAGCGTGACCAGCAGCGGCCTGGGCAAGTTCGGCGTGCAGGCCGACCTCGTGGCCGCCGACGGCTACCGCACGAAGGTGTGGTCCGTCCTCGAGGACGTCCCCGACCAGATGGACGTCGAGGTGGACCTCCAGGACGTCGACGAGGACGGCGACGAGATCAAGGCCGACTGGAGCCTGCGGGACTCCACGGGGGCGGACGCCTCCACGGACGCCGCCATGGTCCTGGAGATGAAGGAGTCCGCCACGTCGGCCTCCAAGCAGCGGATCCGGGCGGCGGGCTGGATCGGCACGGCATCGAGCACGACCGACGGCATCCCCGGCGACGCCAAGCTCACCGCCGAGCTCAGCGCCACGGAGCGCTTCGTGTACTACACGTCCGACGCGTCGATGCGGGTCGAGCTCGGTGTCACGACCACGAGCGCCGATGACCGCATGCGCGGCCTCCGTCTCCGGGGCCGGGTCGCCGCCACGATCCCGGGGGCGATGAAGGTGTGGTGGAGCACCGACGCCAACGGCACGCTCTCCCGCATGGAGGCCACCACGTGCAAGCGGGTCCTCTCCCTCGTGCACGTGGGGATGTTCTGGACCTTCGTCTGGACCGACGTCTGCAGCCCGGTCACGGGGGTGGCGGCCACCGTCGTGAAGGACATGGGCCCGCCCGACCAGCAGTCCCTCACCGGCGTGGCCATGCTGCCCATCCCGGACCCGACGCCGGGAGACCTCACCGACGACCCGTTCCGCTCCGACGCCGGCCCGGACTTCACGCCCCGTGACGAGTTCGTCCACGCTGTCCTCCGCCTCGACGCCGAGCCCCAGAACGAGGAAAACCCGCACCCGGTCGAGGCCGAGACCTGGGGCGTGGAGGCGAAGCTGCAGGAGCTGAACACGGCGGCCCTCGCCCGCTCGGACGTGTCGAGCTTCAAGATCACCGACGTCTGCCTGGACGCCGCCACCGACCCGACCCACCCGGAGCTCGGCCTCGGCCTCTACACCGACAACGGCACCGACACCACCGCCTCCTGGGTGGACGGCACGATCCGCTACCTCACCAACGACCACAGCGTCGACGTGCAGGCACAGGTGACGCTGCCCTGGGACTCCACGAGCGAGGAATACGTGGTGGGCAACCCGAACGGCGGCCACGAGAGCGTCCTGGCCGCCGCCGCCGGCGACTACGCCCTCGCCGAGCTCGTGCGCGAGCCCTGCCCGAACCTGGGCACCAGCCACACCGTCGACCCGGCGCCCGGCGTCGACTCCGAACAGGAGGTGCCCGACTCGTCGCCCCAGGCCGAGCTCGAGGGCCGGGTGCGCATCGGGGGCCGGGGCGAGGTGCAACAGACGATGTACCTGGAGCCCGACCCCGTCGAGATCCCGACCAGCTCCGGGATCAACGCCGCCATGTACATGGCGACGGACGCCTACAACGGCACCGACGTCGCCTTGCACATCGCTTTCCCGACCTGGCTGGAACTGCGCCAGCCCCGGCTGAAGACCTGCGGGGACGGCGGCAACCAGGACGTCACGAACTGCCGGACCACGGGGGACCGCATCTACGACCAGACCGAGTGGTTCTGGGGCACGGCCCAGCTCCTTTCCACGGGGGGGTCCTTCGGCGACCTCGACGTCGACCTCCTCTCGGACACCGCCGACGGGCTCACCGACGGGCGCGTGACCCGCACGTACGTCCACCTCGACCAGGTGCCGGAGTACTTCACCCTCCAGGGCCGCCTCGACAGCCGCATGCGTGACGGCTTCACGGCCGTGGACCTCGACCTCACCGACGACTCCGGCCGGGCTCTGGAGGACATCACGTTCGAGCGCTGGGAGTGCCTCGCCGTCGACGACACGGTGGACACGACCTGCCAGGCCCGCCGCGGCGACGAGTCCGAGTCGTCCCACGAGGACAACTACATCCCGAACTACCGGGTCGCCGTGACCAACCTCAGCAACCAGCTCCACGTGGACGGCGAGATGTGGAGCCCCACCTACGGCTGGACGCCCACCGCCTACCGGGCCGGCGACTGCTCGGACTTCAGCGACCCGGCGATCGACGCCCACGTCTACCCGGGCTCGGACCCCACGGGCTGGTCCGCCCAGGGTCCCCGGGACGACGACGAGCTCCGCCAGCTCTACGTGGACGCCGGCGTCGACCTGCACTCGTCGGTGCAGGACGTCGCCATCGAGATGGACAACCGCGTCGACGGTCACTGGCACAACATCTGGTACGACCGCCTCATGGGCGGAGGCGGCTTCAGCGACGACGGCGGCGAGTACGACTGGCCGTGGTGGCAGTCGACCAAGGTCCGTCTCGAGACCGACGGCGAGACCGACGGGTCCGTGGACGCCCTCATGCCCGGCATGCAGCAGCACATCGTGACCGACAACGACAGCGAAGCCTGCATCGACGTGGACGTCCCCATCGAGGCGAGGTGGGAGGACGCCAGCCGGCTGAGCTTCGCCATCGACTCGCTCAAGGCCACGATCACGATGGACTCCAGCGAGCTCTCCGGCGGCGGGGACGCGTCGGTGTCGTTCCGGGAGACGTACTACGACAACAGCGGCACGCAGACCACCGAGAACGGCCTCTGGGCGCACGACGACGTCGCCCACATCAACGACGGCCTCGGCGTCGACTGGTACTCCAACGTCCAGAACGAGCGCAAGACCGTCGGCCTCGTCGACCCCGACGACCTCAACAACAACGCCGGGAACATCCCGCAGACGACCGCGACCATGAGCGACCTCACGGACTCCGGCCAGTGGAGCACCTTCGAGGACGACGGAGACGAGATCTGGGGCATCTTCGAGTTCGACCCGCTCCTGCACAAGGACATCGAGGACGAGATGAGCACGAACTGGATGGTGGGTTGGGAGGCGCTCTGGGACGTGGGCGGCGCCCTCTGGTGGACGGTGTACGGGACCAACTACAAGTCCCGGGACCTCCCCGACGCCGAGACCACGTGGAGCGGCCTCGACGTGAACGACCGCTGGGTCCTGCCGGACCACACCGCGTCCTCGAGCTCGGGGTCCGCCGAGACGCTCACGATGACCTACTGGTGCATAGGAGAGAGCACGGAGACGTCCGGCTCCTTCGGCACCCTCGACGACGGCACGTACCTCAAGATGTCCGGGCGCAGCGGCGGCGGCGGCCGCATCGAGGTGTACCTCGTGGGCTACTACGCCAACGGCCAGGTCCGCTTCGTGCGCGAGATGATCGACGAGAACTACGGCACGGTCTGCCAGAACTGGCGGATCACGGCCGATCCCACGCCCAGCGCCACGGGCGGCTTCGAGCTCGACGTCGAGGTGGAGCGCAAGGTCCTGGCCGGCAGGTGGAAGACGAAGTGGACCACCGAGTACGCCTACGACGCCTCCGGCAACGGGGGCAAGAACCCCGGTTCCCTCACGGCGACGCCGTCGGGCAGGGGCGTGTCCGTGACCGGCGGATCCACCTCCGGCGACCAGTGCATCTGGTACCCCGGCGACGGCGACGCCGTGGAGTCCAACACCACCACGTTCAGCCACACCTACGGCTTCCCCGGCACCTACCGGGTGATGCAGGTGTGCTACAGCGACGACTCCGGGGACTCCTCGGGCGAGTCGGACAACGAGCAGGCCTACACGATCGCGTCCGTCAGCACCGACGACGTGACCGTGTCCTAGCCAGGTCGGAGGGGGGGAAGGGCGGCCCCCCCTCTCGACCGCCGTCAGAGGGCGGCGGCGAACTCGGCGGCCGCGGGGTGGACGAGGTGCTGGTCCTTGACACCGAGGCACTCCGCGTCCGGCCGCGGGACGGGGCCGGGGCCGCCGCAGCCTCGAGCTCAGTCGCCGCCGTAGAGGCGGTCGAGGTCGACGAGCTCCACGTCGCTGCGGGCGGACGCTGCTCGCGTCAGGTCGCGGCTGCACTCGGGCCCGAACAGCAGGAGCTTGGCATCGGCAGCGCGTACGCCCAGGGCGGCCCGCGCCGTCTCCAGGTGCCGGAGGTGCCCCACGGTCAGCGCCTCGCCGGCCTTGGCTTCGCCGATCGCCCGCACCGGCCGCGCACTGGGCTGCGTGTCGTCGCCGTCGGCGTCGTCGGCGACCACCACGTCGAGCTGACATGGCGTCCCTTCGATGCTCACCGTGGACGGGCCCACATGCGCACGGGTTCCCGGGACGGCGTCGGGCGACGCGAAACGGACGACCCAGGTCCGGGCCATCTCCTCGAACACCGGACCGCGCACCTGGGAGTCGAAGCGGGGCACGAGGACCGACGTCCACACCTCCTCCGGGTCACGATGGCGCAACAGGGCACGGTTCGGGTCCAGGACCGCGAAGTGGAACTGCAGGTAGGGGTCCGCGAGGGCATACGTGGGGCGTTGCTTGCGTACAGGGTCCTCGTGGCGGATGACGAACCCGGCGTCGACCAGCTGGTTCAAGGCGGGAGCGAGGTTCGAGACCGGGCGGCCCACGCGCTTGGCGATGTTCCCCGCCGTGACCGAGCCGTTGGCGATCATGCTCAGGATGCTGTGGTGGAGCACGGGGCTGGAGCCGGCCAGGGAGGGGTCCTCGGCGAGCAAGGTGGTCGCCTCGTGATGCAGGGTCGCCGCCGGCGACAGGACCCGCCGCGCCACCCACCGGCGGAAATCCCTGACGCTGCCGGGCAGGTCGAAGTCGACCATGTCGGTCGCGTAGCCGACCACCCCGCCGATGACCGCGTACACGCGACCAGCCAACTTCAGGTCACCCGGATCGGCCAGACGGCCTGCGGCGTGCCTGAAATCGTCCGGCTGCATGACAAGCTCGACACCGGCCCGACCCCGCAGCGGTGCCTGCCCCGCCATGAGAGCGCTCATGATCGAGACTGCCGAACCGCACAGGATCAGACGGGCTCGACCCGCGCTGCGACGTCGGGCACCCGGTCCCAGGACGGCTGCGACGATTGACGGAACCGCCGGGTCGGCTGCGGCGACGTAGCCGAACTCGTCCAACACGATCGGGGTGGGACGCGATCGAGCGAGGTCGACAAGTCGCCCCAGCGCATCCTCCCAACCGTCGAGAGCCAGGCGACCGACGCCGAGATGATCGCCAAGGGCGTCACCGAGCCGGTCAAGCTGGACCCGGGACTCGACGCGCGTGGCTTCGAAGTAGAAGCCGTTGCGCGCTTCGGTGAGACCCACGAGCAAGGTGGACTTCCCGATGCGCCGCCGCCCGTAGACCAGCGCGAGCGTCGGCCTCGGAGTCCCGGCATCGAGGAATGCCTCGATGAGTCCGCGCTCCTCGCTGCCAGCCGTACTCCCAGGCATGTTCCTCCACTCAAAGCTATGGCCAAACATACTATGATGGACGATAGGATGCTATGAGAACCTAACTGGACCCGCCAGAGGCGGGAGCCCCTAAGACGGCGGCGAGCTCGGCGGCCGCGGCGGCGGGGTCGGGGGCATCGAGGATCGCCCGCACGACCACCACCCGGGTGGCGCCGGCATCGAGCACCTCCGTGAGGTTCCCGAGGTCGATGCCGCCGATCGCGAACCACGGCTTCGCCGAAACCCGGGCCGCCACGGCCCTCACGAGGCCGAGGCCGGCGGCGGGGCGGCCCGGCTTCGTGGGGGTCGCCCAGCAAGGGCCGCAACAGAAGTAGTCCACGTCAGGGTCGTCCATGGCGGCGAGGGCCTCTTCGAGGCTGTGCGTGGAGCGTCCCACGATCAGGTCCGGGCCCACGACGCTGCGGGCCTGGGCGGGCGTGAGGTCGCCCTGGCCGACGTGGACGCCGTCGGCGCCCGCGACCACGGCGAGGTCCGCTCGGTCGTTCAGGACGAACAGCGCCCCGGCCTCGTGGAACGCCAAGGCGGCGGCGAGTTGCGGCTGCGCCTCGGAGTCCTTGTCCCGGAGCTGCAGGACGTCGACACCCGCCCGGGCGAGGCCGGCGAGGACGACCGCCGGTGTCGGTGGGGCGCAGACGTAGAGGCGGGCGGCGCCGAGGCGGTCCCGGGGGGAGGCGGCGGGTGGGTCCGCTCCGTCGGCTGCCCCGGGTGGAGCGCACCCACCGTCGCCACCGGAGCTCCTGCCCGGCACGGTCGTCAGCCTCCTGCCGTGGGCTTCACGACCTCGAGGCGGTCGCCGTCGCCGACGACGGTGGAGGGGAACTCCGCCGCCAGCACGGGCTCGCCGTTGCGCTCCACGACCACGAAGCGGAGGCCGATCCCCATTTCCGCGAGGAGGTCGGCGACCGTGGCGCCGTCCGGGACGTCCCTCTCTGCGCCGTTCACCGTGACGTGCATCACGTCACCTCCTGGCGGGAGAGGCGCCACCATGCCACAGCCCCGACGACCACGCCGTACGCGCACAACACGGCGGCGGCCCGCCACGCCGGGATCCGCGCGAGCGACGCCACGCTGAACGCCCCCCCGCCCGTGCCCACGCGGCCGACGGTTGTGAGGGCCTGGGTGTTGGTGCTCACGAGGAAGGGCTGCAGCGCCGTGGCGAGACCGAAGACCTGATCCACGAGGACGACGCCCACCCCTACGCCGGCGGCGGCCCCCGGGCTGCGGGTCATGATCGCCACGGCGGACGTGAGCAGGACCCAGAACGCCAGCGCCGGGAACGACCGCAGCCACACCCCGGCGGCCGCCACGACCCAGTTGCCCTCGAAGACGCTGGGCGCCCCGGTGGGGAGGATGGGCTGCGCGGCGGCGGCGAATGCCATCCCGACCAGGGCTGCCACCAGCGTCCCCAAGGCGGCGACGAACACCAGGGAAACCGCCTTCGCCGCCAGGACCCGCCCCCGCCTCGGCTCCAGCGTGAGGGTGAGCGCCATCGTGCCCCACCCGTACTCGTTGCCCACCGCGATCGCCGTGAGGATCGCCACCAGCAGCATCACCTGGCCGACGGACGTCTGCACGGCGAAGACGAAGCCCGCGGGGAGCCGGAGGGAGCCCACGAGCTCGCGCAGCGGCGCCATGCCCTGCTCGGACGGGAGGACACGCAGGAGCACAGGGACGAGGATCATGTTCATCGCCTCGAGGCCGACGAGCACGGCGAGGAGGCCCCAGAGGAGCCTGCGTCCCGTGAGTTTGCGGAGCTCGGCGCGCAGCAGGGCGCTCACGCCGGTGACTCCGGCGGTGTCCACGACGCCGGGCCAGCGGGGGCTTCCGCGTACGTCGGCTGCCAGGGTGGCGCCTGGGGCTCCGTGAGTTGCAGGAAGAGCTCCTCGAGGCGCCGCCGCGCGGGCCGGAGCTCCTCCAGCCAGATACCGGCACCGGCGAGCGCCCGGGTGATCTCCGCGGGCGCCTCCGTCTCGACGCAGAGCGCCACGCCGTCGACGACCGTGAGGCCGGCAGCCGCGAGCGCCGCCCGGGCGGCGGCGGGATCGGCGTCGCCGATGCCGACGTTCCAACACCCCGGACCCTGCAGGAGCGCCGCCGTGTCGCCCTCCTCCACAATGCGGCCCCGGTCGAGGATCGCCACCCGGTCACACGTGAGCTCGACCTCGGCGAGGAGGTGGCTCGATATGAACAACGTGGCGCCCGTGGCCCTGATCCCACGGAACACCTCCCGGAGCTGGCGCCGGCCGGCGGGGTCGAGTCCGTTGGCGGGCTCGTCGAGGACGAGCAGCTCCGGCCTGGGCAGCAGGGCGGCAGCGAGGGCGAGGCGCTGGCGCATCCCGTAGGAGTACGCCGACACGGCGCGGCCCGCGGCATCGTCGAGGCCCACGAGGGCGAGAAGCTCCTCGATGCGATCCTGCCCCCTCCCCCCGAGCATCCCGGCGACCACCTCGAGATTCCGCCGCCCGGACAGCGGCGGGTACAGGGCGGGGCGGTCGACCACGGCGCCGACGCGGCCCCTGAGCCCCACGAGACCGGCCGGCACCCGTTTGCCGAGGATCCTGAGCTCCCCGGCGTCGGCCCGCACGAGTCCGAGGAGAGCTCGGATCGTCGTGGTCTTGCCCGAGCCGTTCGGGCCCAGGAAGCCGAAGATCGACCCGGCCGGGACGTCGAGGTCGAGGCCGTCGAGCACAGCGCGCCCGTCATAGCGCTTCACGAGCCCGCGGATGTCCACGGCGGCCGTCACCGGCTCGTCGTCCGGAGCCTGTGGCCGCAGCGGCAGTGGTAACGGCGGGCGAAGCGCTCCGCCGGGCGGGGCTCGGCAAAGGCGGCGTACACGGCCCCGCAGGCCCGGCAGCCCACCTGGTGCGGGCGGGGTGCAGCCGGCAGGCCACGGTGGACGTCGTGGACGGACACGGACGCGCCGCAGCACGTCGACAGGACGGCGACTTCCTCCCAACGCCGCTGGCTCCTCACGGCCACGACCGTCCGGCAGGCCCGGCAGCGCCACTCGTAGCGGCCCCGGTGCGGGGCGGGGTGGCGGGCCCGGACGATGTCGCCCCGCAGCGGGAGGCCGAGACGGCGCATCGCCCGCTCCAGCGAGCGCCGCCAGGGCCGGCCGTGGCCCGCCAAGGGATGGAGCAGGTGCGCATACTCGTGGGCCAGCGTCTCAGAGAGCTCCCCCGGGTGCTCCCGGTCGTAGACGGGCGACACTTCTATGACGGGCTCCACGGGATGCTGGATCGCCCGGCCGACGGTGGAGCGGAGGCGACCGTTCCAGCGCACCATGACCGCCCCCACCCCCTCCGGGAGCGCTTCGCCGGGGAAGCCCCGTTCGATGACCACCTCGAGGAGGCCCACGAGCTCGTCGTCCCCGTGCAGGACCACCCGGCAGGGCGGCGGAAAGAGCTCGAGCTGGGTCACGACGCGGAATCTACCGTTACATTGCTCCGCAGCTGGCGCTGCTCCGCTTTGCCGGCGGGGGGCCCTCACCCCCGCCGGCCTCGGGTCGGGGTCCCGGCGGTTCCGCGTTGGCGGCGCTGCTCCGCTTTGCCGGCGGGGGGCCCTCACCCCCGCCGGCCTCGGGTCGG
>CAYJLW010000007.1:40182-42760 GCA_964370965.1 uncultured Acidimicrobiia bacterium | reverse complement strand
GGTCCCGGCGGTTCCGCGTTGGCGGCGCTGCTCCGCGTTGGCGGCGGGGGCCCCTCACCCCGCCGGCCTCGGGTTGGGGTCCCGGGCCGCTCCGCGTTGCCGGTGCTGCTCCGCGTTGGCGGTGGGGGGCCCCTCACAGTGGGTGGGCGTTGCGTTGGTCTTGTAGCGTCTGGGGGTCTTGGCGGTGGGCTCTGTGAGTGCCTGTCGCCCGTGCAGGTTGGCTTGTTTCCAGAAGTGTCTGACGGCCTGTGGGTGCCTGATCGTTGGTGGTGGCCGGTCAGATCCAGGTCAGGGCCTCTACGGGCCCATCGCGGCGTTCGCCGTGTCGCGTAACTATCCTTGTTCGTGTATGGTTGCGCGACGATGCGTGATGGGATGATGACGGTAGGTGAAGCCGCCGACTTGCTTGGCGTGTCGCCGCGTCGCGTGCGCGCGTTGATTGAAGCTGGTGAGCTTGCCGGTGAGCGGGTTGCCGGCCGCGTCGTTCTCTCGCAAGCTGCAGTCGACGGATACCGGAGGCGGAGTGGCCGCAAGCCGCTGAGATCCGAGAATGCGTGGGGTCTGCTCGCTCTCGTTGCCGGCGCGAAGACGGCTGGGGAGGTTGACCGACGTCGATTGTGGCGCCTGAGGCGTCAGCTCGCCGAGTTGGAGAAGGTCGGAGCGGATTGGTGGGTGTGGCTGTCGCTGTTGCGGCGTCGCGGCGACGTGCGTTTGTTTCGGGCACATCGGAGTGTTCTGGAGCGTTTGGCGGCGGACCCGCGCCTGACCCGTACGGGTGTGAGCGCCGCCCGCGACTACGGGTTCGATGTCGTGGGTAGCGGTGAAGTCGACGCATACGTACACGCGAGAGATCTGGACGCGATGGCCGAGGAATACGTGCTCGATGTGGCAACAGCGGGTCCGAACGTGACACTGCGCGTCGTGCCCGACGATGTAGACCCCGCCGGTGGCCGAGGCGAGAGGGCGCTGCGGCCCGCGGTGATACTCGACCTCATCGACAGCGACGACGAACGCACACGCCGTGCCGGCAAAGCAGGGTTCGAGGCGCTCCTCGCCGACCTCGGGCAGCGCCGAAGCGAGGAGCCAAGGGGAGCGTGAGACAGCTACCGGCACTGAATCCAGATAGGCCGTTGCGCATCGACCCGACAGAGCGGGGTCGCGTCTGGGACGATGTGCCGCGCCTCGTCGAGGTGGTCGACGACCTCGACTGGGTCCTCGTCGGTGGGCAGATGGTCCTCCTGCACGGTCTCCTCGCCGAGCGGATACCGCCACGCCTGAGCGTCGACCTCGACATCATTGCCAACGTCCGCGTCACGACGACGGCAACCAGTGACTTCGCTGCACGGCTCGGAGCCCTCGGCTACATGCTCGAAGGCGTCAGCCCCGACGAGGTGGGCCACCGTTTCCGAGCAGGCGCCGACCGAACGATCGACATCTTGGCCCCAGACGGGCTGAGCGAACGCACGCTGCGGACCACGACCGGGGGTGCCCACACGGTCATGGTGCCGGGCGGCACGCAAGCGTTGCAGCGAGCCGTGCTCGTCAGTCTCGATATCGGAGGCCGCCGTTGCGACGTTCCTGTTCCCGGCCTGCTCGGAGCCATCCTTGTCAAGGTCCGCGCGATCGGCATCGATGACGTCCCGGCAAGCCAGCGGCGCGACACAGCGTTCCTGCTCTCCTTGCTCGACGATCCCGTCGCCGCAGCCACGCAGCTGAAAGGGAACGAACGCAGGTGGCTCGCTGCCGAGGCTGGCGATCTGCTCGCCGATGCCGACGCGTGGCGCGGTCTCGAGGACGCAGAGGACGGCAGACTCGCCCTCCAACTCCTCCTACGCGACTGAACACCCAAAGTGGCCACACGTCACGGGCATTTCCGCTGACTGTGGGCCGCCAGGCTGGATGATCACGACGGTGACATGCAGCATGGAGATGTGGTGGGGCCGCGCGTTGTCGTGGGCTGACTTGGGGTTGGTGGGGTCTACTCGGCGGTGACTTCGGTGACGGCGGCTCGTGCGGAGGACTCGTCGACGATGGCCTTGTTGTGGGCGAACGCGGCGACGAGTGATTGGACGGCGAGGTTGTTCACGGCCCGGGGCAGCCCTCGGGAGGGCATCCCCGTCGCCTCGCCCGTCCGCTCAATCGTCGATGTAGCGGACGCCGGTGGCGCACCGGAACAGGTCGTGAACGCCGTGCGTGAAGCACTGGAACGGGGGCTGGTCACGAGGCGTCATCTTGTGGACGCAGCTGCAGGACGCGGGGGCCGAGTCGAACGTCTGATCCGGGGAGCCGTCAACGAGGCGGCGACGTGAAGTGCGCGAATTCCGTCGCCTTCCGGACCGCGCTTGAACAGCGGCTGCTGAACCGCTCTCAGGAGACGGGGGAATCGCTCGTGCGTCTCCGTAAGGCGGTTGTCTTCGAGCGGCTCCTTGCCCGGTTTGTCGAAGTCGCTCCTGGTCCGCAGGCTGGCGCTGCTCCGCGTTGGCGGCGGGGGCCCCTCACCCCGCTGTTACATGGCTCCGCAGACTGGCGCTGCTCCGCGTTGGCGGCGGGGGCCCCTCACCCCGCTGTTACATGGCTC
>CAYJLW010000007.1:3749-40082 GCA_964370965.1 uncultured Acidimicrobiia bacterium | reverse complement strand
CGCAGACTGGCGCTGCTCCGCGTTGGCGGCGGGGGCCCCTCACCCCGCCGGCCTCGAGTTGGGGTCCGGGCGGCCGGGAACCGATCGGGGGCGCCGGTTCTGCCAAGCTTCCGGCATGCAGCCGCATCCTCCCGCTGACGAGCCGGTCCTCCCGCCTCTCGTGCCCGCCGGCGACGACGTCCCCCGGGGTCGCACGCGGATCGAGCAGCTCGGCATGCGGGCGTGGTCCCTGGTCGGCATCGGCCTCGCCGTCTACGGGCTGTTCCTCCTCCTCGGCCGCCTCGCCTGGCTCGTCGCCCCGGCCGTGGTGGCGCTCGTCATGGGGGTGGCCGCCGCTCCGATGGTGGGGGCTCTCGCCCGCCGCCACATCCCCCGGACGGCGGCCACGGGTGTCGTGTTCGTCGCTCTCATAGGGATCTTCGGGGGCGCCATGTGGCTCGTGGCGCCACCCTTCGCCCGCCAGGTGAGCGGCCTCGCCGTGGAAGTGCCTTCGATAGCGGAGAACCTCTCCGACCGCCTGCAGGACTTCGAGACCCGGGTCGGGCGCACGTCACCGGCGGCGGGCAAGGCGATCCGGGAGTTCCGGGAATCCCTCAGGGACGAGTCCCGGGACGTGGGTAGGAACCTCGCCCGCAACATCTTCGGTGTGCTCGGGACGACGGCCGGGTTCGTGGCGGCGTTCCTGATCGGGACGGTCGTGGCGTTCCTTGCCGTCAAGGACATGGCTTCGCTCACGGGCTCCGTGCGGGCGTGGCTGGAGCGGCCCCAGAACGCCCGCCTCAGGGGCGCCGCCCGGTCCGCCCGCCGCACGGTGACAGCGTTCGTGCGCCACCAGCTCAGTCTCGCCGTCGTCGTGGGCGGCCTGGAGACCCTCCTGTTCTGGCTCGTGGGTCTCCCGTACTTCGTCCTCCTGGGTGTCGTCGCCGCGGTGGGAAACCTCGTGCCCGGGATCGGCCCCGTGGCGGCCGCTCTGCCGGTGGCCGCGGTCGCCCTCGCCAAGGGCGGGCCGGGCCTCCTGGTCCTGGCGATGGCGGCGGTCGCCGTCGTGAAGCTCGCAGATCTCTACTGGTTCGGTCCCGTGATCGGTGGGCCCGCCACGGAGCTCCCGACGCTCGTGCAGATCGTCGCACTCATCGTGGGCGCCGGGGTCCTCGGTCTCGCCGGCCTCATCGTCGCCATCCCCGTCGCCGCCATCGTCCGTGACGGCCTCCATTGGCTCGCGTTGCCCGAGGGCCTCGTCGCCGCCGAGCTCGACGCCCCGCCGCCCGCCCGCTCGCCGCGCAGGCGCCGCGGATCCGACCGGGGCCGGGTGTCCGGCGACCGTCCGCGTGCGGAGCCCGCCCCCGGTGCGGCGCCGGCGCCGGTGCGAACCGCTGACCCGCAGGCTCCCTGGGGTGTACCGGCGGCCCCGCGGCGCCCAGCGTCCCCCCGGCCCGACCTGGGCGCACGCGACCCGAAGGCCCCTCTCCCCGGCGTCCTGCCCCCGCCCCCGGCGGCCGGCCGCGGGGAGCCGGGGGCCCCTCGGGGCTGAGCGGCAGGCGGCCAAGCAGCCTTCCCCGGGCGTGGGCCCCGCACCTGTGGCGCAGGTGAAGGCCCGGCGCGCCTGCGCCGGAGCCGGCAAGTCACGCGGGGCGCGACACCGAGGATCCCGGGAGGGTCCGCGGGACGGACAAGAACCCGCCTGCCGGTCGGCCCGGGGCCTCGCCTACTCTCGGCGCCATGTCGGGGAACGGACGTGTCGTGCTCGTGGGCGCAGGCCCCGGGGGCCCCGGCCTCCTCACGGTGGCCGCCGTCGAGGTGCTGCGCGGCGCCGACGTGGTCCTCTACGACCGTCTCGCCGGACCCGCCTTCCGTGACTATGTGCGCCCCGGAGCGGAGCTCGTGGACGTGGGCAAGCGCCCTGGGCTGTCGCCCGTGACGCAGGCCGAGATCTGTCGTCGCCTCGTAGAGCAGGCCCGGGCCGGCCGCACCGTCGTGCGGGTCAAGGGCGGGGACCCTTTCATCTTCGGCCGCGGATGGGAGGAGGTCGCCGCCTGCGTGGAGGCCGGCGTCCCCGTCCAAGTCGTCCCCGGAGTCTCCTCCGTGCTCGCCGCCCCCGAGGCGGGCGGCGTACCACTCACCCACCGGGGCTTTCCCCCCGTCTTCACGGTCGTCTCCGGCCACGAGGATCCCGGGAAGGGCCCGCCGGCGGTCGACTGGGAGCTTCTGGGGCGCATGACCGGCCCTCTCGTCGTCCTCATGGGCGTGGCCACCTTCGGGACCGTCGCCGAGCGTCTCGCGGCTGCCGGGCGCGACCCGGAGACCCCTGTGGTCGCAGTCGAGGAGGCCACGCGTCCCGGTCAGCGTGTCGTGCCCACGACGCTTGTCCGGGCGGCGGCCGACTTCGCCGCAGCCGGCGTGCGCTCCCCGGCCGTCGTCGTCGTGGGCGACAACGCGGGTCTCGCCTCCCGGATCGCCGCGGCGGTCCTCGCCCCCGAGATCGCCACCGCCGGGCGCGCCTCCCGGGCCCTCGCCGGGTGGCGGGTCGTCGTGGCGCGCAGCCGGACGACGCCCTCCGCGCTCGGACGGCTGCTGGGCGCCGAGGGCGCCGAAGTCGTGGAGATCCCTGTGCTCGCCCTCGACGCTCCCGCCGACCCCGGACCGCTCCGCAAGGCCGTGGCGGCCGTGACCGGCGGCGAGGTGGACGTCGTCGTGTGCGTGTCCGCGACCCGCGTCGAGAGGTTCCTGGACGGCCTCTTCGCCGCCGGTCAGGACGCGCGGGCTCTGGCGGGGGTGGAGCTCGTGGCCGCCGACAGCGGCGCCGTCCGGGCGTTGCGGGGTGCCGGGCTCCGTCCCGACGTCGATCTCACCGCCGGCGATCCGCTCCCGGGAGCGACGGGCCGGGGGAACGCCGTCGTCCTCACCGTCGAGGGGGCTGTCGAGCCCCTGGCAGCGCGCCTCAGGGCGGCGGGCTGGGAGGTGCTGCGCGCCGACGTCGTCGCGGTACGGGCCCTCGCCGTGTCGCCCGCGGACCGGGCGGCGGCGGCCGCGGCCGACGTCGTGGCGTTCGCGTCGTCCGGGACGGCCCGGGCGTACGCCGACACGGGCGTCCCCGTGCCGCCGGTCGTCGCCTGCGTGGGACCCGCCACCGCGGGGGCCGCCCGCGCTGCGGGCCTCACGGTGGACGTCCTGGCGGGCGAGCACACCCTGGCGGGGCTCGTGGCCGCCCTGGGGGCGCACGCCGCGGAGCGACGCCGGGGGACCCGAGACACGTGAGCGCCGTTCTCGTCGTGCTCGACGGGGGGCTGGACGGCTCCGGGGCGTACCCGGCGGGAGCCATGCCGGCGCTCGAGGACCTCGGCGCGTCCGGGGCGGCGACCCTGGGCTGCCGAACGGTGCCCTCGGGGGCCGCGGCGGGGACTGAGGTCGGCCTCGGCGAGATCCTGGGGGTGGCCGACGCGGCCCGAGGCCCTGTCGAGGCGGCGTCCAGGGGGCTCTCCGGCGCCTGGGCGTGGCGGCTCAACGTGGTCCGGGTCGTCGGCGGCAGGCTCGTGGAGGCGACGCCGGCGCTCACCCAGGGGGAGCGCGCCGCGGCCCTCGACGCGGCGGGTCTCGTCGCCGGCGACGGGGTCGAGATCGTCTCTCTCGGGGGCTGGCGCCTGGTCGCCGTCGCCGACCGGGAGGCCGACCCCGGCTGGCTCCCGCCCCACGACCGCCCGGGTGTCGACGTGCCCAGCGCAGCGCGCCTCCCTGTTCTCGGGGAGCGGGTCGAGGCGGCCAACGACCGCCTCGCCATGTCCGGGCTGGCGCTGTGGCCGTGGGGCGGCGGGCCGATCCGCTACCCGAGGGGCGGGTCCGGCCACCGGGTTCTCGTGTGCGCCGCCGCGGTCGCCGTCGGCCTCGGGCGTCTCGGCGGGTGGGACGTGCGGGTGCCCCCGGGCGCGACCGGCGACACCGACACGGATCTCGCTGCCAAGGTGGGGGCTGTAGAGGCGGCGCTCGCCGAGGGGGCGGAGATCGCCGTCTGCCACGTCGACGGCGCCGACGCCGCCGCCCACCGACTCGACCCGGAAGCCAAGTGGCGGTTCCTGCACAGGGTGGACGGCGAGGTCGTCGACGTGTTGCGTCGGGGTCTCGGCGCGAGCAGGGCGTTCGGCATCCTGCCGGACCACGCCACGGACCCGGTCACCGGCCGTCACGGCGCCGGCCCCGTCCCGCTCGTCATCACCGCCACCGGTGCCGGCCCGGGCTGGGGGGACGTCGCCGCCTCCGAGGTCGTCCCTTGGCTGGCCACCGGGGCGCCACCCCGGCCGGGGCGGGGCGACCTCGATGCCGTGCTCGTGGACGTGGGGGGGACGCTCGTCGCCGAGAGCAGCCCGGGGACCGCCGTGGCGGACCTGTCCGTGGACGCCCTGCCCGGGGCCCGGGACGCCCTGGAGGTCCTCGGGCGGCGCTACACGCTGGCGGCGGTGACGAACACCGCTGTGATGCGGGGTCCCGAGGTGCGGGCCCTGCTGGATCGCCGGGGCCTCGGTCACCGGTTGGCCGAGATCGTCACGTCCGCAGAGGTGGGTCGGGAGAAGCCCGATCCCGCCCCGGTCCTCGAGGCGCTCCGGCGCCTCGATGTCGCGCCGGGCCGGGCCCTCTTCGTGGGCGACCGGGCCACCGACGAGCGCGCCGCCCGCGGCGCCGGGGTGAGCTACCTCGCCGTGGGCGAGAGAGGCCTCAGTGAGGTCGTCGGCCGTCTCCTGGTTTGAGGCCTCGTGCGGGGGGGACAGGTGGCGTGAGGGGCGGTTGCGCCGCGCCGGACACACGTGGGGCGGCGCGCCGTTCACGTGGAGGGTCCTCGACGGGGACCTTGTGCCCGCTCGACGTGTGGGCCCGCTCAACCTGAGCGGTTGCGGGAGCCTCACCCGGGCTTGAAGGGGGGGAGGCCGTCGCCCGTGGTGCTCACGGGGGCCGTGTCGCGCCCGGCGAGGTCGCCGAGGCGAACCGCCCACTCGTTGGCTTCGTCGCGGGACCAACCCTCGCTCAGAGCAGCGACGCGACCGTCGCTGCCGACGAGGACGAGCGTGGGGACGGTGCGGACGTCGTAGGCGTCGGAGACGGGGTAGGCGCCGGAGTCGTCGAGGACGGGTCCGGGGAATCCGTGGTCGTCGAGCCACTCCCGGGCGCCGGGCAGGGGGTCCTGGGACACGGCGACCACCGCGACGGCGTCGCCGTACCTGCGGGCGAGTTCCCCCCAGACGGGGAAGGACAGCATGCATGTGGGACAGGACATCTTGAAGAAGGCCAGGAGGGCGGCTTCGCCGGGAGCACCGACGGGGAGGTCCACCTCGGGGGCCGGCGTGCCGATGTCGAGAGGCATGTCGGCATTGTATGGTGCCTCTGGCGCTACAGGAGGGTCGCACGATGAGGAGACTGCCGTTGGGACTGCGGGTCCTGCACTGGCTGATCGTGGGTAACTTCGTCTCGAACCTGCTCTACGGCGCGTACCAGCTCTTCTTCGTCCTGAAGCCGGAGTCCGGGAAGGTGGGGCCGCTCTGGGGGGCGGCGGCCGACGTCCCCCACGACCTCATGATGGCGCGGCGGGCCTACGGCACGGAGGTGTGGATCACCACGGGCGGCCTCGCCGTCTACCTCGCCGTCACGGAGTACCTGCCCCGGCTCCTCGCCGCTGAGGGCGACGGGGCCGACGACGCCGGCGGGGCCCGCTGAGGTGGGTCTCCCCGAGGTCGGCCCCCTGCGCCCCCGGGACCTCGTCCGTTTCGAGCTCCGCCACGGCCTCCCGGTGGCGCTGCGTGTGCTGCGGCGCCGCCTGGGCGGGCGCCGGGCGGCGCGTGCCGCCCTCGCCCTCGTGTGGCGCAGCGTCGTCGCCGATCCGCTGCGGCGGGTACCGGCGGCGGGTTGGCCGGAGCGTCGTGAGCGCCTCTCGCGCCGCCAGCTCCGCGCTGTCGTCGTCCTGGATGCCGTCTTGCGCGAGACCCTCGGACTCTCGGGCGAGGAGGCGGCGGACGTCGCCGGGGAGGTCGTCACGGAGTCCGGGGCGCTCTTCGTCGCCACTCTCGTCCCCCCCCTGGACCCGGTGGCCTGGCGCGGCGCGTCCCGGGCCCAGCGGGAGCGGTTTCTGCGCGGTGTGGTGTCCCGGTTCTTCAACGCCGAGGTCGCCGAAGACGTCGAGGTCGAGGACGGCTCCGCCGGTTTCGACGTCACTGCGTGTCGTTTCGCCGAGATCCTCCGGGAGCTGGGCCAGCCGGAGCTGGCAGGGGCGTTCTGCGCCGCCGACGCCGTCCACTTCGCTCGGGAGGACGTGCTCGTGGAGTTCTCCCGCACGACCACGATCGCCTCCGGCGCCCCCCGCTGCGACTTCCGCTTCACCCTCCCGGGGACCGGCCCCGGGGTGGCTTGTTGACCCGCGTGTCAATTAGACTCGCCGGCATGCGGACACGACTCACGGAGATCCTCGGCATCGAGCACCCCGTCATGCTCGCGGGCATGGGTGGGGTGTCCTACCACCAGCTCACGGCGGCCGTGTCCGAGGCGGGTGGATTCGGCTGCCTCGGTGCCGCCACGATGCCGGGCGAACAGATGGTCAAGGAGATCCGGGCCACCCGGGCGCTCACCGACAAGCCTTTCGGCATCGACCTCCTCACGCCCCTCGGGGGCGACGTCGTCCCCCTCGTGGAGTCGGGCATCGCCGAGGGGATGAGCGTCTTCGTCGCCGGTCTGGGAGTGCCGTCGGACGTGATCGACGTCTGCCACCGCAACGGGGTACTCGTCGTGAACATGTGCGGCAAGGTCCGCCACGCCCAGCGGGCGGTCGACGAGGGCTGTGACGTCGTGGTCGCCCAGGGCACGGAAGCCGGGGGCCACACGGGCCTCGTCGCCACCATGCCCCTCGTCCCCCAGATCGTGGACGCAGTCGGCGACCGGGTGCCCGTGGTCGCCGCCGGGGGGATCTTCGACGGCCGCGGTCTCGCCGCCGCCCTCGCCCTCGGCGCCGACGGCGTCTGGATCGGCACCCGCTTCGTCGCCACGCCCGAGGCCCGCACGGCGCCCGGCTTCAAGGACGCGATCCTGCGGGCGGCCGAGGACGGCACCGCCATCACGAGGGCCTACACGGGCAAGACCATGCGGGCGATCCGCAACGAGTACACCCGCTTCTTCGAGGAGCACCCCGACGAGCTCCAGGCCTTCCCGATGCAGGTCATGCGCTCCGTCCAGGACGGCGCCATGCATCTCGCCCTCGGCGACGAGGCCGACGACGTCGATCCGGCCAAGGAGTGCTACCCCACGGGCCAGGGCGCCGGAGCCATCGACGCTCTCACGCCGGCAGGCGACGTCGTCCGCCAGATGGTCGCCGAGGCCGAGGCCGCCCTCGCCCGCGCCGGAGGCTTCGTCCAGGCCTGAACCCGTGCGCCGGCCCCCGGCGACGGTCTGTCTGACGGATCGGGTCGGACGCGGTCCCCGTCGCAGGAACCGCGGTCTGGCGGCACGTGGGCCCGGTTCCGGGGGGGAGTCAGAGGGGGGGCGCCGGCCCCCCCTCTGGGGTTCAGCCGCCGTCGGTGACGGTCCAGGTGAGCGTGTAGACCTTGAACTGCCAGTTCTCGAAACGGAACCAGGTGTTCGTACTCGTGGCCTGGCCGGCGCCTGGTGAGGTGACCGAGCCGAAGAGGACGACGGTGTTCTGGGCGAAGGCGGCGCCGGGGTCTGACACGTTGACGCTGCCCAGGTAGATCGGGAACCACAGGAAGCGGTTCACGGCGAAGCTCACGGTGGCGTCGCCCCCGTTCGTGCCGGGCAGGGTGCCGGCGCCCGCAACTGACGTGACGGCGCCGCCGCTCGTGGAGACGGTGAGGTTCCCGCTGTTGAGGGTGGCGCTGTTGGTGTAGGTGAGGGCCCCGCCGAAGGTGAGGGACGCCTGGTCGTAGGTGGGGTCGTCGTCGACGATCGTGACCGTTTCTGAGGACGGGGTCGACAGGGACGCCCCTGTGGCGCCGGAGAGCGAGACCGTGAACGTCTCGTCGATCTCCCCGGTGGTGTCGTCGAGGATGGGGACGGTGAAGGTCTTCAGGCCGTCCTCGCCGTCGGCCCAGGACAGGGTCCCGGAGGACGCCGTGTAGTCGGCGCCCGCGGTGGCCGAGCCGTTGGCGGTGGCGTAGTTCACGGTCGCGGCTCCCACGTCGCCCTCGACGCGCTCCGCGGAGACGGTGGCAGTGCCGGCGGTCTCGTCCACCGTCGCCGTCGTGGCGGTGAGGCGGACCTTGCCGGGCTGGTCCTCGTCGAGGATGTTCACCTGCGTGGCGTACGTGCTGTCGGCCATGAGGACGTTGAAGTCCCAGAAGTTCACCACGAAGTACTCGGTGGACTCCTGTGCGGTGTCGTCGAGGAGCGGGACGCTGATCGTCTTCGCCGCGCCGTCGCCGTCGGCCCAGCTCAGCGTGCCCGTGGTCGGCGTGTAGTCCAGCCACGAGGCCGCCGTGGAGGCGTACGTGTCGTAGGTGACATGCACCTCGCCCTCGCTGCCCCCGACACGGGACACGACGACGTTGGCGACGCCGGCCTCTTCGTCGACGTCCGTTGCCTCGGACACGCTGAGCTCCCCGGCGGTGGCGGGTGGCGTGGTGTCGGTGACCGTGACGGTGGCCAGGGCCGGGGTGCCGAGAGTGGCGCCCTTGGCGGTCCCCAGGACCACGTTGAGGGTCTCGTCGGTCTCGTCACGGAAGTCGGTGTCGACGTCGAAGCTGATCGTCTTCGGCGCGACATCGCCGTCGGCCCAGGAGAGCTGGCCCTGGGTGTCCTGGTAGTCGCTGTAGGAGGCGGTGTCGAGGGTGTTCTGGAACACCACCGACGCCGGCCCCGCCGACCCGCCCGTGCGCACGACGTCGATGTTGACCGTGTCGCCCTCGCCCACTGTGAGGGTGTCTGTGGCGAGGGAGATCACCCCCGGTGAGGGTGGCGCCGTGTCGTCGATCGTGACGACGGCGCCATCTGCCGTGCCCAGCGTGGCGCCTACGGCGTTGGAGAGGGTGAGCTCGAAGGCCTCGGGCCCCTCCGCGGTGCCGTCGGCGGTGACGGGGACTGTGACGGTTTGGGTGGCGGTGTCGCCCGACGCCCAGCTCAGCGTGCCCGACGTGGACGTGTAGTCGTCGCCGGCGGTGGCCGTGGCGTCGCTGGTGGCGTAGTCCACGGACGCGGCGCCGGAGCTGCCTCCGATGCGGGTGACGTCGACGGTGGCAGTGCCGGCGGCCTCGTCGACGTCGCGGGTCTGGGCGGCGAACTGCACGCGCCCCGTGGCTTCCCCGAAGGCGCCGAAGCGGGTCACGAACGTGAGGGTCCTGGAGGCGCCCGGCGCGATCGTGGGGGAGTGCGTCTGGGCCAGGGTGAAGTGGCCGGTCTCGTCCACGACGAGGTCGCCGTCGGTGTCGTTCATCACCGTGGCGTTCTCGTCGTCCGTGACACCGGTCTCACCCGCCGCCCAGAACGGCATCCCGATCGTCCAGCGGTCGGGGGTGGGGTCCCCGTCGAGGGCGGACTCGTACGCCATGTACACGCTCGGGGAGGACCCGTTGTACGTGTAGAGCACGCTCCCGTCCGGGGAGGCGGCCCCGGCACTCTCGTCGTCGGAGTCGTTGTCGACCCGGGAGCGCGAGACGTGCACGGTGCGGGGATCCGGGCCGTTGTTCGTCATCACGTACGTGCGCGTGAGGAGCGCCTCGCCCCCGGACTGGGACACCTGCTGGGTGAGCTCGACGTCGAGGCCGGGAGCGACCTGGGCCGTGCTCACGAGCGTGTCGGCCGTGGCGGAGACCTCGGTGGCGTCCACGAGGCCGCAGTCGCCCAGGAGGTTCACACCCACGTACGGGTAGTCCGGTTCCGTGTAGCCGTACTCCAGCGACCCGGGCGGGTCGTAGGTGGCGCCGATGACGTAGCCCATGCGGTCGACGTTCGCGCTCAGGGAGTTGTCTCCCGTGCCGACCTGGAGGGTGACGCCGTCCTCGTCCCATTCGCAGAGAGTGCCGGGGAGGTCGACGAGGGCGTCACCGGTGGCCGTGCGGCCCGTGACCGAGTCCGTCACCGTGTAGGAGAACCCGTCGGTCACCGCCCCGAAGCCGGCGTACGGGGTGTACGTGCAGGAGGTCGTGCTGCAGACGACCTCGCCCAGGGTCGCCTGCGTGTGCGACGTGATGGTGAAGGGGTCGCCCTCGGGGTCGCTGTCGTTCGCGAGGACGTCGACGGTGACGGGTGTGGAGTTGTTGTCCGGGGCGTTCACCTGGTCACGCCCGGCCACAGGCCGGTGGTTCGCCGCTCCCATCTCCTCCATGGCGTCCGCGATGCGGATGCGGTTCTTGGTGACGGGGGTGAACTCCCGGCGGATCGGCTTGCCGGTGGAGCGCAGCGCCGCCAGGATCTCGTCGACCGACGCCGTGGGGTACTGCTGTTTGATCACGGCCCAGGCGCCGGTGACGTGGGGGGTGGCCATGGACGTGCCGCTGGCGAAGCCGTCGGTGAGGTCCGGGTAGCTGGAGAGCACGTCGGAACCGGGGGCGAACAACGACGTCATGGGCGTGAAGTTCGAGTAGTCGGCGACCCAGTCGTCCTTCGTGGTGGCGCCCACGCTCACCGTGGTCGATATGCATGCCGGCGTGGACATCCCGAGCCCGCCGTTGTTGCCGGTGGCGACCACGGTGGCGATCCCCGCGCCACGGAGGTTGTCGACCGCGGGCTTCAGGGGGTCGCTGTCGCAGAACGTGGTGTAGCCCTGGCCGCCCAGGCTGAGGTTCAGCGCCGCGATCGAGTAGGTGCTCCGGAGCTCGTAGACCTTCTCCATGCCGGCGAGGATGTCGCTCTCCAAGGCGAAGGCGCACTGCACGTCCGGCCAGAAGAGAGCCCCGCAGTAGAAGTCGTTCTTGGAGAGGCCGAAGACGTTGACGGCGATGATGTTCGCCCCCCGGGCGACACCGTCGTAGGAGGCGCCGTCGCCGGCAGCGATGCCCGCCACGTGCGTGCCGTGGAAGCAGCCCGAGTCGTAGGCGCACTTGCGCGCCGACCCGTCACCCTGCTGGGTCTTCGTGCCGTTCGGGCAGCCCGGGTTCTCCGACGGTTCCGGCCAGCCGTAGGTGTAGTAGAGGAGGCTCTCCAGGGCGCTGTTCCAGCGCTGGCCCGTGGCGTAGCAGGCCTCCTCGACGACCTTGCCGGTGAGCATGGGGTGGTTCTTCTCGACCCCGGTGTCCAGGATGGCCACGGTCTGGCCGCTGCCGTCGTAGCCCGCGGCCCACGCGTCGGGTGCCTGCACGAGGGGGACGCTCTCCGCGAGGGCGGGCTGGAAACGGCGGTCGGGGTGGACGGCCTTCACATGAGGGGAGCGCCGCAGCCTCGCCAGCGCCTGGGGAGATGCCTCCACGGCCTCGTACGGGAGGCTCTTGTAGGTGTGGACGACGCGGGTTCCCGTGCCCGCGAGGTCGCTGCGGAGCGCCGCCTGGGTGGCGGCGATGTCGCTGCGTTGGACGGCCACCTGGGCGCCGTCGAGGGCCGCCTCTGGCCGCACGGGGCCGCTCGTGTCGAGCTCCACGATCACCCGGCCGGTGTCATCTGCGGTGAGGCCGTCCCCGGAGGTGTCCAGGAGCCGGGGGACGCCGTCACCACTGCCGGACTCCTCCGTGAAGTCGCGGCGGTCGCCCGCCGTGTTGCCCGCTGCTCGTCCGCCGCGGCCGCCTGCGCCGCTGCGGGGCCCCGAGGCGCCCCGCACGTCCGCCGCTCTACTTCCGCCGCCCGTCGGTGTGCCTCCTGCCGCGTCGACACCCGGCAGGGTGAAGACGAGAGCAGTCACCAAGAGGGGGAGCGCACGCCTGAAGCACGTACCCCTGTTCATTCCAGCCTCCCATTGTGGGTTCGGTCGCCAGCCCAATGACGCCGCCCATGAGTTCGCCGCCCCGTTGGTGACTCCCTGTCCACAATGTGTAAAGAGACAGGAAAGGTCTTTGTGCGTTCCGGCGATTGCGAACGGGTCGGTCCGGCTCCGGGGACTCGGAGGACTCCGGGGACCTCGCCGGGGCACGGGCAGCCGCCGGGTGCGTCAGCCCGATGCCCCCCGCAGCGCCGAGAGGATCCCGCCGGTTCCGTGAACGGGGCGCACCTCGGCACCCGCGGTCCGGGCGAGGGCGTCGAGAGGGGCCGGGTCGTCCGCCGGCAGCGCGCAGAAGACGCCGTGGACCCCGTGGCGGCGGATCTCGGCGGCGGCGGCGAGGGCCTCGGCCCAGGGGTCCACGCCCGCGGTGGGGCGGCCGTCGGTGAGGACGACGAGGAGCGGCGCGGTGCGGGTGTCCCGCTGGGCGAGCGCCACCTTCAATGCCGCCCGGAGGCCGGCGGCGAGGGGAGTGCGCCCCCCCGTGGGGAGGTCGGCGAGGCGGGCGCCGGCGACGTCGATGCCGGACGTGGGCGGGAGGACGACCTCCGCGCCGTCGCCGCGGAAGGTCACCAGCGCCACCCGGTCCCTCTTCACGTACACGTCGCCAAGGAGGTCGAGGACGGCTCCTTTGGCGAGCGACATGCGTTCCCGGGCCCCCATGGAGCCCGACGCGTCGACGCAGAACACCACGAGGCGGGCGTGGCGTCGCTCGCGCACCGCGGTGCGGACGTGCTCGGGGCCGGGGCGGGCGGCGCCCGAGGCGGCCACGGCCCGGGCCGTGGCGCCCACGGCGACGTCCGCCTGCGGGCCTGCGGCGTCGGTGGTGCGGTCGGCGACGAGGCGGCCCCGGGCGCCCGGGCCGGGGGAGCGACGCCCGGGCAGCGGGTCGGGGGCCGCCCGGGGCAGGCGGGGAGCGCCGAGGCCCCCCACGGTGACGCCCGGGGCGGGCCGATCCGTGCGGTCCTCCGGGGCGGGGCCGGGGCCGGGACCCTGGTCGCCGTCCGGTGGGGGGGGCGGCGGGGCGCCACCGGGCGGCGGCGGGGCCGGGGGATCCTCCACGCGGTGGGCGAGGGCGAGGGCGGCGGCCCGGCGCACGTCGTCCTCTCCGACGGCGGCGTGGGCGTCCCACGCGGCGAGGGCCCGGGCGCTGCGGTAGGTCACGAGGTCCGCCCGGCTGCCCTCCGCGCCCGCCTCCGCGCAGATCCGGGAGGCGAGGACGACGGCGTCGTCGGGGACGTCGACGCGGGGGAGGCGTTCCCGGGCCGAGGTGATGCGCTGGGCCAGGGCGGCCTCCTCCTGCGCCCAGCGGCCCCGGAATCGGTCCGGGTCGGCGTCGAAGGCGACGCGGCGGCGCACGATCTCGGCCCGTTCCTCCGGATCCCGGGGCGTCACGACGTCCACGGCGAGGCCGAAGCGGTCGAGGAACTGCGGCCGGAGCTCGCCCTCCTCGGGGTTCATGGAGCCCACGAGGAGGAACTCGGCGGGATGCACGGCGCTCACGCCCTCGCGTTCCACCCGGTTCACCCCGGAGGCGGCCACGTCGAGGAGGACGTCCACGAGGTGGTCGGGAAGGAGGTTCACCTCGTCCACGTACAGGACGCCCCGGTTCGCCTCGGCGACGAGGCCGGGGGAGAAGCGCACGCCCTTGCCTCCGAGGGCGGCACCCACGTCGATCGTGCCCACGAGGCGGTCCTCGGTGGCGCCGAGAGGGAGGTCGACGAGGCGCACCCGGCAGCGCTCCACCGCGTCGCCGCTGTGGCTGCAGCGCCCCGGGAGGCAGCGGTAGGGGCAGCCGGCGGTGACGTCGATCTCGGGCAGGAGACCGGCAAAGGCCCGTACCGCCGTGGACTTCGCCGAGCCCCGCTCGCCCCGCAGGAGGACGCCGCCGATGTGGGGGTCGAGGGCGCAGAGCACGAGGCCGAGGCGCATCGTGTCCTGCCCCACGATCGCCGTGAACGGGAACGCGGGTGCCGCGGAAGCGCTCACGACCTGCCCCCGCGCCCCTCGGTTGCCCGGCCCCCGGGTGGCGGGGGCCCCACGGGCGGGCGGCAGCAGGTCGCGTGAGGGGCGGCCTGGGCGCCCCGGGCCCACGTCTCGCGCCCGGCTGCCGAGGCAGGCGGGGTCCGCGGCGGGGACGGAGCCCCCCCTGCGGGGTTCACATCTGCTCCTCGAGGTCGCCCTCGGCGAGGAGGCGTTCCCGCTGCAGGGTCGCCACCGCCTCGGGCGAGGGCGCCTCCCAGAGGCCGCGGTCGGCGGCTTCGAGGAGCCGGTCGCAGATCGCCGTGAGCGCCCACGGGTTCGACTCCGCCATGAACTCCCGCACCTCCGGGTCCCCCACGTAGGCCTCCGTGAGCTTCTCGTACATCCAGTCCTCCACGACACCCGTGGTGGCGTCGTAGCCGAACATGTAGTCCACGGTGGCGGCGAGCTCGAAGGCCCCCTTGTAGCCGTGGCGGCGCATCGCCCGGATCCACTTCGGGTTCAACACCCGGGCGCGCACCACCCGGGCGGCCTCCTCGGCGAGCGTGCGGGTCCGCACCCGGGCGGGGTCGGCGCTGTCGCCGAAGTACGCCTCGGGCGCCCGGCCGGCGAGGTGGCGGATCGTGGCCACCATTCCCCCGTGGTACTGGAAGTAGTCGTCGCTGTCGAAGAGGTCGTGTTCCCGGTTGTCCTGGTTCTTCACCGCCACCTGCACGGCGGAGAAGCGCCGCGCCATGGCGTCGAAGGCGGCTTCGCCCGCTCGGCCGCGACCGTAGGCGTAGCCGCCCCAGGTCGTGTACACCTCGGCGAGGTCGGAGTCGTCCCTCCAGGTGCCGGCGTCCACCAGGGGGAGGATCCCGGCGCCGTACGCGCCCGGTTTCGAGCCGAAGATGCGGGGCTCGGCCGGGTCCCAACCGAGCTCGGGCTCGGCGCCGGCCACGAGCCGGGCGGCGTCGTCGAGGAGCTCCACGACATGAGGGAAGGCGTCACGGAAGAACCCCGAGATGCGCACGGTGACGTCCACACGGGGCCGGCCGAGCTCGGCGGCGGGGACGAGCTCCACGCCGGCGACGCGGCGGGACTCCGGCGCCCACACCGGAGCCACGCCCATGAGGGCGAGGATCTCGGCGACGTCGTCGCCGCCGGTGCGCATGTTCGCCGTCCCCCAAACCACGATCGCCACCTGCCCGGGCCAATTCCCGTGGTCGGCGCGGTAGCGGGCGCAGAGGTCGTCCGCGAGTCGCCGGCCCACGTCCCACGCCTGCCGGGACGGCACCGCCTTCGGGTCGACGCCGTAGAAGTTCCGCCCCGTGGGCAGGACGTGGACGCCGCCCCGCGTGGGCGCCCCCGACGGCCCCGGCGGCACGAAGCGGCCGTCGAGACCGGCGAGGAGGTTCGCGACCTCCGCCGTGGACGCCCGCAGGCGGGGGACGACGTCGGTGCAGGCGAAGCGCAGGACGCGGCGCACGTCCGGGTCGGTGTCGGGAACCAAGGCGTCGACGGCGGCCGGGTCCCAGCCCGTGCTCTGGAGGCGATCGAGGAGGACGGCGGTCTCGGCGGCGACGGCGTCGGCCTCCGCCCGGGTGGGCTCGGCGGGGAGACCGAGGGCGGCGGGGAGGCCGGGCACGTCGCCGTTGGGGAGGCGCAGGAGGGCGGCCACGAGGCCCCTCTCCTGCTCGCCCTCGGGCGGCCTGCCCAGCACGTGGAGGCCGTCGCGGATCTGGAGATCCTTCACCTCACAGAGGTAGCCGTCGAGGTGGAGGACGAAGTCGTCGAAGCCGTCCGCGTCGGGCGCCCCGGCGTCGCGGCCGAGGTCGGTGTGCAGGTTCGCCGACACCACGAGGTCCCAGATCTCGGCCCGCAGCGCCGCCAGCTTCGTGGGGTCGAGCGCCTGGAGTTGCGCGTAGTCGTCCAGCAGGGTCTCGAGGCGGGCGAGGTCGTCGTACGTCTCGGCCCGGGTCATGGGCGGCACGAGATGGTCGACGACGACCGCGTGCGCGCGGCGCTTCGCCTGCGTGCCCTCGCCCGGGTCGTTCACGACGAACGGGTAGAAGAGCGGCACGTCGCCGAGGACGCCGTCGGGGTAGCAGTCCGCGGAGAGACCCACGCCCTTGCCCGGGAGCCACTCCAGTGTGCCGTGCTTGCCGGCGTGCACGACGGCGTCCGCCCCCCACACCTCGTCCAGCCAGCGGTAGGCGGCGAGGTAGTGGTGCGGGGGGGGGAGGTCCGGGTCGTGGTAGATGGCGACGGGGTTCTCGCCGAAGCCCCGGGGGGGTTGCAGGGCGACGAAGACGTTGCCGCACTCGATCCCGGCGACCACGAGGTCGTCTCCGTGGCGGCGCACCGCCCCGGGCGGATCCCCCCAGTGCGCCCGCATCCCGGCGGCGGCGGCGGCGCCCACACGGGTGTCGAGCCAGGCGGCCGCTCGCGGGGCGGGCACGCGGGCGGGGGCGGCGGCGAGCTGCGCCTCGGTGAGGAACTCGGCGTCGTGGGCGCCGGCGGCGACGAGGCGGCGCACGAGGTCGTCGCCGCCGGTGGGGACGCCCTCGGGGGCGCCGAGGTCGTAGCCGGCGGCACCGAGGGCACCGAGGAGCTCGACGACGGAGGCAGGCGTGTCCAGGCCGACGGCGTTGCCGATGCGGGCCGCCTTCGTGGGGTAGTTCGAGAGCACGACCGCCACCCGCTTCTCGCCGTTGGGCTTGTGGCGGAGGCGAGCGAGGCGGGCGGTGATCCCCGCCACCCGCTCCACCCGGTCGGGGACCGTGCGGTAGGCGGTGACCGTCGTCCCCAGGGCGGAGTCGACGTCCTCCTTGTGGGAGAACGGCACCGTGATCACGCGGCCGTCGAACTCGGGCAGGGCGACGGTCATGGCGGCGTCGAGAGGGGTGAGGCCGGCGTCGGACGCCTCCCATTGCGCCGCCGGGCGCGTGGCACAGATCGCCTGCACCACCGGGACGTCGAGGGCCTCCAGCGCCGGGACCGTCCACTCCTCTGTGCCGGGGGTGCCGGGGGTGCCGGGCGTGTCGGGGGTGCCGGGGGTGCCGCCCATGGCGAGGACGGTCGTGACCACGGCGTCGCAGTCGCTCAGCAGGTCCAGGGCGGGCACCCGGGCGGCGGCGTCCGGGCGGAGGGAGTACGTGTACACCGCCCGCACGCCGCAGCCCCGCTTCTCCAGGGCCGTGGCGAGGTCGTCCACGAAGTCGGTGTTCCCGCTCATCCAGTGCGTCCGGTAGTAGACGACGCCCACGCCAGGCCGGCCCTCCGTGACGGTGTCGCGGCTCACGCCCGTCTCGGGCAGAGGGGCGGGTGGGTCGAAGCCGAAACCCGTGAGCAGGAGCGTGTCGGCGGCGAAGCGCAGCGCCTGCGCCCAGTTCTCCACGCCGCCGTGGGCGAGGTACTCGTGCAGAGCGAGGACCGTGCCTCCGGGGGCGCGGGAGCGGGCGGTGCTCTCGGCATCCGGCTCGCGCTCGCCGCCCAGGGCGACGAAGGGGATCCCGGCCGCTTCAGCCGCGGCGGCGAGGGCGTCGAAGCCCTGGGGCCAGGCGCGGCGGCCGCCCAGGAGGCGGGTGATCACGAGCCGGCAGCCGTCCGCGGGTGCGGCGGCGTCCGGGTCGCGGGCCGGGTTCGCCGCCCGCAGGGGGGGGAAGTCGGCGGGCAGGGTCTCGGCCGCCCGGGCGAGGGCCAGGATCTCGGTGTCCGCGGTGGTGACGACGTGGATCACAGGGCCGCTCGCACGGGTGGTGGGTCCGGCGCGCCGAGGAGGGACTCCAGCGCCGCCACGTCGACGTGCGCGGCGAGGGCGTCGGCGAGGCGGTCGTGCTGGGCCTCCCGGGCCGCCGCGAAGGACTCGGTCCCCGCCGTGAAGGGCCTCCCCCGGAGGGCGGCGACCTCGGCGAGGAAGGTCCGGCGGCGACCGTCGTCCTCCAGGAACCCGTGCACGGACGTGCCGAAGACACGCCCCGCCCGGCAGCTCCCCGTGTCGAGCCACGCCTCGCCCCCGCCGGGGCCGAGGCGCGCCTCGGGGTGGCCGTGGCGAATCTCGTAGCCCCACTCGGTGCGGCGCGTGACCTTGGTGGCGGTGAAGACGGTCGTGACGGGGAGGAGGCCGAGGCCGCTCGCGTCGCCTCTGAGACCGCCGGGGTCCTGTGCCTCCCGTTCTGTCGGGCCGTCCGGGGCTTCGACGCCGTCGGGGTCCCTGATCCGCTCTCCGAGCATCTGGTAGCCGGCGCAGATCCCGAGCGTGGGCCGGGTGCCGTCGACGGGGATGGCGCTCGCCCGCAGCCAGGCGAGGTCCGCAGCGGTCGCCTTGGAGCCCGGGAGGACGACGAGGTCGGGGTCCCCGAAGGCGGCCGCGTCGGCGACGAAGCGCACCCGGCAGTCCGGCTCGACGCGGAGCGGGTCGAGGTCGGTGAAGTTCGACATCCGGGGGAGGCGGACGACGGCGACGTCGAGGCGCCCGCCTCCGAAGTCGCGGACCCCGAGGGAGTCCTCGGCATCGAGGGCGACGTCGAGCAGGGGCAGGACGCCGAGGGTGGGCACGCCCGTGAGACGTTCCAGGTCCGTGAGGCCGGGAGCGAGCAGTGCCGGGTCGCCGCGGAACTTGTTGACGACGAACCCCCGGATGCGGCGGCGGTCCTCGGGTACGAGGAGCGCCCACGTGCCGTACAGGGCGGCGAAGACCCCGCCCCGGTCGACGTCCCCTACGACGACCACGGGGGCGTCGGCGTGGCGCGCGACGGCGAGGTTGGTGATGTCGTGGCGGGCGAGGTTGATCTCCGCAGGGGAGCCGGCCCCCTCGGCCACGACCACCTCGCAGGTCGCCCGGAGGCGGTCGAGGGCGGCGGTGACGTCGGGCCAGAAGCCCCGCTTGGCCGCGTGGTACTCCGCGGCGCCGAGGTGCCCCAAGGGGCGGCCGTTGAGGACGACCTGGGCGGTGGCGTCCGCCGTGGGCTTGAGCAGGACCGGGTTCATGTCCGCGGTGGGCTCCACGCCGGCGGCCATCGCCTGCATGGCCTGCGCCCGGCCGATCTCGGCCCCGTCGCTGGTGACGTAGGAGTTCAACGCCATGTTCTGGGCCTTGAACGGTGCCACCCGGATGCCGCGGCGGGCCCACAGGCGGCAGATGCCCGCCACGACCGTGGACTTCCCGGCGTCCGACGCCGTCCCCAGCACCATGAGGACGCCCGCCCGCCGGTCCGCGGTCGGCCCCGGGGGCGTCCCCGCAGACGTTTCTGGGCGCGCTGGACCCCGTATTTGACGCGTGGCGCGCCCGGTTTGCACTGCGGTGGCGGCGAGGGCCGCCAGGAGGCGGTCCTGAGCGGGTTCGGGGCCGACTGCCACGCGGATCCAGGACGGCGGCCAGGCCCTGACGACCACGCCGTGCTCGCCGGCGAGACGGGCCCGGAGCGCCACCGGGTCGGGGACCTCGGTGCAGACGTAGTTCGCCGCCGCGTCAGGGACCACCTCCAGGCCGAGGTCGCCGAGGCCGTCGGCGAGGCGGCCGCGGAGGCGGGCGACCTCCGCGGCCCAGGCGGGCAGCTCGAAGGCGGCGACCCGGAGGAGATCGGGCAGGACGGCGAGCGCGACGCCGTTCACCGACCAGCGGGGCTGGCGGGCGGCGAGCTCCGCGACGGCGTCGGGAGCGGCGCTCACCCAGCCGAGGCGCAGGCCCGGACAGGCGAGCACCTTGGTGAATGACCCCACGACCCAGGAGCCCTCCGGCACCGGCCCGGGGTCCCAGCTCCCCGTGGCGAGGGGGAGAAAGGCGACGTCCCGGCAGGCTCTCCCGGGGGGGGCCGGCGCCGGGACCCGCCGGCCCGTGGGGTTGTGGGGGTCGGAGTAGAAGCGCACCTCGCCGTCGGTCCGCATTGCCACGCCCCGCGCCGCGAGGGCCCGGCGGTACAGGGAGAACTCCGGCTCCTCCACGGAGGCGGACGTGACGACCTGGGCGACGAGGTCGATCGCCTCCGCTCCCCCGTTGGTGAGGAGGAGGCCCGCCGGGTCGATCCCGAGGGCGGCGGCGGTGGCCTCCGTGGCGGGAGCCGGGTCCGGGTAGCGGGTCGTGGTCCCGGCGGCCGCCCGGGCCACGAGCGGGGCGACGTCCGGGGCGCAGGGGTTCAGCGAGAGGGAGAGGTCGAGGACGTCGGCACGCCCCAGCGCCCGGGCGACGGCGGCGCCGTCGCCTCCGTGTGGCCCGGGGCCCGGGACGCCGGGGGTGGGGCTGCCGGGGCCCGCGACGCTGGGGGTCGGAGCGTCGTCGCCGACGGGGGCCGGGCGCTGGGGCGTGCTCACCCGATCACCCAGGCGAGGAGGTCGCCCACCCGTCGGGCGAGATCGCAGGCGCGCAGGACGTCGCCGGCCGTGGGCGGGGGCCCGTCCCCGAGGGCCGGCCGTTCCTCGACGCGCCCGGCGTACATGTTGCGACCCCCGAGGCTCACGCCCAGGGCGGCGGCGAAGGCGGCCTCGGCCACCCCTGCGTTCGGGCTCGGATGCCCCCCGGCGTCCCGGGCGACGACGGCCAGCACCGGCCGGTCGGGCGCCAAGAGGCCCACGGTGCCGGCCACGAGGCGCGCCGGGACCCAGGCGAGGACGTCGTCGAGGCGGGCGGCCGCCCACCCGAAGCGGCGGTAGTGCTCGTCCCGGTAGCCCACCATCGAGTCCAGCGTGTTCACCGCCCGGAACACCGCCGCCCCCACGGGGCCCGCGACGGCCGCCCAGAACAAGGGTCCGGCGACGGCGTCCACGGTGGACTCGGCCACGGATTCCACGCCCGCCCGGGTGAGCTCCTTGTCGTCCAGGGCGGACGGGTCCCGCCCCACGAGCGCCGGCGCGAGGGCGCGGGCTGCATCGACGTCGCCGGACTCCAGCAGCGCCGCCAGCTTCCGGGCGTGCTCGTCGAGGGAGCGCCCGGCGAGGCACGTCCACACGACGGCGACCGCCCCGAAAGCCCCGCCCAGGGTGGACACGGCGGCGGAGACGGCGGCCACCGGAACGACCGTGGCCACGACGAGCACGGCGCCGTTGCGCCGCCGCGGGGCGTACACCCGCTCCTCCACGAATGAGATCCAGCGGCCGAGGAGCGCCACGGGGTGCGGGTCGGGGGGCTCCCCGAGGAGCCGATCGGCCATCCAGGCCAGGCGGCCGATCAATGCCGGGCTCCGAGCAGGAGACCGACGGTGGCGGCGACCTCGCCGGCGGCGCCCAGGGTGTCGCCGGTGAAGCCTCCGATGCGTCGGCGGGCGAGGATGTGGACGGCGGTGGCGGCGGCGGTGGCGCCCCCGGCGACCACGAGGGCGTCCCGGGTGACGGTGGCGGCCGCCGCGACGAGGACGGCGGTGGCGGCGGTGGCGGCCACGAGGGGGGCGCGGCCACCCTCGAGGAACGGCGCCGCCAGGCCGCCGGGGCGGGCGTAGGGGGCCAGGGTTCCGACGGTCATCGTCCAGCGCGCTACGACGTCGGGCACGGCGATGAGGACGAGGGACGTGAGGGTGGTGCCGAACGCCCCCATGGCGTTCACCTGCACGACGAGGGCGAGGGCGATCGCCGCCACGCCGTAGTTGCCGGTGCGGGAGTCGGCCATGATCTCGAGGCGGCGTTCCGGTGAGGCGACAGCGAGGAGGCCGTCGGCGGCGTCGCCCAGGGCGTCGACGTGGAGGCCGCCGGTGAGGGCGAGGCGGGCGGCGACGGCCCCGGCGGCGCCGATGAGGGGCCCCAGCCATGCGCGACCGGCGAAGAACACACCGGCCGTGGCGGCGCCCACGGCGAGGCCTACGACCGGGAACCAGGCGAAGTCGAAGCGGCCCGGTTCGCGACCCCGGCCGAAGACGGTGAGGAAGGCGAACGCCCCGATCACACCGGCTCCGCGCTGTCGCCCCGGTCACCCCGGCCCGTCGCCGCGGGCGGTGGTGCGGGCAATGTGATGCTGTCGTCCCGGTATTCCGGGTGGACGGCATCATTTTGGCGGGGCGGGGTCATTTGGGGCCGGGCTCCGGGGCGGCAGGGGCGGCCGGGGCCGGGGCGGCGGGGGAGTCGCCTCTGGCTGGCCGCGGGCGGTGGTGCGGGCAATGTGATGCTGTCGTCCCGGTATTCCGGGTGGACGGCATCATTTTGGCGGGGCGGGGTCATTTGGGGTCGGGCTCCGGGGCGCCAGGGGCGGCCGGGGCCGGGGCGGCGTCGGGAGCGGGGACGTCGTCCCTGTCGCTCACACCCGCCTCGTCGAAGGTGGCCATGTGGGCGTGCGCGGCGAGCGCGGCCCGGACGACGTGGACGGCAAGGAGGCCACCGGTGCCCTCCCCGAGGCGCAGGCCGAGGTCGAGGAGGGGGTCGAGGCCGAGATGGGCGAGGATCACCGTGTGCCCCGCCTCCACGGAGCGGTGACCGGCGATGAGGTAGTCCAGGACCCCGGGGGCGACGCGGGTGGCGGCCAGGGCGGCTGCACCGGAGATGAACCCGTCCACGACGACCGGGATGCGCCGGGCGGCGGCGCCGACGGCGACGCCGGCGAGACCGGCGAGCTCGAGGCCGCCCACAGAGGCGAGGACGGCGACGCCGTCGTCTGGGTCGGGGCGGTGCCGGGCCACGGCGTCGGCCACGAGCGCCGTCTTGCGGGCGAGGCCGGCGTCGTCGAGGCCCGTGCCCCGACCCGTGACGGCGAGGGCGTCGGCGCCCGTGACCGCGGCGACCACGCAGGCGGCCGCCGTGGTGTTGCCGATCCCCATCTCGCCCAGGACGACGAGGTCGCAGCCGTCCCCGGCGAGGTCGGCGGCGACGGCGAGGCCGACGGCGAGGGCGGCCTCCACCTCGTCGCGGGTGAGGGCCGGCTCCACGCTGAGGTCCCGGGTGCCGGCGCGGACCTTGGCGTGGCGGATGGGGAGGGCAGGGTCGAAGTCGGCGGCGACTCCGACGTCGACGACGACGACGTCGGCGCCCGCCTCGGCGGCGAGGGCGTTCACGGCAGCCCCGCCGGCGGCGAAGTTCAGCACCATCTGCGGCGTCACCTCGGACGGGTACGCGGACACGCCCCGGGCGGCGACACCGTGGTCACCTGCCATCACCACGACGGCGGGGTGCCGGGGAACGGGGGGGACGGTCTCGCCCACCATCGCCGCCACCCGGGCGGCGAGCACCTCGAGGCGCCCCAGCGCCCCCGGGGGCTTGGTCAAGCGGTCCTGGCGTTCCTGGGCGGCACGCGCGGCGTCGAGGTCGACGGGGGGGATCTCGGGGAACTGCATGGGGCACTCCGTCCTCCGGCGTCCTGCGCGCCGGGTCGACGATCCGTTTCCAGGGCGGCACGGGTCTCCTGGCTCCCGGATCCACACCCGGCCGTCGGGCCTTCCCACGGTTTCGGTGGGGGAACTCCGTCTCGGTGTCCCGGACGGAATGCACGCACCGGAAGTCGCAGTGGCCGGTGGCCCTGACGGGCTCACCTGTGACAGGGGGCTCCCCGGTTACAGTGGCGGGACCGCGCCGGCGTCGCACCGGACTTCCCCGCACCACCGGGGCGAGGGTAGCGGAACCACCGGAGCCCCCACCGAGAGAGCGCCGCCTCCTCGGGCCCCGCTTCCGGGACGGCTGTGTCCGACGGCCGGCTGCCCGCTTCGTCACCGAAGAGGTCTCGGGGAGTGGAGCATGGTTCTCGGCAGAAACGGGCACGAGAGGGCTGGTTCCGAGAGGCGAGGTTCCGCCAGAGGCAGCGCAGGCCGCGGCGGCGGCCCGGCGGCGGCCCGGCGGCGGGTTTCTGCGAGAATTGCCCGCACGCCCGGGGCCGTCCGTCCGGGCAGGGGGTTCACCAGCCATGACGACGTCCCGGCAGCTCTTCGGCGAGATCCTGCTGAAGCGGCGCGCTGTGTCCCGTGAGCAGCTCGAGGCGGCGCTCGCCCAACAGCAGTCGACGTCGCGGGGCATCCGCCTCGGCGAACTCCTCGTCGCCCTCGGCTACCTCGCCCCCGACAACC
Source organism: uncultured Acidimicrobiia bacterium (assembly GCA_964370965.1). GTDB lineage: Bacteria > Actinomycetota > Acidimicrobiia > UBA2766 > UBA2766 > CAYJLW01. Next base: position 16,262 of record CAYJLW010000007.1, on the reverse strand, counting down.
TCTCGGCCGCCCTGAGCGAGCAGCTCGGCGTCCCGGCCTTCACGTCCGGCACGCGCCCCGATCCCGTTGCGGTGCAGTGCGTGCCCTACGACTTCGCCTCCGCACAGCTCGTCCTCCCGGTCGCCCTCAGCGGCGACCTCCTCACGGTGGCCACGCCGTTCCCGGACGACGCCGAGGTTCTCGCCTTCGTGGCCCGCCAGACCGGCAAGCGGGTGGCGCCGATGGCGGCGTCCTCGGCGACGGTGCGCCAAGGGATCGCGGACGCCTACCACACGATGTCCGCCGTCGAGGCGCAGGTGCAGGCTTACGAGGACACCCGCCCCGCCCTCCCCCGCGAGGAGGGCACACTCGCCGCCATCACCGAGGACGCCCCGGTGGTGCGCATCGTGAACATCCTCCTCACCGAGGGCCTCCGGGAGCGGGCGTCCGACGTCCACCTGGAGCCCCAGCGTGACCGCATCCGGGTGCGCTTCCGAGTAGACGGCGCCCTGCGGGACATGCAGAACCTCCCCCTCTCCCTGGGCCCGGCGCTCGTGAGCCGCATCAAGGTGATGGCCGAGATGGACATCGTCGAACGCCACCGCAGCCAGGACGGCCAGATCGCCGTGCAGGTGGAGGGCCGGGCGGTGGACGTGCGGGTGTCGACGACGGAGACGATCTGGGGCGAGAAGGTCGTCCTGCGCCTCCTCGACCGCACCCGGTCGGTCATGGGCCTCGCCGACCTCGGCATGCCCGACGACATCGCCACCCGGTTCGTGCAGCTCGTGCACGTCCCCTTCGGGATGCTCGTCGTCGCCGGGCCCACGGGCTCGGGCAAGACCACCACGCTGTACGCCTCCCTGAACGAGCTCGACCGCCACGAGCGCAACATCACGACGATCGAGGATCCCGTCGAGTACGTGTTCCCGGACATCGTGCAGATCCAGATCCGGCCCTCCGCCGGGCGCACGTTCGCCGACGGCCTCCGGGCGATCCTGCGCCAGGACCCCGACGTCATCCTCGTGGGCGAGGTGCGCGACACCGAGACCGCCGAGATCGCCACGCAGGCGGCGCTCACGGGCCACACCGTGTTCTGCTCCGTGCACGCCACGGACGCCGTGGCCGCCATGCACCGCTTCCTCGACATGGGCGTGGAGTCCTACCTCCTCGCTCCCGCCACGGAGGCGATCGTCGCCCAGCGCCTCGTACGCCGCATCTGCCCCACGTGCGCCGAGGAGTACACGCCGCCCCAGGAGGAGCTCGCGCTCTACAAGCAGGTCACGGGCGACGACCGCACGTCGTTCTGGCGGGGCGCGGGCTGCCAGGCGTGCCGGGGCACCGGCTACTACGAGCGTGTCGGCGTCTACGAGCTCCTCCGCCTCGACGAGATTGTGAAGGAGCTCGTGATCCGCCAGGCGCCCCAGGTCGAGATCCGGGAGGCCGCCGAGGCCACCGGGATGGTGCCGCTGCGGCGGGCGGCGATGGCGAAGGTCGCCGCGAACGAGACCACCATCGCCGAGGTGATCAGGACCGTGTATGCAGGCTGAGCAGGTCCCCCCGGGGCCCCCGCCCCCGCCGCCCGGGCCCACGGCGCCGGGCCGGCCCGCCCGCACGCAGCTCCCGAAGCTGCACACCTACCGCTACACGCTCGCCACGGCCCTGGGCGTGCGCCTGAAAGGGAAGATCCGGGCCTTCACCGCCGAGGAGGCCGCCGGCCTCGTCTCCCAACCGGGCGCCCACGTGGAGAAGATCCGCAAGTCCGCCGACTTCCTCTCCGTGCAGGTGGGCGGCCGGGCCGTGAAGCGCTCCGAGCTCGTGATCTTCACCCGCCAGCTCTCGGCCTTCGTGCGGGCGGGCGTGCCCATGATCGACGGCCTCGCCACGATCGGGGGCGAGAACGCCTCCCGGGGCCTGCAGGACACGCTCCGCCTCGTGTGCGTCGACCTCTCCCAGGGCGTGTCCCTCTCCGAGGCGATGGGCCGCCACCCGCGGGTGTTCCCGCCCTTCTACGTCGACCTCGTGCGCGCCGGGGAGATCACCGGTCGCCTCGACGACGTCCTCAAGAAGGCCGCCCACTACCTCGAACGCCAGGACGAGGCTGCCCGCAAGATCCGGGGCGCCCTCGCCTACCCGGGTGTGATCGCTGCTGTCGCCGCCCTCACGGTGGCCGTCATCGTCACGTTCGTCCTGCCCAAGTTCGTCGATTTCTTCGCGTCCTTCGACGCCAAGCTCCCCGCCCCCACCCGGGCGCTCATCGCCACCTCGGACTGGCTGGGGGACTGGTGGTGGGCGGTGCTGGGCGGCGCCGTCCTGCTCGTCGCGGGCTGGCTGGTCTGGATCCGCACCGAGGGCGGGGCCCGCTTCAAGGACCGTCTCATGCTGCGCATCCCCGGCCTCGGCCAGATCGTGCGCTACGCCGTCATCGAGCGGTTCTGCCACACGCTGGCGACGATGGTCTCCGCCGGCGTCCCCCTCGTGCAGACCTTCAGCGTCATCATCGACGGCACGAAGAACCGGGTGTTCCAGGCGGGCCTGCGCCGGGTGCAGGAACAGATGATGGTGGGCCAGGGCATGTCCGGGCCCATCGCCGCCACCGGCCTCTTTCCCGGCATCGTCCCGCAGATGGTCCGCGTGGGCGAGGAGTCCGGCTCCCTCGACGACCAGCTCACCCTGGCAGCGGAGTTCTTCGCCACGGAGCTCGACGAGCGCATCAAGCGTTTCACCACCTACTTCGAGCCCGCCGTGATCGTCCTCATGGGCCTTGTGGTGGGTTTTGTAGCGGTCGCCCTCATCTCGGCGATGTACGGTATCTACAGCCAGATCGGCGTGAAGAAGTAGACGGGTGGGCGGTGATCGACGTATGCGCCGCGACAGGACCGGGGACGATTCCGGCTACAGCCTTATCGAGCTCCTGATCGCGCTCGTCATCATCTCCACGGCGGTGATCGGCGTCCTCGGCCTCCTCGGCGTCCTCGTGATCTCGGCGGATCGTGTGAAGCAGCAGGGCGACGTCGAGGCTCTCGCCCAGTCCGCCGCCGAGGCCGTGAAGGCGAAGACGTACAACGCCTACGACCCGACCGGCCTGCCCGCGGATGCGTACGAACCCCTGCCCGTCAAGGACGGTTTCGCCGTGGACGTGGTCGCCGTCGCGTACGTGGGCCTCGACGGCGCGCAGTACTCCGGGACACCGGCGGACGCCCCCCTGCAGAAGGTGCAGGTGAAGGCGACATCGAACAACCTTGACGTGGCGGCGACTACGTGGGTGACGAAACGGAAGCCGGTGTGAGGCGGCGCCTCGCCGGGGACGGCGACGGCGGCTTCACGCTCGTGGAGCTCCTACTGTCGATGACGCTCATCAGCATGCTCGTGGCACCCCTCTCCTTGGCGATGGTCCTGGGGCTCAACACCTTCGGCGAGATCGAGGACTCCATGGTGGACGCCAACAGCCGGGCCTTCGCCGCCCGCTACGTGAACCCCGACGTGCAGTCCGCCACGGGGGTCACGGTCGACGCGCCCGGCGCCACCGTGGCCTGCCCGGATGCGGGCGAGACCGACGTGATGACCCTCTCGGGGGTGCCGGGCGGCGACGTCACCTACTTCCTCGCTCAACCCGCTGCGGGCGACTGCATCCTCTTCCGGAGGCAGGCGACATCTGTCACCAAGGTCGTCCGCCGCCTCCGCGTGGGGAGCACGAATTGGGCGGTGAGGGCGACCGAACACGACGCCGGGTACGCGACCTGCCCTTCCTGCGTGCAGCTCGACGTCGCCACCGTGGGCACAGCCCCGGGTGAGGCGGCGTTCACCATCCTCGCCCACCGCAGGGTGGAAGTGTGAGACGCCCCCGCCGTGACGACGGCTCCGCCCTGGTGATGGCGCTGGCGTTTCTCGCCCTCTTCGGGGTCATCGCCGCCGCCCTCGCCGGCTTCGCGGTGACCAGCTTCCGCTCGACGGACGTCGTCGAGGTGAGGGGCGAGGACCTGTACACAGCCGACGGACGCGTCGACCAGGCGATCGCCCGGCTCCGGGCGACCCCGGATGACGACTGTCTGGAGCCCGTCGAGAACTCGTCCTCCTTCTTCGTCGATTCGGCAGGCGAGGACCCGATCCTCGTGAAGTGCGTGTCCGAAGGAGAGAGCGAGGAGGCGCTGCCCGGCGGCGACCATTCGATGGTCCTGCTCTCGGACGAGACGAACCGCACCGACCTGTCCCCGTACGCGCCCGCCGGCCCGAACCCCGTGCCCACGTTGGAGAAGTGGGGCACCGGCGGCGTGCAACTGCAGGGCAAGGTGAAGCTGAACGTCGGGGACTACACGAGCGTCTACCCCGCGGTGTGCTTCCGTCCCGGCGTGCACGGCGTCGTCGAGTTCTGCAACGACCCGGCGGCGATCGGCCAGGTGGGCCCCGTGAAGATCGTGAAGGACGGCGACCTTTCCGCCCGGGTCACGTCCCTCCCCAACTGCCCGCCCCCACCCCCGCCCTACTACTCCCAGCACCTCCTGTTTCCCGACGGTGGTTCCTGGGTGTGCCCCGCCGGGACGACCGTCACCGACCCGGGCGGCGGGGGCGCGGTCTGGCGTGATCCCAGCACCGAGGTCAGCCTCCCCACGGATCCGGCCCGGGACTACGTGAAGTGCGAGGACAAGGCGGAATGGGTGTGGCTGGGGTGGTTCAGCTTCGCCCAGGTCCAGGGGAACTGCATCCGCCAGTTCCGTCCGGGGCGGTACACGCCGGCCGTCCTGCGGGCGGCCAGCCGGGGGTTCTACAGACCGCCGAGCGCCAACGAGGTCGCCGCCGACCCGTTCGGGATCGTGGCCGACGCCCCGCAGCCCGGGGGGGGGACGAAGCGTGTCCGGGTGAGGGCGAACTGGTTCGCCCCTTGGGCGCCCGGCGCCGAGAACTCGACGCCCTCGGGTGTGTACTACTTCGAGGACGACCTCTTCTTCGTGGAGTCCCTCCTCGAGCCCGTGGTCGTGATGGGGGGCAGCGACGCTCTCTGGGACCCGGTGTCCCAGCCCATCTCCGCACGCTGCCAGGGGGATGCCGGGGTGCAACTCGTCTTCGCCGCCGGCCAGGGGCTCATGCCCGGCTTCTGGAGGTACGCCTTCCCCGCCTCCGGGCCCACACAACTCACCGCCTGCTACATCAGGTCCGATCAGCTCCCCGTCGTCGCGGGCGACGTCGTGGGCCAGGCGGGGGTGGTCCTCTACCAGCGTCCGTACGACCCGACCTACTGGAACACAGTCCCGGCACAGATCGCCGACCCGCCTCAGGGCCTCGACCGGCGACCCCCGCTCGAGGATTGGGCGTACCTCAACGACATGTCAGCCCAGGTCCATCTCAACGGCGTGGTCTACGCCCCGCAGGGTCGTATCCAGGCCAACCTGCCCGCCAGCGGCGAGTCGGTCTTCGCCCGCGGAATCGTCGCCTGGTCCCTTCGTGTCGCCGGCGACGGGAACGCGACTCTCGTCGGCCAACGGAACCTGGAGCTCGTCACCACCGTGAGGATCACCGTGCGGATCTGTGACGACGAGTATGCACCGGGCCAGGGCGGCGCCGAACCGCTGTGCGAGTCCACGAAGCCCGACGCCACCGCCAGGGTGAAGGTGAGCAAGTTCAGCGAGACCCTCCAGATGCTCCTCTCCGAATGGGACCCGGGCTGAGCCCACGGCCGGGCCGGGCCGGGCCCGGGGAGGAAAACCGGGGCGTCTTGACGTAGTCTCTCCACGTCACGGGGGCTCCATCCCCGGGTGGGTTCAGAGGAGGAAGCCATGCTGCAGCGACGGGGGCGTCGCGCCGGCGAAGCGGGGTTCACGCTCGTCGAGCTACTCATCGTCATCATCATCTTGGGGATCCTGGCGGGCATCACCGTCTTCGCCATCTCCAGCTTCAGCGGCCAAGGGGCCAAAGAGGCGTGCAAGACGGACGTGCGGTCCGTGGAGACAGCCGTGGAGGCGTACAAGAACAAGAACGGCGCGTATCCGAGCGCTTCTCCTGCGTCGGGCGCTGCATCTGACGACGCTCGAATGGGGCAGTTGGCTGCTACGCCCAACCCGATCCTGAAGCGGACCCCCTCGTCCAACGAGTACAAGATTACGATCACCGGCAACGGGGGTGAGGTCCAGGCTCAAGGGCCCGGAGGGAGCGGAACACCTCCCCCTGGCTGCAGCTGATCAGCTCTCGACGTCTCGGGCCCCCTCTCACCCCCTTCCGGTGTCGGGTGGGGCCGGGGAGCGGCGTGCATGAGGCGAGGCGGTCTAAGTCGGCGTCCGCGTACGGCAGCGGGGCGCCGGTGCGCACGCAGGGCGTCGCGATGAGGCGGTCCAGGGTCTTGCGGATCGTGACGCCGCGCCGGTAGGCCTGGCGGTAGAGGCGGGCGGCGATGGCGAAGTCCCCCCGGCCTCGCTGTGGCTGCGGGGGCCCTGGGGGACCTCGGCGAGGACGACGTCCGTGAGGCCGACCGGTTCGCCGCCCTCGACGAGGTGGGTGCGGTGGCGGGCAGGGGCCGAGTCGGCGCCGTTGCCACGTCCACCCACGCGCTCGTGTCGACGACGATCACGTGGGGCCCGCCCGGCTCTCCTCGAGGTCGCCTTCCCTGCGGACCTCCCCCGCTCGTCGAGGACCGCCTCGACCAGAGCATCTTTCGGGTCCGGGCCGATCGTACGACCGAATTGGAGTTGGCGTACCTCCGGGCCATGGCCGAACTCGGTCCGGACCCGCAGAAGGGCGCCGACGTCGCCAAGATCCTCCAGCGCAGCTCTGACCAGTTGGGCCCGACATGCTCACGCCTGATCGAGAAGGGGTTGTTGTTCACGCGCTGCTACTGGCTCGCAGCGCTCACCGTCCCCCAGTTTGACCGCCACATGCGCCGGAAGCACGAGCTCACCGTGGCCCCGTCGAGACGCAGACGTCGCGGCATGTGATGCCGCAGGGCAACGAACCGCCAGGCTCGCCCGAGGCCTCTACCCCGCAGACCTCCGGGTCCGACCCGGTGGAGCTCGGCGTCCGGCATTCGGGCAACGCCCGCGGCCGCGCCCACGGCGAAGGCCGTGCCCCCGCCCAGCGCCCCGGTGCAGGCCCCGGCGACGGCGAGGCGACCTGCGAGCGCGGCCCGCGGGCCGGGGAACCCCAGGCCGGGAAGGCTCACAGAGCGCGTGCCCTTCGCCGTGCAACAAGGGTGATGAGGCATGCGAGGAGTGCCGCCCCGCAGGCGAGCACCGCAAGGGGTGCGGCTATGTGCGCCCAGCGACGTTTGTTGCCCATGACGGCGAGGGGGACGACGACGAGGAGCATCCACGCGATGGTCTCGCTCGCCAGAGCGGTGCCCACCGCCCTCTGCACGAAGCGGGCGGTGACGGGCTCGGTCGCGAAGCCGGCGGTGATCGGACCGGCGCAAAGCCCGAGCACACCTCCGCCGGTGGCCGTCACGGCGAAGTCGATGAGCACGCCCGGCAGGTCCCACTTCGTCAACGCCGAGGACACCGCCATCCCGGCGCCGAGGAGCACGCCGAGGACCACAGAGGCGACGACGACGAACACGAACAGATCCTGCTTCCCGAGGCCGGGTGCCGGCGCCGCCGGGCTCCCCGGAACAGGGCGTCCCACGAGGGTTGCGCCGAGGGCGGTGGCGGCGGCGGTGCCGGCGATGGTGAGGAGCATGGGGAGGGCCCCCACCGATTTGCTGGACACCGCTGCGGCCGCGATCACGGCACCTGTGACCAGGAAGCCTTGTAGCCACGCGGCTGTCGCGCCCACGGAACGGCCGGGGGTCGAGCGGTAGGGCCCGGTCCCTCTCGCCGCCGCCGCGCCGTTCACGGCTCCGATCGCCACGCCGAGGACGCCCCCGACGACCGGGCCGGCCACGAGCGCGACCAAGTAGTGGAATCCGGTGACTTCGGAGTCCGGGAATTGCGCCCCCCAGACGGCCGCGCTCACGGCGAAGGCCGTGCCCCCGCCCAGCGCCCCGGTGCAGGCCCCGGCGACGGCGAGGCGACCTGCGAGCGCGACCCGCGTGCGATTCGCGTCGGTCGTGGGCCGCCCCCGTTCGGCCGCCGCGGGCACCCCGCCGGGGGGCTCCGGGCCCTGGCCCCTCATTGCGTGAGCGTCCAGGCGAGCGTGTAGGGCTGCCACGGCCATGTCGCGAAGTTGATCCACGTCGATGTGCTCGTGGCGCTGGTCGGCGTCGGGCGGGTGATGGGGGCGAAGAACACGAAGGTGTCGAGGTTGATCCCGGCGCCGGGGTCGGCCAGGGCTATCTGGCCGAGGTAGACGGGGAACCAGAGGAACTGGCTCACGTCGTAGGTGATCGTGGCCGTCGTGTTCGGTTGGCGCCCTGGGAACGTGGCCTGCCCCTGGATCCTGGTGATCTGCCCGGTGGCTGACGGTGTGACCGTGATCCCGTTCGTGGTGAGCGGTCCGTGGGACTCGTAGGTGTAGGCGCCGCTCAGGGTCAAGTCGAGGCCGGCGGAGGTCGGGGATGCGACGGCGATGGCGACGGGCTCGCTTGTCGCCGGGACGCCGTAGCTGTCGGTGAGCGTCACGCGCGCCTCGTGGTTGCCCGGCGTGGCGTACGTGTGGGTAGCGCTGGGCGTGGTCGTCGTCTCGGGGGCGGCCCCGTCGCCGAAATCCCACGTGTAGTCCGTGACTGTGCCCGTGGGCACGATCGAGGAGCCGGCGTCGAACGCCACCGTCAGCGGTGCGGCACCCGAGGTGGGCGTCGCGTTCAGGAGGGCGGTGAAGGGGACATTGGGCTCGACGTCGTACTCGGGGGCGAGGAGGTAGGTCTGCAGGCTCGCCAGCACGGCGCCGTCGGCGCTCGCCCGGTAGCGCACCGTGCATGTCTTGTCGTCGGTGACCGGCCGGGGGAGCGTGGTCGCGCCGCCGGCGTCGATGCGCACGGTCCCGAAGTCGTCGGTGCCGCAGAGCGCCGATGCGTACAGGGCGTTGTTGGGGTAGCCCGCCAGGGACACCGCGACCTCGGCGGGCGGCGCCGTCGTCACCGTGAAGCCCGCCAGGTTCGCGCCCGTGTCCGCATCGACCGTGAGCGTCCACGTGTCGCCGCCGAGCGGCCGGTAGCCGTTCGCCGGTCGCTGGACGATCGTGCACTCGGCGCCCACCGGGATTGGGGCCGTGTCGGCAGTGCCGTTGGCGGTCACGGTCACGGGCCCGAACGACCGTTGGTTCCCCCCGACCGTGCAGGTGACGTCGTAGGTGAACTGGTCGGTGGGCGCGCCGGGGTTGACGGCCTGGTTCTGGATCTCAATGGGGTTCTCGGTGGGCGGGGTGCAGTCCAGCGTGAGGTCGAGGTCGGGCACCGGCGCCGGTCCCACCGTGAACGCATCGCTCTCGACGACCGGGTTCGCCCGGTCGGAGGGCGAGGTGCAGTCGGGCGCCTCGGCCCGGACGCGGTACGTGCCCGCCTGGACGTCCCAGCCGAAGGCGCCGGAAGTGTCTACGGCGACGGGGTTGGCCCGGTTCGCCGGGGACAGCGAGGCGTCGCCGTCCTCCACGGGCGCGAAGGGCGCGCTCACGCCCGGGGAGCGCAGCAGCGTTACCCGCGCCTCCGGGACCGGGTTGCCGGCCGTGTCGTGTACGCGGCCGGCTGGCGTCGCGTAGGCGTCGAAGCTCGTCACGACCGGCGAGGCCGACGGGCACGTGACCGTGACCTCGACCCGGTGCGGACCGGCCGCGGACAGGCTGGGCAGCGACGCTCCGTAGTTGCCGGGGGACGTCTCGGTGAGCGGCGCCGGGGCTCCCACCGACGCGCCGTACCGGGAGGCCGAAACGGTTCCGGTCGCCCCGGTGCAGGCCGTGGTCGTGACCGCGGGGGATGCGCTGGTCGCCACGCGGGGCACGCCGTCGCCGGGCACGGCAGCCCCCGCCAGGGTTGTGCCCTCCGGCGGTGCCGTCGCCCTTCCCAGGGCGACACCGACGTTCGTCGTCGTCTCCGCCGTCACGGTCGCCCGGGTGGCCTCGGGCGAATACTCCTCGGCGCCCCGGGCCGGGAACACTCGCACGTCGTAGTCGCCCTCGGGAATCGCCGGCAGGGAGAAGGCGCCGGCGCCGTCGGCGGTAGTCGTCACGCACGCCCCCCCGGCGACGGGGCAGGCCTCCACGGCGGCGAAGCCCGTCGCGGCGGGCAACAGCGAGGACACTGCGCCCTGCAGGGTCCCGGTCCCGGGCGTGGCGGCCTGCGCCATGAACCCCTGGACGATGCCGGCTGGAGAGCCAGCTGCCATCACGGCTCCCGGCTTGACCATCAGGATCGGGCTCGAGAACGCCCCGTATGTGTACTCGTCATCGTCACGGTATCGGGAGTTGCCGGCGCCCTTGGGGCCGTACATCGCCTCGACCCGGGCGTAGCCCGTGGACGCGATGTTGGCGCTGAGCACATCCACCTGCGCCCAGCCGCGCGCTAAGTCCAGGGGGGTCGGGGTGTACGGCGTGACGCTGCTCTGGCACGGGGTGCCCGTCTCATCGCAGCCCCACAGCGGGCCCGTGACCACGTAGTTTTGTCCGGTGCGCCCGTGACGTCCCTGGTCGGGACTGGGGTGCCGGGCCCAACTTCGGCGCTGCCCGAGAGCACACGAAACGACCCCGCCCAGTCGATCCGGACGCCCACCGTTGCACCGTCCAGGCCGACGGTGTCGCCTGGGAGCGCCCCTCTGACCGATGGGACGACGAGGGGGCCGTTCGACGCGATGGTGTGACCGTCAAGGATCGCCCGTCGCGCTGGATCGGATGCGCTCATCGGGTCGAACGAGTTGCCCGGGGCCATGCTGCCAGGCGAGAAGGCGAACGTGCGCCCGGTGAGGCCGATCTTGGCGTCGTTCCCGGCGGACTGCCTTGCGCCCGCCACGTGCTCGAAGTCCATCTTCGTTCGTTTGGACGTGTGCGAGTCCGTCCCGCCCGTGAGCGCCACGACCGCACCGGTCTGCAGGAGGCCGTCGATCGTGTCCAACGTCGCCGTGCTGGGGAGATGGTTGTCGCTCACCGCCTCGATAGCGCGGAAGCCCTCGCCCCTGAGATCGAAGGCAGCCGAGCTGCACGGCCACTCGACGTCTGGGAAGCCGGGCTGGACATCGTCGGCCCGCCAACAGTGCCAGTCGCTGCCCCCGTCGCCGTTGTCGGGATGGTTAACCGCGCCCCATGCTCCCGTGGCCGACACTTCGGCGAGGAAGTGCCCCTCGTCGCAGTCCCACGCCGTGTTGTCCAGGAGGTGCTGCAGCCAGTACACGCCGAAGTGGCCGGCGTTGCGCTGCAGGGCCTTGCACATGGCCGCCGCAGTGCCCATCTCCTCGCCCATGAGGAGGCGCAGAGAGCTTCGTGGCGCCCGGCCGCGCGCCGCCTCCTTGATCTGCCCATACTGGCGGCGGGCCTGCTTGGCGTCCCAGCCGGTGGGCAGTGCCGCGCAAACGCCACCGACGCAGGCGCTCAGTGGCACGCGAAGGCCCAGGAACGGGGCGTGTTCCGTGTAGATGAGCCATTCGAGCCCGTTAGCGACAGCACGTCCCTGCGTGTCGCTCACGAGGCGATCGGCGCAGCCAGCTTCGTCTCCCCGCGCAAGATCGCCGCAGCGGATGTGGCCGGTGAGGCCGCTGTCCCCGGCGGCGTGCACGTGCACGTCCCCGGCGTGCCAGTCGTCGAACCGCCGCCCGTATCCGCCGAAGGTGCTGCCGGGCGGTGGCCCGCCGGCGATGGCGAGCGAGTGGGTCAGGCCGGCGGCGATGGCCGTGACGCCCGTGAGGCCGGCGACCTGCACCGGCGTGTGGCGCTCGGCGGTGGTGCCGTCCCCGAGTGCGCCGTAGCGGTTGTAGCCCCAGGCCCAGACGGTGCCGTCCGAGTGCAGGGCCAGGGAGTGCGTGGCACCAGCAGCGATGGCGGTGACGCCAGCGAGTGTGGCAACGGGCGCTGGCGTGGACGGATGACCAGCGGTTCCAGTCCCGAGCTGGCCGAAGCGGTTGTCGCCCCAGGCCGAGACGGTGCCGTCGGAACGCAACGCGAGGGAGTGGTCACCGCCGGCCCTGACGGCGGCGACTGCGGTCACGCCCACAACTCCCACCGGTTGCAGCCGTCCGGTGCAGGTCCCGTCCGCGAGTTGGCAGGAGCGGTTGTCGCCCCAGGCCGAGACGGTGCCGTCGGAACGCAACGCGAGGGAGTGGCTGCTGCCGGCGGAGATTGCGGTGATGTTGGTGAGGTCGGTGACCTCCACGAGTGCGTGCCCGTCGGTCGTAGTGCCGTTGCCCAGTTGACCCCAGTAGTTGCCGCCCCAGGCCCAGACGGTGCCGTCCGAGCGCAGGGCCAGGGAGTGGAAGTAACCAGCGGTGATGGCGGTGACGCCGGTGAGCCCGGCGACCCGGACGGGGGTGAGCCGGTTCGTGGTTGTGCCGTCCCCGAGCTGGCCGTAGTCGTTCTGGCCCCAGGCCCACACGGTGCCGTCGGCGCGCAGGGCCAGGGAGTGGAACTGGCCGGCGGTGATGGCCGTGACGCCGGTGAGCCCGGCGACCCGGACGGGGGTGAGCCGGTTCGTGGTTGTGC
>CAYJLW010000007.1:0-3649 GCA_964370965.1 uncultured Acidimicrobiia bacterium | reverse complement strand
CGTCCCCGAGCTGACCGTAGTCGTTCTGGCCCCAGGCCCAGACGGTGCCGTCGGCGCGCAGGGCCAGGGAGTGGAACTGGCCGGCGGCCATGGCGGTGACGCCGGTGAGCCCGGCGACCTGGACGGGGGTGAGCCGGTTCGTGGTTGTGCCGTCCCCGAGCTGGCCCAAGGCGTTCCAGCCCCAGGCCCAGGCGCCCGGTGCCGATGAGTCCGCGCTCGCCGGGGCAGCCGGTACGACCCCAAGGCCTGCCGCAACGAGAGCGAGCACGACGACGAACGAGACGCCGCGGCGCCTCCGAGACTGCCCGGACGTAGTCCTACCCCAGCTCATCTCTTGTACCTCCGTCATCCGGACGCGCCCGGGCTTTGCCCGGGCGTTTGTCCGCTGTCCGCAGCGACCGGCACACGACGGACGCGCAGAGCGGATCAGGCGAGGGCTGTCGGGGGGGCCGTCGCCCCCGACGGCGAAACGAGCGACATCCGCACCCACCCGGAGAACTCCCACCAGCACACCCCGCACGACGACCTACCCGCCCTCTACGAACCCACAGGGGCAGCGAACCTACGTCGCTTGCCGCCAGACGTCAACCCCGGGCCACGGCCCGGCCCCCAACGCCGGGATTGGAGGGGCGCGAAGCGCCCCGGATTCGCTGCCCGACCCCCACGGGGGCGCCGCCGACGGCCCGGTCAGGCGAACGTGCGCAGCAGGTAGCGGTCGAACTGGGGGACGGCGAAGGCGGTGTAGCCGTGCCGGGGGCTGTAGGCGAGAGCCCTGGCGATCAGGGTAGATCTCGTGGGTGTGACGCTCGTGACCGTTCGCTGGAGCCGGGCGGCGACGTCCCCGGAACGGACGGCCGCTGTGTCGCCGGGCCGGTGACGACGGGTGTCCTCCGCGGCCACAACCTGCGCCATGGCGACGAGGTAGTCGCGTTCGGCGTCGGCGACCCTGTCCATGCGGACGCGGACGAACCCGCCGTCGAGCTCTTCGACGACGAACGGTTCTGCCGCCGCCGCGTCGTCGCCCCTGATCGTGTCGCCGTCGGCGAGGTTCCAGGCGTGCGTGCCGTAGGTCTGCAGGAAGTTCGGATAGCCCTCGGAGAAGTGCCAGATCCGTTCGTGGTGGCGCCGAAGCAGCGCCTTCGCCGCGTGCGGCCGGAGTAGTGGAGCGGGGCGAGATCCGCCGGGCCGACCTCGGCGGCGGCTGCGGGCGCCGGCCGGTCCTTGTCGTGACCGCCACCGAGCTCGTCCCCGTGCTCGACGCCGTGACCTGTGCCCCGGTCACGACCACGCTCTACGGCGTCCCGACCCGCCTCCCGCTCGGCCGGGACGAGGGGCTGGCGGAGGCGAGCGAGGCCGTCTGTGACGCCCTCGTCACGATCGCCAAACGCGACCTCGAGACCGTCCCGCTCGGGTCCTTGTCGCCGGTGCGCTTCCCCCAACTCGACCGGGCGCCCGCCCGCGCCCTCGACGTCCGGGGGGCGAACCTGTCCCGGGCGTGAGAGGCCCGGCCGTCGACGTCGAAGCCCGTTGAGGCGCATGGCACAGGCTGGTACGGTGAGGCGAGCACTTCCCGACTTCCCCTGAACTTCCCCCGGATCCGCAGAGCGTTGAGTACCCGGAGGAAGGACTGTGCAGTGGAGGCGTTCATGGGCGACACCGCCCTCACCGGTTCGTACACGATCGACGACTGGCTCACCTGGCCCGACCCCCGCGAGGGCCGCATCGAGCTCCTCGAAGGGTGGGCGGTCTTGAGTCCCCCGCCCCTGTTCCGCCACCAGCGCATCGCCGAGCGCATCACCGTCGACGTCGGTGTCTACCTCAGGGAGTCGGGCATCGGGATCTCCGTGCCCAATCCGGGCGTCCGCTTCGACTTGCACAACGGCCTGCAACCCGACCTCACCGTCTTCGTGGGCGACCCCGAGGTGGAACCGGGCGGCCGCTACGCCGGGCGGTCCCCGGACGTCTGCGTCGAGATCCTCTCGCCCTCGAACGAGCGGCGCGACCTCGTCGAGAAGCTCGACGTCTACGAGCGCACGGGGGTGGGCGAGTACTGGGTGGTCGATCCGGCGCAGAACACGGTCCTGCGCTACGTCCGCGACGACGCCACGGGCCGCTTCGCCCCGCCTGAGACGCTCACCCCGTCCGACACGCTGGAGACGCCGCTTCTCCCCGGCCTCCGCATCGACCTCGCCGAGGTGCTGGCGGAGTAGGCGGCTCCCGCCCGGGTGCCACGGACCCGATCGGTGACAGGTGTCCGCTATCGCGCGGCCACGAGGCCCGCGTTCACGAGGGCTTCGACGCTAGCGGCCATCGTCTGCATGCCCTCGCCCACACCGGATGCGATCACGTTCACGAGCTGGTTCGTCTTCGCCTCCCGGATGAGGGTGCGCACGGCGGTGTTGGCGAGGAGGATCTCGAAGGCGGCGACCCGGCCGCCGCCGGCGCGGGGGAGGAGCTGCTGGAAGACGACGCCGGCGAGGCAGGCGGCGAGCTGCGTGCGGATCTGCTGCTGCTGGGCGGCGGGGAAGACGTCGACGACCCGATCGACGGCGCCGGCGGCGTCGTTGGTGTGGAGGGTGGCGAAGACGAGATGGCCGGTTTCGGCCACCGTGAGGGTGGCGGCGACGCTCTCGAGGTCGCGCATCTCGCCCACGAGGACGACGTCGGGGTCTTCACGGAGGACGGCGCGCAGGGCGGCCGGGAACGACGGGGCGTCCTGGCCCACCTCGCGCTGGTCGACGACGGCGAGGCGGTGCTGGTGCACGTACTCGACGGGGTCCTCGATCGTGACGATGTGGCAGGGCCGGGTGCGGTTCACGAAGTCGACCAGGGCGGCCATCGTCGTGGACTTGCCGGCGCCGGTGGGGCCCGTGACGATCACGAGGCCCTGGGGTCGGGAAGCGAGGGCGACGACGGCCGGGGGTACGCCGAGCTCTTCGGGTGTGGGGATGCGGGCGGGGATGTGGCGCACGGCGAGCGAGAGGTCGTCGCGCTGGAAGAAGAAGTGCGCCCGGAAGCGGGCGCGGCCGTTCCAGGAGAACGAGAAGTCGAGCTGGCGCTCGGCCTCGAGGCGGCGCTGCTGGTCGGCGTCGAGGAGCTCACCCGCGCACGCCCGCACCAGCTCGGGGGTGCAGGGCGCCGTCTCCAGGCGCCGGAGCTGGCCGTCGATGCGCACGACCGGGGGGGTCCCCACGGAGAGGAGGAGGTCCGAGCCGCGGTTCCCCACGAGTGCCTCGAGCAGGGGCGGCAGCACGGTCGTCATGCCCGGAGGGTATCCCGCCAGCCCGGCAGCGCCGGGACGGGCGGGGCTGGACGGGGACGGGCGGGGCGGGACGGGGCCGCTGCGGGCACTCGGCGAGCGCAAACTGAAGCTGATGTCCCGGTATTCCGTGGAAACGGCATCAGTTTGGGGACGTGGCAGGGGGAGCCCGGGCGCCGGGTGGCGCCGGGGTCCCGGGCTCCGGGTGGCGCCGGGGCCCCGGGCTCTGGCTGGTGTCGGGCTCCCGCCGGCCCCGTCCCCGCTGGCCGCGCCGGCCCGGCCTCGCCGGCCCCGTCCCGGCCGGCCCCCCGCCGGCCCCGTCCCGGCCGGCCCCCCGCCGCCCCCGTCCCGGCCGGCCCTCGCCGGGGCAGCTCGGGGGGGGGGGGGGGG
>CAYJLW010000006.1:92841-105988 GCA_964370965.1 uncultured Acidimicrobiia bacterium | reverse complement strand
CCCTTGGGAACCCCTCGGCGCAGGACGGTGTGCGCTAGCCAGGCCTCTGGTGACGGTGACCTGCTCGTAAGGCCGGGCTCCGCCCGGCCGGAACGGCGCGCAACTACAACGGCGGCCGCGTGCGAAGGGGGGTGTTCGAGGGGGGACGGAGTCCCCCCTCGACGGTGAATCAGTGGGCCACGCCGGGAGCCATGGGCGGGGGCACTATCCCGGGCTTGTGCTGGGGCACGGGCGGGGCGGCGGGCGCCTGTGTCTCGGTGACCGCCTGGGGCGGCGCCGCAGGGGCGGGTGGTGTGGCGGGCGCTTCGCCACGGGACACCCGCAGCAGGCGTTCCACCTCGACGCCCTCGATGGACTCGTCCCGCAGGAGCGCCTCGGCGACGAGGTCGAGCGCCTCGCGGTCGTCGGTCAGGAGGTGGGTGGCTCTCCGGCGGGCTTCGCTCACGATGCGGGACACCTCTTCGTCGATGAGTTCCGCCGTGGCCTCGGAGTACTCGTGGCCCCGCACGAGGTCCTCGCCGAGGAAGACCGTGCGGGAGTCGTCGCCGTAGGCGATCGGGCCCAGCTTGTCGGACATCCCCCATTCCCGGACCATCTTGCGGGCGAGGGCGGTGGCCTGCTGGAGGTCGTTGGAGGCTCCCGTCGAGGGACGGGCGAAGACGATCTCTTCGGCCACGCGGCCTCCGAGGGCGACGACGAGTTGTGCCTCGATGCGCTCGCTGGGCTCGATGTGGCGTTCCTCGGGCAGGAACTGCGTGACGCCCAGGGCCATGCCGATGGGGAGGATCGTGACCTTGTGGACCTCGTCGGCGTGCTCGCTGAGGATGCCGCAGAGGGCGTGACCCGCTTCGTGGTAGGCGGTGATGCGCTTCTCCTCGTCGCTCATGGCCAGCGATTCACGCTTCAGGCCCATGATCACGCGGTCGCGGGCGTCGTCGAAGTCGGTCTGGTCGATGCGGGGATGGCCTCTGCGCACGGCGTAGAGGGCGGCCTCGTTAGTGAGGTTCGCGAGGTCGGCCCCGCTGAAACCGGGCGTGCCCTTGGCGACGCGCGCGAGGTCGACGGTGTCGGAGAGCTTCTTGTCCTTGGTGTGGACGGCGAGGATCTCCAGACGCTCCGAGAGGGTGGGCAGGGGGACGATGACCTGGCGGTCGAAGCGGCCGGGACGCAAGAGCGCCGGGTCGAGGATGTCGGGGCGGTTGGTCGCCGCCATCATGACGATGCCCTCGGAGCTCTCGAAGCCGTCCATCTCCGAGAGGAGCTGGTTCAGGGTCTGTTCCCGCTCGTCGTGGCCGCCGCCGAGGCCGGCGCCCCTTTTGCGTCCGATCGAGTCGATCTCGTCGATGAAGACCACCGAAGGAGACTGCTTCCGGGCGGTCTGGAAGAGGTCCCGGACGCGGGCGGCGCCCACGCCCACGAACATCTCCATGAAGTCCGACCCCGTGACCGAGACGAAGGGCACGCCGGCCTCGCCGGCCACCGCCCGGGCGAGGAGCGTCTTGCCTGTGCCCGGCGGGCCCACGAGAAGGACCCCCTTGGGCACCTTGGCGCCCATCTCCTTGAACTTGCGGGGCTCCTTCAGGAAGCCGATGACCTCCTGGATCTCCTGCTTGGGCTCCTTGTAGCCGGCGACGTCGGCGAAGGTCGTCTTGGGCTTCTCGGTGTTGTAGACCTTGGCCCGGCTGCGGCCGATCTGCATGATCGACCCCATCTGCCCTTGGGCGCGGCGGTTGATCCAGACCATGACCAAGATGAGGAGCAGGAACGGGATCAGGAAGACGACGAGGTTCCCCAGGATGTTGCTCTGGGGGGGCCGGAACTCGTAGTCGGCTCCGGAGTCGGCGAGCTTCCTGTTCAGGTCGTCGGTGATGGCGCCCACGTTCGTGGTGAACTTCTTGCCGTCCTTGAGGGTCCCGGAGGCGGCGCCGGTCTGGTTGTCGATCTGGACGGACTTGACCCGTTTCTCCTCGAGGTGGGTCTCGAACTGGCTCGTGGCGATCTGGTTGTCCGTGGTGGGCCGTCCGAAGAACGAGAAGACCACGATCGAGATGAACATGGCCACGACCAGCCACACGGCCCAGCGAGGCCAGCCCACGTCACCGCGGGGGGAGGGCCCGCCCGGCCTACCGTCGGGGGATGGGTTCTGCGGAGGGCTCACCCAGGTCCTTTCGGTCGGGTGGGAGGGAACCTTTCGGAGAACGTTTTCGTCCTCCCGCCTGTAAGGCACTGCAGGCGTGTGCCGTCAGTCTATGAGTGTGAGGGACATCCGTCGGCCTCCTCGCCGAATCTGGAAGAATCCGGACTGCTGCTAAGCTTCCGACTTCGGTTTCGGCACAGGGCGGCCGAGAGATGTGTGTCAACTGGCGGTAGGGGTAGTACCTATGAGCTGGATCCGCAGAACCAAGCCCACAGATTCGGCACCGGGGGGTGTCGCCGCGCCTCCGGCACCGTCGGGTGGCACTGCCACCCTGGCCCCGCCCCTGACCACTGCGACGGCGGTCGTGAACGTCACCACCTCCCCAGTCGTGGTCCCGAAGCTGTCCACGCTGCCGCCTCCCCCCCCCTGGGCGCCCGCCGAGACCAAGAGACGGGGATTCTTCCGCCGTCACCTCGTGCTCACGATCTTGGGCGGGGTCGTGCTGGCGCTCCTCGTGGCCGTGGGCGTCTTCGACCGCGTGCAGATGGACCGGATCCTCCCCGGCGTCACCGTCGACGGCCTTGGCGTGGGCAAGCTCAGCACCGTCGATGCCACGGCGAAGCTCAACGACGGGCTGGCGCAGAAGGAGCAGGTGAAGATCACCTTCACGGGCGAGACCGAGCAGGTTTCCGCCACCCTCGGGGATCTCGGCCTGCGGGCCAACATCGATGACACCGTGGCCCGGGCTCGTCAGGGCAAGGGCGCCACCGGTTTCGGGTTCGAGACGATCACGGGCCCCTTCGTGCGGACCTATCACCGGCTCCTGGACAAGCCCCTGCACGTCGACGTCCACGTCGATTATGCCGTCGACCCGGCCAAGGTCGACGCCTTCGTCCGCGATGCGCAGTCCAAGATCGACCGGCCCGCCAAGGACACCCAGATCGACGTCTCGAGCGGGAACCTGGTGCTCACGAAGTCCCAGACCGGCCGCACGCTCGACGTGGCCGGCGCCGCCAAGCTCGTCTCGAACGGCGCCCATGGCTGGGCGCTGAGGGGCCAGGAGCGCACGGTCGAGCTCCCGGTCGCCGTGGTGCAGCCCCAGGTGACCGAGACGAACATCGGCCACATCCTCCTCATCAGCCGCAAGGAGAACCGGCTCTGGCACTACGACGGCATGCAGCTCGTCAAGACATACACGGTGGCCACGGGTTCTGGGGGGTTCCCGACGCCCAAGGGCCACTGGAAGATCGTGAACAAGCGCAAGAACCCGACCTGGGTGAATCCCGCGCCGAACGGTTGGGGTGCAGGGATGCCCAAGAGCATCGGCCCTGGGGCCGGCAACCCGCTGGGCCCCCGCGCGTTGGACTTGAACGCCTCCGGCATCCGCATCCACGGCACGAACAACATAGGCTCCCTGGGTTCGAACGCCTCCCACGGCTGCATCCGCATGGCACCCAAAGACGTGATCGAGCTCTTCGACCAGGTCAAGGTGGGCACGCCCGCCATCATCGTCTGAGCCCGGACCTCACGAGGCCGCCGGAGGCGCCGCTCCTGGTGATCTCGGATGTCCACGCACCCCCTGGGATCGTTTCCCACGGGGGCGACGTCGAGGTATTGGTAAAGATTGCCAATCGGGAATCGCTTTACATCTCGAAGGCCCTGGTGTATATTGATCTGGTACCCCGAACGGGCAAGCAGAGAGATCTGCAGGTCTGTTCGGGGTACATGTATGTCTGGAGAGGGGTTCTGCGGGACCCCTCTTCTTCTTTGTCTCCCTGGTGAGCGGGGGGTTCGCGCGACCCGGAGGCACCCGCCACCGACCGGCCGGCCCCTCGTCGTCCGCACCTGTGGCGGCGCGGTGTCTTACCCATCATCGCGCTACATAAGACGCGGTTCCTGGCGATCTTTGGCAAGCTTGACAGCGGGGGTTAGGATCCCCTGCCATGGCGTCGCCGAGTAGAGCCCGCGTCTCCTGCATCGTGGCGCCCGCACCCGCGAGCGCCCGGAGTCCGTTCCTCGACGCCGTCCGCGCGATCGCCATCGTGCGCGTCGTGCTGATGCACACCTATGGCGCCCGTGTCCTGTCCTTCTTCGTGGCCGCGATGCCGGCGATGTTCTTCTGCGGGGGGGCTCTCGCAGCTGCCTCGCTGGAGCGCGCCGGGTCGTCGGCCTTCATCGGACGTCGACTGCGCCGGCTGTTGGTGCCCCTCTGGGCGTTCGGGGCAGTCGCCCTTTCCGTCATGTGCGTCGCGGCGCTCTGGCACCCGGGCACTCAGGACTACGCGCTCCGGGGGAGGCACCTTCTGGGATGGGTCTTCCCCGTTGCGCGCCCGCGGGGGCCGGCAGCGGGTTCGGCCTGGTGGGCGGCGCTCTGGTATGTGAGGGCCTACCTCCACCTTCTCTTGCTGTCACCACTCCTCCGGTGGGCGTTCCGGCGCCTTCCTGTCGCCTGCCTGGCCGTGCCTCTCGCCGGGGTGGTCCTCGTCCAAGCGCTGATGGCGTCCGGTCACAGCGTCGCGCCCTATCTCACGGACATGGCGTTGTTCGGCGTCTTCTGGTTCCTCGGGTTCGCCTACAGAGACGGCGTCTTCTCCGCCATGGCGGTGCGCCGACGATGGGAAGCGGCCTTCGCCTTCGCGCTGGGCGCCGCCGTCTGGATCCTGGGCGCGGGTGCGGCCACGGCCCTGCCCCTCGGTGTCGTCAACTCCTCCCCTGCCACTCATCTCCTCGTCGGCCTCGCCTGGCTGTGCGCATTCCTGGCTCTGGAGGCACCTCTGGGGCGTCTGGCTGCCGGCCGGGTGCTGTCGCCTCTGGTCAATTTCGTCAACGCGCGGGCCTTGACCGTCTACCTCTGGCATGTGCCGGTCATCTGGGTGGCGGCGAGCGCTCCCGTGAAGGGGATGACCGCGTGGTCCGGGGTCGAGCCACTCGCCCGCCTCCTGGTCGTCCTCGCGGGCTGCGCCGCCGCCGTTCTGGCATTCGGCTGGGTGGAGGACGCCGGCGCCGGGAGACCTCGCCGGCTCTGGCCCTTCGTCAGGAGGGGAGGCCCGGCGGCGGTCGGCATTCCCTCCCTGGAAGCGGTCGCCTGAGGGGCCACCGACGGAGCGCTCCCGCGATCCTTGTTTTTCTCCGCCGTCCCCCGTAGCCTCCCGCCGTGGACGCGACGATCCGTGTGTGTGTCAAGCAGGTCTGCGAGAGCCCGGCTGCGTTCTCCCTGTCCTTCGACTACGGCGAGCGAACCGTGTGGCTCGACGACTTGATCGAATCCGGAAGCCGGGCCTTCGACTTCTGTGTGCGCCACGCAGAACGGTTCTCGGCCCCGCTGGGCTGGCAGCTCCTGGACCGGCGCTCCGACACCCCCCCGCTCTTCGCCACGTGCGAAGAGCCCGTTCCACCCCGGCGTGTTCCAGGACCCCGGCCCGTGCCCGTACCCCTCGAGGAGCACCCCAGCGGCCCTGTCGACCTCGCAGCCGGAGCGGAACCCGCCGACGTCACCGCCCGCCTCGCCGAGATCGAGGCCCATCTCGACCTCATGGCGGAGGATGCTTTCGGCGAGCCGCTCGACGAGGGCGCCCCACCCCCCCCGCACCCACCTCCGGCGACGGGCGACGTCGTCCTTCCCGACGACCTGGCCCACGACCTCTCGTCGGACCTCACCGAGGAGATCCACATCGAGGTCTTCGGCGAAGCCGGGGCCGCCTGGGACGTCGACGGGGACACTTCCGTGCAGCCCGGCCCCTGAGGGCGACCGGCGCAGGCGGCCCGCCCCAGGGACCCAGGTAGCCTTCAGGCTCCGATGGACAAGAACCTCCTGCGCTCCCTGCGCTCCCTCGACGAGTACGAGCTCCGGCGGCTCATGATCGTCCTGCAGGGACTCCTCCTGGACTCCGAAGGACCCCGTTTCCCGGCGCCCGCCGAGCCTCCCCGTGCCCGGGTGCACTACCGCCGCCAGCATGTGCGCTGCGGCAAGGAAGGCTGCACTCGGTGCCCGCACGGGCCCTACTGGTACGCCTACTGGCGCGAGGACGGCCGCCTCCGTTCCCGGTACGTGGGCAAGGAGCTCCCCGAGGGCGTCGAAGTGTGAACGACGCCAGGGGCCCCGTTCCCGAAGTGGAGCCGTCCGGAGGCGATCCAGGGGAGTCCCCGGGCGCCGGCCGACCGGAGGCCGACGCCTGGCCGCTCTACGCCCTCGTCGTCTTCGGCGTCGCGTTCTTCGCCCCCACCGTCGTGGCGGGGATCTTCCTCGCCTTCGGGCGGGCCGGGTCCCGGGAGGACCTCGCCACGGAGGTGGCGATCGCTGCCGGGCCGATCCTGGGCATCCTCCTCGCCTCCGGGACCGTCTGGGCCACGCGCCGTTGCTCCCTCGAACTCGCCGACATCGGGTGGCGCTTCCCCCGGGGGAGGCGGGCAGCGCGTGACGTCGGCCTCGGCGTCCTCGTGGCAGGCGGGATCCTCGTCCTCGGCGTGCCCTACGGGATGCTCCTGCGCGCCCTGCACCTGAACTCGGATCTCCTCGCTCCCTTC
The DNA here is from genome assembly GCA_964370965.1 of uncultured Acidimicrobiia bacterium. Taxonomy (GTDB): domain Bacteria; phylum Actinomycetota; class Acidimicrobiia; order UBA2766; family UBA2766; genus CAYJLW01. The sequence continues at coordinate 99,327 of CAYJLW010000006.1, read as the reverse complement.
GCCGGCGGTCGCGAGTCGCCGTTCCTGGCAGTCATGCTCACGATCACGGCCCTCGTGGCCGCACCGCTCGGGGAGGAACTGTTCCACCGCGGCTTCCTCCTCTCCGTCCTCTCCCCGCGAGTGCGGGCGCCCTGGGTCGCGGTCGTCGTCGTGTCGTTGGTGTGGGCGGCGGAGCACTTCTCGAACCCGTCCGCGATGCCGCTCCTGTTCGCCTTCGGCGTCGGCCTCGCCGTCGTCCGGCTGCGCACGGCGAGCCTGCTCGCCCCGCTGGCGGCGCACGTGGTGAACAACGCCGTCGGTGTCGCCGTCCTTCTCTTCGCCTGACGGGGCGTCCAGCCCCCAGAGGGTGTTTCGTCAACGTGTGGACAACTTCAGTTCGTATCGCTCAAGTCCGCACGGAAGGTGCCGATGGGGGATGAGGGACGTCTGCCAGGGAGGCACTATGAGCTGCCCCAACTGTGGTTCGACCGAAGTGATCGAGATCCAGATCACTCTCCACAGCGAGGAACACGTGAACTTCCACTCGTGCCACGCCTGCGAGTACCGCTGGTGGCAGCAGGCGGGCAGCGGTGACCTCCTCACCCTCGACGACGTTCTCGGCCGAGCCGCCGTGCCGAGGGGGGCCAACGCCGGACGCCGTTCCGTGGCCAGAGGTACGATCGTGCGCACGGCCTGACCTCCCGGATCCTGTCGGGCGCCCAGCCGAGTAGTAGCTTCCCAGGGCCGAGCAGCCAGCCCGCCCAGCCAGCCAGCGAGCCCGCCCAGCCACGACTCGGAGTGCGCTTGTCCCTCGACACCATCTTCAAGGCCTACGACATCAGGGGCGTCTACCCCGGCGAGATCGACGAGGACACCGTCCGTCGCATCGGCTGGGCCTATGCCGATTTCACGCTTTCGGGTCGCCTCGTGGTGGGTCGTGACATGCGCACGTCCTCGCCTTCGCTGGCTGCGGCGTTCATCGACGGAGCCACCGACCGCGGCGACGACGTCATCGACCTCGGCCTCTGCTCCACAGACCTCCTCTACTTCGCCTCCGGCGTCCTGAAGGCGCCGGGGGCGATGTTCACCGCCAGCCACAACCCGGCGGAATTCAACGGGATCAAGCTCTGTCTCGCCGAGGCGGCCCCCGTGGGCCAGGACACCGGCCTCCGGGACGTGAAGGCGACCGTGGAGCGGGGCGAGTTCCCGCCCGCCGTGAGCAAGGGCGTCGTCTCCCGCCAGGACCTTCTCGACGCATACGCCCGCCACGTGATCTCCTTCGTCGACGTCGACTCGTTACGGCCCCTCAAGGTCGTCATCGACTGTGGCAACGGCATGGGCGGTCTTGTCGTGCCCCCGGTCTTCGACCGTCTCCCCTTCGAGGTCGTCCCGCTGTACTTCGAGCTCGACGGGACCTTCCCCAACCACCCCGCCGATCCCATCCAGATCGAGAACCTCCGCGACCTCCGCGACGCCCTTGGCCGCGAGCAGGCCGACGTCGGGCTCGCGTTCGACGGCGACGCCGATCGCGTCTTCCTCATCGACGACAAGGGCGAACCCCTCTCCGGTTCCACCACGACAGCGCTCGTCGCCAAAGGGATCCTCTCACGCAACCCGGGCGAGAAGGTCATCCACAACCTGATCTGCTCCCGATCCGTCCCCGAGGTGGTGCGCGAGTGCGGCGGCGACCCGGTGCGCAGCAGGGTGGGCCACAGCTTCATCAAGAAGCTCATGGCCGACACCGGCGCCATCTTCGCCGGCGAGCACTCCGGGCACTACTACTTCCGCGACAACTACCGGGCGGACTCCGGGCTCATCGCGGCTCTCCTCATCCTGGAGCAGCTCAGCCTCGCTGGCGCCCCGCTCTCGGGTCTGCGCAAGCCCCTGGAGCGCTACGTCGCCTCGGGCGAGATCAACTTCAAGGTCGGCGACCCGCTGGCCGTCATGGAAAAGGTGGCCGCCCACTTCGACGACGGCGAAGCCGACTGGACCGACGGCCTCACGATCACGTACCCCACGTGGTGGTTCAACCTGCGGCCCTCCAACACCGAGCCCCTGTTGCGCCTCAACCTCGAGGCGGACGACACCGGCCTTCTGGACGAGAAGCTGCCCGGCGTGCTCGCCGTCGCCCAGGGCGAGTGAGCGGCGCGGTGGGCGTGCTCGACTCCGTCGGGATGTGGGACCTGGCGGCGGGCCTCCCGTCCCAGGCTCGCGCCGCCGTGGAAACCGCCGGGGCCGTCGACGGCCTTCCCTCCGGGGACGGCGTCACGGCGCTGCTCGCGCTCGGCATGGGCGGGTCCGCGATAGCCGGTGACATCCTCGTTGCCACGGCGGCGAACCGGGCTCCCGTCCCGGTTCTCGTGCACCGGGGTTACGACCTGCCTGCCTGGGTGGGCCCGGACACCCTCGTCTGCGCCGTGTCCTGCTCCGGGGACACCGAAGAGACCCTCGCAGCCACGAGGGCGGCCGTGGCGCGCGGCGCCCGGATCGTCGGTGTCTCGGCGTCCAGCGGCACGCTCTCCCGTCTCGGAGCCGAGGCGGGGTTTCCCGTCGTGGCCGTCCCCCCCGGTGGCCAGCCCCGGGCCATGGTCGCCGCGCTCTCCCTGCCCCTCGTCGTCGTGGCCGGCCGTCTGGGGATTCTCCCGGGCGCCGCGGAGGAGGTCGCCGACGCCGTCGGGCGCCTCGAAGCCGTCGTCCCCGCCCTCCTCCCGGACGCCGACCCCGCCCGGAACCGGGCCCGCCACGTGGCTCACGTGCTCGACCGGCGGATCCCGCTCGTGTACGGCTCCGAGGGACCGGCCGCGGTTGCCGCGTACCGCTGGAAGTGCCAGATCAACGAGAACGCGAAGGCGGCCGCCTTCTGGCACTCCTACCCGGAGCTCGACCACAACGAGGTCGTGGGCTGGGGCGTGAACGGCGACCTCACGAGGCAGGCGATCGTCGTCGTGGAGCTCCGCCACAACCTCGAGCACCCGCAGATATCCCGGCGCTTCGAGATCACCCGGGAGCTCGTCGAGGAGACCGTCGCCGACGTCGTCGAGATCCGTGCCGAGGCTGCCACCCGTCTCGGTGTCCTCTACGAGCTCGTCGCCGTCGGAGATCTTGTGAGCCTCTGGCTCGCCGCCGGGGAAGGGGTCGATCCCGGTCCGGTCGAGGTGATCCAGCGCCTCAAGGACTCCCTCGCCCGCTGACATGAGCGTCGCCACCCTCCTCTCCGAGCTCGGTCGTCCCCGCCCCGGCGACGGTGTCACCCGCGCAGAGGGGGATCGCGTCGTGGCCACGTACGTCCTCCAGGGGGCTCCCTCTCTGGCGGCCGCCGCCGAGGACGTCGTCGTCGAGGAATCCACCGGGCTCTCCGAGGCCCCCGAGGCGGTCATGGCCCGGGTCGGGGGAGAGGTGCTCTCCGTCGACGTCGCCGGCAGGGCACGTCTCGCGCTGCCGGCGGCCCCCCTCGAGCGGGCCGGCGTGAGCGAAGGCGAAGTCGGGCGTGTGACCGTCGCCTGGCCCGCCGCCAACGCCACGACGCTGCCCGGCCTCCTCACGATGGTCGTGGGCGAGACGCTCGAGACGGGCACGTTCGGTGCCTGCCGTCTCGTGGGCCTCGGTCTGGGTGACGCCGTGCTCGGTGTGCTCCCCGGACCCGCCTTCGGGACGGCCGCCTTCGGCGTCGCCGATCGCCCTGTGCTCGGGGCGATCGTGAAGCCCTCGACCGGACTCGATCCGGGCGGTTGCGCGGCCGTCGCCGCCGCGCTCGCCCGGGGCGGCGCCGACCTCGTCAAGGACGACGAGCTCCTCACCGATCCGCCCTTCTGCCGGTACTCCGAACGGGTGGCCGCCGTACGGGCCGCAGTCAGTGCCGTCGAGGACGAGACGGGCCGCCGCGTCCTCTACGCCCCCAACGCCACCGGTGATCTCGACGGCCTCGGTGAGCGCCTCGCCCTCGCCCGGGAGACGGGCTGCGGCGGCGTCATGCTGAACGCCCTTGTCGTGGGTCTCGAGGTGCTGCGATGGGGGGCCCTCCGGGCCGGCGTGCCGGTCTTCGCCCACAGGGTCCTCAGCGGGGCCCTCACCCGCTCACCCGCAGTGGGTGTCTCCCCGGCTGTCCTCGCCGGTCTCACCCGCCTCGCCGGCGGAGACCTCGTGCAGGTGGGCGCGGTCGCCGGGAAGATCTTCGAGGACGACGTCGTCGTGGTCGACACTGCCGACGCGTGCCTGGGGCGCCTCGGGGGTGTCCGGCGGGCACTGCCGGTGATCGGCGGGGGCATGTCGTACCGCAGCGTGGGGGCGGTCGGGGCGGCGATGGGAGAGCGGCCTTTCTGCCACCTGCTCGGGAGCGCCGCCGTCGCGGATCCCGACGGCCCCGAGGCCGGGGTGGCGCGCACGCTCGAGGCATGGGAGGCCGCCGCGTGACGCGCAGGGGCTTCGACGTCGTCCCCCTGCGCTGGCGGGGCGGCGCCCTCGAGCTCCTCGACCAGCGACGCCTCCCGGCAGCGGAGCGGTGGGTGCGCTGCGACACGGTGCCCAAGGTCGCCCGGGCGATCCGGGAGCTCGTGGTGAGGGGAGCGCCTGCGATCGGCGTCGCCGCCGCCTACGGGCTCGCCGTCGCCGCCTTCCGTTCCCGGGCCCGCAGCGCCCCGGGTATGTGGGTCGACCTCGGGCGGGCCGCCGACGTGCTCGGAGGCACTAGGCCGACGGCCGTGAACCTCGCGTGGGCGATCGAGCGCGTCCTGGGTGCGGATCGCCTCGGGGAGGCGGCGACGCCCGCGGCGCTGCGCCGGGCCGTCCTCGCGGAGGCCCGGGCGCTGGAGGCGTGGGAGCAGGCGTCCTGTCGCACGCTCGGTCGTCTCGGCGCCGCGCTCGTGCCCGACGGCGCCAACGTCCTCACCCACTGCAACGCGGGAGCGCTCGCCACGGCGGGCTACGGCACCGCCCTCGGCGTGATCCGGGCGGCCGTCGAGGACGCCAAGCGGGTCCACGTGTGGGTGGACGAGACCCGCCCCGTCCTCCAGGGCGCCCGCCTCACGGCCTGGGAGCTCACGCGTGCCGGCATCCCCCACACCCTCGTGGTCGACGGCGCTGCCGCCTCGCTGTTCGCTCGGGGGCTCGTCGACTTGGCCGTCGTGGGCGCCGACCGCATCGCCACGAACGGCGACGTCGCCAACAAGATCGGCACGTACGGGGTCGCCCTCGCGGCGCGCGCCCACGACGTCCCCTTCTTTGTGGCAGCGCCCACGTCCACGATCGACCTCGCCTGTCCGAGCGGCGAGGCCATCGAGATCGAAGAGCGGGCGGCTGACGAGGTGGTCCGTCCCTGTGGCCGCCGGGCCGTCGCCCCCAGCGGCGTCCGTGTCGCCAACCCCGCCTTCGACGTCACCCCCTCCCGCCTCGTGACGGCCGTCGTGACGGAGGCGGGAGTGGCCCGCCGGCCGTATCGCACCTCGCTCCGGCGCCTCGCCGGCGGGTAGGTTCTCCGGAACGTGGTGGACGCGGTTGGGTCACAAGAGGCCGTGACCGTACGCAGCGACGCGTGGAACCCGAGGGGGTTGAGTCGTGGCCAGAGCACAGGTCAACGGGCTGGAGTTCGAGTACGACGTCATCGGGAGGGACGGCGACCCCGTCATGCTCATGATCATGGGTCTGGGGGCCCAGATGATCGCCTGGGACGAGGATCTCTGCGCGCAGCTCGCCGCCGGCGGGTACCGCGTCGTGCGCTTCGACAACCGCGACGTCGGTCTCTCCACGAAGCTCCACGACGCCGGGACACCGCACCTCGGCGAGGTCGTCACCGGGGAGGCGGCGCCTCCGTACGCCCTCGACGACATGGCCGACGACGCCGCCGGCCTTCTCGACGCCCTGGAAGTGGAGGCGGCCCACGTCGTCGGGGCGTCCATGGGGGGCATGATCGCCCAGCTCATGGCCATCAGGCACCCCGACCGGGTGCTCAGCCTGACCTCGATCATGTCCACGTCGGGATCCCCGGACGTCTCGCCGCCGACGCCCGATGCCCTGCAGGTCCTCATGCAGGTTCCGCCCGAAGACCGCGAGGGCCGCATCGAGCACGCTGTGGGTGTGAGCCGCACTCTTGCCGGCCCCGGCTTCCCCTTCGACGAGAAGCGCGCCCGAAGGCAGGCGACGGAATCTGTCGACCGCTGCTTCTACCCCCAGGGCGTGGCCCGCCAACTCGCCGCCATCGTCTCAGCCCCGAGCCGGGTGGAGGCGCTCCGGGGCCTCACGGTTCCGACGCTCGTCGTCCACGGCGCCGACGATTCCCTCGTGCGGGTCGACGGGGGAGAGAGCACCGCCGCCGCCGTCCCCGACGCCGAGCTCATGATCGTCCCTGGCATGGCCCACGACCTCCCCCTCCCGGTCTGGCCCGACGTGGTCGACGCCGTCCACGGTCTCGTGTCCCGCGCCCGCGTGACCGCGTAGGACCGTTCTGGGGAGCCCCGGGCCCGGGTTACGGGGCCGGGGGCCCCCCCAAGGGGAGTTGGCCCCCAGCGGGGGAGG
>CAYJLW010000006.1:89863-92831 GCA_964370965.1 uncultured Acidimicrobiia bacterium | reverse complement strand
CCCGGCCCTTCATCCCGGCCCGCGGGCTCCCCACAAGGAGAAGTGACGCACCTGCGTCCTAGGGTGCGGGCATGTTGCGAGCGCTGCTCCCGCACTCCTGCACCGGCTGTGGCCGCCCCGGCGAGGTTCTTTGCGCAGCGTGCCTCCGTGCCATCCGGTCGGCCCCGGCGGTGCCCGCCGTGTCGCCTTCCCCCGTCGTCCTCGGCGCCTTCGCCGGACCCCTGCGCCGCGCAGTGCACGCCCTGAAGTACCGCGGGGCCGTGGCCGTGGCCCGCGTGCTCGTCGCCGAGCTCGTGGCCCGTCGCGGCCCCCTGTTGCAGGCCGACGCGGTCACGTGGGTCCCCGCTGCGGCGGGCAGGCGCCGCCGGCGGGGCTACGACCAGTCGCACCTCCTGGCCGGGGCGCTCGCCGCCCGCCTCCACGTCCCCACTGTGTCGTGCCTCGCGCGAGCCCCCGACCGGGGCAGGGGTCCCCAGGCCGGTCGGGCCGCCGGTGCCCGGTGCCTCCCGGCGCACACGTTTCTCCTGTCCCGGTCGCCTCCGCGGGGTCGCCTGCTCCTGGTCGACGACGTCGTCACGACCGGGGCCACGCTGCGGGCGGCGCTCGCCCCCCTGCTCGCTTCCTGCGCTGACGTCGTGCCCGCGGCGGTGGCCGCGACCCCGAGGGTCAAGGGCGTCCGGCGGCCACGCCCCACCCCGTAGTATCGACGGCGGTCTGTCCCGAAAGGCGCCCGATGTCGATCGTCCACAGGCTGCTCCACGCAGGCGAAGGCAAGAAACGCAAGCTCCTCGAGTCCCTCGTGCCCATGGTCAACGGGCACGAGTCCGCCATGGAGCGGCTCTCCGACGCAGAGCTCGCCCACAAGACAGTCGAGTTCCGCGAACGCCTCGCTCAGGGTGAGGAACTCGACGAGCTCATTCCCGAGGGCTTCGCGACTGTGCGTGAGGCAGCTCGGCGCGTGCTCGGACAGCGCCACTACGACGTCCAGATCATGGGCGGTGTTTCCCTGCACTTCGGCTGGATATCCGAGATGAAGACCGGTGAGGGCAAGACGCTCGTGTCCACCCTGCCTGCCTACCTCAACGGTCTCACGTCCAAGGGTGTGCATCTCGTGACCGTGAACGACTACCTGGCGAGCCGCGACGCCGAGTGGATGGGCGGGGTGCACCGCTTCCTCGGCCTCGCCGTCGGGCTCATCCAGACGAGCGACGACCCCTGGACCCGTAAACCCGCGTACGCCGCGGACATCACGTACGGCACGAACAACGAGTTCGGCTTCGACTACCTGCGCGACAACATGGCCATGGACCCTGACGAGCGCGTGCAGCGGGGCCACAACTTCGCCATCGTCGACGAGGTGGACTCGATCCTCATCGACGAGGCCCGCACGCCGCTCATCATCTCCGGGCGGGTCTCGGAGTCCGCCCGCTGGTACCAGACCTTCGCCCGCATCGTGCCGAAGCTCGCCCGCGACGAGGACTACGAGGTCGACGAGAAGAAGCGCATCGTGGCCGTGAACGAGTCCGGCATCACCAAGGTCGAGGAGGCTCTCGGCATCGAGAACCTCTACGACAACGTCCACTCCGACCTCGTCCACCACCTCACGGCGGCCCTGAAGGCCAAAGAGCTCTTCAAGAGGGAGGTCGAGTACATCGTGCGCAACGGCGAGGTCCTCATCGTGGACGAGTTCACGGGCCGCATCCTCGACGGCCGGCGCTACTCCGAAGGCCTCCACCAGGCGATCGAGGCGAAGGAGGGTGTCCGGGTCAAGGAGGAGAACCAGACTCTCGCCACGATCACGCTGCAGAACTACTTCCGCCTCTACGACAAGCTCGCCGGAATGACCGGCACCGCCGAAACCGAGGCGGCCGAGTTCAAGCACACCTACAAGCTCGAGGTCGTGTCGATTCCCACGCACCGCACGATGGTCCGTGACGACGAATCCGATCTCGTGTACAAGACGGCCGCCGCGAAGTGGGACGCCCTCATCGAGGACATCAAGGAACGCAACGAAGCGGGCCAGCCCATCCTCGTGGGCACGGTCTCGATCGAGAAGAACGAGCACCTCGCCAAGCTCCTCACCCGGGCGGGCGTCAGGCACCAGCTCCTGAACGCCAAGCAGCACGAGAGGGAGGCGTCCGTGATCGCCCAGGCGGGTCGCAAGGGGTCTGTCACGGTGGCCACCAACATGGCCGGGCGCGGCGTCGACATCATCCTGGGCGGCAACCCCGAGCACATCGCCCTCGAGGAGATGCGCAGGCGGGAGATCGGCCTCGACGAGGACCCGGAGCTGTTCCAGAAGATCCGCGAGGAGAAGGACGCCGAGTGCCGGGCCGAGCGCGAGGAGGTCCTGAGCCTCGGCGGCCTCTACGTGATCGGGACGGAGCGCCACGAGTCCCGCCGCATCGACAACCAGCTCCGGGGGCGTTCGGGTCGCCAGGGCGACCCGGGGGAGAGCCGCTTCTTCCTCTCCCTCGAGGACGACCTCATGCGGCTCTTCGCCGCAGACACGATCTCGAACCTCATGACCCGCCTCAAGGTGCCCGACGACGTCCCGATCGAGGCGAAGATCGTCTCCAAGGCGATCGAGCGGGCTCAGAAGCAGGTCGAGGAGCGCAACTTCGAGATCCGCAAGAACATCCTCAAGTACGACGAGGTGATGACCAAGCAGCGGGAGATCATCTACCGGCGCCGCCAGCAGATCCTCGACGGCGAGGACATGCACCAGGACGCCCTGGATGCGATCACCGAGGCGCTGGGCCGCAGCGTCCGGGCCGTCGTGGGCGAGACCTATCCCGAGGAGTGGGACCTCGATGAGATCAGGACGGCTCTGCTGGACGTCTACCCCTGCACCATGACCGTCGACGACCTCGAGGAGCTGAGGATCACCGGCGTGGGGGGGGGGGGGGGGGGCGCGCGCGCGCCCGCGGCCGGCCCCCCCCCCCCCCCCCCCCCCCCCCCGCCGCCG
>CAYJLW010000006.1:70887-89853 GCA_964370965.1 uncultured Acidimicrobiia bacterium | reverse complement strand
CGCCGGGGTGGCGCTTTGCACCCCCGGCGTCGCGGGCCGCGGCCTCGCCGTCGCCGAGGAGGCCCTCGACCTCTACGCCGCCCGCGAGTCGGAGCTCGGCGGGGGCGTCCTGGGCGATCTCGAGCGCCAAGTGATGCTCTCGGTCCTGGACAACAAGTGGCGTGAGCACCTCTATGACATGGACTATCTGGAAGAGGGCATCAACCTGCGGGCCTTCGCGGGGACCGATCCTCTCGTCGCGTACCAGGCCGAGGGCTACGACCTCTTCGGAGAGATGCTCCAGATGATCGAGGACGAGTTCGCCCGCTACATGTACCGGGTGCAGGTCATCGAGGAGCAGGCGCCGCGGCCCAGGCAGGTGCAGGCCCAGCACACCCTGTCCTCGGGGGCCCAGGATGCGGCCGCCGCTTCGCCTGCGCAGGTCCGCTCCCACAAGGTCGGCCGCAACGCCCCGTGCCCGTGCGGTTCGGGCAAGAAGACCAAGTTGTGCCATCCTGAGAACGCGAACTGACGAAGTCGGAGGGTTCCCCGGGGCGCGCTACCTCGCCGTGCCGACCGTGGCGGTGAGGGTGGGCGCACAGGATCCCGGAGAAGCTCGACCTGAAGTAGAAGTTGAGGGTTGTCGTGCAGGATCTCGGTGAGCGGTTCGGCTCCGCTGCGGAACGCCTCGACGCGGCCCGGGGGTACCTTTGACGCCCCGGGCCTGGAAGCGCGCGTAGAGGACCTCCGCAAGCAGGCGGGCGCGCCGGATCTGTGGGACGACCCCGACCGGGCCCGCAGGGTCACCCGCGAACTCGCCGCCGTCGAGGGCGACCTCGACGTCCTCGCCCGCCTCGACCGCCGCCTCGATGATGCCCGCACGCTCGAGGAGATGGCGCGGGAGGCAGGTGACGAGGCGACCCAGGCCGAGGCGGTCGCCGAGCTCGACGGCCTCGACTGTGATCTCGACGCCCTGGAACTGCGCAGCCTCTACTTCGGCGAGTACGACGAACGGGACGCCATCGTCGAGATCCACCCCGGGGAGGGTGGCACCGAAAGCCAGGACTGGGCGGAGATGCTCCTGCGCATGTACCTCCGTTGGGCGGAACGCCGGGGTCTCGACGTCGAGGTCGACGAGGTGCAGCCGGGCGACGAGGCGGGCGTCAAGTCGGCCACGATCACTCTCTCGGGACGCCACGCCTATGGCACGCTCCTCTCCGAGCGTGGGGTCCACCGCCTCGTGCGCATATCCCCTTTCGACGCCTCCTCCCGCCGACACACGAGCTTCGCTTCCGTGGACGTGATCCCGGTCTTCGACGTGGGTGACGAGGGCGTGGAGATCGGCCCCGACGACCTCCGCATCGACACGTACCGCTCCAGCGGCGCCGGGGGCCAGCACGTCAACGTCACGGACTCGGCCGTGCGCATCACGCACCTGCCCACCAGCGTCGTCGTCGCCTGCCAGAACGAGCGCTCCCAGACCCAGAACAAGGCCAAGGCGATGCAGATCCTGCGGGCCCGCCTCGCCGAGCGGCGTCGCCAGGAACGCGACGCGGAGCTCGCCGAGATCCGGGGCGAGAAGATGAAGGTGGGCTTCGGGAGCCAGATCCGCAACTACGTCCTCGCCCCCTACCAGCTCGCCAAGGATCTCCGCACCGACCTCGAGGTCGGCGACGTGAACGGCGTCCTCGACGGCGACCTCGACCGCTTCATGGAGTCCTGGCTGCGCTGGCGGAGAAGCCAGGAGGCCTGAGCGGGACCGACAGGAGCACGCGTCGCCGGCGGCGCAGAAAGGGGCGGCAACGTAGGGCCGGCGCCGGTCGGTTGGGTACCGGGTGGTGCCGTCCCATTGGGGACCTGGGCGGCACGGTGCCGGCGGCACTGTCTCGATCGCCGACCTGCCTTGGAGGCCCAGACCCGACGTACGTCGGCTGTGAACCTCCAACCCGCCTGTGCGCCGGCAGCGGCGGGGGAGTCCGGACGCGAAGGCGGGAGGAGGGATCCGGGGGGCTTCCGCCCCGACCGGCCGCCGAGCGAGGCCGCGGTCGAAGCTCGCGCTCGGGAGCGGCGCGGCCGCCTCAATACGGCGCTGATCGCGCCTGCGTCGCGTCCTGGCGCGGGATGGCCGCCCGTGCCGTGGACGGCCCGCCGCGTTCGGCGCGGCCGCGGAGATGTCCACCCCGAGCGGAGCCCCGGGATTCGTGCCAGGCTGAGAAGGAACTGAGAGGGTGGCGGCGAAGACTGAGGGGCTGCAGCAGGAGCACCTGGGCCGCGCCATCAGTGGGAGGCGCTGCCCTGGGGCGGAAACGAACGCTTGGGAGGACTAGGCATGTTGGGGCTCTCCGCAGACGGAACGATTGTCGCCGTGACCGAGGAGAGGTCGAGGGCCGCCGTCTGGCTCCGCCGCCTCCTGCTCGTCGCTGCCTTCGCGCTCGGTTTCCTCCTCTGGCAGGCGCTCGCGCACTCGGCGCCGGCGCGCGCGTCGAGCGGCGACGACGACGTCGACATGACTTGCTTCGACCCCCACGCCGGGGGGTTTACGTGCCTGGGCTACCCCGACGTCACCGAGGGCGACAGCCTCACGCTCCACGTCGACGTCTGCCGCGACGACGGCACCTTCGACTTCTGCGGGGAAGGCAACTACGGCACCGCTTTCTACATCCAGTGGGACACCGAGGGCGACGGTGCCTCCAACTACAACCAGTGGGTCGGCGAGGGCGACAACAGCTACAGCTGGTCGACGACGGCGCCCGCCTGGTCGACTTCTGCGCCGGGCGGGATCCAGAACGGCCACGCCGTCTACTACCCGCAGGCCCGCCTCTGCAACTCCGGGATCACGAGTTGCACGAGTTGGGACGGCACGTCCGACCTCGACGTGCAGGCGAACCAGGCGCCCAGCCTGGACATGTCGGACTGGGACCCCTCCGACGACATCTGGCCGTGCTCGGGCAACGGGGGCAACGACGGCAGTCCCTTCCAGACCTTCACGTTCAAGGCCACAGTCGACGACCCCGAGAACAACAGCGTCTACATCCAGTGGGACTTCGACGACAACGGCACCGTGGACGCCACCACGCCGTCCTCCGGCTACTACGGCGAGGGCTACCACACCACGACGCACGCCTACAACGCCGAGGTGAACGTGGAGCCCAGGGCCCGGGCCGTGGACGACCACGGCAAGGTGGGATCCTGGGACAAGTACGACTGCGGCGGTTTCGACATCAACCTCGAGACGCCCGACGGGGACCCGTCGGTGTCGATGAACTACTGGACGCCGAACGCCGGGTTCTTCGGCGGCACGGACGGGCGGCCTTCGACGACCTTCACGTTCTCCGCCAGCGCCTCGGACGACTACGGCATCTCCCTCTACCTCTGGGACTTCAACGGCAACTGCCCGGTCGGGGCCACGGAGGGCAACGGCTGCGTCGATGCCACGTCGGCGTCGAGCTCCAAGACGTACACGTACAACGCCGTAGTCAGCGTCGTGCCGAGGGTGCGCGTCAAGGACACGGTGGGCCAGTACTCCAGTCACACCTGGTACCTCAGCTCCGTCTGGGGTGACGCCTACGACAACGTCGTGAGTGAGTACGAGCTCAACACTGTGATCCAGGCGCCGTCGGTGACGATGCAGTGGTGGTCGCCGTGTGCCGAGACGTTGGGGGCATGCACGGGCGGGAGCCCGGACGGGCGGCCGGCGACGGTCTTCACCCTGAACGCGGACTACAGCGACGCCGACATCGGCCTCGGGGGCGCGGTGAACCAGGCGCAGTGGGACTGGGACGGCAACAGCGCGGCCGACTCCACCGTGTCGATCGGGCCGGCGGGCTCCGGGTCCACGTCCACCACGCACAGCTTCTCCGCTGGTGTGTACCAGCCCCAGGTGCGGGTGCGCGACAACGACAGCGCCTACAGCGGTTGGGACAAGAAGAACGACACCATCTTGTGCCTGGGCAACTGCGACCTCGACGTCGTCGTGACGCCGCCCAGCGGCTCGTTGAACTACTGGTCGCCGAACGCCGGCTTCTTCGGCGGTACCGACGGCCGGCCTTCCACGACCTTCACGTTCTCGGCGGACGTGAGCGACAACGACACGGCCCAGGGCGGCCGTGTCTCCTCCGTGCAGTGGGACTGGGACGGCAACGGCACCTCTGACGGCTCGACGTCGGCGGGGAGCTGCACGAGCTGCACGGTGTCCACGACGCATTCCTACGGGGCGGTCGTTTCGGTGACGCCCAAGGCGCGGGCGGTCGACAACGACGGCGCCACCTCGGCGTGGGACGCCTACGACGTCCTCGGCATCGAGTACGAGCTCAACACGGCCGTCGAGGCGCCCGAGGTCACGATGCAGTGGTGGAGCCCCTGCGCAGGCGGATGGCCGCTGGGCTGCACCGGTGGATCTCCCGACGGCCGTCCCGGCACCTTCACCCTCAACGCCGACTTCGACGACCCCGACGCCGCCTACGGGGGCCGGGTGGACACGGTCCGTTGGGACTTCGACGGCAACGGCACGGCGGACTCCACAGTGGCGATCACGCCCGCCGGCTCCGGCTCCACGTCCACCACCAACGTGTACGCCGAGGGCGTCTACCAGCCGCAGGTGGAAGTCGTCGACAACGACAGCCAGTACAGCGGCTGGGACAAGAAGAACGACGTCATCCTCTGTCTCGGCAACTGCGACCTCGACGTCGTGAACGAGGCGCCCGAGGTGAGCATGGACTGGTGGAGCCCCTGCTACGAGATCCTCGGTCTCTGCGCCGGCGGGGCACCCGACGGCCGCCCGTCCACGGTGTTCACCCTCAACGCCGACGGCGCCACCGACGACACGGGCGTCGACTACCTGCAGTGGGACTTCGACGGCAACGGCACCGCCGACGCCACCACCGATGTCGGCAACGGAGTCGGTCCCTACGACAACGTCACCACTACTCACACCTACGGCGTGAGCGGTTCCTGGCAGCCTCAGGTGCGCGCCGTCGACGTCGACGCCAAGGCGGGCGCCTGGGACAAGAAGGCCGGCGTCGAGTGCTTCGGCAACTGCGACCTCGACACGGCCACGTCCGGACCGGACGTGACCATGAAGTGGTGGTCGCCCTGCTACACGATCATCGTGTGCACCGGCGGCTCGCCCGACGGCGTGCCCGGCCCCTTCACCTTGAACGCCGACTTCGAGGACACCGACGTCAGCCTCGGCGGCCAGGTGGTCGAGGCGCAGTGGGACTTCGACGACGGCTCTCCCGTCGCCACCCAGGCGATCACCCCGACGGGCTCGGGTTCCGTCTCCACCGTCCGCACCTATGCCGCCGGCGTCTACCAGCCGCTGGTGCGGGTGAAGGACAACGACGGGATCTACAGCGCCTGGGACGAGAACAGCGGCGCCGAGTGCCTCGGCGTCTGCGACCTCGACGTCGTGGACGACCCGCCCGACGTGGAGCTCCACTACTGGTCGCCGAATGCGGGCTTCTTCGGCGGTGTCGACGGGCGACCCTCCACGAACTTCTCCTTCACCGCCACCGGCACCGACGACGTGGGCGTGGCCCTGTACCTGTGGGACTTCGACGGCGACTGCCCGGTGGGCGCCACCGAGGCGAACGGCTGCGTCGACGCCACCACGGCAGGCAGTTCCACGACCCACGCCTACGGTGCTGTAGTGAGTGTCACGCCGCGGGTGCGGGCGAAGGACACGGCCGGGCAGTACTCCACCCACACGTTCAACTTCGGGGCTCGCTGGGGCGACGCCTACGACGCTTCCGTTCTCGGGATCGGCACCGAGTACGAGCTGAACACCGCAGTCGAGGCGCCGGAGGCCACGATGCAGTGGTGGACCCCCTGCTTCGAGATCCTCGGCCTCTGCTCTGCCGGCGGCCCCGACGGGCCCCCCGGTCCGTTCACGCTGAACGCCGACTACGACGACCCGGACAAGGGCTTCGGCGGTCGGGTCGTGTCGGCGCAATGGGACTTCGACGGTGACGGCACCGTCGAGCAGACCGACGCCGTGAGCGACCCCGACGGCGACGGCTCCGTCTCCACGGCGCACACCTACGCCGCCGGTTCCTACCAGCCCCAGATCCGCTTCGTCGACAACGACGGCGCCACGGGGGCCTTCGACAAGAAGGACATCCTCGGGGGCAACGTCGACCTCGACGCCGGCAGCACCGCCTACAAGGTCTCCATGGACTGCTGGTCGCCCGCCTCGGCCGGGCCGCCGTGTGGCACAACGCTGCTGGGCACGGCTCGTGACGTCCGCGTCAACAACGCGGTCACCCTGAACGCCACGGTGTCGTCCTGCCCCGACCCCACGGGCATCACCTGCGGGCTGCTGGGATACGACGCGGCGATCGACGAGAGCGGCTACAAGGTCGAGTGGCGTCTCAACGGTCCCTCCTCCGGCGCCACGTCGGCGAGCGTGTCCACGAGCGGCATCGGCGCCAAGGCCAATGCGTTCGCCGCCGGCTACAGCGCCGTGGGGGCCTACCAGCCCGAGGTGCGGATCTGTGACGTCTCCGGCACCTCCTGCGGCGGGTGGGACAAGTACAACTACTTCCCGCTGATCGACATCGACGTGGACGTGTACGGCGCCGACACGGAGATGGCGTGTTGGGACCCGCATGCCGGGTTGATCGGCATCGACTGCGGTGTGGGCTCCCCCGACGGTGACACGTCCACCAGCTTCACCTTCGAGGCGGAGTACTCCGACCCGGACTCGCCCACGCACACGGTGACGAGCCTGCAGTGGGACTTCGACGGCAACGGTTCTGCGGACGCCACGACGGCGGCCGACGGCACGTCGCCGGACACCACGACGCACACGTATGCGAGCGTCGGCGTGTACGAGCCCCAGGTGCGGGCCGTGGCCTCCGACGGGGCCGTGGGCGTCTGGGACAAGTACGACATCCTCGGCCTCAATGTGGACCTCGACGTGGAGAACCCGTCGGTGAAGGCGTCGATGGACTGCTGGTCGCCGGCGTCCGCGGGTCCGCCGTGTGGCACGACGCTCTTCGGTACGGCCCGTGACGTGCGCGTGAACAACGCCGTGACGCTCAACGCCACGGTGGGTACGTGTCCCGACCCCACGGGGCTCACGTGCGGCCTCCTGGGCTACATCGACGTGGACGCCTCGGACTACCAGGTGCAATGGCGGATGAACGGCCCCTCGGCCGGTCCCACCACCGCGAACGTGGTCACGAGCGGCGTGGGTGCGAAGTCCCGGACGTTCACCGACGGCTACGTCGAGGTGGGCGCCTACCAGCCCGAGGTGCGGGTGTGTGACGCCGCGGGCACGACGTGTTCGGACTGGAACAAGTACCAGGCGGTGCCGTTGTTCAACACGGACCTCGACGTCTACGGGCCGGACGCGCAGATGAACTGCTGGGATCCGCACGCCGGGTTGATCGGGATCGACTGCGGCGTGGGCTCCCCTGACGGGGACACGTCCACCAGCTTCACCTTCGAGGCGGAGTACTCCGACCCCGACGCCTTCTCGGTCACGAGCCTGCAGTGGGACTTCGACGGGAACGGCTCCGAGGACGCCACGACCGCGGCCGACGGCACGTCGCCGGACACCACGACGCACACGTATGCGGGCGTCGGCGTGTACGAGCCCCAGGTGCGGGCGGTGGCCTCCGACGGGGCGGTGGGCGTCTGGGACAAGTACGACATCCTCGGCCTCAATGTGGACCTCGACGTGGAGAACCCGTCGGTGAAGGCGTCGATGGACTGCTGGTCGCCGGCGTCCGCGGGTCCGCCGTGTGGCACGACGCTCTTCGGTACGGCCCGTGACGTGCGCGTGAACAACGCCGTGACGCTCAACGCCACGGTGGGTACGTGTCCCGACCCCACGGGGCTCACGTGCGGCCTCCTGGGCTACATCGACGTGGACGCCTCGGACTACCAGGTGCAATGGCGGATGAACGGCCCCTCGGCCGGTCCCACCACCGCGAACGTGGTCACGAGCGGCGTGGGTGCGAAGTCCCGGACGTTCACCGACGGCTACGTCGAGGTGGGCGCCTACCAGCCCGAGGTGCGGGTGTGTGACGCCGCGGGCACGACGTGTTCGGACTGGAACAAGTACCAGGCGGTGCCGTTGTTCAACACCGACATGGACGTGTACGGGCCCGAGACCGTCCAGAACTGCTGGAACCCGGCCGCCGGCCTCGTCTTCGTCGACTGCGGTGTGGGGTCGCCCGACGGTTCCACGGCGACGACCTTCACCCTCTCCAGCGACTACTCCGATCCTGACGCCGTCGCAGTCACGCAACTCCAGTGGGACTTCGACGACGACTGCCCGGCAAACGCCGCTGTGGCCGACGCCTGCATCGAGCAGACGAACGCCACGGCGTCACCGTCGCCGGACTACGCGAACTACCTGTACCCGGCGGCGGGCTCCTACGAACCGAAGGTGCGAGCGGTCTCCGCCGACGGTGCCGTGGGCGTCTGGGACAAGTACGACATCCTCGGCCTCGAGGTCGATCTCGACGTCGTGGCCGGCTGCACGCCGGGCGCGGACGCCGACGGCGACAGCGTGCCCTGCGGCTGGGACCCGGATGAGGACAGCGCCTACTACAAGCACACCCTCAACCGGATCTGGCAGGACGGCGTGACCGTTCTCACAACGAACTCCAGCGACGCTGCCACGACCGTCGGCCTTGACATGAACTGGGTGAGTTTCTTCGGCCAGGAGATCTTCGCCGGAGCGAACAACTTCGCCAACGTCGACATCCTCCCGTCGACGGGCATCCGGGACATCGTCCTCAGCCTCTGGGCCACGAAGGCCGTGGGCGCCGACGCTGACACGGCCTACGTGGAGGGTCTCGGCATCTGCCTGCAGGCGAACCCGGCAGCCTGGTTCTTCGGCTTCGACCTGGGGATCTGCAACTACAAGCTCCTCGTGGACGACGACCAGAAGTGGTACGAGCTCGAGGACGACTACCGGATCGAGGCCACGTGGGCGGGGCACACGATCCAGTACACGGGCTTCACCACGCCGCTGATCTCCCCGGAGATCCACGTCGACGTGGAACCCTGACCCGCACATCGGGGGGGGAGCAGGCTCCCCCCCCGAGCACCACCCGGGCAGATGCGCTGATCGGCGGCGTCGGCTTGCTAGCCTTGGGCTTTCACCGCCACGCCTTTCTGGCGTGCCCGCCCCGAGAACCAGCGAGCTGATGCTGTGATCCGCCTCGACCACGTGACGAAGATCTATGAGTCCAATCACGTCGTCGCCCTCGATGACGTCTCCCTGGACGTGAAGCGGGGCGAGTTCGTCTTCCTCGTGGGGCCCTCGGGGTCGGGGAAGTCCTCGTTCCTGAAGATCCTCACCAAGGAGCTCGAGCCCACGCGGGGTCGGATCTGGGTGGCGGGCAAGGAGATCAACAACCTGTCCTCCTGGAAGGTCCCCTATCTGCGCCGCAACATCGGCTCCATCTTCCAGGACTTCAAGCTCCTCCCGAGCAAGACCGTGTTCGAGAACGTCGCCTTCGCCCTCGAGGTGATCGGCCGGCCCAAGCACGTCATCGACCAGCAGGTGCCCCAGATCCTCGAGCTCGTGGGGTTGGGCGAGAAGACGGTCTCCCGTCCCGATCAGCTTTCCGGCGGGGAACAGCAGCGCGTGTCGATCGCGCGGGCATTCGTGAACCGCCCCCTGATCCTCCTCGCCGACGAGCCCACCGGGAACCTCGACCCGGGCACGTCCGTGGGCATCATGCGCCTTCTCGACCGCATCAACCGCACCGGCACCACGGTCCTGATGGCGACGCACGACCAGTCGATCGTGGACTCGATGCGCCGCCGTGTGATCGAGCTCGAGACCGGCGGCCGACTCGTGCGCGACCAGGCCCGGGGCGTCTACGGCTACGGGGCCTGAGCCGTGGCCCTGAAACCCGCCTATTTCGCCCGGGAAGCCGCCTCCAACATCAGGCGGAACATCCTGATGGCGTTGGCCTCGATCGTCGCCACCGCCGTCTCCCTCGTCCTCCTGGGGAGCGTCCTCATGCTCTACCGGGCGGTGCAGAACATCACCACGCGCTGGAAGAACGACGTGGTCATCAACGCCTTCATCAAGGACGACGCCACGGAGGCCCAGACCACGGCGATCCGCCAGGACATCCAGGGCTACAAGGAGGTCAAGAGGATCCGCTACGTCTCCAAGAAGGACGCGTACAAGGAGTTCAAGAGGATGTTCGCGAACCGGCCCGATCTCGTCGAGAACGTCGAGACCGACACCCTGCCGGCGTCCTTTCGGGTCTCCTTGGTCGAGACGAAGTCCCTGGAGACCGTGGCGAACCGCATCCAGAAGCTGCCCGGCATCGACGAGGTGACGACCGCCAAGGAGGAGGTGAAGAAGGTCCAGACCCTTCTCTCGGTCCTCTACTTCGTCGTTCTCGGGGCCTCGATCGTCCTCCTGGCCGCCGCCATCGTGCTCATCTCGAACACGATCCGTCTCGCCATCTTCGCCCGCCGTCGCGAGATCGCCATCATGAAGCTCGTGGGGGCCACGAACTGGTTCATCCGCTGGCCTTTCATGCTCGAGGGCGTCGTCCAGGGCGTCTGCGGTGGCCTCCTCGCCATCGGCGTGCTCGCTGTCGCCAAGCTCACACTCGTCGACTGGGTGTCGAACAAGCTCCCGTTCCTGCCCGTGGGCATCGACAACTCGTGGATGATCGTCATCTACGTCGTCGTCACACTGATCGGTGCGCTCATCGCCGTGGGCGGCACGCTCTTCGCCCTGCGGCGCTACCTCGAGGTCTGAGCTGCCGTGGCGGCCGCCGCGGCGAAGGGCCGGGCGAAGGGGGGGGGAGCGGGCCCTGGCAACGGTGACCCGAACCGGGCGGTGGCCCGCAACCGCAAGGCGCGCCACGACTACGAGATCATCGAGACCCACGAGGCCGGGATCCGGCTCCTCGGAAGTGAGGTGAAGTCCCTACGGGCGGGCCGGGCGTCGCTCAGCGAGGCGTACGCCCGGGTCGAGGGTCGCGACGTCGTCCTGCACGGCCTCCACATCCCGCCGTACGAGTTCGCCCGGGGCGGGGGTCATGAGCCCCGCCGGCCCCGCCCCCTGCTCCTGAAGCGCGCCGAGGTCGCGCACCTCGCCCAGAGGGTGAACGAAGCGGGCCTCACCCTCGTGCCTCTCGCCGTGTACTTCACGCACGGACTCGCGAAGGTCGAGATCGCTCTGGCCCGCGGACGCAAGCACCACGACAAGCGCCAGGCCACCGCCAGCCGCGAGGCCCAGCGGGAGATGGAGCGCGTGCAGGGCCGCCGGGCGAAGGGGATGTGACGCCTGAGCCTCGACCCCCGTGCCCGATGCCTGGCAACGGCTGAAGAACGTGTCGTGGGGTGTTGGTAGAGTGTGCATGCACGGGGGTGAACGGTTTCGACCCTGAGTGCGCGAAGCGTGAGAAGCGAGCCGAGGTTGTCGGAGTCCTCGTTAAAGAGCCGGCACAAACCATAACTGCCAACGACACGCTGGCACTGGCGGCCTAACTAAGCCGCCCGCAGCCCCGGGGGGCCCCGACCCGGGATCCTGCGTCATAAGGGGAAGTACCCCGCCGATTCCGTCCGGTCGGCCGGCGGGGGACACCACAGGCCGGGCTTTGGACCGGTTGGGTGTTTGCGGACGACCCGGTTTCGAGAACTCACCCGCAGACTGCGCTCGGAGACGCTCACGCCGAGGCCTCGGGGGACCCGGGTTCGAGTCCCGGCACCTCCACGACGGCGGGTTCGCGAAAGCGGGCCCGCCGCCCCCGCGTTCACGGCCATCTGTCGGTGACCGGGCGTCCGTCATGCGAGTACGCATGTTACGATGGGCACGTGCCGAAGACAGTGCAGATCCGCGATATCGATGACGATGTCTACGCGGCTCTGGCGCGCCGGGCGGCGGATGCCGGCATCACGGTCCCGGACCTGCTCCGCCGGGAGGCGTTCCGGATAGCGGCCCGTCCCACGATCGAGGAGTGGCTTTCTCGCACCCGCCGCCGGGCGTCGGGAGTCGCCCGCGGCGAGATCATCGAGGCGATCGACGAAGTGCGGGGCGACTGGCCGGATGCTCGTCGTTGACGCCTCGTGCCTCTACGAGGTGGTCGCTGGCGGGGCCTCCGCGGAGGCGGTGCGGGAGCGTCTCGCCGCAGACGCCGACCAGGCGGCGCCGCACGTGATCGACATCGAGGTCCTCGGTGTGATCCGACGGGACCACCTGCGCGGCCGCCTTGACACCACGGCGGCTCTCCTGGCTGTCGACGACCTTCGTGCCTGGCCGGGGGAGCGGTTCGGACATCGGTCCCTTCTCGTGCGGGCGTTCGAGCTGCGCGAGACCGTGCGGGCCGGGGACGCGGTCTACGTGGCCCTTGCCGAGATCCTCGGCGCTACGCTCCTCACCCTGGACGAGCGCCTCGCCTCCGCGCCGGGCCCGCACTGCGCCATCGAGGTTCCGCGGGAGCTCTGAGCGGAGCCGGCGTCAGGCCGGAGGCGGCGTCGGGCTCGGCGGGGGCGGGGGTGGGGGCGGCAACGGGGGGAGGGCTGCGGGGCTGGGCGTGAGGCGCAGGGGTGTGGCGCCGTACCACGACGGCCCTCCGGCGCGAACGGCGGCCAGGTTCCGCAGCAGGCTCCCCTCGTAGGTGGTCCCGGGGCACGCCCAGCAGGCGTTGCCCGGGTACCACTCGGGGTGGGCGATGGTGCGCAGAACGTCCTCGGCGGACGTGTTGGGGTTCGTGAGCACGGCCCGGGCCCGGTTCTGGTACTGCCCGCGTATGGTGCGGACAGCGGCTTCCACTCCGTGGCCCAGCGAGGGGTAGTCGACGGTGGCGAAGGTCTGCCCGGGCCGCGCGCAGACAGGCGTGGGCCCGAGATCGGAGTTCAAGAGCTTCGTGTTCAGGGGGTTGAAGCGCCCGCAGTGGGGATCGACGCCCCCACCCTCGGCGCGGGCCCAGGCGATGAGGGCGTGGCGGTGTTCCGGGGTGACGACGGCTCCCGCGGGGAGACCCTCGACCTGCGCGAGGCGCATGAGGACCCCTTCGGCCCAGTCGGCGACTGTCGTCCCGTTGACCTGACGGGGTGGGGGCGTGCACACGCGGCGGCGGCGTCGGCGGACCCTCACGACACGGCAGCGCGCTGCCGCCTTGGGCTTGCGCGCCCGCCGCGACGTGCGGGCGCGTCTCTTGGGGCGGCTTCGCCCCCTGCCCGCTTCCGGTGCGCCCGCGGCGCCGGCGGGCCCTGCAGCGGAGGCGAAATCCGCCAGGCACAGGGCGAATGCCACGGTGAGGGCCAGACAGAGTCTCCGCAACGCGTCATCTCCCGGGAGCGGCCGGACGGCCCATCAGCGCGTGGGCACAGGTATTCATCGGCAGTGGGTCCGGAGAACCAAAGGCCGTTCTGCGAATCCGCGACGGCGGAGGCCCAGGGCGGCCCGGGTCGGCTAGGCCAGGGCCGGGCCGGCCGTGGCCGACGGATGCCGGAGGAGCCAGATGGCTGTGGCCACGGTCCAGGCATAGGTCGCGACGTAGAAGGACCGCTGCACGGCCCCGCCCGCCGGCAACTCGAAGAGCGCCCAGACGCCCGCGGCAACGGCGAGGGCGACGGCCACGACGCCGGCGAGGCCACACCAGCGGCGCAGTGCGGTTCCCGGTTCGCCCCGGATAGCGGCGAGGGCGGGCGCAGCGGCGAGGCCGGCGACTTCGATGACCGAGAACACCATGTGCCCGAAGTCCGAGGGTGTTGCCCGGGGCGTCGTGAAGGGTACGGGGCATCCCGCAGAGCAGGTGATGAGGGACGTGCCCACGGTGGACGCCCAGGCGGCGGCGAGGGCGACACCGGAGGCGGCGCCGTGCGGAAGGCCCCGCGCCACGGCGAGTGAGAAGAGGACACCGAGCAGGCCCGCCGCGAGGAACCCGGGATTGGTGATCCGGGCGCCCTCGGTCCCGGGCGCGCCGAGCTCGCTGATGTAGCTCGTCACCCAGGTGTGCCCGGGCTGCACGAAGTCGCCCCAAACGACGACTATGCACATGATGACGGGGGCCACGACACCGGCCACCGCGCCTGTCCGGACGAGCCCCCTCATGGCGCCCGAAGGTAGCCGGTGGGCGCGTTCCGGCAGGCATCTCGGACGAACCCACCCGCCAGTCTCAGTCGTCCCGCGGCGTGCCGTCGCGGCCCGCCTCCACGAGGATCATCGCCGCCACGATGCAGAGGCCGCCCACCCAGCCCCTGGGGCCGAGGCGCTCGTCCAGCCAGAGCCACGAGAAGAGAGCGGCGAAGAGCGGCTCGCTGGAGTAGATGATCGCCGTCCTCGTGGCGCTGATGCGCCGCTGGGCGAGGACCTGGAAGAAGTAGGCGACGCCGGTGCCCAGCACGCCCGTGAAGAACAGCTCGAGGGCGACGCCGCCGAGGAGGTCGGCCCGGAGCTGGAACCCGGCGCCCACGAGGTGCAGAGCAGAGGCGACCGCGAGTTCCGTGACGATGAGGGACACCGGGTCCCGGCGGGCTCCTGCTCCCACAGCGAGGATCTGCAGGCTCCAGAACACCGCGCTCACGAGCACGAGGCTGTTGCCCGCAGAGAAGGACCAGCCCCGCAGGGAGAGGAGGGCGAGGCCCGCGAGGGAGAGGCAGAGTGCCCCCACGACGCGGCGCGAGGGGAGGTGCCGGCCCCAGACAGCGGCGAGGACGGGGGTGCCGATCACGTACAGGCCCGTCACGAAACCGGCGCTCGTGGCCGTGGTGCGCTCGAGGCCGAGGGACTGGAACAGGTAGGCGAGGTACAGGAGGACTCCGAGCAGCGCTCCGATCGGTGCGCTCCGCCGCCACTCCCTCCGGGGCACGCTCGGCGCCAGCGGCAGGAGGACGACCAGGCCGACGAAGCGGGTCCAGAAGGCAAAGGAGACGACGCCCATCACGTCGATGCCGTCCTTCGCCGTCGGGAACGTGACGCCCCACATGGCGGCGCCCGAAACGAGGAGGACGACGGCGAGGGGCTCCGGCGCCACCCTGCGCAGGAACCCACGGGGAGCAGGTTCGGGCATCGCTCGTTACCCTAGGAGACGGGCAGGCTTCGCCACCCGGGGCGGCGAAGTTCCTTCCAGATAGCGGGCAGACGAAGGGGCAGCCATGACCGGACGTCGAGGCACATGTCGTATCCGCGGGCTCGCGGTCGCGGTCTCCGTGGCGCTGGGTGCCACGGTGCTCACAGCGCTCCCGGCCACGGCGAACGGCGCGGTGTTCGCCGACGGCGTGGCGTCCGGGGACGTCACCCACGCCGGCGCGATCATCTGGACCCGGGCGAACACGGGCGCGGACGTCATAGCCGAGGTGGCTTCCGACGACGACTTCGACCCCGGCGACGTCGTGTGGTCCCAGACGGTCACGCCCGACCCCGGCGCGGACTACACGATCAAGCTCGACGTGACCACGGGTCTCGCTGCGGGGACGAGCTACTGGTACCGCTTCACCGAGGACGACGAATCGGGCGACGTGTCCGACACGGGCCGGTTCCGCACGGCCCCGGACCCGAACGTGTCCGCGCCCTTCAAGATGGTCTACACGGGGGACGCCAACACGCTGATCGACCCGGACACGGGCGAGCCCGTGTACGGCCACTTCGAGGTCCTGAGCGCAGCGGCCGCCGAGGACGCCGACGTCTTCGGCTTCCTCGGGGACACGATCTACTCCGACGACCCCGCCCCGATCACGGCGCTCGCCGACTACCGGGACAAGTACAAGGCGGCCCGGGACTCGGGGATGTTCCCGGCGACGCAGGAGATCCTCAGGAGCACGTCCACGATCGCCGAGTGGAGCGACCACGAGGTCGTGAACGACTGGAACCCGCTCACCGTGGACGCCACGCAGCGGGCGCACGGTGAGCAGGTGTTCCGGGAGTACATGCCGCTGAGGGACGGCGGTCCTCTGTACCGCAGCTTCAAGTGGGGCAAGGACATCGAGATCTTCTCCCTCGACGGCCGCTCCTACCGGTCTCCGCAGGCCGACGCAGACCCGGCCCACCCGGGTATCTGCAACAACACCTACACGGGGGAGCCCGACCTGGCACCCACGGCCCCGGCGCTCATGCGGGCGATATTCGGCGCCCTTCTCACGGAGTTGCAGTACCCCACGCAGGGCGACTGCCTCGGCCTCATCCGGAACTCGAGCCGCACCATGTTGGGCCTCGCCCAGAAGACCTGGCTCAAGACCGGTCTCCAGACGTCCACGGCGAAGTTCAAGCTCATCATGAACGAGACCCCTATCCAGGAGTACTTCGCCCTGCCCTACGACCGCTGGGAGGGCTACGAGGCCGAGCGTCGTGAGCTCATCAACTTCATCAAGAACAACAACGTCCAGGGTGTGCTCTGGCTCACCACCGACACCCACGCGGTCTACAACAACACGGTGCGCTACAACGTCCTGCGCAAGCTCTTCCCCCCCGGGACGAGCCAAGAGGTCGTCGTGGGACCCGTCGGCACCGAGACCTACTCCAAAGAGGTGCAGAACGTCGTGGGGTCCATCGGGCCGATCGCCGTCAGCATCGTGTTCTGGCTCGTGGGTACGGGCTGTGTGAACCTGGACGTGAACTCCTACAGCGTCGTGCAGTACGACCCCGGGGCGGCCAAGCTCACCGTCACCCCCAAGAACGCTGCCGGGGCGCCGATCTGCAACCCGGCTCTGATCATGTACGGCTGAGAGCCAGTGGCCGCAGCCCGGCCGCCGGGGTCGTTCCGTCGGAGGAAGCGGCCCCGGCTACCTTCGGAGAAATGAGGCTCCGTGTGGCCGACGCGGTCGCCGCGACGGGTGGCCGCCTTCTCGAGGGTGATCCCGGCGACACCTTCGACGGTGCCGGCATCGACTCGCGGACGATCTCACCGGGGGCGTTGTTCGTCCCGGTGCGGGGCGACCGTGACGGCCACGACTTCGTCCCCGCCGCCGTCGCCGCCGGGGCCGGCGGGTACCTCACGGCCGCAGGTCGCCGCGTCGGCGGCGCTTTCGCCATCGGCGTCGAGGACACCGAGGCGGCACTCTGGGGCATCGGTGTCCTGGCTCGCACGCGGGTGCCTGAGGTCGTGGCGATCACGGGCTCCGTGGGCAAGACGACCACGAAGGACTTCCTGGGTCACGCCCTCGGCACCTCCATGGTCGTGGGCGTCACGCACGCCTCGTTCAACAACGAGCTCGGGATGCCCATCACGCTCCTAGACGCCCCCGAGGGCGCCGAGCTCGTCGTGGCCGAGATCGGGGAGCGCAATCCGGGCGACGTCCACAGGGGCGCCGAGCTTCTCCGCCCCCGCGTCGGGATCGTCACGAACGTGGGCAGCGCTCACGTCGGTGTCTTCGGCTCCATGGAGGCCGTGGAGGCCGGTATCGGCGAGCTCCCGGCCGCCCTGCCCGCCGGGGGTGTGGCGGTCCTCAATGCCGACGACCCGGCGACCCCCCGCCTCGCCGCCCGCACCGGGGCCGACGTCCTGAGCTTCGGTTTCGACCGCGGCGACGTTCGCGCGGAGAGCCTCGACATCGGCGGCGACCTCGAGGCGCGCTTCGGGCTCCGCACCCCGGGGGGCAGCGCGTCGTGCCGTCTGCGGGCGGCCGGTCCCCACATCGTCCACTGCGCCCTCGCCGCCGCCGCCGGCGCCCACGCTCTGGGCGTCGACGTGGCCGAGGTCGCCGAGGCGCTCTCGGCGGCGCACCGGTCCCCGCACCGCATGGCGCTGCACCGCGCCGCCGGTGGGTGGTGGATCCTGAATGACGCCTACAACGCCAACCCGGATTCGATGGGTGCCGCGATCGACTCCGCTGCCCGCCTCGCCGCGGGCAGGGGCCGGCCCCTGGCGCTCCTGGGGCACATGGCCGAGCTGGGCGACCATGCCGAGGAGGCCCACCGGCGCGTGGGCGCCCAAGTCCGGGAGGCGGGCCTCCTCGTGGTCGCCACGGGGGAGCACGCCGAGCTGCTCTCGACCCACGTGGCCGGCTCCGTGACCGAAGCGGCGGCGCTCCTGCGGGAGCTCGCCGGCGGCTTCCGTCCCGACGACGTCATCCTCCTGAAGGCCAGCCGGGTGATGGGCCTGGAAGGCGCCGTCGCCCTGCTAGAAACCGAGGCATGAGCGTCGAGGGAGTCGTGAAGGCCTTGGCGGGACTCGCCGCCCGCAGCGGCGTCCCGTCCCTGGCGGGACACTTCGCCAACGTCCTCGACCTCGGGGAGACGCGGGTGGCGTTCGCCACCGACGGTGTCGGGACGAAGATCCTTCTCGCCGTGGCACCCGAGCACTTCCGGGCGGTGGCGATCGACTGCGCGGCGATGAACGCCAACGACGTCCTCTGTGTGGGGGCGAGGCCCGTGGCGCTCGTCGACTACCTGGCGTGCGAGACGGCGGACGGCCTCGAGCCCTATGCCGAGGCGATCGCGGACGGTTTCGCCGAGGCGGCAGACCGGGGCGCCGGCCACGTGGTGGGCGGAGAGGTCGCCGTGCTGCCCGGCATCATCGCGCCACGAGACGACGGCCTCCCGGGGCTGGATCTCGCGGCGGCGGTCATCGGAGTCGTCGACGGTGAGGTCCTCGACGGCCGCTCGGGGCGTCCCGGGGACGCCGTCGTGGGGGTGGCTTCGAGCGGCGTGCACTCGAACGGCTTCACATCCCTGCGCCGCCTCCTGGTCGAGACGGGCACCGCTCTCGACGCCCCGGCGCCGTGGGGCGGGGACAGCGTCCGTGACGAAGTCCTCCGGCCCACGATGCTGTACCCCGGCCTCGTCTCGGCGCTGGCCGGAGTAGGGGTCGAGGTCCGTGCCCTGGCGCACATGACGGGCGGCGGCGTCACCAACCTCTGCCGGGCGCTGCCGGCCGCCGGGGCCGTTCTTGACGGCTGGCCGGACCTCCCTCCCGTGTTCGCCTGGATCGACGACCATCTCGGCGCTGCCGCGGCGTACGAGACGTTCAACATGGGTGTGGGGATGTGCGCTGTCGTCGCCCGGGGCGGAGCCGCCCCCCCCCGGGAGGCGGCGGCCCCCCCCCCCCAACACGCGCC
>CAYJLW010000006.1:52797-70877 GCA_964370965.1 uncultured Acidimicrobiia bacterium | reverse complement strand
GGGCCCGCCGGGGGGGCCGGGGGGGGGGCGGGGGGGGGGGGGGGGGGGGGGCGGGGGGGGGGGCCGCCCCCCCCCCCCCCGCCGGCTACCAGGCGAGCGTGATCGGTGAGCTCACCGACTCCGTGGCTCCCGGCGAGGTGGAACTCCGCCTCGGTACGGAGACCCTCCGCGGAGTTCGAAGCGGCCTCAGGCCCCTGTAACGGGCGCCGTTCCGGCCGGGCAGGGCAGTGGCGCTGTCCAGACCAGCGTCGGACGACGCCCCGTACGTGTCAGGCAAGCGTCGCGGTGACGGTGCTGGGGGCGAATCGCCCGTAAGGCGGGGCTCCACTGATGGCGCCGGCACCCCAGCGGTGCTCCAGGTGCAGGCGGGGCTCCTGACCCGCCGCCGTCAGAGCTCTCGCTGTGGTCCTTCACAGAGTGGGGCTGGAGGGTCGGCTCCGCCGGCCCGGAACGGCGCCTGGGCCGGAGGGCGGCCCGGTCGTGGGGAGTGGACGACGGAGATCTCTTCGCAAGGCCGGGCTCTGCCCGGCCGGAACGGTGCGCAACCACAACGGCGGTGGCGTCCGAAGGGGGGAGGTCGAGGGGGGACGCAGTCCCCCTTCGAATCACCTGCGGGTGCCGCCGAGGATGGAGAGCATGCGGATGAAGATGTTGATGAAGTTGAGGTAGAGCCCCAGGGCCCCGATGATCGCCACCTTGCGCTCGCCTTCGGCGCCCATGGCCACGGCCCCCGCGGCCATCCGCCTGAGCTGCCACACCTCGTAGACGGTGAGGCCGAGGAACACGAACAGGCCCACGTACAGCCAGATGAACGTGATGAAGGGCGGGCTCCAGAAGATGCCCACCACGCTGGCGATGACGACGCCGATGAGCGCCATGAACAGGAACGAGCCGAACTTCGTGAGGTCGCGTTTGGTGACCCAGCCCCAGAGCGCCATGGCGGCGAACATGCCGGCTGAGACGAAGAAGGCGGCGAAGATCGTGCCCACGTCGTAGAGGCGGAGCAGCACCGAGAGCGTGACCCCGGTGAGCCCGGAGTAGAGGATGAACAGGGCGGTGGCCGTGCCCGCCTGCATGCGGTTGATCCCGAGGCTGATGGCGAAGACGAGGCCGAGCTCCCCGAAGATGAGGAGGTAGAAGAGCCCCGCCGGGATGGCCACGCTGCGCATCAGGAAGGCGGTGACCCCGGTGACGGCGAGGCCGAGCGTCATCCAGCCGTAGACCTTGGTGAGGAAGGCCGATTCGACGCTCTGGGCTGCCGTGCCGTAGCCGGAGGCGACGGGCGGCGGGGGTTGTGGCCCGCCGGGTTGCTGGAAGTAGTAGTCGGTCACGACTCCTCCTGATGTGCCTGCCGGGAAGACTATGTCCCCGTAGGGTTGTCATCGGCATGGAGACAGCAGGCATCAGGCTCACGTCCTTCTCCCACGGCGCCGGCTGTGCCTGCAAGCTCGCCTCCGCCGAGCTCGCCGACGCCCTGGGGCAGATGCGTGTCACCGGTCTCGCCGACGACCCCGACGTCCTCGTGGGTTTCGCCGGTGGTGACGACGCCGGCGTGTACCGCCTCGGCCCCGACCTCGCCCTCGTACACACGGCAGACTTCTTCACTCCGATCGTCGACGACCCTGCTGACTGGGGGCGGATCGCGGCTGCCAACGCCCTCTCGGACGTGTATGCCATGGGGGGCCGTCCTGTCACGGCCCTGAACCTCGTGGCCTGGCCCCGGGAAACGCTGCCCTTCGCCCTCCTCGCCGCTGTCCTCGACGGCGCCGGCGAGGTCCTGCGGGCGGCGGGCTGCGCCCTGGTCGGGGGCCACTCCATCGACGACGCCGAGCCGAAGTACGGCCTCGCCGTCACCGGTGTCGTCCACCCCGACCATGTCACGACGAACGCCGCCGCCCGGCCGGGGGACACGCTCGTGCTCACGAAGCCTCTCGGCACCGGCGTGGTGACGACGGCGCTGAAGCGGGGCGAGGTTCCGCCCGACGCGCTGAGCGCTGCCGTCGCCTCGATGACGGCGCTGAACGCCGCCGCCGCAGAGGCGGCCCGCGCCGGCGGTGTGCGGGCGGTGACCGACGTCACGGGCTTCGGCCTCGTCGGCCATCTCACCGAGATGGCCCGGGCCAGCGGCGTCGCCGCCGAGATCTCCGCCGACGCCCTGCCAGTCCTCCCGCACGTCCGAGGCCTGATCGCCGCGGGCATGGTGCCGGGCGGCACGCGCCGCAACCTCGCCGACACGGCGCACGTCGACTGGGGTGCGACGAGCGAGGACGACAGGATCCTCCTCTGCGACGCCCAGACTTCCGGGGGCCTGCTCCTCGCCGTGACGCCGGGGCGGGACGTCGGAGTGGGCGTCGCGATCGGGCGGATCCTCGATCCGGCCGCAGCGTCCCCGGGTGCCATCCGCGTGCGTTGACGGCGTGGGAGTGACCGGCTCCCGCAGGGACGACGGTCACTCTCAGAGCGACTCGGGCCGGGGACGGGACCCTCGCCGCCCTTCAGTCGGGAAGCGGGCCCATGAGGTCTCTGCGGAGAGCTACGCGCACGAGCTCCGCGCGGGTCCGCACACCCAGCTTCTCTGCGAGGCGGGCGCGAGACGCGTCGGCGTCGCCGCGGCTGACGCCGAGGCGGGCAGCTATCTCATCGGGGCTGTAGCCCCAGGCCAGAAGGCGCAGGATGGCTGTCTCCTCGGGGGCGAGGGGCCCGGTCTCGGGGCCGTCGGGGACGTGGCCGGCGGGACGGCGGGAAGCGCCCGGGGCGCGATCGGCCTCCGGAGTGTGCGCGGGCCCGGTCACCGCCCCCGCCAAGGCCGTGGGGGCCTCGCTCTTCGGGAGAAACGCATCGGCACCCCGGCGTCGCGCCTGGCGGGCGAATGCGGGCTCCCCGGGCGGGCCGAGGACGACCACGCGGCAGCGTCCTGTCGTCGCGGGCGCCGGGAAGGCGAAGCGCTCCTCGCCCTGTGTCAGCCAGGAGTCGACCACGATCACGTCCGGGTGGAGTTCCTCGGCTGCGGCGACGGCTTCATGGCGCGTCCCGCATTCGCCCACGACGACGGCGCCGGCGGCTTCGAGGATGCGGCGGAGCCCCCAGCGGGCGATGGGGTGTGGGTCTGCTACGACCACGCGGACGGGGCGGTCCAGACACGGAGTCGGCGCCGTCTCCCCGGACTGCCGCCTCTCGGACATGCGTCCCCTCCTCTCCCGGCGCCTTCCGGGCCCGCCGGTGGTGGCGTCGCCAGGAGGCGACCCCGCGACGACACCACCGGTCAGGTCAGGCGGCACTCCGGACAGCGGTCCTGTGCGCGCGCCGGTGGGACACGGACCCTCCGGCGGACTGCGGCGACCATTGCCGCGGGGCCGAGGGGAGCGCCGCAGCCGACGCATGAGATCATCTCGCCCGCGTGGAGAACGACCGGTCCGCTCCGCAGGGCGTCGACGTCGAGAACCCGACGAACGGACACGGCCTCTTCCGGGCACCACACCGCGCACACGCCGCAGGCGGTGCAGTCACGGGGGTGGAAACGAAGCGTGCACTGCTCGCTCTCGTCCTGGGTGAGGGCGCCCGTGGGGCACACCTGCGAGCAGACTCCGCAGAGCGTGCACTCGGCGCGGTCCACGTCGACGAGTCCGCAATGCACGTTGCCGCCTGTCCCGACCGGGGCCGGGCCCTGCCCCGGGGGCCGCCGGGGCAGGGCGGCGGCGAGGCGGAGGGCGGCGGCGGCGACACCGGCGGGGGCGTCGCCCTGGGCGACGGCGTCGGCAACCGGATGTAGATCCGAGAGGGCGGAAACGGCGTCGGCGACGTCGACGAGCCCGCCCGTCCGAAGCGGGTCGGCCGTCAGCAGCCGGCCGGTCTCGATGTTGAACGCCGAGAGGACGGAGCGGGCGGCAGCGCGGACGTCCGCTGCGGGGTCCGGTCGTGACCGACAGGGGCAGTCTGGTCCACAGGTGAGCATCACGACACCGGACGCGCCCCAGGCGAGGGCGTCGAGGACGAGCTCGAGCTCGAGGGCTCCCGTACAGGGCATGTCGATCACGAGGGGCGCCGGACCCCGCCAGGGAACGTCGCGCAGGAAGCCGTGTTCGCGTTCTCGGACGAGAAGGACCACACGAGGTCGGGGGCCGAGGCGGAGAAGGCCGGCGAGCTCCCTCCGGTATTCCGCCGGCGTGGCGCGGGGGACCCCTATGGCGCCTTGAGGGCAGGGGGGCCGGCAGAGGCCGCAAGCCACGCAGGCCCGCCCGCTCACCAAGACGGTGCCGCCGCGGTCCCGTCCGGTGGCGGGCGTGAAAGAGACGGCGCCCACCGGGCAGGCGGCGACACAGGCGGAACAACCCGCCGGGGCCGCGCATTTGGTCGAATCCACGACGGCGACGGTCCTGTGGCGTATGAGCTCGCCGGGCCGGAGGAGCGAGCGGCGGCTCACGGCCGATCCGGCGAGCTTCTCGACGGCGAGGCCCTCCGGCGGCAGGGGGGCCCAAGTTCGGGCACGCTCTACGCGGGCGGCGAGAGCACCTGCGGCGCCGAGGACCCGTGCCCGGCCCTGGGCGCCGGCGAGATGGTCGAGACGCACCACGGCGACGTCCGGTCCCTCCACGCCGGCGTGGACAGCCGCCTCTCGCGCCGCGGTCGCGGCCCCCGATCCGTCCACGCCGACGACCGGAATGCCCTCCGGCGAGATCGGGAGGGTGACAGGCCCTGCCTTCAGGTCGATCCCGAGGACCGCGAGTCCGCCAAGGGCGCCCACGGCGACGGGATCGAGACCGGTCGCGACGTCGAGGAGCACCCTCGGGGTCATGCCGGGACGGTGTCGTCGGGAGCGAGGAGGCGGGCATCGAGAGCGACGAAGCGGTGGAGGGCTTCGACGAGGCCCACGAGCGGCTCGCTCCCTGCCGCGGACACGCGGGCGTCCAGGGCGGCGACCGCGGGCAGGACGTGACGGTGCAGGAAGCCCCTCTGTACGCCCCTCAGCTCGTCGGTACGGACGGCGTCGCAGGTGGCCGTGCCGTCGACCTCCCGATCGCACAGGAGTCCGAGAAAGGCGAGTTCGAAGGCCAGGTGGTCCGGGGGCTCGTGGCGGGCGCTCGGGCGCACGCCCTCCTCGGCGTAGGCGGCCACGACGTCATCGACGCAGGGGCCCATGAGAAGGCCGTCCCGGCTCGTGAGGGCGGACTCGTAGAGCGGGACCAGCGCAGGCCCGCCGGCGCCGAAGAGCTCGCCGTACTCGGTGGCCGCGGACACGGGGTTCGCCTCGGCGAGGGCTGTCCGGATCCGGGAGAGGAGGGCGGCGCCGGTCCCGAGGGCGCCCAGCACGCCCTCGACCTCGGAGAACGCCCGTTGCACGGTCTCGACACCCGGCCAGGAGGCCAGGAGGTCCGAGAAGAACCCGTACGCCTCCGCCCTTGCCGACGCCAGCTCGGCGACGGCGGGTGTCATCGGTCCGCCTCCCCGGACCCTCCGCCCCGACCGGTATCGGGGTCTGCAGGGACGGGGGCGGCGTCGTCGTCGGCGGCCCCGGCAGCCTCGAGGTCGGCGAGCGGGAAGATCTTCCCCAAGGCGAGGAAGGCGAGGAGGCCGAAGGAAAGGGTTCCGATCATGATCGCGTACTCGACGAACGTGGGGCTGTAATGGCCCGCGGCGAAGGGGAGCAGGCTACGGCGGAGGGCGGGGAGGACGATGTCGACGCGCTTGCCGAACACGCCCAGGACCACGAGACCGGCGGCGACCGTGACCACGTGTACGCTGCGCAGCCGTTTCACGACGAGGAGGACGAAGGGGATGGCGAGGCCGACGAGGACCTCCGTCCAGAAGAACCACTTGTACTGGCCCGTGACGACGTCCCGCCACACGTCTGTCTCGGCCGCGGGGCCCCGGGCGACCGTCACGAGCTCCGTGATCAGGAAGTAGGCGTCGATCGGGATGAGCACGGCGAGGAGCCGGCCCAGGTCGGTGATGGCGTCGTCGGTGATCGCGGCGCGCAGGAACTTCTTCGCCAGGAAGCAGAAGACGATCACCAGGGCGAGGCCCGAGACCACCGCTGAGACGATGAACAGGGGGGCCTGCAGAGCGGTGTACCAGCCGGGACGGCCCTTCATGAGTCCGAGGATCCAGGCGGTGATCGAGTGCAGGGCGACGGCGAGAGGGAGGGATGCGAACGCCAGCACCCGCAGCCTGCGGTGGTCTCTCTCGCGGGACTCCAGCGAGACGTCCGTGCGCCCGAGGGCGAGGAACCGGTAGAGCCGGCGTCGCTTGGGCATCTCCTCGGAGAGCGTCACGAGGTCGGCTCGGGTGCTGAAGTACCCGAACATCATCGCCACCACGAGGTAGAGGACCATCGTGGCCAGGTCCCAGATGAGCGGCGAGTTCCAGCGGGGGTGGAGCCAGAGGTTGTAGAAACGGTCGGGACGGCCGAGGTCGACGGTGATGAAGATCCCCGCCATCACCAGACAGGCGATGGCGCCCATCTCCGCCAGGCGGGCGACGGTCCGGAAGCGTTTGACGTCGAAGGCGTACACGAGGGAGGCCACGATGACGCCTCCCGCCGAGAGGCCCACGAAGAACACGAAGTTCACGATGTAGAGGCCCCAGAACATCGGCTTGTTCATGCCGGTGACGCCGAGGCCGTTGCGCACCTGGTAGATCCAGGCCACGAGGCCCACAAGGGAGAGAGCGGCGAGGACTCCGACGAATGTCCAGTAGCCCTGCCCCGCAAGGCTGAGGCCGGCGACCTGTTCGTCGCGTAGGGAGCGGGTGCCGTTGGGGGAGCCGGGAACGCTGATCGTGGCCATCGTCATCCCTCCGACAGGTAGTAGACGCTGGGGTGGGTGCCGAGCTCCTCGAGGAGCCGGCTCGCCCGCCGGCTCGCCGCCAGCTTCGCCACCTCGGACTTCGGGTCGTCGAGGTCGCCGAACTTGATGGCGCCGGGCGGGCAGGTCTGCGCGCACGCCGTCTTCAGGGCGCCGTCCTCGGGCTTCTCGCCCTTGGCGGCGGCGTCCAGGGCGGCGTCGATGCGCTGCACGCAGAACGTGCACTTCTCCACCACGCCGACGGGGCGGATCGGCACCGCAGGGTTCCCCCCCGGGGCCCGGGATTCCAACTCCGGCTTCGTCCAGTTGAACGAGCGGGCGCCGTACGGGCAGGCGACGGTGCAGTAGCGGCACCCGATGCAGCGGTCGTAGTCGATGACGACGACGCCGTCGTCACGCCGGTACGTGGCGCCCACGGGACAGACGTCCACGCAGGGCGCCTTCTCGCAGTGCATGCAGGGTCGGGGGAGGAACTTCGCCTCGACGTCGGGGTACTTCCCCCTCACCTTGGGGAGGACCTGCATCCACCACATGAGCTCGCGGGTCTTTACGCGATGGGGCGTGTTCGCCGGTGTGTTGTTCTCGACCTTGCAGGCGACCACGCACGACTGGCACGCCACGCACTTGTCGAGGTCGATGACCATTCCCCATCTCATCGCAGCTCCTCTCGGTCGCTCTCGTCGGGGATTTCCGGGACTCCTCGCATCACGCTCCTCCCCGTCAGGCCTTCTCGACCCGGACCCGGGTCGAGAAGAACGCCGCCAGGCCGCCGAGGTAGTCGTACTCGGCGACGAGGATCTCGTTCGGGTTCACGCCCCGGTCCTTCGCCCAGCGGCCGTAGGCCGTGTGGCCGAACTCGAAGGGCATGTTCACGACCCCGGGCTGGGCCCCCGGGAACACAGCGGCCTTCGTCTTGATGCGTCCCACCTCGGAGGTCACCCAGACGTCGTCGTCGTCCTCGATCCCGAGCCGGCGGGCGTCCGCGGGGTTGACCTCGACCCAGGAGTCCCAGCTCCGGTTGACCATGAGGCCCATGACCTCCTGCAAGAGGGGCACGTTCCCGGCTCTCCCTTCGGCGTGGGCCATCGTCTTGTACGTGTTCAGCAGGAGCGGGTACTCGTCCGGGTCGCCGGCGTAGCGGGGCAGCTCCAGGTGCGGCATGAAGATCTCCTCGCCCTCGGCTTCGAGCTTGAGGGCGGTCCGCACGTCGGGGAGCATCTGCTTGGTGGCCGGGTCGACGACCTTCGCCTCCTCGAGCTTGTGTTCCATCGTGGCCGAGACGAACTCGAACTTGCCCGTGGCCGAGTCCTTGCCCACGGTCTTCGCCCAGTCGCCGAAGTGGTACGGCGGCCAGGCGGCGTAGCCCTTCTCCTCGAAGTCGGCCCAGGAGAAGCCCGGGATCGTGGCGTAGCGCTCCTGGATGAGCGCCTTGAAGCTCTTCCACGGGAAGGACTCCGCCATCGTGCCGCCCGTCTTCTGGGCGAGCTCGATGAGCACGTCGAGGGCGCCGCGGGTGTCGAAGAGGGGCTTCACGACGGGCTGGCGGAGACCGACGACGGGGTAGCCCAGGCTCGGGTAGATGATGTCGTCCTGCCAGCGCTCCAGGTACGTGTGGTCGGGGAGGACGACGTCTGCGTGGGTCGTGGTGTCGTCCATGAATGGCGAGAACGAGACGAGGAAGGGCACCTTCTCGATCGCCTTGCGCCACCGGGCCGCGTCCGGCGTGGAGAACATCGGGTTCGTGTAATAGGTGAAGAGGAGGTTGACCGGGTACGGCTTCCCTTCGAGGATGACGTCCGGGATGTGCTGGTAGACCTTCTTCGCCAACGGGAACTTCGGTGTGCCCGCCTCGTCGACCCGCGGGTTCTTGAGGGAGCTCACGGCGTCCTTCTTCACGTCCTTGGCCCAGTCGCCACCCGAGACGGCGAACTTCGGCCCGTGCTGGGTGATGACGCCTCCGGGGACGTCGATCGATCCCACGAGGCCGTTCAAGGCGTGGATCGCCATCCGGTTGTAGATGCCGTTGGACTGCATGGAGTTCCCCCGGCAGCCCGCGGAGATCGCCGGCTGTGTCTCCCCGAACTCGCGGGCGAGGCGCTCGATGGTCTTCGCCGGCACTCCGCACACGTCCGCCATCTTCTCCGGGGCGTACGACCGCTCGACCAATTCGGCCCACTCGGGGAAGCCCACCGTCTTCTCGGCGAGGAACTGCTGGTTCAGGAGGCCCTCCTTGATGAGGACGTGCGCCATCCCCAATGCGAGGGCGGCGTCGGTGCCCGGGAGGATCGGGATCCACTCGTCTGCCTTCGCGGCGCTCATGCTGAGGCGGGTGTCGACGACGACGATCTTCGCCCGCTGCGGGCGGCCCCGGCGCATGTGCCCGTAGGCGCGCAAGAGGAGGGTCGTGGGCCGCCACGCCTCGGTGAAGCCCCCGCCGAAGACGAGCGCGTAGTTCGTGTTGTCCCAGTCGTAGCCCAGGTAGCCCCGCACACCCTGCATGGCGAGATGGCCGATCTGCCCGCCGTCCTCGCAGATGCTGGAGTGGCCCACGTGGTTCGGCGTGCCGTAGGCGTTGCACCACCGGTCGATGAGGTCCCCGGCGTGGCCCCGGTTGCGGCCGCTCATGACCACGACGGTCTTGGCGAGCTCAGGGGTGCGCAGCTCCGTGAGTTTCGCCGCCACCTCGTCGATCGCCTCGTCCCAGGAGATGCGCTTCCATTGGCCCCCGCCGCGTTTGCCCACCCGCTTCAGCGGGCCTTTGATCCGGTCGGGGTCGTAGAGGAACTCCACCCCGGCCTGCCCCTTCGGGCAGAGCTTGCCCATGTTGATGGGGTGGTCCGGGTTCCCGTCGATCTTCACGACGCGTCCGTTCACCACGCGGGCGACGATGCCGCAGCCCGCGGGGCACTGCAGGCAGACGTTGGGGACGGTCTTCTCGTCGTGGCCGCTGGAGCGGTCGCTCTGCGCGGTCACGGGTTCCAGGAGGTGTCCGCCGAACTGGACGGTGGCGGCGGTACCACCGACGGCCGCGGCGCTCTGCAGGAAACGTCGGCGGGTGAGTTCCATGCTGACCTCTCGTTCGCCTTGTCCGGTCTTCCCAGCGTCCAGTGTCGCGGGATCCGCCACGCCCGGGCAGGGGGACTCTCCCGGAAGAGGCGTGGGGGAAACCCCTACGGGACCTCCGGGCAGCCCGCCGGCGCCGAGCGGGGCAGGGTTGAAGCGCGCCGTCGTGCGTCAGCCAGGGCTTCGGGGACGGGGAGTGGGGGCGGAGGGCCGGGTTCCCCGGCCCGGACCGGGTCGGGGTCGGGAGGCGGCCCGCTCTGGGTGGGGGGTGTTCGAGGGGGGACGGAGTCCCCCTCGAGGATCAGTCGGGCGGCGAGTCCAGGAGTCCCTCGTCCATGGCGTGGCGCACGAGCTCAGCCCGGGTGTGGAGGTCGAGCTTCTCCATGAGGCGGGCCTTGTGGGATTCCACGGTCTTGACGGAGACGACGAGGCGGTCCGCGATCTCCCGGCTCGTGTAGCCCCAGGCCACGAAGCGGAGCACCTCGATCTCACGGGGCGAGAGGGGCTTGTCCTGCGCGGCGGCGCCCCGGGAGCGCAGGTAGCCCGAGATGAGCGGCTGCGCGACGGCGGCGTCGACGTAGGCGTCGCCCCTGTGGACGGCCCTGACGGCGTTGATCAGCTCGGCGTCCGCTGCCCTCTTGAGGACGTAGCCGGAGGCGCCGGCTTCCAGGACCCGGTCGACGAAGGAGCGCTCCTCGTGCATGGTGAGGACGAGGACGCTGGTGGCGGGCAACTCGTCCACGATGGCACGTGTGGCCTCGACGCCGTCGGTGTCGGGCATCGTGAGGTCCATCACGACCACGTCCGGCCTCAGGCGCCGGGCCGCCTCGACGGCTTCCCTGCCCGTCGCCGCCTCGCCGACGACCTCGACGTCCTCTTCGTCGTCGAGGAGCCGGCGGAGCCCGGAACGGACGACAGCGTGGTCGTCGGCCACGAGCACGCTGATCGTCACGGGGTCACGACGGGGACGCTGAGGTATACGGAGGTCCCCCGGCCGGGCTGCGACTCGATGGTCACGGAACCCTCCACAAGGTCGGCCCTTTCCTGCATGCCGAAGATCCCCATCGCCCCGCCCGGGCCGTTCCCGGCGACCGCTGCGAGGTCGAAGCCGGCCCCGTCGTCCTCGACGACCGCCACGAAGGACTCCTTGCGCTGCTCGAGGAGGACGCTGGCGTGGCGGGCGTGAGCGTGGCGGCAGACGTTCGTGAGGGCTTCCTGCACGACCCGGTACAG
This sequence comes from uncultured Acidimicrobiia bacterium, assembly GCA_964370965.1. Classification (GTDB taxonomy): domain Bacteria; phylum Actinomycetota; class Acidimicrobiia; order UBA2766; family UBA2766; genus CAYJLW01. The sequence continues at coordinate 59,781 of CAYJLW010000006.1, read as the reverse complement.
CACGACCTCGACCTCGCGGGGCAGTCGGACGCCGTCGAGGTTCACGGTTTGCACGTCCACGTCGATCCCGGCCGCCTCGCCCTGTCGCTGGGCGAGGTCCCGCAGGGCCGGCGCCAGTCCGAGCTGGTCGAGGGCCGCCGGGCGCAGCGCCAGAGCGAGGCGGCCGATCCCGTCCAGGGCGTCGGCGGCCACGGCGCGCAGCTCGGCAGCCTCCCTCCTGATCTCTGCGTCGGTGGCGTGCTCCTCGACAGCACGCAGGCCGAGGACCAGCGACGTGAGCGACTGCCCCGCCTCGTCGTGGAGCTCGCGGGCCACGCGTCGGCGTTCGTCCTCCTGCGCCGTGACGATTCCCCGGAGGAGGTTGCGACCCTGTGCCTCCCGCCGGCGGATCTCCGCCCAGAGACGCGCCTTCTGCACGGCGGTGCCGACCTGCGCGCCCACGGCGGAGAGGAGCTCCTCGCCGTCCTCGAACTCCGGGCACTCCCGGAAGGCGAGAGTCATGATTCCGATGGGCTCGTCCTCGGCCAGCAGGGGAACGCACGCCAGCCAGGGAGCGGGCGCGCCAGTCGTCGACCCCCACGGACATGCCTGGTCCGCCCATCCGACCCGTGGTGAGCGCGCGGCGAGGACGTCGGCGCAGAGGCACGCGAGGTCCGGGGTCGGGGGGGAGCATGCGTCTCCCGGTGTCGTGTGGGCGAGTTGCACGTCTCCGTCTCTCGAAACGACGAGGATGGAGCCGCCGTCCGCGCCGAGCGTGCGCACGGCCGTTGCCACGGAGGCTTCGCAGACCTCCGCCATGTCCAGGGACTTGCCGGCGGCGACACCGATCGCGTTGAGGGACGACATCTCCCTGTGCCGCTGCGTCTCCGCGCAGCGGGAGGCGTCGAGGCGCTCGACCATGTCGTCGAACGCGAGAGCGAGCTGTCCTATCTCGTCGGGCGCCCACGCCGTCACGCGGCGCGAGAAGTCTCCCCGCCCGACGGCCTCCGTGGCACTCACGAGCTCGGCTATGGGGCGGGCCAGGACGCCCGCCAGCCAGAAGCCCACGAGCAGGGCGACCACGAAGGCCACGCCTGCCACGCCGAGGACGGTGAGCGTGAGGTGTCCCACCTTGGCGTCGAGGGCACGCTCGGACATGCCCACCCTGACCGTTCCTGCCCTGCCGTCCAGGATCCCAGTGCTGACGTCGCGGACGGTGCCCTCGGTGGTGTGGACCTCCGTGGCCGGAGAGCCGCGGGGGGTGTGCAGGAGCCCGGCGGGCACGCCGCGGGGGAGGGTGTGCACGAGGGGGCGGCCCTCGACGTCGAGTACGAGCACGTAGCGGACGCCGGGATTGCTGACGACGGTCCGCCGGGCGAGCCGGGACAGGCCGTAGAGGTCGTTCGTGAGCACGAGGTCGGCGGCATTGCCGGCAGTCTCGCGTGCGATGGCCATTCCGCGCTCGGTGAGGTCCCCACGGAGAAGGGCGGATGTGGTGCTCCGCACTGAGAAAGCCACGGTGATGCCGACGAGGAGCACCATGGCGGCCGGTACGCCTGCCATCTTCTGGCGCACGCTCGCGCGACCTGCGAGGGCCCACGTCCGTCTTCCCAGCTCACGCGCGCGGTCGCCCTGCCAGGGCATCGCTCATCCTCCGTATGCTCTCGTAGTCGGAGTCCTGCACCTCGACGAAACGGTCGATGCCCATCGCCGCCAAGAGGTCGCGGCCGCGGGAGTCGTCGTGCATGTGGAGAAGGGTCTGCCTGGCGCGGGACTTCGTCTCGGGGTCGAGCGCCGGGCTCACCACGACCGGCGGAGACGAGTACGGCCCGGATCTCGCGATGACCCTGGTGGACGAGGCGAGCGCGGGTTCGCGCTCTATGAGGGCCTCGTAGACCCAGCTGTCGACGGCGGCGCCGTCGACCATGTGGTCTGCCACCGCTCGCACGGAGTTGTCGTGGCTGTAGGTGAAGAGCTCGCCGGCGAAGAAGGAATCCGGCGTCTCTCCCGCGTTCGCGAGCTCGAAGAGGGGCACGAAGCGCCCCGAGTTCGACATGGGGTCCGTGAAGGCGAAGCGCTTCCCCCGGAGGTCGAGGAGCGACGCTGCGGTGCTGGCGCGGGGGACGACGAGGTACGAGAAGTACTCGGGCCGACCGTCCCGCACGGGCGCGGCGAGGAGCTCCATTCCGAAGTCGGTGTGGCCCTTCACGTAGGCCCCGCCGCAGACGAGGGCGATGTCCACGCCGCCAGAGCGCACGAGGTCGTTGATCTCGGCGTAGGTCTTGCGCTGCACGAGCTCGACGGGGCGCCCGAGCTCCACCTCGAGGTGGCGCACGAACGGAGCGTAGGTGGACATGTTGCCCCGGGGCGACAGCACGGGCGCGGCGGCGAGCCGGATCGGGCCGGCCGTGGGCGAGGCGGGGGGCGAGGCCGGAACGTCGGGTGCGGCCGACACGCCGGCGCCGCGAAGGTCGACGACGGGCCCCGCCGCTCCCCCGCACGCGGCGACCAACACAGCCAGGACTGCCAGGGCCGCAACGGGCCCGGAGGGCGACGAAGGGCGTCGGTTCATACCGTCAATCCCGTGGACGTGGCGCGACCGATCTGACGCGCCTGTCTCGCTGTGGGAAAGGTACGCCGTCGGGGGGTGATCCCGGAAGGTGGCTTTCCCGGAACGGAGGGTCGCGTCCGGTACAGTCACACGGCACGGAGAGCGGGCCCAGGGAGCTGGTCGTGACCGGGGCGGAGGTGGGGGAGATGTTCGCCCACGCGCAGGCGGAGAAGCCTGACGAGTGCTGCGGCCTCTTCGGGGCGCCGCCGGCGGCGGCCGCGTCGATGTCGTCTACCGGCTCGGCAATGCCGACGAGAGCCCCCTCACGTACCGCCTCGACAGCCGGGAGCAGATCGCCACGATGCGCGACGCCGAGTCTCGGGGCTTGGAGATCATCGGCTGCTTCCACTCCCACACCCCTCCCGTCCCACAACCGGTAGGCCGCGTCGGCGGCGTGTTTGAGGGCGCCATCCGGTCAACGGGCCAGGTGCCGGCGTTCCGCGTTCGCAGCCACCGGAGGCGGACGATGTTGCCCGTGACCAGGCGGGCGGCGTCGGTGCAGAGCCAGCCGATCACCGTCGAGGAGGTCGGCCCGATCATCGACGAGATCGACGCCCGCCCGGGCCCTCGCGGAGGAACTGTTGGGGCCGCGCTGAGGCGGCGCCACGGTCGCCGATCTCCGTGATCGGTGCCGGCCGGGTACGTTAGGCCCCTGTGAGGCAGCGATGACCGTGCCGGTGACGGACGCCCGAGGCGGCGCCGCCGCAGACGCGGACTTGGCGATCGACTCGACGGCGTTGACGAAGTACTACGGCCGCCGGCGCGGCGTCGCGGACCTCGACCTCGACGTGCGCAGCGGGGAAGTCTTCGGCTTCCTCGGGCCGAACGGGGCGGGCAAGTCGACGACCATCCACCTCCTGATGGGCCAGATCCGCCCGAGTGGGGGCAGCGCCGTGGTTCTCGGACTCGACTCCTGGCGCGAACGCGACCTCGTCCAACGCCGGGTCGGCTTCCTGCCCGGCGAGTTCGCCCTGTACGAGCGGCTCACGGGCGCCGAGATGCTCGACTACCTGGCAAGGCTGCGGGGTGGGGTCTCGCGGACGGTCCTGTCGGAGCTGACCGAGCGGTTCGCCGTCGAGACGGACCGGCCGATCCGGGACCTCTCCATGGGCAACAAGCAGAAGCTCGGCCTCGTGCAGGCGTTCATGCACGAACCCGAACTGTTCGTCCTCGACGAGCCGACACTCGGGCTCGACCCGCTGATGCAGCGCGAGTTCCAGCGTCTCGTGCGCGAGGTTCGCGACGAGGGCCGCACGGTGTTCCTGTCGTCGCACACGCTCTCGGAGGTCGAGCGCGTCGCCGACCGGGTGGGGATCATCCGCGACGGCACGCTCGTCGAGGTCGCCGAAGTGAGCCGGCTGAAGGAGCTGGCCGTCCGGCGCATCGACTTCGAGTTCGCGCTGCCGATCGACCCCGCCGTCTTCGACGGGCTCGAGAGCGTCCGGCGGGTGGACGCCGACGGCCGCGAGGTGCGGGTGGAGGTCGAAGGTCCGCTCGCTCAGGTGATGAAGGTCGCCGCCGCCCACGAGGTCGCCAACCTCCACGTCCGGGAGGCCGACCTCGAGGAGATCTTCCTCGCCTACTACCGGGGCGAGCAGGGCGGCGAAGGGGCCAAGGCGTGACCGCCGCGGCGCTGACCCGCAGCCTCGCCGACCGGCGCCGCGGGGTGCTCGGCTACGGGATCGGGCTCGGCCTCATGATCGTGTGGGTGACGGCGATCTACCCGAGCGTCGAGGCGGAACTGGCCGACTACGTCAACGCCATGCCCGAGGCGATGAAGTCGCTGTTCGGCATGCAGGAGATCACGAGCCTCGCCGGGTTCCTGCACGCGGAGATCTTCAGCCTCATGGGGCCGCTGGTGTTCCTTGCGCTGGCCATCACCGCCGGGGCGTCCACGATCGCGGGCGAGGAGCGTGATCGCATCCTCCCCCTCGTCCTCGCGACCGGGATCGGCCGCGGCCGCGTGGTCCTGTCGAAGCTGGCCGGGCTCGGCGCCGCACTCGTCGGGCTGGCGGCGATCACCCTGGTCGCCATGTTCGCCGGCCTCCTGCTCGCGGGGGGAGGCATCGGCGTCGCAGCCGTGGTCGCCGCCACCGTCCAGCTCGCGGCCCTCGGACTGTTCTTCGGCACCTTCGCCCTCGCCGCCGGCGCCGCCACCGGCCGCAAGGCCCGGGCCTCCGGAGTGTCCGTGGCGGTGGCGCTGGCCACATACCTGGTGAACGCGCTCGGGAGCCTGGTCGACTGGCTGGAACCGCTGCGGCGCCTGTCCCCCTTCCACTGGTACGCGCCGGGCAACCCGCTCGTCGACGGGCTCTCCGTCGGCGGTCTCGCCCTCCTCCTGGGGGGCAGCGCCGTCCTCGGTGTCGTCGCCGTCGTGACGTTCGACCGTCGCGACGTCGGCGTCTGACGGGGCGCGCCGGGCCGGCCGCGAGGCCCCCGCCACCCTGGAGGTGCCGGCGCGGTGACGAAGAGCGTCGGTCCATACCCACCAATCCCGTGCAGGTGGCGCGCCCGATCTGGGGCGCCTGTCTCGCTTCCCGACAGCTACGCCGTCGAGAGCCGATCCCGGAAGTGGCTCCCCCGGAACGGAGGGTCGTGTCCGGTACAGTCAGACACCATGGAGAGCGGGCCCCGCGAGCTGGTCGTGACCCGGGCGCAGGTCGAGGAGATGTTCGCCCACGCGCGGGCGGAGAACCCCAACGAGTGCTGCGGGCTTCTCGCCGGAGCCGCCGGCGACGGCCGTGTGGAGGTCGTGTACACGCTCGGCAATGCCGACGAGAGCCCCTTCACGTATCGGCTCGACAGCCGGGAGCAGATCCGCACCCTGCGCGACGCCGAGTCCCGGGGCCTCGAAGTTACCGGCTGCTTCCACTCCCACACCCACACCGAGGCGTACCCGTCGGACACCGACGTCCGCCAGGCCTTCGAGCCGGATTGGATCTACGTCCTCGTGAGCCTGAAGCATGAGCCGCCCGGCCTGCGGGCCTACCGGATCGTCGACGGGCACATCACCGAGGTCCCCGTCATGGTGACGGCCTGAGGGCGCCGGGTAGGCTTGGGCGTCCAGAGGAGACAAGGAGTCCACGTGGCCGTCGAGGTCCGCCTGCCCACCGTTCTGCGAGTCCACGCCAACGGTGAGGCGACCGTGCACGGCGAGGGTGACACGGTGGGCGCCGTCTTCGCCGACCTCGTGGGCCGCTTCCCGGGCGTGGGCGGGCAACTCCGTGCCGAGGACGGTGACCTCCCCCGGTTCGTGAACGTGTACGTGAACGACGAGGACATCCGCTACCTCGACAAGCTCGCGACGAAGGTGGCGGGCGGCGACGTGATCTCGATTCTCCCGGCGGTGGCCGGGGGCGCCTGAGCGCAGGGCCGCGGCGGTGCGCGTCGAGTCGGTTCTCGACCTCGTCGGCGACACGCCCCTCGTGGGCGTCCACCGGCTCTCGCCGAAGCCGTCGGTGCGGATGTACCTCAAGCTCGACGGGCAGAACCCCACGGGCTCGGTGAAGGACCGCGTCGCCTGGTCGATGATCCAGCGCGCCGAACGTGACGGTGTCCTGCGCCCGGGGGACACCTTCCTCGAGCCCACCTCCGGCAACACCGGCATCGCCCTGGCGATGATCGCCCGTCTCCGGGGCTACCGCATGATCGCAGTCATGCCGGATAACGTTTCGGTCGAGCGGCGCACGCTGCTCGAGATGTACGGCGCCGAGGTGATCCTCTCGCCCGGCGAGGAGGGTTCCAACGGAGCGGTGCGCATGGCCCAGCGCCTCGTGACGGAGCGCGGCCACGTCTTCCTCAACCAGTACGCGAACCCCGCGAACGTCGACGCCCACTACCGGGGGACGGGCCCGGAGATCTGGCGGGACTGCCCCGAGGTCACCGCGTTCGTCGCCGGCCTCGGCACCGGGGGGACGCTCACCGGCGTGGGTCGCTACCTCAAGGAGCAGAATCCGGAGGTCGAGATCGTGGCCGCCGAGCCCCCCGCCGGCGAGGTCGTCCAGGGGCTGCGGAGCCTCGACGACGGCTACGTCCCGCCCGTGTTCGACCCCGACGTCCTCGACCGCAAGGCGATCGTGCGCCCCGGGCCCGCTGTCACGTTCAGCCGGCGCCTTCTCACCGAGTGCGGGGTCTTCGCCGGTCTCTCCACCGGCGCCGCCCTCTCGGCGGCGGCGAAGTACGCCGAGACCCTCGACGAGGGCACACTCGTGGTGTTCTCTCCCGACGGGGGCTGGAAGTACCTCTCCACCGGGGCCTGGACGGGCGACCTCGCCGACGTGGAAGACCAACTGACGCGAATCATCTACTTCTGACGACGTTGGAGGCTCACCCCTCACCGGCGGGGGGCGGGAGCCGCCAACGTCGCCTACCTGCCGGCCGTGACGCTCCAGGGG
>CAYJLW010000006.1:20446-52787 GCA_964370965.1 uncultured Acidimicrobiia bacterium | reverse complement strand
TGGCGGAACCCCCTCCCGGTCGGTGGGGGGTTAGCCTCCAACGTCGCCTACGTGACGTCCGTCACGCTCCAGGTCAGCGTGTGGACGCGGAAGCCGGCGTTGAACGTGAACCAGGTGGACGCGCTCGTGGCCGTGTCGCCGCCGGTCAGGGTGACGTTCGGGAAGAGGTGGACGTGGGTGAGGTTGTTCACGCCCGCGGCGGGGTCGTTCAGGGTGATCGTGCCCAGGTACAGCGGGAAGATCCAGAGCCGGTTCACGTTGAAGCTCACGCTCGCGGACCCCGAGACGGCCGAGGGGATCGTGCCCGAGCCGCTCACCGATTGCACGGTGGCGCCGCCCGTAGCCACCTCGACGTCGCCGGACGTGAGGGCGACGTCCGGGTTCGCGTAGCTCAGGCCGCCGGTGAGGGTGAGGCTGACGCGGTCCGCGGCGGGCGGTGGGCCGGCGTCGAGGACGCGGACGAACGCGTCGGTGAGGCTGTTGGTGTCCTCTGGGACGAGGGGCGAGTTCGACGTGAAGAGGACCTCGCCGCCGTCGGCCGTGACGGCATGACCGGTGGCGTCCATCGCCCCCTGCGCACCCGAGGAGGACAGGCTCGCCCGCTGCACCGACGTGGGCGACGCCACCGGTGTGAGGTAGACGTCCCACTTGCCGTTCGTGTCCGCCGGGACGACGCCGCTCTCGGGGGCCTGGGTCTCCCACGCCACTGCCGTGCCGTCGGCGCTCACGTGCGGGGCGTAGGCGTCACCGCCGAGGTTGCCGCCGGAGGTGTTCGTGGAGAGGAACGTGGTCGTCCCGGCGCCGCGGTCGCGGACGAAGACGTCCCAGGTGTCCGTGCCGCCGCCGCCGAAGTTCGACGCGATCGACGCGAACGCCACGACGTTGCCGTCGTCGGAGATCGACGGGAAGCCGCTCACGTGGTCGCCCTGGCCGCCGCCGGTGGCCAGGCTGACGCGTGAGGTCACCGCGCTCAGGGTGTCGCGCACGTACACGTCCGTCGTGGCGTTGGTGTCCCCCCCGACGAGGTCGTCTGCGAGGGACTCGAAGGCGACGTAGCGTCCGTCGGCCGTGATCGCCGGGTACCGGCTCTGGCCGTTGCCGCCGGTGATGCCGCCCGGAGTGCTCACGATTGACGTCGTGTCCACCTGTAAGTCGCGCAGGAAGACCTGCACCTGGGGGCCGCCGCCGAAGATGGGCGCCATCGAGGCGAACGCCACACGCCTGCCGTCGCCGCTGAGGGCGAACTCGAACGTGTAGCCGTCGGCCTGCTCGTTCATGGTCGTGACGTTCACGCGGTCGGTCTCGCCGCTCTGGCGATCGTGGAGGAAGACGTCCGCGACGCCGTTGGTGTCGTCCACGACCAGGTTCGTGGCGTAGGAGAGGAACACCACGTAGCGGCCGTCGTCGGAGACCTGGGGCTCCTGGGAGTAGTCGTCGGCCTCTGTCCCGAGCGTGCCCTGGTCGTTCAGGTTGGGGAGGCTCACCCGCTCCGTCGTCCCCGCCACGCGGTCACGGAGGAACACGTCCTGCATCCCGTTGGTGTCGCCGGGGACGAGGTTGTCCGAGTAGCCCGTGAAGACGACCCAGCGGCCGGACGCGGACATGTCGGCGGTGCCGGTGAGACTGTTGCCTTGCACACCGCCCTGGCCGAGGCTGACTCGCTCCGTCGCAGCGGCGGCGAGTGCGGGCCGGGGGGACGACAGGGAGAGCGCCACGGCGGCCGCGGCCACGAGGACGGCGGCGCGGCGAACGCGCGCGCGGGGGGAAACGGACCTGCTCACGGCACCTCCAGCCTCGGGCGACCTGCCCACTGCCCGCCGGGGACTCTACCGGAGCCCCGGAGCAGGCGCAGCCCCGCTCTGCGTCGAAGTCATACGGCGGCGAGGACGACCGGGCCAGGGAGGCAGGATGCGAGTACCCCGACGTGTCGCACTGGGCGCTGCTGTGGCGGTTCTGGCGCTGGGGGCGACAGCCTGCCTGCCGCCGCCTCCGTCGCACCCCACCGTGGGCGCCCCCACCGTCGCCGACGACGCCTACGCCTACCCGGGGGTCAAGGACGGCGTGGGCGACTTCGTCTACAACCAACTCTGGTACTTCAACTTCCTCGACGACCGGGGCGACGCCGATCCCGCCAACGACGTCCTCGGCGTGGGGGCCTACGGCCTCGCCAACCCCGACGGCCTCGCCCTGCAGAAAGGGCTCACGAACGCGTTCGGCATGATCATCCGCGACCCTTCCGAGGGGGCGTCCTTCAACCTCTTCGCGCCCAACGTCGACCCGGCTGTGCCCGGGAACTTCAGCGCCTCCACCACGTTCGCCCCCGGCCCCGGCCCCGAGCTGGCGAACCCGTACGGCACGATCGACGTCGTGAGCAAGGACGAGTACCACGTCGAGGGGTCCGTGACGCAGGGTCCGAAGACCATCACCTGGGACCTCACCTACTCCCGCAGCAGCCTCGACCTCGGCAACGGCTGGCTGCCGTGGGTGCACTGGCCGATGCCCCCCACGCTCGGCCTTGTGCCCGGCTGGATCGACTACTACATGCAGATGCCCAACGCCTGGGTGGACGGCACGTTCGTTGTGGACGAGGGCGCCGGGCCCGTGACCTACACCCTCGACCACGTGAAGGGCTATCACGACGGCTTCCACTCCGAGACCGTGTTCTCCCTCTTCGAGTGGGACTGGCTGGACTACAAGCAGGCCGACCTCTCGGTGCACCTCCTGCACCCCCACAAGCCCCAGTACGTGTGCGTGGGCAGCGGCCAGGTCGTGAACCCCTGCGCTCCCGGCAACCTCCGGGTCTTCCACGACGGCGCCGAGTACAGCTTCTACCGGGGCCAGGTGGACATCACCTACGACGCCACCACCCACGACCCCGTCTACGGCGTCGACTACCCCACACAGGAGACGATCACCGCCACCGACGTCGCCGGGAACCACCTCGATCTGCACTGGACGTTGGTGCGCCAGCTCCCGGTCTTCTACGACGTCCCGGCGCCCTTCAACGACACGGTGACCTACGAGATCTTCGCCACGTTCTCCGGGACCTGGACCCCGGCAGGCGGACCCGCCGTGCCCATCTCGGGCACGGGGTGGTCCGACTGGTCCGGCGCCAGCTACCCGGGGGCGTGAACGGCAAGGCGCCGACAACCGCAGGGAGGCAGCGTGAGGAAACCACGTCGCATCGCATCGGGGGCGGCCGCCGCGGCGCTCGCCTTCACGGCTGCCGCCTGCCTGCCGGCGCCGCCGCCGCACCCCACCGTGGGCGTGGGCACCCAGGCTGACGACGCCTTCGCGTACGGGGCGACCCGTGACGGCACAGGCGACTTCCTCTACAACCAGATCTGGTACTTCAACTTCCTTGACGACAAGGGGGACGCCGACCCCACGAACGACGTCGCCGGGGTGGCGGCCTACGGTCTCTCGAACCCCGAGAAGCTCGCCGGCCAGCCGGCGATCGCGAACTCCTTCGGGATGATCATCCGCGACCCGTCCGACGGGGGGTCCTTCAACGCCTTCAGCCCCTACGCGGACGCCTCCGTGCCGGGCGTGTTCTCGGCCTCCGAGACGTTCGAGCCCGGCCCCGGCCCGGAGCTCCAGAACCCGTACGGCACCATCGAGGTCGTGAGCCACGACGAGTACCACGTCGTGGGCTCGGTGACGAAGGACGCCAAGACGATCACCTGGGACCTCACCTACGCGCGCAACGCCGACCAGGACCCGGGCGACGGCTGGCACCCCTGGGTGAAGTGGCCGTTCCCGAAGCTCCTCGGCCTCGTCCCGACCTGGATGGACTACTACATGCAGATGCCCAACGCGTCGGTGGACGGCACGTTCACCGTCGACGACGGCTCCGGGGCGGAGGTCTACACGCTCACGGACGCCAAGGGGTACCACGACGGTTTCCACTCCGAGGCGATCTTCCCCATGATCGAGTGGGACTGGCTGGACTACAAGCAGCCCGGCCTCGCCGTGCAGCTCCTGCACCCGCACAACCCCCAGTACGTGTGCGTGGGTGCGGGCCAGGTGAAGAACCCGTGCCTGCCCGGGAACCTGCGGGTCTTCTCCGCGGGAGTCGCCCACGAGTTCTACCGGGGCGAGATCGACGTCCACTACGACGCCACGGTGCACGACCCCACCTACGGCGTCGACCGCCCCTTGGAGGAGACGATCACGGCGACCAACGCGGCGGGCGACCACCTCTCGCTGCACTGGAGCCTGGTCAACTACCTGCCGGTCTTCTGGGACTTCCCGGCGCCGATCAACGACACGATCACCTACGAGATCATCGCCACGTTCTCCGGCACTTTCACGCCGGCGGGCGGCTCGCCCGTGGCGATCTCGGGCGACGGCTGGGCGGACTGGTCCGGGGCGAGCTTCCCGGGGTCGTGACGCCGTGGCGCTGGCGCATGGTGGCACCACGGACGGCGGGTAGGCGCGCGTCCCACGCCTGCCCGGGGCCGATCGCGTGCAGGACGGAACGCAGACGTTACGTTCTGCACGCGAACACCGGCCCGGCGCACCACCTCGGGGACTGCTACCGGAGACGTCGAGTGTCAACGGACAGTCCGAGCGTCGGGGTGTCCGCGATGCGCGGCTCGGCTGTACAGCAGCGCGGGAGCGCATCCCTTCCGAGATGCAGCAGTCGAGCTGCCAGTGCCGGATCCGCGAGTTGGTGCTTGGGTGCCTCTGGGAGGCGCGAGAACTCGTTTCGTGTCGTCGACCAGGCAGGCACCGTTGGAGAATCCAGAGACGTTCGAGGACGTCGCGCCACACCAGCGTGGTCGAGCGGGCAGGCTTGTCGGCGTCACCGGCGGTGGCCGGGCATCCTGGAGCACGACCGAGTGGTCGGCCTGCGCGATCGCCCGGACGGCAGGGTCGTCGAGCACTTGGACGGACCGTGCCAGACGGCGTGCCGTCTCGGTCTTCCCCACGCCCTTGGGTGTCCTATCGGCTCAGGACGCCCGGAGACGAGAGAGACTGACAGATCCGCAGCCGTCGATGACGCGCCCGAACGCTCGGAGATTCCGGCAGCGTTTCGCGATACGATATTGGGTACGTGGAGATCTACCGTTCCGCACGTAGGCACGAGATCGCAGACGAGGACATCCGACACGCCGTCGAGCACGCCCTCGTAGCCGGCGAGCAGGACGATGGCAAGGTGCTCTACCTCGGGCCTGACCGGGCGGCGAATCTCCTGGAGATCGTCTCCGTGGTCCGGGATGACGGCTCGGAGATCGTGATCCACGCCATGCACATGCGCACCAAGTACGAGCCGCTCATCCGCGGTGAAGGAGACAGCGATGTCTGAGCGGGAGTCCCACGGCCGTTCCAAGGCCGGTGTCGAGCTGACCGACGACGTTCTCGAGCGGATGGCCGACGAAGCTGAGGAAGGCCTCGACGTCACGAAGCTCCGCCGGCGACCCGGACGGCCGCCGATGGGTTCCGCCCCGGCGGAGTCGTTTCCCGTCCGCCTCGACCCCGACCTCCGGAGCGCCCTCGACGAGCGCGCCACCGCGGACGAGACGACCGCGTCCGAGGTCGTGCGCGAGGCGCTCCGCCGGTACCTGAAGGTGAGCTGAGCGCTCCGCGTTCGAGCAGGGACTTGAGCTTCTTCGCCTTCCTGTTCGCCAGGATGAGGGGGTTGTTGTCGTAGTAGGTGCGGCTGTCACGGACGTTCTTCCACGTTCCGGCGTCGCCGGTGAGCTCGCCGGGCCAGCTCTTGATCTCGACGAGGAAGAACCCCTTCGGGGTGACGACGAGGGCGTCGACCTCGTAGAGGTTCCCGTCGGGCGCGACGAACTCGAAGTTCGTCCAGGCACGGTACGGGTCGCGCTCCGGCAGGTTCTCGCTGACCAGAACGGGCCGGGGCTGATCGCGTGCAGGATGGAACGCAGACGTTACATCTTGCACGCGATCACCGTTCGGTGGGGCCGGTTCACCGGGGCTCGTCCCGGCCGGGGCCGGCCGGGGCCGGCCGGGACCGGGTCAGTTCCGGACGAGGAGGTCGCCGGAGGTGAGGGTGCCGGCCTGGGAGTAGACGAGGCCGTCGCTGAGGGTCATCGAGACGGTGTCGGTCCCGGGGCCGCCGTCGTAGATCTGCCAGTCCAGGTTGTAGGTGGCCTGCTGGGTTACCGGGCTCGCCTGCGGCGTCCACCACCAGGTGTGGCCGGACACGGTCTGGGTCCCCACCGGTGTCACGCCGGCCAGGAGCACCGGCGTGTTCAAGGTGGCACCCCCCCGGTAGTTCGGGTCGCGCAGCGTGATCACGCCGGCGTAGACCTGCGGGATGTTCCAGATCTGGGCGATGTCGAAGGAGACCGAGATCTGCTGGCCCTGGCCGCCCAGGAACGTCCCCGAGCCGTACACCCGGTAGCCCGGGTAGCAGTCCTGCCCGCCGTGCACGAAGACGTCGGTGGCGTTGTTCGCGTCGTGGGCGACAAGGTTGGTGGCCCCGGACTGGTACACGACCGTGCGGCCGTCGCCGGTGGTCGACGGGCCGGCGCTCGGCGCGTTGGCCTGGTTCCCGTTCGCGTTCACGCTCCGGAGAGCGGTCGCCTTCGCCGCCCGGTCCCTGACGAACACGTCGGCGACTCCGTTGGCGTCGTTCTTCACGAGGTCGTCGGCCTCGGAGACGAAGGCGACCTGCTTGCCGTCCGCACTGAAGGCGGGGCTCGTCAGGCTGGCGCCGTCGGCAGCGTTGCCACCCCGGTTGATGCTCACGAGCTCGGCGTTTCCGTAGGTGTCCCCGCTCGGGTGTCGCCGTGTGGCGTACACGTCGGCGATGCGGTTGACGTCGATCTTGACGAGGTCGCCCGCGGTGACGAAGGCGACGTGGCCGGCGTCGCTGATCGAGGGGCCGCCCAGCACCGAGGTCCGCCCCGGCAGGCCGTACTCGTTGACGCTCGCCAGCGCCACTTTGTGCAGCGTGCGGTCGTGGACGAAGACGTCGACGGCCTCGTTGTTGTCCTGGACCGTGAGGTGCGAGAGTGTGACGAAGGCGACGAGTGTGCCGTCGCCGTTGACGTCCGGGGCACGGCTCGGGTAGGGCTCCTGGGTGCCGGCCTGGTTCAGGCTCACGACCTCGGTCGTGCCGTGGGCGAGGTCACGCACGAAAACGTCGGCGGTGTTCCCGTTGCTGTCTCCGGGCACGAGGTTCGTGGCGTAGGACGAGAAGGCCACCAGGGAGCCGTCGTCGCTCAGGGCGGGGGCGTCGACGCTGGAGGCGTCCGCCTCCTGGCCCTGGGAGCCGAGGTTCACGCGGTCGACGGTCCCGGTGGCGGCGTTCCAGACGAAGACGTCCGTGGCACCGTTCGTGTCGCCGGCGACGAGGTTGGTGGCGTCGGAGAGGAACGCCACGCTGGTGCCGTCCGCGGAGATCGCCGGCAGCGAGCTGCGGGCGTTGGACTCGGTGGGGTTGCCGTTTGCGTCCTGCATGCCGCGGCTCACCCTTGTGGTGGTGCCCGTGGCCCGGTTGCGGAGGAACACGTCGCTCGCCTGGTTGGTGTCGCTGCCGTCGAGGTTGTCCGCAGCGGACGTGTAGACGACGAAGTTGCCGTCGGCGCTGGCCTGGTTGGCGGCGGACTGGCCCGTGAGGGTGTCGCTGGCGTCGTTGCCCTCGACGGCGGCGGAATCGACGCTGGTCCGCTCCACGACGTCGCTGCACACGACCGTCGGATCCGTGACGGTGACCATGCGGAGTGCGTTGTGGCCGGCGAATCGCTTCGGCAGCGGGGTCTGCTGGGCGTGGTACGTCTCGGTGTTCCCGGCGGTGTCCACGACGGTGAGGGAGGGCATGTACGTGCCCTTCGCGGCGTAGACGTGGTTCACCACGGGGCCGGCGCCGTTGGTGCCGTCGCCGAAGTCCCACTGGTAGCTCACGATGGCGCCGTTGCCCGTCGTGCCGCTGGCGTCGAACTCCACGGGCAGCGGGGCGACACCCGACGGCGGGGAGATCTTGAAGTCGATCTTGATCGGCTTCGGGAGGTCGCGCACGAAGAGGTCCATGCGGCCGTTCGTGTCCCCCGTGACGATGTTGGACGCCATGGATGTGAACACGGCGTGGTAGCCGTCGGCGCTCGGGTAGACGTCGAGGGACTCGGCGTTGGGCTCGCCGCCGCTCTGGGTGAGGCTGATGCGGGTCGTGGTGGCCGTGGGGACGTCGTACATGTAGACGTCCCGGAGCCCGTTCGTGTCGCTGGGCACGAGGTTCGTCGCCCAGGACTCGAAGAAGATGCGTCGGCCGTCGCCGCTCATCGAAGGTTCCACGCTGTCGCCGTCGGTCTGGGCGCCGCCGGTGCCCTTCGTCACCCGTACGGTGTTACCCGTCTGGAGGTCGCGCACGAAGATGTCCCGCAGGCCGTTGGTGTCGCCGGCCACGAGGTTCGTGGACGCGGACTCGAACGTGACGTAGCGCCCGTCGCCGCTCAGGATGGGTTCGGTGTTGTGGTAGCTCTGGTACACCTTGCCGCTGGCGTCGTCGCCTTGGGCGCCCGTGGAGGAGACGCTCACCCGCTCGAGCGTTCCGAGCAGGCGGTCGCGCACGAAGACGTCCTGTTTGGCGTTCGTGTCGCCGGGGACGAGGTTGCCGGCCAGGGAGTAGAAGGCCACGTAGCGACCGTCGTCGCTGATGACGGGCGTGAAGCTGAACCCGCTGCCCTGGCCCCCGCCGGTGGCGATGCTCTCCCGTGTGGTCTCGCGGGTCAGCGTGTCGTGCACGAATATGTCCATGGCGTTGTTCGTGTCGCCGGTGACGAGGTTGGTGGCGCGGGACTCGTAGGCGATGTAGCGGCCGTCGGGGGTGATCGCCGGGTAGGCGCTCAGGGAGTTCCCGGGCGTGCCGTTGGAGCTCTGGCTGGCGCACTTCGCGGGGCCGCCCTTGATCATGTCGCGCCAGAACACGTCGGCGGTCTCGTTACCGGGGGTGGACTCGCCGCTGTTGGGCACGGGCTTGCCGCACACCTGGTCGACGCGGCGCACCGGGCCGGAGAAGGCCACGTAGCGGCCGTCGGCGGTGACCATGGGGGTTCCGGCGCCACCCCAGCCGCTGCGCACGGTGTCCCACGAGTAGCTCTCAAGGGAGGAGCGCCCCGTGAGGCGGTCGTGGACGAAGGCGCCGTTCCAGCGGGGATCCCAGTTCGTGGCGTACCCCTGGTTGCCCACGTAGCGGCCGTCGGCGCTGAGGCTGCCGTTCTGGTTGTGGTCGTTGGCCTGGACTCCGCCCGTGCCGACGCTGACCCGCTCGACGTCGACGGTGGGGGAGGCCTGCGCGGGCGGCGCCCCGAGCGTCGTGGGCAGGCCGGCGAGGAGGGCGAGGGCCGCGGTGGCGGCGACTCGGCGGAGGCGGGGGGTGGTGGTCATGGCTCGTGTCTGCTTTCTCATCGTTCGCCTCCTTTCCTCACGGCTTCCAGTACTCGACGGGCGGATCTTCCTCGTTCGGGAAGCGGACGATCGGTCTCACGTAGACCTCGCTCTTGGAGGAGTACCCGGTCTTGCCCTCCCAGTCGAGGGTCTGCACGGTCCCGGGCCAGCCCTGGCTCCATCCCGGGTGGTGGGAGGTCTGCATGTGGACCTCGTCGCGCTGCTCGAGAGTCGCCTCGTCGTCGTCGAAGCTCACCTCGAAGTCCTGGAACGACAAGCCCCACTTCCAGCCGTTCACCGGTGTCACGAGGGGGCCGAGGACGAGGCCGATGCCCTTGAGGTGGGCCTCGTCGCAGATGCTCCACCACTTCCAGTCGATGATCTTGCCCTTCTCCGTGCAGCTCACGGCACCCTCCTCGGAGAAGAGGTGCAAGAAGATGGGGCCGTCGAGCTCGCCCTTGAAGATGAGCTGGAAGAGGGCCCCCACGACGCCGGACTCGAACGCCCCGAACACCCAGGGGCCGGTGTAGTAGTCCTTCTCCCAGGGGGTGTTCGGGAAGAGGTGCTTCTTCTGGATGTCCATGGGGGCGTTGTACGCCCACTGGCCTCCCCAGCCCGTGAGGGCCGAGACGCTCTGGGGGAGGATGGACTGGTCGAAGAGGCCGTTGAACTCCGGGTGGTCCCACAGGGCCCGGAGGGGGAAGCTCTCCCCGCTCGACGGGTCCACGTGGTCGTTCGGGTTGTTGTCGTTCGGGTCCTCGCTGCATGGGGACCCGTCGCCGTCGGCGTCACCGGTGCAGTTCGGGTCCAGGACGGTGACCGTGGGCCCGAAGCCCCAGGAGGACTTCTGCCCGGCGTCGTCCACGGCCCGTACGTTCGCCTCCACCTGCTGGGGCGGGGTGAGGCCCAGGGCCACAGGGTCGACGGTGTATCCGGAGATGACGACCGGGTCGGGGTCGGTGGTGTTCAACGGCGGGGTGACGGCGTCGACCACCTGGTCTCCGTTGAGGTCCCATTCGAAGCTCGTGACGGCGTGGTCGTCTGCGCCGGCCACCTTGAGCTCGGAGGTGCCGCCGCCGCCGGTGTTGCCCGGCCAGATCGTGCCGTGGCTCGCCTCCTCGAAGCTCACCGTCGGTGGTTCGTCGCATTCCCGGGCGTCGATCGTCTTCGTCGCCGTGGACGTGAGGTTGTCGTTGTCGGCAACGGTGAGGGTGGCCACCCACGTCCCCGGGTAGTCGTAGCGGTGGGTGACGGACGCGCCGCCCGCCTGGGGTGAGCCGTCGCCGAAGTCCCACGTCTGGGACACGATGAGTCCTCCGGGGTCGGTGCTCTGGCCCGAGTCGAATGTGACGTCGAAGGGTACGCACCCCGCCGTGGGGTAGGCCCCGGCGGCCGCCAGTGGGGAGCCGTCCGGGCTCGCCACCACGACCACCACCGTGACCGTGCTCGATATGTTGTTCGAGTCGGTGACGGTGAGGGAGGGGAAGTGGATCCCCGGCGTGGTGAACGCGTAGAGGGCCGTGGGGCCGGTGGCGGTCTGGCCGGTCTCGAACTCCCAGGCGTAGCCGGCGACTGTGCTGGTGCCCTGCGCCGTCGAGGACGAACCGTCGAAGCTCACCGTGAGGGGAGCGGGGCCGCTCAGGGGTGCGGCGGTGATGACGCTGCTGGGCGGCGTGTGCTCCACGACGGCGACGAGCACGCTCGCCGTGTCCGTGCGGTCGAGGTCGTCCTTCACCGTGAGGGTGGCGGTGTACAGGCCCGGTTCCGTGTAGAGGTGGTCCGTGGTGGCGGCGGGCAGGGGCGTCTCGCCGGGCTCCGTGACGTCGGCGTCCGGGTCGGAGACGGAGCCGTCGCCGAAGTCCCACGTGTAGTCCACGATCGTGCCGCCCGGTGCGAACGAGCCCGTGCCGTCGAAGACGACGTCGAGAGGGGCCCCGCCCGCGGTCGGGGTGGCCTCAAGGGACGCCGAGGGGCCGGCCCGCTCAGTCACGGTGATCTCGACGGTCTCTGTGTCGGTGGCGGCAGCGTCGTCGGTGACGGTGACCGTGGCGGCGTAGGTGCCCGGCGACGTGTATGTGTGGGCGACGGTGGGGCAGGTCTCCGGGCACGTCTCGGTGTTCCCGTCGCCGTAGTCCCACGCGTAGGACACGATCGTGCCGTCGGGGTCGAAGGACGCCGAGGCGTCGAGCACGGTGTTCAGGGGGGCGTCGCCGCTCTGGGGCTGGGCGGAGAGGGCGGCCACCGGCGGCTCTCCCTCACCGGTGACGACGATCAGGACGGTCTCGGAGTCCGAGAGGTTGTTGCCGGCGTCGGCGTCTGTGACCGTCAGGGTCGCCGTGTAGACGCCCGGGGCGGCGTAGGTGTGGTCGATGACGTCGCAGCCGCTGCGGGCGCCGCACTCCAACTGGTTGCCGTCGCCGAAGTCCCAGTCGTAGTCGAGGATGAGCCCGCTCTGCGCCCAGGACCCGGAGCCGTCGAAGGAGACGAGGAGGGGTGCCGGCCCCGAAGTCGGTGCGGCGACGACGTCCGCGATCGGCGCCACGGGGGCGAGGACCGTGACCAGGACGGGGAAGTCGTCGCTGAGGCCGCCGTCGTCGGTGACGGTGAGGGTGGCGGTGTAGACCCCGGGGTCCTGGTAGGTGTGCGGGACGGTCGCCCCGGCGCCGGTCTCGCCGTCGCCGAAGTCCCAGGCGTACAACACGACGGTGCCGTCGACGTCGCTGGACGCCGAGCCGTCGAGCGTCACCGTCACCGGGGGAGCGCCGATGATCGTCACGGGGGTGACCGCCCCGGCTGTGGGCGCGTCGTTCATGGGTTCCACGGTGACCGACACCGGGGCCGTGGCACAGGCCGCCGGCCTGGCCGCGGTGGCCGTGTCGCACACGCTGTAGGTGAAGGAGTCCTCGCCGGCGTAGTCCGCCGCAGGCTCGTAGAGGACGACGTTCAGGAGTTCGAGCACGGAGGCGTTGCCGTGCTGGGGCGCCGTGTCCACGGCCAGGGTGGTGGGGTCGAGGTCGTCGTCGGGGTCGCTGTCGTTGGCGAGGACGTCGACGACGACGGCGGTGTCCTCTTGGGTCGTGGCGTTGTCCTCCACCACCTGTGGCGGTTGGTCGGCCGCCGGGGCCACGCGCCGGACGCGGTGGTTCCACGTGTCGGCCACGAAGCCGCCCGTCGGGGTCGTCACGATGCCCCCCGGGAGCAGGAGGCTGGCGTCCGTGGCCGAACCGCCGTCGCCGCCGAAGCCGGGGACGCCGTTTCCCACCACCGTCGTGATGATCCCCTGAGGGTCGACTTCCCGGACACGGTTGTTGTCCTTGTCCACGACGTACACGGCACCGCCGATGACGGCCACGTCCACCGGGCCGTGCAGGTTGGCGTCTACGGCGGCGCCGCCGTCGCCGTTGAAGCCGGGGTCCCCGTTGCCGGCAAAGGTGGTGATGGTGCCCTCGTCCACGCGTCGCACGCGTTCGTTCTCGTCGTCGGCGATGTAGAGCCTCCCGGCCCCGTCGAGGGCGAGGCCTCCGGGGGCCGAGAGCTGGGCGAGGGTGGCGGGGCCGCCGTCCCCCGAACCGCCGGCCTGGCCCGTCCCGGCGACGGTGCTGATGATCCCGTCAGGGTTCACCTTACGGACGTTGTGGGCCCACTTGTCGGCGATGTAGACGTTGCCCTCCGAGTCGGGGACGACCGAGACGGGTGAGTTCAGCTCGGCGTCGGTGGCGAGGCCGCCGTCACCGGACGACCCCTGGACGCCGGTGCCGGCGAATGTGGTGATCGTCCCCTGGGCGTCGACCTTGCGGACCTTGCTCCCCGAAGCGACGTAGGCGTTGCCGGCGGTGTCGAAGGCGACGTCGGCGGGTGTCGCCACGGCAGCCGCCGTGGCGGGGCCGCCGTCACCGGACGATCCCTGGACTCCGGTGCCGGCGAATGTGGTGATGGTTCCCTGGGCGTCGACCTTGCGCACCCGGGCGTCGCTCCGGTCGGCGATGTAGAGGCTGCCGGCGCCGTCGACGGCCAAGCCGTGGGGGAAGACGAGCTCTGCGTCGGTTGCCGGACCGCCGTCGCCGAGGCCGCCTGTGCCGCCGCCGGCGTACGTGGTGATGACGTTGGTCGTGGCCGCGGCCGGCTCGGGACGCGCCAGGGGCGCTGCCGCGAGGGCGAGGCCGACCATGAGTGCCAGAGCCCGGCGAGAGGTGTGTCGTGCAGTGCGCGGCTGCGCGGATGCGCCCCTAGTTGCCTGGACCATGCGTCCCCGCTCCCCATGTCTGCCCGGTTCGGCGCCGCCCACGACGTCGAGGTGATACACAACCGTACAACATGGCCGTCGTGTCAGCAAGGGGGACGGGACGCCGCCCGATACCCTCCACGGGCGCATGAACGACGAGCCGATCGGGATGTTCGACAGCGGGGTCGGCGGCCTCACGGTGGCCCGCTCCCTCATCGACCTCCTGCCTGCAGAGAACCTCCTCTACCTCGGGGACACGGCGCGGGGACCCTACGGCCCCCGGCTGCCGGCAGAGGTGCGCGCCTACGCGCTCGAGATCACGGACTGGCTCGTGGACCAGGGCGTGAAGCTCGTGGTCGTGGCCTGCAACACGGCCGCGGCCGCAGCGCTCGAGGCCGCCCGGGAACGCTTCCCGGTACCCATCATCGGTGTCGTGGAGCCGGGCGTGCGGGCGGCGCTGGCGGTCACGACCTCACGGCGCATAGGGGTGATCGGCACGCCGGGCACCA
Organism: uncultured Acidimicrobiia bacterium; assembly: GCA_964370965.1. Lineage (GTDB taxonomy): Bacteria > Actinomycetota > Acidimicrobiia > UBA2766 > UBA2766 > CAYJLW01. Next base: position 38,696 of record CAYJLW010000006.1, on the reverse strand, counting down.
TCGACTCCGGCGCATACGAGCGGGCGCTCGCCGCCCTCCAGTCCCCGGGGCGGCGCCTCCAGATCGCCAGCCCGCGCTGGCTCGACACGGCGCTCGTGTCCCTCGCCTGCCCCCGCTTCGTCGAGTTCGTGGAGAGAGGCGTGACCTCCGGGCCCGAGGTGGCGGCGCACGTGGCCGAGACGCTCGCGCCCCTGCGGGTGTCCGGCATCGACGCCCTCGTCCTGGGCTGCACGCACTACCCGCTCCTCGCCCGCACGATCAGTGACGCGGTGGGCCGCGACGTCACGCTCATCTCGTCGGCGGACGAGACCGCCTTCGAGGTGCTCGACATCCTCGAACGCACAGGGATGCGGCGCATGAGCGGCACCGGCACCCATCGCTTCGTGGTCACCGGGGACACCGAGCAGTTCCGCCGTCTCGGCGAGCGCTTCCTCGGCCCCGAGGTCGCCGCCGTCGAGGGTGTCAACGGCCTGGGAGCCTGGTAATCTGGGGCGGCTACAGGGGGTTCCATGCGTCTGCGTGTACTGGGCTGTTCGGGGACGTATCCGACCCCGGCGAGCCCGTCGAGCGGCTATCTCGTCGAGGACGACGACACCTGCGTCTGGGTCGACGCCGGGTCGGGCACCTTCGCCGCCATGCAGGCGGTCACCGACCTCAACCGCGTGGACGCCTTGTTCCTGTCCCACGTCCACAGCGACCACTGCCTCGACATCTTCCCCCTCTACTACGCGCTCCGCTTCGGCGCCCGTAGCCGGCGTCCGGGCAAGTTCCCCCTCTACGTTCCCGAGGGCACCGAAGCCCACCTCGGGTCGTTCCTGGTGGGCGACGCGGGCTGCCGCATGGGTGACGTCTTCGAGTTCGCCGTCGTGGGTGACGCCGGTCACGTCGACGTGGGCGCCATCTCCTTTGGATTCGCCGCCACCGACCACCCCGTTCCCACCCTGGCCGTGCGGGCCGAGTCGGGGGGCCGCTCGCTGGTGTACTCGGCGGACACCGGGCCCCGCGCCGATCTCGAGCGCTTCGCCGCGGACTGCGACCTCTTCGTGTGCGAGGCCACCTACCAGAACGGCCATGTGGGTCCGCCCCTGCACCTCACCGCTGCCCAGGCGGGCGAGCTGGCGAAGCGGGCTCGATGCGATCGTCTCGTCCTCACCCATCTGTGGCCCGCGAACGACCCTGACGCCTCCTTGCTCGAGGCCACCGAGGCCTCTGACTGCCCGGTCGAGGTCACCCGGGCGGGCGCCGTCTACGACGTGTGACCCTTCTCGACGGTCACCCTGTGGTCGCCGGCACGCGTGGCCGCTCCCTGCACCCGCCGGCGGCGCTCCTCTATCTTGAGCGCCATGGACGTTCCCCTGCGGCCTGACGGCCGCGCCCCAGACGAGCTCCGTCCCGTCGTCCTCACCCGGGGCTACACGAAGAACGCCCCCGGATCCGTCCTCGTCGAGTTCGGCGACACCGTCGTGCTCTGCACCGCCTCCGTGGAGGCCAGCGTCCCGCCCTGGATGCGGGGCCGGGGGAGCGGCTGGGTGACGGGCGAGTACTCGATGCTTCCCGGCTCCACCCCTGGGCGCAGCCGCCGGGAACGCAACGGCCCCGGGGGGCGCACCAAGGAGATCGAGCGCCTCATCGGGCGGGCCCTGCGGGGCGTCGTCGACCTCAAGGGCTTCGGCGAGCGCACCGTGACCGTCGACTGCGACTGCCTGCAGTCCGACGGCGGCACCCGGACGGCCGCGATCACGGGCGGCTGGGTGGCGCTGCACGACGCGTTCGCGTCGCTCGTGAGGTCGGGGGTCGTCGCCCACCACCCCGTCACCCAGGCCTGCGCCGCCGTGAGCGTCGGGATCGTCGATGCCCTCGCCGTGCTCGACCTCCCCTACGTCGAGGACTCCAGGGCGGACGTGGACATGAACGTCGTCATGACCGCCGACGGGAACTTCGTCGAGGTGCAGGGCACGGCCGAGGGCGTCGCGTTCAGCCGCGACGACCTCAACGCCCTCCTCGACCTCGCAGAGGCCGGCATCCGGCGCCTCTTCGAGATCCAGACGGCCGCCCTCACCGAGGGATGAGGCGGGTGCGGGTGTGAGGGTCGTCCTCGCGTCGAAGAACCCGGAGAAGAGGGCGGAGCTGGCGGCGATCCTCGCTGAGACGGCCCCCGGCGTCGAGCTCGTGGGCGCCGACTGGGACGACGTCGAGGAGACCGGGGACACCTTCGAGGCCAACGCCATCCTGAAGGCCCGTGCCGTTCACACAGCCACGGGACTCCTCGCCTTGGCCGACGACTCCGGCCTCGAGGTGGACGCCCTCGGCGGCGAGCCCGGAGTGCGGTCCGCCCGCTACGGCGGGGTCTCCGGCCCCGGGGCGGACCTCGCGAACAACCGCTGCCTCCTGGAACGCATGGCGACGGTGGCCGATCGCCGCTGCCGGTTCCGCTGCGTGATCGCCGTCGTCGGGGACGGCGTGGAGGAGACCGTGTCCGGCTCCGTGGAGGGGACGCTCGCCGGGGCGCCGGCGGGGGAGGGCGGTTTCGGCTACGACCCGCTCTTCGTCCCCGACGGCTGGGACCGTACGTTCGCCGAGGCCGACCCGCGCGAGAAGGCGGCCGTGAGCCACCGCGGGAGGGCCCTGCGGGCAGCATCCCGGGCGCTCGCCCGTCTCGCGACGGGCGCGGGTGAAGAGCCGCCGAATAGCCCTTGAATAGCCGTTGACGAACTACACGGGTGGAATTACATTTGTGTTCCCCGACGGGCACCCGCCAGCTTCTCCGGGTCTGGTGACCGTCGGGTAGCAGCGTTCGAGCCGTCCGGCGCACGACACTCGCGCATCCTCTTCCGGGTCCGCGCGCGCCCTGCCCCGGCCGGCCTGGCACCACGGGGTCGCAGCGACCCGAGGGGACTACAGAGGCGGAAAGAGGGAGGCGGAGATGAGCGAGGGTCTGCGGGTCGCACGGCGGTTCACCCATCCCAGCGGCGCTCAGGACGTGTTCTCCACTGTCGAGTGGGAGACACGCACGACGAGGATCACCGATCCCGACGGCAGGGTGATCTTCGAGGGCACCGGCGAGGTGCCCGCACAGTGGAGCCAGGTCGCCGCCGACATCCTGGTCTCGAAGTACTTCCGTCGGGCGGGCGTCGATGCGGAGGGCGGCGGTGAGACGTCCGCCCGCCAGGTCGTGCGCCGCCTCACCGGGTGCTGGCGCGACTGGGGTGAGCGCTCCGGCTACTTCGCCTCCCCCGAGGACGCCCAGGCGTTCCAGGACGAGCTCGACTACATGCTCCTCCACCAGATGGCGGCCCCGAACTCACCGCAGTGGTTCAACACCGGCCTCGCCCACGCCTACGGCATCTCCGGCCCCGCCCAGGGCCACTGGTACGTCGACCCCGACACCGCCGAGCCCGTCGAGGCCGCCGACGCCTACACCCGCCCCCAGCCCCACGCCTGCTTCCCCGCCGGGACGCACGTGATGATGCGTGCGGGCTCCGTTCCCATCGAGAAGGTGGCTCCCGGGGACGAGGTCATGACACACAGGGGCCGACTGCGCAAGGTGCTCGGTGTGATGCAACGCCAGGTCCACGAGCCGCTCGTGCGGGTCGACGTGAGCAAGCTCGCCCACCCGGTCGTCGCCACGTCGAACCACCCTGTTCTGGCCATGGGAGCAGCGGACGCCAGGCGCGTCAGACGCGGGGAGGACGTGGCGCCCGCGTGGATTCACGCCGGCGACCTGCGCCGCGGGGACTTCGTCGTCGTGGCCGGTCCGGAGGTCAAGGGCACGGTTCCCGGGCCGGCCGACCTCGCGACCGGCCTCGGGCGGTTCTTCGACGTCACCGCCGACACCATCACGACGTGCAACGCGAGCCACCGGCCGACGATGCGCCGTCACGTGAGGTTTGACGACCCTGGTGTCTTCCGTCTCTTCGGACGCTGGCTGGGTGACGGGAGCCTTGGCCACGAAAGCCGTGACGGCGAGCTCTCGAGTGTCAACTTCGTCTTCGACGCCGAAGATCGTGCGGGGATGGACGACGTAGCGCGTCTGATGCAAGCCGCGTTCGGAGTCGCGACGCAGCCCGAGTTCGCCGAAGGGCAGCGGACCGCCCACCTTCGCTTCATCCGCCGTCCGCTGGCGCGCTGGTTCGCGGAGACCTTCGGTGAGGGCTTCGCCGGCAAGCGCGTGCCGGCGTTCGTCCTGGAGGCGCCCAGGGAACACCGGCTGCAGACGCTTGTCGGCCTCTTCCAGTCCGACGGCTGCGTGCAGCGCGGCGCCGGGTTCGTGGGGATCAACTTCGACCACTCGAATCGGGCGCTGGCAGAAGCAGTGTGGAGGATCGCCCGCTCGCTCGGCTACGCGGCGAACATCACCGGGGGAACGGTGCGTCCCGGTGGCACGGCGCCGCACTACCGCGTTCGCGTCTCGGCCAAGGATGCCGCCGATCTCGCTGTCGCATGTGGGGTCGAGGCCTGGGGGCGAGCCCTGCGAACCGAGCTCCGCTTGGACGGGTACGTGGCCTACCGCGTGGAGTCCGTTGACAGCGAGGCCTTCTACGGCACCGTCTACAACCTCCAAGTCGAGGAGGACGAGTCCTACGTCGCCGAGAACGTCGTCGTCCACAACTGCTTCATACTCGGCGTGAGCGACGATCTCGTGAACCCGGGTGGGATCATGGACCTCTGGACGCGTGAGGCCCGCATCTTCAAGTACGGCTCTGGGAGCGGGAGCAACTTCTCCCGGATCCGGGGCACGGGCGAGCCCCTCTCGGGCGGGGGGACGTCCTCGGGGCTGATGAGCTTCCTGAAGGTGGGCGACCGCGCCGCCGGCGCGATCAAGTCCGGTGGCACCACGAGGCGGGCGGCCAAGATGGTCGTCCTCGACCTCGACCACCCCGACATCGAGGCGTTCGTGTCCTGGAAGGCCGAGGAGGAGCGCAAGGTCGCCGCCCTCGTGGCGGGGGGCTACTCGGGGGACTTCGAGGGCGAGGCGTACAACACGGTGTCGGGCCAGAACGCCAACAACTCCGTGCGGGTGCCCGACGCCTTCTTCGAGGCCCTCGACCGCGACGGCGAGTGGGAGCTCGTGGGCCGCGTCGACGGCCAGGTCGTGAAGCGGGTCCGCGCAATCGACCTCTGGGAACGCATCTCGCGGGCCTCCTGGGAATCCGCCGACCCGGGTCTGCAGTACGACACCACGATCAACAACTGGCACACCTGCCCCGAAGACGGCCGCATCAACGCCAGCAACCCGTGTTCGGAATACCTATTCCTGGACGACTCTGCCTGCAACCTGGCGTCCCTCAACCTGGTGTCGTTCCAGCGGCCCGACGGCGGCTTCGACGTCGACGGGTATCGCCACGCCATCCGGCTGTGGACGATCGTCCTCGAGATCAGCGTGCTCATGGCCGCGTTCCCGAGCCGGGAGATCGCCCGGAACTCCCACGACTTCCGCACCCTCGGCCTGGGCTACGCCAACCTGGGCAGCCTCCTCATGCGCCAAGGGATCGCGTATGACTCTGACGCGGGCAGGGCGATCTGCGGGGCGCTCACGTCCATCCTCACGGGCGACGCCTACGCCGCCTCCGCCGAGCTCGCCGCCCAGTTGGGCCCCTTCGCCCGCTTCGAGGCGAACCGGGAGCACATGCTGCGGGTGATCCGCAACCACCGCCGTGTCGCCTACGACGCCCCGGCGGCCGACTACGAGGGCCTCAGCGTCACGCCCACGGGCGTCGACGAGGCGGTCTGCCCGCCCGACCTTCTCGCCGCCGCCCGTTCCGCCTGGGACCGGGCGCAGGCGCTGGGCGAGGCCCACGGCTACCGCAATGCCCAGGTCTCGTGTTTGGCGCCTACCGGCACCATCGGCCTCCTGATGGACTGTGACACCACGGGCGTGGAGCCGGACTTCGCCCTCGTGAAGTTCAAGAAGCTCGCCGGCGGAGGCTACTTCAAGATCGTGAACGCCGGGGTGGCGCCCGCGCTGCGACACCTCGGCTACGACGCCGCCGCCGTGGATCGCATCATCACCTACGTCGTGGGCACGGCGAAGCTCGACCACCCGGTCGTGAACCGGGCCGCACTAGCCACCAAGGGCCTCGCCCCCGCCGAGCTCGACGCCGTCGAGGCCGCCCTCCCCGGCGCCTTCGACCTCGGCGGCGCCCTCGCCCCCTGGGTGCTGGGCCCCGAAACCCTGGCGCGCCTCGGCCTCGACCCCGAAGACCCCGCCCTCGACGTGCCCGCCGCCCTAGGTTTCAGCGCCGAGGACGTCCGCGCCGCCGGCCTGCACATCTGCGGGCACCAGACCGTCGAGGGCGCCCCCGGCCTCGACCCCGGGCACCTCCCGGTCTTCGACTGCGCGAACCGCTGCGGCGACGGCGAACGCTTCATCGCCGTTGACGGCCACGTCGAGATGATGGCCGCCGCCCAGCCGTCGCTGTCCGGGGCGATCAGCAAGACCGTGAACGTCCCCCACGAGGTCGGCGTCGAGGAGATCGGCCGTGCCTACCGCCTGGGCTGGGAGAGGGGACTCAAGGCCGTGGCCATCTACCGGGACGGCTCCAAGCTCGCCCAGCCCCTGAACTCCGGCGCCGAGACCGACGACGCCGGCGCAGAGGACGTCGAGGCCCAGGAGACCATCACCGACGCCATCAAGGCCACGATGGCCTGGAACCCGTTCCGTCGCCCCATGCCCTCACGGCGCCGGGGCAACATCTTCGAGCTCCGGGTGGGGGACCAGAAGATGTACCTCCACACCGGCGAGTACGACGACGGCACCCTGGGGGAGATGTTCATCGACGTCTCCAAGGAGGGCGCGACACTGCGCTCGCTGGTGAACTGCTTCGCCATCGCCGTGTCCAAGGGCCTGCAGTACGGTGTCCCGCTCGAGGAGTTCGTCGACACCTTCGTCTTCACCCAGTTCGAGCCCCGCGGCATGGTGATGGGCCACCCGAACGTGAAGATGTCCACCTCTCTCGTTGACGCCGTCTTCCGGGTGCTGGGCGTGGAGTACCTGGCGCGCTACGACCTCGCCCACGTCCCGCCCGAGGATCCCGGTATCGGTCCCGTCGACGACAGCGGCCCCGTCGTCGAGGCCACCGCCACCGTCGTCGACGCTCCGGCGCTGCCACTACCGGCTCCCCCTCCGGCTCCGCCAGCTCCCGCGCCGGCCGCGGCCGGGACCCAGACCGTCCACGTCCACACCGACGCCCTCAGCGCTCAGGCCTCCAGCCTCATGGGTGACGCCCCCCTCTGCAGCACCTGCGGCCACATCACCGTCCGCAACGGCTCCTGCTACCGCTGCCTCAATTGCGGCACGTCCATGGGCTGTAGCTGACGGACGGTCCCGTCGTCGCCCTCCCCTCCGCGGGCCCGGGTCGGTCTCCACCGAAACCGGGCGCGCCTCGCGTCGCATATGACGCGAGGAGCGCCCGGTTCGTGCCCGGATGTCAGGGTCGGGGGGGCGAGCGGACGGAAGGCCGCTACCGGGAAGTGGTCGGGCGCCTGGGTTTGGCGCTGCTGACCTACTGAATCGGCTGGCGTGTGAGCCCGGCCCGGGGATCTACGGGCCGAGCAGGGCGGCGGGTACGACTGCGATGCCGTCGGCGCGCCGGTAGGCCCGCTTGCCTGTCGTGGCCACGACGGCGTCGAGCAGAGCGTCGCCGAGGTGATCTTGCAGCCAGCGCAGGTGCCGCACATCGCGGTCCGCCACGGTCTCGGCGAGCTTCACCTCGACCGCTACGACGCTGCGGTCGTCGTTCTCGACGATCAAGTCGACCTCGTGGTCGCGGCCCTTTGTCCGCAGGTGGGAGACCGCAGCGTCCGCCGCTTGGGCATACACCCGGACGTCGAGTGTCACGAGCGACTCGAACAGCAGTCCGAGCATCGGGGTGTCCGCGACGCGCGGCTCGGCTGTGGAGCCGCGCAGGAGCGCGTCCCTTCCGAGGTGCAGCAGTCGGGCCGCCAGGGCCGGGTCCGCGAGCTGGTGCTTGGGCGCCCCCGTGAGGCGTGAGAACTCGTTTCGTGTCGTCGACCAGGCCGGCACCGGGTCAAGAACGTAGAGACGTTCGAGGACGTCGCGCCACACCAGCGTGGTCGAGCGGGCAGGCTTGTCGGCGTCACCGGCGGTGGAGGCATCGAGGATCACCTCGTACCTGGCTGTTGTCGAGGAGGCCGCTGCGTACGCCGTCATCCACCGGCGCAGCGTCGCCGGGCGTCTCACGCGCTGGCCTTGTTCGGGGAAGTCCTTCGTGACGATGCGGTCGACATAGCCGTCGAGCTGTCTGCGCCGCGCCTGGGGGGACAGGCCGTGCAGGCCCGGGAAGCCGCCGTCGACGATCGCGTCGGCGTAGTCGCCGAGGGTGACGGCCGTCCGGCCGGTGACCTTGGGACGGGCGCCGCCGAGGAGCTCGGCCAGGCTCACGGTGGGATTCCCGACGCCGCGTTCGGACAGCGTCATCGGGCGCATTCGGAGCGACGCGATCCGCCCGGCGCCAGAATGTGTCGCCACACCCTCGACGGACGCTGATCCCGTCAAGAGGTATGACCCGGCACCGGCACCGGCGTCGACACCACGTCGCACGAAGTCTTCTTGCACCCCTTCGGCGGGTGGGGGTCGTTGCCGCCCATGACTGGCAACCCAATCACGCGCTCGTCCACGAATACGCGGCGCATTCGTCCAGGCACGGTACGGGTCGTGGTCCGGCAGGTTCTCACGCAGATACGCCAGCGCCTCACGCTCGTGCGCGTGCGGGGAGGGTGTGATCTCGTTCCAGCGACCCGACTCGTCCACGTTGCGTACCCGGCTCCTCCCCGACACACCCGAAGCGGCGCGGGGAATGCCGGCGACGGCACGGGAGCGTCTCGGGGTCGGTGCCCGGGCCGGCGACTGGTAGCGAAATGACGAAGTACCGACATTCCAGTCCCAGTCGTCGGGGAAGGCGGGGAAGTCGTAGCGGGCCTCTCAGCGGGCGGCGGGGGCGGGCTGGCGGGGGCCCCCCCCCCCCCCGGGGGGGGGGGGGGGGGGGGGGGGGGGGGCCCCGCCGCCAGCCAAGGGGCGGCGGGATCGGCGAGGTCCGCGACGTCCCCGGTGAGGTAGGCGTGGATGGCGCGGGCGGCGCGGCGGCCGTGGGCCATGGCCACGATCACGGTGGCGCCGCCGGTGACGAGGTCGCCGCCGGCGAAGACCCCGGGCTTGGACGTGGCGCCGTTGGCGTCGGCCCAGACGACGCCCCAGCGGTCGGTGTCGAGGTCGGCCTCGGTGCGGGCCACCGTGGGGTTCACCCCGAAGCCGATCGCGACGACCACGGAGTCGCACGGGACGGCGAACTCGCTGCCCGGGATCGGCACCGGCCGCGCGCGGCCGGACTCATCGGGTTCGCCGGGGCCGAGGCGGACGCACTCCACGGCGCCTACGCGGCCCTCGCCGAGCATCCTTGAGGGGGTCGCCTCGCAGACGAGGTCGACGCCTTCCTCGAGGGCCCGCTCGACCTCCTCGGTCCGGGACGGCATGAGCTCGCGGGAACGGCGGTAGAGGAGGGTGACCCGGGCGCCGAGGCGTACGGCGGTGCGGGCGCAGTCGAGCGAGGTGTCACCGCCGCCCACGACCACCATGGAGCTGCCGGCGGCGACGGGCGTGTCGGCCTCGGGGAAGCGGTGCGCGTCCATCAGATTCACCCGCATGAGGAACTCGTTGCCCGAGTACACCCCGACGAGGGACTCGCCCGGGACGCCCAGGAAACGGGGCAGGCCCGCTCCGGTGGCGACGAAGACGGCGTCGTAGTCGTCCGCGAGCTCCGCCAGCGTGGCGGTGCGGCCCACGACGAAGTTCGTGCGGATCTCGACGCCGAGCCTTTCCAGGACGGCGATCTCCTCGTCGACGACGTCGAGGGGGAGGCGGAAGCGGGGGATGCCGTAGACGAGCACCCCGCCGGGACGGTGCAGGGCCTCGAAGACCGTGACCTGGTGACCGAGGCGGGCGAGGTCCTCGGCGGCGGTGATGCCCGCCGGCCCGCTGCCCACGACGGCGACCCGCCGGGCGTCGCCGTTGACGGACGGTGCGCTGTTCTCGGCCCCCTTGTGCAGAGCGCGGCCCCAGTCGCCCACGAAACGCTCCAGCGTGCCGATCGCGACCGGCTGGTGCTTCTTGGCGAAGATGCAGGCGGCCTCGCAGGTCTCGTCCTGGGGGCAGACCCGGCCGCAGATGGCGGGGAGGACGTTGCTCCGGGTGATCACGTCGTAGGCGAGGTCGGGGCGGCCGTCCTGGAGGGCCTCGATGAACCGGGGGATGTCGATGCCCACCGGGCAGGCGGTCTGGCAGGGTTTCTTGGTGCAGAGGCGGCAGCGGTCGGCCTCGAGCTTCACGTCCTCGGGAGTGAGCCCGGTGGCGACCTCGTCGAAGTCGCGCACCCTCTCCTCGGGCGGGCGTTCGGGCATCACGACCCGGGGGGCGCCGATGGGCCGGAACTTGCGCCGCTCAGCCACAGTGGGTCTCCATGGCGAGGGTCTCTTGGTCGCGGTAGGTGCCGAGGCGGGCGGCGAGCTCGGCGAAGTCCACGGCGTGAGCGTCGAACTCGGGGCCGTCGACGCAGGCGAAGCGGATCTCGCCCCCCACGTGCACTCGGCAGGCCCCGCACATGCCGGTGCCGTCGATCATGATGGGGTTCAGGCTCGCCACCGTGGGGATCCCCAGGGGTCGGGTGAGGTCGGCCACGGCCGCCATCATCGGCATGGGTCCGATCGCGAGCACCCGGTCGACCTGTTCGGACTCCAGGACGCCGGCGAGGGGGTCAAGGACGTTGCCGGTCGTCCCGACCGTGCCGTCCTCGGTGGCGACGTGGAAGGTGTCGGTGGCGTCGGCGAGCTCCTCGGCGAGGACGACGAGGCGCGCCGTGCGCGCCCCCAGGATGCCCGTCACACGGTTGCCGGCCGCCGAGAGCGCCCTGGCGATGGGCAGGACGGCAGCAGAGCCGTAGCCCCCGGCGACGACCACGCAGCCCCCGAAGCGGTCGATCTCGCTGGGCGTGCCGAGAGGGCCGCAGACGTCGAGGATGGCGTCGCCCGCTCCCAGCGCCACGATGTCGCGGGTCGTCTTGCCCACCTCTTGGACGACCAGGCAGATCGAGGACGCGTCGGGGTCGTCACCGGCGATCGTGACCGGGATGCGCTCGCCGCCCTCGGTCGTGCGCAGCATCACGAACTGGCCGGGCTGCCAGGAGCGCACGACATCGGGTGCGTGGGTCCAGAGGCGGGCGGTGCGCCCCGGGGCCTCCTCCACGAGAAGTGACGAGGACAGGATCGGATAGCTCAGCGGTTCCTCCAGGCGTGCGTGCTCGCGCGATCCGCAGGGGGTGTTCCGAGTGTAGAGGTGCGCATCGGCGGCGACGAACACGGCGACCGCTCCTCGTCCCCGAACCGGAGCAGATCGAAGGCGCAGTCCCGGCCCGCCGCGGGGCGCGCCAAGATGATGCTGTTGTCCCGGGATGTCGGGTCATCGGCATCATTTCGGCTTCGGGCCCGCCGCGGGGCGCGCCAAGGTGATGCTGTTGTCCCGGAATGCCGGGTCATCGGCGTCATTTCGGCCGTGCAGTATCGGGCCAGGCTCGGTCTCCGCCCCGCCACCGCCCCCTGGGGCTCCGCCGGCCGAGGTTCCGAATTCGTTCAAGTCGGCCATCGCGCCGTCCGACAACGCGGCAGAGTGACGGGCGAGACGAGGAGGCTCCGGAGTGGCGCTGCACAGCAACCAGGGGGTGCGGGACAGGCTCGCGGAGGCCGTGTACGCGTCCAGCGACCTGCGGGCCGGCGCCCCGAAGTACCGCTTCCCGAAGGACTCCATGGAGGCCGAGCACGCCGAGGCCATCGTCCGCGACGAGATCATGCTGGACGGCAACGCCCGCATGAACCTGGCCACCTTCTGCACCACCCTCCTGCGCCCGGAGGCTCGGACCCTCATGGCCGAGTGCGCGGACAAGAACATCGTCGACAAGGACGAGTACCCCCAGACCGCCGAGATCGAGAGTCGCTGCGTACACATGCTCGCCCCCCGGGGCCCCCCCCCCCCCCCCCCCACCGCGGGGGGCCGGCCCCTGGGGGGGCCCGGGGCGGCCGCCTGGGGGGGCGGCCTCGCTGCGAAGTGGCGGTGGCGCGAGCGGCGCCGGGCGGAGGGCGCCGACACGACGCAGCCCAACTTCGTATGCGGACCCGTGCAGGTCTGCTGGGAGAAGTTCGGCCTCTACTTCGACGTGGAGAAGCGGGAAGTGCCCATGGCCCACGACCGTGTCCTCATGACGCCCGAGGAGACGGTCGCCCGCTGCGACGAGAACACCGTCGTCGCCGTCGTCACGTTCGGCCAGACCTTCAGCGGCCTCTACGAGGACGTGGCCGGGATCAGCGAGGCGCTCGACGACCTCCAGGAGCGCACCGGCATCGACGTCCCGATACACGTCGACGGGGCCAGCGGCGGGTTCCTCGCCCCCTTCGTGGAGCCCGACGTCGTCTGGGACTTCCGCCTGCCCCGGGTGAAGTCCATCAACGCCTCCGGGCACAAGATGGGCCTCGCCCCGATCGGGTGCGGGTGGGCCATGTGGCGCGACAAGTCCGACCTGCCCGGGGAACTGGTCTTCGACGTGAACTACCTGGGCGGCAACTCGCCCACGTTCTGCCTGAACTTCTCCCGCCCCGGCGCCCCGGTGGTCGTGCAGTACTTCGACTTCGTGCACCTCGGGCGCGAGGGGTACCGCCGGATCCACGAGGCGAACTACGAGACGGCCCGCAGCGTCGCCGAGTCCGTGGCGTCCCACGGGCCCTTCGAGGTGCTCTACGACGGCGACCCGAAGCGGGGCATCACGGCGGTGACGTGGCGCATAGCGCCCGGTGCCGACCCGGGCTACAGCCTCTTCGACGTGGCCGAGAGCCTCCGGGCCCGGGGCTGGCTCGTGCCCGCCTACACGCTGCCGCCGCACTGCGAGGACGTCGCCGTGCAGCGGGCGCTGATCCGCTACGGCTTCAGCCGGGACATGGCCAACCTCCTCATGGCCGACTTCAAGAAGACCGTCGCCAAGCTGGAGAAGCACAAGCCCACCGTTCCGCTGGACGAGGGAGAGGCCGGCGGCTTTTCCCACAGCGGCCGCACGTTCGACTGATGTGGAGGCCCCCCGTCCCTACGGCCGGTAGCCGCCCGCCACGGCCTTGAAGATCATCTCGCGCTGGATCTCGTTGGCGCCCTCGCCGTACTCGAGGACCTTGCAGTCCCGGTAGTAGCGCGCCACGGGGCTCTCCATCATGAAGCCTTGGGCGCCGTGGAGGTGCAGGGCGCGTTCGGCGATCCACGTGGCGGTCTCGGAGGCCACGAGCTTGGCGACCGACGCGTCCGCGCTCACGAGGCGCCCGGCGGCGAGGGCGGCGGCCGCCTCGTAGACGAGGCTGCGGGCGCCCCGGAGGCGGGCGGTCATGTCGGCGACGTGGAAGCGCACAGCCTGCTGGAGGCCGAGGGGGCCGCCGAACTGCTCCCGGGTCATGACGTGGGAGACGGCGGCGTCGAGGGCGCCTCGGGCGAGGCCGCAGGCGAGGGCGCCGCCGTAGATGCGGCCTTCGGTGAGCACGGCGAGGCACTCCCGGAAGCCGGAGCCCTCGCCGCCCACGAGGCGGTCGGCGGCGACGCGGCAGCCGTCGAAGTGCAACTCGGCCGTCTCGGAGGCCCGCATGCCGAGCTTGCGCATCGGCGAGCGCGTGAGCCCGGGCGTGTCGCCGTCCACGAGGAGGACGCTGAGGCCCCTCAGGGTGCCCGGCTCCTCGGCGCTGCGGGCGACGACGAGGATGTCGTCGGCGAACGTGGCGTTCGTGATGTAGAGCTTCGTGCCGTCGAGGACGAAGCGGTCGCCGTCGCGCCGGGCCCGGAGGCGCACCTGGGTGACGTCCGCGCCGGAGTCCGGTTCGGCGTACGCCCAGGCGCCCACCCGGTCGCCGGCGAGGAGGTCCGGGAGGTGCTCGGCGGCCAGTTCCGGCGAGGCGACGACGGCGAGGGCGCCGGCGGCGAGGACCATGTGCACGTACGCGCCGAGGGCGACGCCCGGGGACACTCGGGCCATCTCCTCGATGAGGATGCAGCGCTCCACGGGCCCGCCGCCGGAGCCGCCGAGGGACTCGTCGATGCCGACGCCCAGCCAGCCCAGCTTGCCCAGGACGGGGAAGAGGTGGCGGGGGTAAGCCTCGGCGTCGTCCCACTCGGCGACGTGCGGGGCGACCTCGGCGGCGGCGAAGCGGGCGACCTCTGCCCGGAACTCGCCCTGGGCGTCCGTGAGCTCAAGCACCGTGGAACTCCGGGCGGCGCTTCTCCTTGAAGGCAGAGACGCCCTCCGCGTGGTCCGCGGTCGTGAGGCACTGCACTTGGGCGAAGATCTCGAACTCGAACTCGCCGTCCATGTCCACGCCCAGGGAGCGGTGGATCGCCCGCTTCGTCCAGGCGTGGGCGAGGGGCGGCCCGGCCGCCATTCGCGTCGCCCATTTCGTGACCTCGGCCGGGAAGGCGTCCGCGGGCACGACCCGGTGGACGAGGCCGAGGCGGAGCGCCTCTTCGGCGTCCACGAGGCGACCTGTGAACATGAGCTCGGTGGCGGCCCCGAGGCCGACGAGGCGGGGGAGGAACCAGCCGGTGGACATGTCGCAGCCGGCGAGGCCGATGCGGGTGAAGGGGGCGCCGAGGCGGATGCCGTCGGCGGCGAGGCGGACGTCGCAGGCCATGGCGAGGCCGAGGCCGCCGCCCACGGTGTCGCCGTGGAGGGCGGCGATCACGGGCTTGTCCATCCCGACGATCGTCCGGATGGGGTCGAGGTAGTGGCGCACGATCGGCTCCCACTCCGTCGCCTCGCGGGGGCGCATCTCGGCCTGGTCGGCGCCGGCGCAGAACACGCGGCCCGCCCCCGCGAGGACGACGACCCGGGCGGGGGAGGCGGCGGCCTCCCTGAGGACGTCCACGAGCAGGCCCACGGTGTCGATCGCCAGCGTGTTCAGGTCGTCGGGCCGGTTGAGGGTGACGGTGGCGACCCCGTCACTCACGTCGAGGAGGATGTCGTCGGCCATGGGTCTCCTTTCACGGTCGGCGGATCGCGCCATGAGGTGGGCGTGGTTGGCGTGTGTCGTCTGTTCGCGCGCGCTGGTGTGGGTTCACGGGACGAGCACGGTTCGTGCGGGGGCGGGGGGGGCGGCGAAGACCGCGGCGCCGTCGGCGAGCGGGACGCGGCGGCCCACGGAGCGGGACACGTCCAGGCGCCCGGCGGCGATCAGGCCCACGACCGTGTGGATCTCCGCCGGCGTGGAGCCGAAGGATCCCAGCACGGTGAGCTCGGAGGCGATGAAGCGGGTCATCGGCGGCAGCCGGGGCCGGTCGCCGCCCACGCCCACGACGACGAGACGGCCGCCCGGCGCCAGCGCTTCACAGGCGAGCTCGACGGTCTCGGCCCGGCCCACGCACTCCAGCGCGATGGTGGCGCCCCGGGCGAGAGCGCGCAGGGCCTTGCCGGGCGCCTCCTCAGCGGACGGGTCGAAGACCGCGTCCGCACCGGCGGCACCGGCGGCGTCGCGGGCTGCGGGCGAGGGGTCGACGCCGACGACCCGGCCCGCCCCGGCGAGACGCGCGAGGAGGACGGCGTGGGTGCCGAGACCGCCGCAGCCCACCACGACGACCGTCTCTCCGGCGGTGATGCGGCCCACGGCCGTGAGGGCGTGGAACGGTGTGGCGATCGCGTCCGTGGCGATCGCGCCCACGTCGTCGGCGACGTCGTCGGGGAGGCGGACCAGGCACCCGGCGGGGACGGTGAAGCGCTCGGCGAAACCACCCGGGCGGGCCATCCCGACGCCGACGGGGCGGAGGCAGCGGTTCGCGTGGCCGCCCAGGCAGGCCGGGCAGGCGCCGCAGACGACCTGACCGTAGGACGTCACCCGCTCGCCCGCCCGCCAGTCCGCGACGCCGACGCCGACGCCGACGACGACGCCGGCGACCTCGTGGCCGGGGATCGTCCCCGGTGGGACGCCGAGCTCGCCGGCGACGAGGTGGTGGTCGGTGCCGCACACCCCGGCGGCACCCACCTCGACGAGGACCTCGCCCGGCCCCGGTGCCGGGTCGGCCACGTCGGCGAGGGCGATGTGGCCGGGCCCGCCGTAGACGAGGGCCTTCACCGCAGCCCCATGAAGCGGGCGATGATGTTGCGCTGGATCTGACTGGTACCCCCCCCGAGCTCCCCGCCCCGGGCCTCGAGGAGGCGGCGCACGAAGGGCGAGTCGGCCTCGTAGCCCACGGCCCCGGCGGTCTGCATCGCCGAGTTCGCCACCCGGAACGCCATGTTCGTGGCGAAGAGCTTCGCCATTGACGCCTCCTTGGGGCAGGGACCCTCGAGGTCCCGCTTGCGGGCGGCGGCGTGGATGAGGACGCGGGAGGCGTTGACGTCCGTGAGGGCGTCGGCGAGGGGGTGGCTGATTCCCTGGAAGTGGCCGATCGGGTTGCCGTACTGGCGTCGCTCCTGGGCGTAGGCGACGGCGTCGTCGAGCGTGGCCTGGGCGACGCCCACCATCTGCGCGGAGGCCGCGGTGCGCTCGATGTCCATGAGGCGGGCGAGGTTCATCCAGCCGTCGTCGGGATCGCCGAGGAACGCGGACTCGTGCACCCGGCAGTCCTCGTAGTGGACCTCGTTCACCATGAGGGCCTTCATCGCCGCGTACCGGCGTCGCCGGAACGTCATGCCGGGCGTGGCCGCCTCCACGACGAACAGCGAGATCCCCTTCTGACGGGACGCGCCTTCGTGGGTGGCGGTGCGGGCGGCCGTGATGACGAGGTCGGCGCGCTCGGCGCCCGAGATGGGCGCCTTCATGCCGTCGATGCGCCACATGGCGTCCCCGACGGGCCCGGCCCGGGTGAGCATGGAAGCGAAGTCCGACCCCGCCGCGGGCTCCGACATCGCCAGGGCGAAACGCATCTCGCCCGACGCGATGCGGGGGAGCCACTTCTCCTTCTGGGCCTCGGTGCCGGCGATGTCGAGGGCGTGGGAGCCGAAGATCGTCCCGCTGATGTACAGGGTCGAGAGGGAGATGCAGGTGCGGGCGACCTCCTCCACGAACACGCAGAGGTCCAGGACGCCCCCGCCGCGGCCGCCGTACTCGGTGGGGACGGGGATGCCCGTCCAGCCCCGTTGGGCGCACTCGGCGGAGAACTCCTCGGGGTACTCCTCGTCGCGCTCCATCTGCAGGACCCGCTCGGGCGGGTAGGCGTCGTCGAGGTACTCGCGCACCTCGGCTTTGAGGGCGAGTTGCTCCTTGGTGAGCAGGATGTCCATCAGCGCTCCTTCGGGTCGATCTTGAACACGCGCAAGGCGTTGTCGCGCAGGATCTTGCGGGTCGCCTCCGGGGAGAAGCCGCAGTCGTAGACGTCGTCGACGGTGCGTTTGAAGGGCAGGAGGGGGTAGTCGGTGCCCCAGATGATCTTGTCCTGGCCGTAGCCGCCGGCGAAGCGGCGCAGGCTCTCGGGCCAGTGGCGGGCCGGCCGGGCGGACGTCTCCACGTAGACGTTCGGGTGCTTCCAGGCCAGGATCATCATCTCCTCCTCCCACGGGTTGCCCACGTGGGTGCCGAGGATGCGCAGGTCAGGGAAGGTGAGGGCGACCTCGTCGAGGTAGATGGGCCGGCCGCACTCCGACGGCAGGAGGGGGCCGGTGTGGCCCACCTGGATGCAGAGCGGGACGTCGTACTCGCAGCAGGCCACGTAGAACGGCCAGTAGATGCGGTCGGTGGGCGGCGGCGCCCAGGTGCGGCCGTCGCCGAACTGGTAGGGCTCCAGGCGGAACGCCCGGTAGCCGAGCTCTTCGATGCAGCGCCGGAACTCGCGCATCGCCGGCATCGGGTCCCGGATGTCCACGGTGAAGCAGCCCACGAAGCGGTCGGGGGCCTGGGCGACGTACTTGGCGTTCTCGTCGTTGTCGACGACCCAGGTGTCGAGGAACTTGAAGGACGACGCCACGATGACGTCGACGCCGCCCTCGTCCATCTCGGCGAGGACCTCTTCCACGGTGGAGCCCTTGCGGAAGCGCTCCGCCACGCCGTACTTCTCGAAGATGTGCCAGAACTGCTCCGGCCAGCGCTCGGCGGTGCCCGGCGCCATGATCGACGCCCAGGCGTCCACCGCTCCTACCCGTTCCATGTTCTCGTCCCTTCTCTCCGGGGGGTTTGGGGGGGGGGGCCCCCCCGCCGGGGGGGGGGGGGGGGCCCCCCCCCCCCCCGCGCCCGCCAG
>CAYJLW010000006.1:17903-20436 GCA_964370965.1 uncultured Acidimicrobiia bacterium | reverse complement strand
CCAACCCCCGTCGCCGTGGCGACTTCGGAGGCTCACGACTCACATACGTGAGTCGTGAGCCTCCAACATCGTCACACCAGTGCCCGCGCGATGAGCTCGCGCATGATCTCGGACGTGCCGGCCCCGATGCCGAAGCCGGACACGTCCCGGTAGTAGCGGGGGACCGGCGACTCCTCCATGATCCCGAAGCCGCCGTGGACCTGGAGGACCTCCGCGGCGACGTCTTTCACGGCGGCGGCGGCGTGCAGCTTGGCCATCGAGACGGCCATGTCGCCCGTGGGTTCCCTGCGGTTGAGGAGGTCGGCCGCCTGGTAGGCGAGGAGGCGGGTGGCCTCCAGCTTCGTGGCCATCTCGGCGAAGCGGTGCCGCCACGTTTGGTAGCCCGTGAGGGTGGTGCCGAAGACCTCCCGGGTGCGGGCGTAGTCGAGGCCGAGCTCGATGAGGTGCTCCATCGCCCCCACGGCGAAGGCGGCGATCACGAGGCGCTCGCCGGCGAAGTGCGAGAGGATGTAGCGCATCCCCCGGCCCTCCTCGCCCACGAGGTTGCGCACGGGCACGCGGCATTCGTCGAAGAAGAGCTCGCCCGTGTCCGACGCCCGGGCCCCGAGCTTGTCGAGTCGCCGGCCCACGCTGAAGCCCGCCGTGTCGGTGGGGAAGACGACGAGGGAGACGCCCCGGGGGCCCTTCTCGCCGGTGCGCACGGCCAAGGAGACGAAGTCCGCCCGGGTGCCGTTGGTGATGAACGTCTTCTGGCCCGAGATCACGTAGTCGTCGCCGTCGCGCCGCGCCCGGGTGGCGATGGCGGCGACGTCGGACCCCGCCCCGGGCTCGGTGACGCCGATGGCTCCGATGCGCTCGCCCCGGATCGCCGGGGCGAGGTACTCCGCCTTGATCTCGTCGGAGGCCTCGTCGGCGAGGATCGAGAGGGCGAACTCGGACTGGGCGAGGAGGCCGACGGCGGTGCCGATCGTGTCGCCCTGGGCGAGCTCCTCGCAGAGGACGCACGTGGCGAAGAAGTCGAGGCCGCTGCCCCCGTAGGCGGGGTCGTAGCGGAGGCCGAGGAAGCCGGCGTCGGCGGCCTTGCGGAAGAGGTCGCGGGGGAACTCCCCGGCGGACTCCCACTCGTCGGCGTGGGGGCGGATCTCTCGTTCCACGAACGCGGCGACGGACTTGCGGAACGTCTCGTGCTCCTCGGTGAGGTGCACCGAGGGTTGGCGGGGGTACATCGCGGGCGTTCCTCCCGAGGGGATTCTGACTGTTGACCAGACTACGAGATCAGTCAGTCGTCGTCAACTGCGCTACACTCCGGGCATGGCCGAGATCTCAGAGGGACTCGCCGCCGAGCCCAGGGACCGCCTCGTGGAGGCAGCGGAGGCGAACTTCCGCCGCTTCGGGTACCGGCGCACGACCGTCGAGGACATCACCCGCGAAGCGGCCACGGGCAAGGGGAGCTTCTACCTCCACTTCGACTCCAAGGAGGCCGCCTACCTCGCCGTCGTCGGTTCGTCGTTGGAGCGGTTCCTGGAGAAGGCGTCCGCCGCCCTTTCCCGGGACGGCAGCGTCCCCGACCGCCTCCGCGCCCTCGTCGAGGCGACGGCCGCGCACTATGGCCACGACGAGCTGTTGCGGGCCTCCCTCTTCGGCGGTGACAACCTCGTGGGCGGCGACGTCTCCCGGCGTGCCGCCGAGATGCAGCGCAGTCGCATCCGTGGACTCCTCGCCGAGACCCTCGACGCCGGCAGGCGGGAGGGCACGATCCGGCCCACCGTCGACGCCGCCGCCGCCGCCGCCGTGCTCTTCGAGATGGGCTGGGCGATCGTGCGGGCGGAGCTGGAGGGCACCGCCGACATCCCCCTCGCGGACGCCCTCACCACCCTGAACGAGATCGTCGGCCTCGGGCTCCTGTCGCGGAGCCGGTAGGAGAGGTCGAAGCGACCGGAGGTGCGGGTTCAGCCCTGGGTGCAGGGGGCGCCGGCCGCGCGGCGGGTGGCGCAGACGTCGCCCCCGCAGCGGGGTTCCGGGGCGCGGCCCACGGCGCTCACTGTGGCGAGGAGGCGCCGGCCGGCGGCCCCGCAGACGGGACAGGTGGCCGCGTCGCGCTCGGCGATCGAGCGCCGGTCGTCGAACTCGTGGGCGCAGTCGCTGCAGCGGTAGGCGTAGAGCGGCATGAGGCCATGGAGTGTACCGGGCGGCGCGGCCACGGCACCGGTTGCAGCACGGGCGCATCGGGATCAGAAGAGTCCGAGCACGTCCCGCAGCGCCTGGTCGACCCGGGCGAGTTCCGCGGCTCCGAGGCGCGCCACGCGGCCGCCGAGTCGATCCGTGTCGACGGCCGTGACCTGTTCCGTGAGGACCTGTGTCGTCTCGCCCTTGACAGAGATCGCCGGGCGGAAGGACGTGGGTCGGGCGCGGGTGGACGTGGGCAGGACGACGACCGTGGAGAGGGGGAGGGCGTCGGTCTGCACGACCACGACGAGGCGAGCGCCGCTCTGCTCGTGGCCGCGTCGGCGGCCGAGGCGGACCTCGTAGACGT
>CAYJLW010000006.1:5307-17803 GCA_964370965.1 uncultured Acidimicrobiia bacterium | reverse complement strand
CGAGCGCCGCTCTGCTCGTGGCCGCGTCGGCGGCCGAGGCGGACCTCGTAGACGTGTGTGACAACCGGCGTAATTGCATGCCTGTGATTCGCGTGCCATCATCAGCACCGGTTCCGGCAGGATGCCCTCGTCGCCCCCTGTGGCCCGCTCGCACCCCGGGACGGCGGGGCAGGCCCGACTTCCCCGGTCTGCCCCGCCACCTCCCCGTCCACCCGTCAGACGGCTCAGGCCTCCGGTGTCCGGCTCTGCAGGGTCGCCGTCATGTCGGTCTTCTGGTAGCTGTGCTGCCAGGTGGCGCCGCTCCCCGTACGACGTCGACGACGGCCGGGACGAAGTCGTGCTCTGGCGGCCCCGGCAGGGGTTGGGAGTCCGTGTTCAGGGTGGCCGTGGCGAAGACGCCGAGGTCCGGGACGTGCTCCATGACGGTGCGGAAGCCGGGGGCGACGCCGCCGTGGCCGATCGTGCGGGACCCGTTCGGGGTCAGGCCCGAGAAGAGACCGAGGCCGTAGGAGTCCGGGGGCGGGATCGCCGGGATCGGGACGAGTGTGGTCATCTCCGCCAGGGCGGCGGCCGAGAGGAGCCGTCCTTCGAAGAGGGCGCGCAGGAACACGTTCAGGTCTGCTGCCGTCGAGACGAGCCCGGCCGCCGTCCAGGCGCCGCTGAAGAGAGATTGCTTCACGGGTAGCGCCCAGTCCGTGGGGAGGAGGAACGGGAGGATCCCGAAGAGGTTGGTGAGGCCGGCGACGGGAGGCTCGGTTCCCGGGGTGGGCAGGTAGGTGTGGGTGAGGCCGAGGGGAGCAACGATGCGCTCCTGCACCTCGGCGGCGAAGGGCCGGCCCGTGACCCGCTCCACGATCGCCGCCGCCATGTGGTAGTTGGCCTGTGCGTAGCCCCAGGTGCCTACCGGGGCGGGCGCGCGGGGGACGAGACGGCCGAGGTCCCGTGACCAGATCGGCAGGGGGAGCGTCGTCCAGTCGACGAGCTCGCGGGGCGTCCACCATCGCCACGGCTGCAGGAAGGAGGTGAAGAGGAAGAAGAGGTCCTGGGTGGCGACCTCGGGGATGCCGCTCCGGTGCGCCAGGAGGTGGCGGAGGGTGATCTGGGCGGCGTGCGGGTAGTCCGGGTACCAGTCGGCGATCGGGTCGTCGAGACGGAGGCGGCCCTCGTCGACGAGCTGCAGGACGACCGTGGCCGTGACGGGCTTCGTGGAGCTGCCCACGATGGCGGGCTCGTCGGGGGTGATCGGCCGCCATGTGAAGAGGTCCCGCAGGCCGCTGGCGCCCGACCACTCGAAGCCGCCCGGCACCACCACCCGGGCCGTGGCCCCCAGGGAGCGCTGCTCGTCCCGCCAGCCGTCGAGTGCCTCCTGCAGCGCGGCGGCGGTGGCGGCATCAGGGGGCGGCTCCGCCACTGCGGGCAGGGCGGTGGTCACCAACGCCAGCGCAGCGAAGACACCGACGACCATGAGGGAGACATGGCGCCCGGACACGGGATCCCGCCTCTCCGTTCGACCGGGCGTCACGGTACCACCCTTCGTCGTGGGCACGGCCGGGGGGTTGCGGGAGCGCCCTGGGCAGCCGCGGCCAGCGACGCCGCGGCTAGCCGTCCACCCGTTGCCCGGAGCCGGTGTCGGGCATGCCGGTCGTGCATGATGCCTCCTCGATCGTTCCGGCTCCCTTGACGGGGGAACCTCGTCTCACGGCGAACGTAAGACGGACCGGGCAGGCTGAGAAGGGGTCCTCATGGCCTTCTCAGGGCAGAGGCGTCGTTCTCAGGCCGCTATCAGGCGGGGGGCCGGTACGCTGCGGCTCCGATGCCGGATCGTGACGCCGCCCTCCCGCCAGCGGCGCCCGCCGAGGAGGCGTACCGCATGCTGGCGCGCATCCTGGGTGCTCACCTGCTCCTCTTCGGCGCCGCCGTGGCGCTCACAGTCTTCGGTGTAGGCGCCCCCCCGGGGTGGAAAGGACTCGCGCTGGCGGTCTGGGGCGTGAGCGTGGCGGGGACCGCCGCCGGGGTGCCCGTCGTGCGCCGGGTCCCGGCCCGGGGGTTCTGGGCCCTCGTCGTCGTGGACAGCGCGTGCGTCGCCGCCGTCGTCGCCCGCGCAGGTCTCCTCGACCCGGCCTGGACGTGGCTGCTCGTTCCCGTCGTCCTCGTGGCCTCCTCGCCCGACCGGCGCTGGGGGCCCCTCTACTGCCTTTGCCTTGCCGTGGCCTTCGCCGCCGCGGGCGGCGGCGCCTACCTGTGGGGGACATGGGACGCCGGGTGGGACCCGCTCCGGATCGTGATCGTGGGCACCGTGCTCGTCGGCATCGCGGACCTCGTCCGCCGCGGCGCCGACGCCTACTGGATCGAGGTGACACGGGCCCACTCCCTGCACAGCGCTCTCGAGCGGTCCGCGGCGGCATCGACGTCGTTCGCAGCATCGACCGCCCGCTACCTGGCGGGGCCCCTGGCCGACATCCGCCACGCCGCCGACAGGCTCGCCGCCGCCCGGGACCCCGAGACCCGCCGGGACGCCTGCCGGGCGGTCGTTCTCGCCGCCGACGCCGTCGACGCGATCCTCGACGAGGTCCTCGACGCCGAGCGCCTCGAAGCGGGCCTGTTCGCCCTGGAGCGGGCGCCCGTGGACATCCGCGACGTCCTCGCCGGTGCGGCGGCGGCGGCGGGCCTGCGCGTCCGGGTCGAGGGAGGGGCGGTGCTCACGGCGGCCGACGCCGGCCTCCTCGGGGATGCCTTCACAGCCCTGTTCGAGGCGACGGGAGCAGGGCCGGCTGAGCTGGTGGTGCGGGTCGTCCCGGAGCGGGGCGGCGTCCGGGTGTCGGCGGGGTCGGCGGCCACGGCGGGCGGGGAGGACCCCAGAGGGCTCGCCCGCCTGGGTCTCGCCGAGGCGATCGTCGACGCGCACGGGGGCACGATGCGGCGGGAGCCCACGCTGGAGGTTCGGCTGCCCGCGGGCGGCGAGGGCGCCGCCCCGGAGGGCGCCGCCCCCGGGGGCGGGGCAGCCGAGATCGTGCGCGCCCGGGACGCCGCCGCGGACTGGTTCGTGGTCCTCGTCCTCAGCCTCACCGCCGTCGGTCTCGCCCTGCGCCGGTCCTGGCCTGGGGACGTCGGGCTCTTCCTCGTCGCCGAGACGCTCCTCGTCGTCGTGGGCCGTTTCGCCAGTGAGGCCGTGTCGAACCGCCGGGTGCGCGTCGCCGCCACGACGGCCGTCGCCGCCGTGTTCGGCCTCCTCGTGGGGGCGAGCGGCGGTCTCTGGAGTCCGGTGTGGGTGATCGCCGGCTTTCCCGCCGCCGGGGCCGACGTGCTCGGTCGTCGCGTCATGCTCGGCGCCGGCGCGGTCGGCAGCGTCGCCGTCGGCGTTGCGGTCGTGGCGACGTGGCCCGACGCAATCCCGTTCGTCTACGGCCTGGCTCCTGTGGGCCTGCCGGTCGTGACGGCCTTCTTCCTCATCGCCGTCGGGGACGGCATCGACGCGCAGCGCTCCGTACTCGACGGGCTCAACGCCGAACTGGCCGCCTCGCGGGCGGCGACCTCGATGTCCCTTGCCGTCGTCTCCCATGAGCTCCGTACGCCGCTCACGTCCGTGCGGGGCTATGCCGAGAGCCTCCTGCTCCCGAGGGTGTGGGACGACGACACCCGGAGCGAGTTCTGCGAGGCGGTGAGCGACGAGGCGGGCCGGCTCGAGGGGCTCGCCGCGGACCTGCGGGACTCGGCCATGATCCAGAGCGGGACGCTGACCGTGGGCGTCGAGGCGGTCGACGCGGAGGCGCTCGTGCGGGGCGTCGTCGCCCGCTACCGGAACCAGGGCGCCAGGGTGCGGGTCCACGTCGCCGGCGCCACGCCTGGCGTGAGTGCCGACCCCCGGCGGGTCGAACAGGTTCTGGCGAACCTCCTCGACAACGCAATGAAGCACGCTCCGGGGGCGGGGCCCGTCGATGTCGTGGTGGCGAGGGACGTCACCGGCGTGCGGATCAGCGTCGTCGATCACGGCCCGGGGATGCCTCCGGGCATCGAGGGGGTGGCCTTCGAGCCCTTCCGGCGGGCGGCGGAGGAGGGCGTGGCCGGGGCCGGCCTCGGCCTCTTCGTCTGCAAGGGGATCGTCGACGCCCACGGGTCTTCCGCCGGCATCCGCTGCGAGGCGACCCCGGGAGGGGGCGCCACTGTCGTGGTCACGCTTCCCGCCGCCGGTTAGTGTGGCGGGGACGGCGGCCGGGAAGGGCGCATGGAGGGTGAGAGCACGCAGGCCGGGAACCAGGCGCGGGTTCTCGTCGTCGACGACGACCCTCGCCTGCGCCGTCTCCTGGCCCTGAACCTCCGCAGCGTGGGCTACGAGGTGTTCACGGCCGCCCGCGGCACGGAGGCGGCCACGCTGGTGGCGCGCGAGGACCCCGACCTCGTCCTCTTGGACGTCATGCTCCCCGGCTGCGACGGAATCGAGGTCGTCCGGCGCGTGCGGGCATTTTCGCGTGTGCCGATCATCCTGGTCACGGCGAAGACCGGGCAGGCCGACAAGGTGCAGGGCCTCGACGCGGGGGCCGACGACTACCTCACGAAGCCCTTCGGTATCGACGAGCTCCTCGCCCGTGTCCGCGCTGTGTTGCGGCGGACCCGGGCGACGACCCCGGACGACGGCGTCGTCGAGCTCCCGGACCTGCGCCTCGACACGCTCCGGCGCGAGGTGACCGTGCGGGGCGAGGCGGTTCGCCTCACCCCCACGGAGTACCGGCTGCTCAGGGCGCTGGCCGAGTCGCCCGAGCGGGTCTTCACCCACGAGGAGCTCCTGGAGCGGGTGTGGGGCCCGGGATACCGGGACGCTCAGGAGTACCTCTGGACGTACGTCCGCTATCTCCGTCGCAAGATCGAGCGGGACCCGCGCACCCCGGAGTTGCTGCTCAGCGCCCCGGGCGTGGGCTACCGGCTCAGTGCCCGGCCGCCCACCGGGACCGGTTGACGTGCTTGGCGCCCCCGGGGCCTCCCGTCGGGCCTCCCGTCGGGCCTCCCGTCGGGCCTCCCGTCGGGCCTCCCGGGGCGTCCCGTCGGCGCTTCTGGGCGCGCTGCGCGTCGCATATGACGCGTGGCGCGACCAGTTCGGTCGGGGGGTCGGGGGGTCGGGGGGTCGGGGGGGACGGTCAGCGGGAGTTGCGCGAGCGGGGCCGGCCCCGCCCCGGGGCGCGCAGGAGGGTGCCGTCGACGAGGCGCTCGAAGGCGGCGGTGACGGCGCCCTGGAGGGCGTCGTGGCCGGCGGCGGCGGCGAAGAGGGCGAGGCCCATCGAGGCGGCGACGAGCATGCCGGCGACATGGCGGGGATCGACGCCGGAGGCGAGCTCCCCTGCCGCGTCAGCCTCCCGGGCGAGGCGGTCGAAGAACCCGTACGTGGCGGCGCCCACGGCGGCGGCGTCCGTGCCCAACTCGGGGTGGCGGCGGACCTCGATCGTGGACACCGACACGAACGCGGCGAGAGAGGGGTCGTCGCGGTTCAGCGCCACGGACTCGTCGAGGACGGCGCGGATGCGTCCGGCGAACGCGGCCTCGGCGGCGGCCGCCGCCTCGAAGCGCCCCAGCACGACTTGCTGTGTCTCGGCGAGGACGGCGTGGAAGAGGGCGGGCTTGGAGGCGAAGTAGTGGTACAGGGCGCCGGCGGTGAGGCCCGCCTCCTCGGCGATGGCCCGGTTCGTGGCGGCGGCGTAGCCGCAGCGGGCGAAGCAATGGCGGGCGGCGGCGAGGACGCGGCGGCGGGTGTCGTCGCTCGCGGTTGCCCGCGGCCTGCCCAGCCGGGCCTGTTTCG
The DNA here is from genome assembly GCA_964370965.1 of uncultured Acidimicrobiia bacterium. Taxonomy (GTDB): domain Bacteria; phylum Actinomycetota; class Acidimicrobiia; order UBA2766; family UBA2766; genus CAYJLW01. The sequence continues at coordinate 12,018 of CAYJLW010000006.1, read as the reverse complement.
TCGTCGCCAGGGGGTCCTCCTTGACGAGGGCGCTGTCACGGAGAAGACTAATCGGTCAGTCAATTAATTCGCGCCGTGGTTGCACCAGGAGGCGGGGCCGTGGGCCAGATCGGGTTCGTGATCGACCTGAACAAGTGCATGGGCTGCCAGACCTGTGTCGTGGCCTGCAAGGTGGGCTGGGCGAACGCCAAGGGCATGGACCACGAGTGGTGGATGACGGTCACGACGCAGCCCGGCCGGGGCTACCCGCGGGACTGGGAGGCCATGGGAGGCGGCCTCGGCGCCGACGGCGCCGTCCTGGCCGGGCGCGTGCCCACCACGGAGGACTACGGCGGCGTGATGGAGTTCAACCACGACGAGGTCTTCTACGGCGCCGACCCCGGCGCCGTCCTGGCTCCCGCCACTACGCCCACTTGGGGGCCGAACTGGGAGGAGGACGTGGGCGGGGGTGCGTGGCCGAACGCCTGGATGTTCTACCTCCCCCGCACCTGCAACCACTGCAGCCGCCCGGCGTGCACGGTCGCCTGCCCGGCGGGGGCGATCACGAAACGGGACGACGGCGTCGTGGAGGTCGCCGACCCGCGGGCCTGCGCCGCCTGCGAGGCGACGCCCTGCATGGCGGCGTGCCCGTACAAGGTGATCTTCCGCAACACCGTCGAGGGTCACGCGGAGAAGTGCCACGGCTGCACGTCCCGCCTCGACGTCGGCGTGGCGCCGATGTGCGTGCGGATGTGCCCGGGGCGCTGCATCTGGATCGGCGACGTCGAGGACGGCGCCTCCGCCGTGCACCGGCTCGTACACGAATGGCAAGTTGCGCTCCCGCTCCACCCCGAGTACGGCTGCGAGCCGAACGTCTACTACGTGCCCCCGATCTCGCCGCCCCGCCTCGATCCCGACGGCGCCCCCGACTGCGACGGCCCGCCCCGGGTCCCGACGGAGTACCTCCGGCGCCTCTTCGGCCCCGGTGTGGACGCCGCCCTCGGGACGCTGCACGCCGAGACGGCCAAGCGGCGCCGCCGCCCGAAGGAGCCCTCCGAGCTCGTGGACGTCCTCGTCGCCAAGCGCACCACCGAGCTGCTCGGTCCGTACACGGTCGACCCCGTCGAGACGGCGCTGGAGGCACGATGAGCGCCGCCGACCCCGCCGCCGCCCGGGCCGCCGCCTACCGCCTCCTCGCCGCCGGGTTCCGCTGGCCGTCAGCGGAGCTGCACGCCGCCGTCGCCGACGGCACCTACGCCGGCGACCTCGCTGCCGCCCTCGCCGCCGCGCCGTGGGCCGTCGACCCGCCCGCGCTCGGCGCCCCCACGGATCTCGCCGCCATGGAGGCCGACCACCTCGCCTGCTTCGAGCTCGGCGGCCCGCTCGGCGCACCCTGCTTCGCCTACGAGGCCGAGCACGGCGGCGGCCGCCTGAAGGTGATGGAGGACGTCCTGCGCTTCTACGACCACTTCGGCCTCGCCCCCGCCGCCCGCGACGGGCACCGGGACCGCCCCGACCACGTCGCCACCGAGCTCGAGTTCCTCCACGTCCTGGCCTGTGACGAGGCGGCCGCCGCGGCCGCGGGGCGCGACCCGGCGCCGTACCGCCTCGGCGCCCGGGGCTTCCTCCGCCTCCACGTCGGGGACCTCGCCGCTGCCATGTCGTCCCGGATCGGCCCCCGGGCGGTCCCGTTCTACGCCGCCCTCTGCCGTCTCGCCGCCGCCGTGTGCGCCGCGGACCTCGCCCACCTGGGGCACCCGGCCCCCCCGCCGGCCCCCGGCCGTGCACCGGCGGGCCCGGACCTCGTCGGACTGGAGCGCCGCCGTGGCGCCGGGCCGCCCGCCCCCTGGGACCTGGTGGACATGCGTCGCAAACCGATCCCCTGGGACAACGTCACCCGCGTCTCCCACGACCTCAACTGCGGCCAGAACCTCACCTGCTCCCTCGCCGCCTTCGCGTGGAACGGCGTCGTCCTGCGCGAGGAGCAGTCCGGCACCTACGACCCGCCGAACGACCCGGACGTCCCGGACTGCAACCCGCGGGGCTGCCAGAAGGGCATCGCGTACACGCACCGCATGTACGACCCGCAGCGGGTGAAGTACCCGATGCGGCGGGTGGGGGAGCGGGGCGGGGGCCGCTGGGAGCGGGTCTCCTGGGACGAGGTCCTCACCGACGTCGCCGACGGCGTCCTCGACACGATCGTGGCGCACGGCCCGAAGACGGTCGTGAACGCGGGGGGCACCCACGGCGAGACCGCCGGCGGCGTCGACTGGGGCCGCCTCGCCACGGGCCTCGGGATCCCGATCCCGCTCGTGAACACCGAGATCGGCGACGACCACCAGGGGGCCCTGGAGATGCTGGGCAACTCCTCCGTGGGCTCCTCGGCGGACGACTGGTACCACGCCGACATGATCGTGATCTGGTGCGGGAACCCCGCCTACTCCCAGATCACCTGGCACCACTACTTCACCGAGGCCCGCTACAACGGCACGAAGGTGGTGGCGATCACGCCGGAGTACAGCCCGTCGTGCATCCAGGTGGACGAGTGGATCCCGGTGCGCCCCGGGAGCGACGCCGCGTTCGGCCTCGCCGTCGCGCAGGTGATCGTCGAGGAGGGCCTCTACGACGAGGCGTTCGTGAAGGAGCAGACCGACCTGCCCCTGCTCGTGGGCGAGGACGGCAAGTACCTCGCGGAGGCCGACGTCGTAGCCGACGGCCGGGACTGGGTGTTCTACCTCTGGGACGCCGCGACCGGGCTCACCACGGCGCCTCACCGCGTCCTCGTCCTCGGTGGCCTCGACCCCGTCCTGGACGGCGAGTGGGAAGTCGGCACCCTCGCGGGCCCGAAACGGGTGCGCACGGTCTTCCGGATGCTGCGCGAGCACCTGGACGCGTCCTACCGCCCGGAGCAGGCGGCGGAGGTGTGCGGGACGAACCCGGAGACGATCCGGCGCTTCGCCCGCGAGTTCGCCGCCGCCGAGGGGGTCGTGAACGCCGTCACGTACAACCCGGGTCGCTTCTACCACGGCAACCTCATGGAGCGGGCGATGCTCTACAACTGGGCGCTCTGCGGCCACCTAGGTCGCAAGGGGGCGAACTTCAACGCCCAGTGCGCCCTGTTCGTGCGCGAGTCCACCCGGGGTGTCGAGGCGGCCATGCGCCAGATGGTGGAGAGCGCCCGGTACCACCCGGACTGGCCGCGCTGGGAGGAGCGGGGCTTCAGCGAGTACCGCATCCTGAAGGAGGTCTTCTCAACGGTGGGGGGTCGGTTCATGCAGCCTTCCTCCCACCTGTACTTCTTCCACGGGGGGCTCCTGGAGATGAGCGAGGCGGCGAACTCCTGGGACCCGTACCTCACCCGGCCCCTGCACGAGTTCGTGGACGAGGCGCTCGCCGGCGGCACCCGCCACGTGTACCCGGCGCCGGGCACGGACCCGAAGGCGATGTTCGTGTGGGGCGGCGACCCCGTGCGCCGGGGCCGGGCGAACCAGCGCGTCCTCGACACGCTCTGGCCGAAGCTCGACCTCGTCGTCACCGTGGACTGGCGCTGGAGCGGCTCGGCCCGCAACTCCGACTACGTCCTGCCCGCCTGCGGCCTCTACGAGCGCACCTCCGGACGCCTCCTCGCCGGGTTCTGGCAGCCGGTGGGGCACTTCACGTTCAAGGCGACCGAGCCGCTGTACGAGAGCCGGTCGGACTTCCGCATCTTCACCGATCTCGTGGCCCGCATCGGGGAGCGGGCCCGGGAGCGGGGCATCACCACGGTGGTCGACCCCGAGACGGGCGCCGTGTACTCCGTCGACGCCCTCGACCAGAACCTCCCCGACGCCGGCGGCGCGGGCAGCGAGGACGCCGGCGGCATCGACGCCGGGGAGGCCTTCACGCGGGACGCCTACGAGCACACCCGCAACATCGAGCAGCTCCCCTGGGAGGACGTGAAGCGCCGCGGCTGGGTGCACTTCACCGACCCCGGCCTCGTCCTGCCCTACTCGGCGGACTTCGCCGGGGACCTGGAGCCGGGCGAGCCCGCCGTGCCCCTCACCCGCCACGTCGTGGACAAGGAGCCCTACAACACCCGCACGGGGCGGATCAGCTTCTACGTCGACCACGACTGGTACCTGGAGCTGGGCGAGGCGCTCGCCTGCCACAAGGACCCGCCGCGGGCGGGCGGGGACTTTCCGATCGTCCTCGGGGGCACGCACGCCCGCTGGAGCATCCACACGAGCTTCGCCGAGGACGCGCTCATGCTGGCGCTGCAGCGGGGCGAGCCCGTGGTCTACGTCGGGGAGGACGACGCCGCCGGCCGCGGGATCGCAGACGGCGACACGGTCGAGGTCTTCAACGACGTGGGCCGCTTCGAGGCCAAGGCGCTCCTCACGCCTCGGCTCCCGCCGGGCCACGCCATGATCACCCACGCCTGGACGAACGCGCAGTTCGCCGATGGCCGCCACTTCCAGCAGGTGATGCCGAGCCCGTTCAACCCCATCGAGTTCGCCCCGGTCACCTTCGCCGAGTACCCGAACCTCGCCTCGGACGGCTGGGCCGGCGACGTGGGCTGCAACGACCGCGAGACCCGTGTCGAGATCCGGCGCGTCGCGAGGGGCTGACGGGTGCGGGGCGCCTTCGGCATCGGCACCGGCCTCCTCCCCACCGAACTTGTCGCGGTTTGCGCGGGTAGACGCCCGCAATCCGCGACAAGTTCGGGCTGCGGGGCGGCGCGGGCTGCGGGCTGCGGGGCGGCGCGGGCGCTGCCGCTCCGGACGCCGCCGGCTCCCGGGAACGGCACGGTCCTGCAGCCTGCATTGCAGGTCCGGCTAGGCTCGGGCGACCGGGAGGGGATGCCGCCGGGGTCGCCGGACCAGACGGGCAGGAGGCCGGTTCGGGGGACGACCGGACCGGGGGCCGGATGCTGCTCTATGTCAGCGTGGAACAGGCGATCGAGGTGCTGCGCAAGCAGGCGGGCCTCTCCCAGCGGGATCTGGCGGGGCGCCTCGGCTGGCCGTTCGGGTCGCTGTCGTCTTACATGCACCGGCTCCGCAACGGGCGTGTGCCGGAGCGGGCGGAGCTCGACGCCTTCGGGCGTCCTCCACGGCCTTGTGAGGGTTCCGCGATAGACCGTCCGAACTTGTCGCGGTTTCCGCGGGTGGACCGCCGAAATGCGCGACAAGTTCGGGCTGTGGGGCGGCGCGGGCGCTGTCGCTCGGGACGCCACCGGCGGGTCGGCGAGCGGGCGGGCCCCGCAGGGGCCATCATTGCGGGCATGGACCGCATGAGCCCGCTCGATGCCGTGTTCCTGCATGCCGAGGATGCCGTGCAGCCGATGCACATAGCGTCCGTCGGCGTCTTCGAGGGCCCGGCACCGCCGTACGCGGACGTCGTGCATGCGATCAGCGCCAAGCTGGCGCTCATCCCGCGGTACCGCCAGAAGGTGCGCTTCGTGCCTTTCGAGCTGGCGCGGCCGGTCTGGGTGGACGACCCGCACTTCAACGTCGAGTACCACGTCCGCCACACGGCGCTGCCCCCGCCGGGGGGCGACGACGACCTGCGCAACCTCGTGGCGCGGGTGATGGCCCAACAGCTCGACAGGCACAAGCCCCTCTGGGAGATCTGGGTCGCCGAGGGCCTCGAAGGGGGGCGCTGGGCGTTCCTCTCCAAGGTCCACCACTGCATGGTGGACGGCATCTCGGGCAGCGAGCTGATGGCCGTGCTCTTCGACGTGACGCGGGAGCCCGCGCCGCTCCCGGAGGACACCGGGTGGCGCCCTGCGCCCGAGCCGTCGGAGGCGGCGCTCGTGGCCGACGCCGTCGCCGGGTTCCTGCGCAGCCCGATGGAGCAGTTCCGCGCCGCCCGCGCCCTCGTCCGCAAAGGGCCCCAGCCGCTGCGGCGGGTTCTGCGCGACACGGCGAAGGGCGCCAGGCGTTTCGCCGACGTCCTCCTCCCGGCGCCGAAGACGTCGCTGAACGGGCCGATCGGGCCGCATCGCCGCTGGGACTGGGCGCGTGCCTCCCTCGCCGACGTGAAGCAGGTGGCCAAGGCGTCCGGCGGGACGGTGAACGACGTCGTCCTCGCCACGATCACCCGGGGCTTCCGTGACCTCCTGTTGTCGCGGGGCGAGTCGGTCGAGACGGCGGAGGTGCGGACGTTCGTGCCCGTCTCCGTGCGCTCGTCGGGGGAGCACAACGAGTACAACAACAAGGTGTCGGGCATGGTGGCGACGCTCCCCGTCGAGATCGCCGACCCCCGCGAGCGCCTCGCGGCGATCTCGGCGCAGACGCAGGGCCTGAAGGACTCCAAGGAGGCGGTCGCAGGTGAGGTGCTCACCCGACTCTCCGGCTTCGCGTCGCCGATGCTCCTCGCTCTCGGCGCCCGCACCGCCTACAAGGTGTCGCAGCGGACGATCCAGACCGTGACGACCAACGTGCCCGGCCCGCAGCTCCCGTTGTACGTCTGCGGGCGGCTGATGCTCGAGGCCTTCCCGTACGTGCCCCTCGGCAGCACCGTCCGGGTCACGGTGGGCATCTTCTCCTACAACGGAACCGTCCGCTACGGAGTCACGGGCGACTGGGAGAGCGTGCCCGACATCCGTGTGCTCTGTGGGGGCATCGAGGCCGGGATCGCCGAGCTGAGGTGAGCGCCGGATCGCCGGCCTTCCGGCCCCCGGCGATTTTGGGGGGGGGTTTTGTGTGGGTGGGGCGCATGGGGGGGAGCGTGTTGTGGGGTGGGGGGGGGGTG
>CAYJLW010000006.1:0-5297 GCA_964370965.1 uncultured Acidimicrobiia bacterium | reverse complement strand
CCGCCCCCCCCCCCCCCCCCGGGGCGGTGTTTTCGGCGCCAACCCCCAAAACCCCCGCGACAAGTTCGGGAGGGTCTCGACGGGTTCCGATCCCGGCGCCAGTGGCACGCCCCGGCGAGGGGCATGCGCGCCGCAGTCAGCCGGTCTGGTGTTCGTAGCCCCGGGCGAGGAGGCGTTCGAAGACGGCGGCGACCTCGGCGTCGGTGACGTCGGCGTCCCAGCCGAGGAGGACGCGCTCGTAGGCGCAGCGCACGGCGGCGTCCAGGGCGAGTTGGGCGAGGAGGGCGGGGCGGATGCCGGCGGGCAGGCGACCCGCTTCCTGGCCGGCTGTGGCGACCGCTTCCGCCCAGGTCGTGAACTGGGACCGGACCGTGCGCCAGAACGCGGCGTAGTCGTCGCTCGTCTCGACGGACTCCATGAAGGCCCGGAAGAGGCCGGCGTGGGCGCGGCTGTAGCCCAGGTAGGCGGACATGGCGAGGCCGATGGGGGGCCGGGAGTCCACGGGGGGGAGCTCGATCGCGGGCAGGATGTCGCCCCGGGCCTGGAACAGCGCACTGCGGAAGACGTCGTGCTTGTCGACGAAGTACTGGTAGACGGTCGCCGCGGACACGCCGGCTCGGCGGGCGATGTCGGCGACCGTGGCGTCGATGATGCCCTTGTCGGCGAAGACTGCGACGGCGGCAGTTCTGATGGCCTCGCAGGTGGCGCGGCCCCGGGGGGTGGTGGGGGCCTGCTTCGAGGGGTGGGGCTGCCACTCGGGGAGGGTCTGCGGGGAGGGCTCCGCCGCGGCGCCGGGCCGCTGCGGACTCTTTGCCCCGTGCGGGTCGGGGGGGAGGGCGCCGGCGAGGCGACCGAGGCAACGGGCGAGCTCGTCAGGGTCGGGGCGGGGGGCCCATCGGGCAGCGCCGGGGTAGGCGAGACCTTCGACGGCGTCGACGAGGAGCCCGGCGGCGACCGGGCGCTCGGGGGCGGGAATGCCGGGAGGGAGGAGGGGTTCGAGGTGGGCGAGCCAGCGCTGCCGGGCGGCGGCCTTGGCGGCGGCCAGGGGGCGGTTGGGGCGGACGGACTCCACGACGACGCGTGCGGTGCCGGGGCGCTCGGCAAGGAGGGTGATCCAGGCGCGGCAGGCGTCCACGAGACCCCCGGCGTCTTCGAGCACCCGGAGGACCCCGGCGTCGTAGGCGCCGAAGAGGGCCTCGACGACGTCGTCGAGGTTGGCGAAGTGCCAGTAGAGCGCACCGGTCGTGACGCCCGCTTCCTGGGTGACGTCGGCGAGGCGGACACGCCCCCCGCCGCTGGTGGCGTAGCAGGTCTCGGCGGCCTGCAGGAGCGCTCCGCGCGTGGTCTGGGAGCGGTGTGTCCGTGCGCGTCGCTGGGTTTCCACTGGCGGCAAGGCTACCAGGACTTGACATGAGCTGACATCAGGTTATGGTTGTTCCGTCCTCCGCACCTGCTGCCAGCGGGGGTCTCGCCCACAGCGGCAGCGGCCGCTGTGGGCAACACGCAAGGGCGAGCCGGGAGGTAGGGCGCATGGGGATCGGTCGGATGGTGAGGCGCCTCGCTCTGTCCCTGGCTGTGGGGGCCGGCCTCTGGACTCTCGGCGCCCTGCCGTGGGACGAGGTCCTCCCCGTCTCCGGTCCGCTGGTTTCCCTCGGTGCCCGCCCCGCCGCCGCCACGGCGAACACGGCCGAGAGCCTCTGCTCGTACGTTCCCGCACCCAACAACGTGTGTGTGAACGACAGCGGCTCCGGGTGGGAACGGATCCGCGTGGGTGGCCAGGTGCGCATCCGGGCGAGAACCTGCCGGAACGACGACGTCGGCGACACCTGCAGCAATGCCTCGAGCCCGGTTGCCTCGGTGTTGGACGACAGCGAGCTCCCCGGAGGCAACAACGGCTGGTTCTGGCTGCAGTGGGACCGTGACGGTCCCGCGGCAAACGGCTCCACCGTCCACTACGAGCAGAATATCCAGCTCACGAACACGGTGAACGACGGCACGGTCTGGGAGTGGACCACGTCGTACTCGACGACGGGTGCCGTGATGCCCGGCGTGCGGCTCTGCTCGAACGACAAGACAGCCTGCGACTCCTGGACGTCGACGGCGACGGCGGCCTTCTACGTCTTCCCCAACGCCACACCCACGATCGACGTCCACGTCTGGCAACCCAACCACGACCCCTTGGGTGCCCTGAGCTGTGACGGCTCCGGCGGCAACGACGGCACCCCGAACACCCAGTTCACGTTCTCGACGTTCGTGAGCGACCCGGAGGCCGACCAGGTGGCGGTCTACTGGGACTTCGACGGCAACGGCACCTACGACAAGCGCACGCCCGCCAGCGGATACGGGACCCACGGCACCATCACCGAGACCTGGACGTTCGGAAGGGAGGTCCACGTCGTGCCCAAGGCGTACGTCGTGGACGACCACGGCGCATCCTCCGGCTGGGACTGGTACACGTGCCTCGGCGCGGACATCTACCTCGACGTGCCCGACGACGACCCGTCGGTGACGATGAACTACTGGAGTCCCAACGGCGGCGCCCTCGGCGGGCGCGACGGCCGCCCGGGCACGACTTTCACCTTCACCGCCACGGGCTCCGACGACTACGGCATCGCCGAGTACCAATGGGACCTGAATGGGGACTGTGTCTACAACGCCGGGGACTCCAACAGTTGCATCGACCGCAAGACCACGACGCCCAGCACGACGTGGACGTACAACGCGTCCGTGAGCGTCGTCCCCCGTGTGCGCGCCAAGGACATCAGCGGCCAGTACTCACAGGGCCACAACGAGGCATGCGCCACTCCGCCCTTCTTCCTCTGCTCCCAGTTCGGGGACTCCTACGACGTCGTGCCGAATGTGCCCATCAGCCTGGACACCTCCGTGGAGGTGCCGACGGCGGACATGCAGTGTTGGAGCCCGGCGGGCAACGACGGGTTCGTGTGTGGGGCGGGGCGGGACGGGCGGCCGGGGACGACGTTCACGTTCTCGGCGGCCTACGCGGACGCGGACCGGGGGTCGCCGTTGGGGGGTCAGGTGGTGCGGGTGCAGTGGGACTTCAACGGGGACTGTCCTGCGGGGGCTGCCGAGAGCCATTCGTGTGTGGAGCGGACCACTGACATCAGTGATTCGGACGGGGAGGGCACGGCGACGACGACGTACAGCTACGGCGCGTCGGGCGGCCGGGTGCCCCAGGTGCGTTTCAAGGACAACGACGGCGCCTATTCGGGTTGGGACGCCCACAGCCACGTCGCCTGCCTCGGGCCGTGCAGCCTGGACACGTCCGTGGCCGATCCGACGGCGGACATGCAGTGTTGGAGCCCGGCGGGCAACGACGGCGGGGTGTGTGGGGCGGGGCGGGACGGCCGCCCGGGGACGACGTTCACGTTCTCGGCGGCGTACGCGGACGCGGACCGGGGGTCGCCGTTGGGGGGTCAGGTGGTGCGGGTGCAGTGGGACTTCAACGGGGACTGTCCTGCGGGGGCTGCCGAGAGCCATTCGTGTGTGGAGCGGACCACTGACATCAGTGATTCGGACGGGGAGGGCACGGCGACGACGACGTACAGCTACGGCGCGTCGGGCGGCCGGGTGCCCCAGGTGCGCTTCAAGGACAACGACGGCGCCTATTCGGTCTGGGACGCGCACGGCCACCTCGCCTGCCTCGGGCCGTGCAGCTTGGACACGTCCGGCCCGGACGCTTCGATGCAGTGGTGGGAGCCCTGCTTCGAGGTGGCGGGGCTGTGCGCGCCGAGCGCGGGTTTGGCGGACGGGTTCGTGGGGGAGCCCTTCACGTTGCACGCCGACTTCTCGGACCCGGACGCCGGGCAAGGTCGGCGGGTGACGGCGCTGGAGTGGGACGCCGACGGCAACGGCACGGTGGACTCCACGACGGCGGTCTCCCCGGGGCAGGCGTCGGGGTCGGCGTCCTCGCCGGCGGTGGTGTACGCGAGCGCGGGTACCCGCTACCCGCAGGTGCGGGCGGTGGGCGACGACGGTTCCGTGGGGGCGTGGGACCGTTTCGAGCCCGACCCGCTGGAGCAGATCCAGGAGCCGCTGGAGGTGAGCGACGACCTCTACGTGAAGGCGGAGATGGACTGCTGGTCCCCGGCGTCCTCGGACTTCGGGATGCCCTGCGGCGACACGCTGGCGGGCTTCCCGGCGCGAGACGTGCGCATGGGCGGGGCGGTGACACTCGCCGCGCACGTCACGACATGTTCCCTCGGGGTGCTGTGTCCGGCGGCGGGCTACACGCACGTCGGGAGCGGGCTGAGCCTGGCGGGCTACGACGTGCGCTGGGAGCTGAACGGCCCCTCGGCGGGGCCGGCCACGGCGGTGCTGGCGGGCCGGCAGGGGCAGGGGACCTTCACGGTCGTCTTCCCGGCGGGCTACAGCGCCCTGGGCGCGTACCGACCCACGGTGCGGATCTGCAACCCGGCGCAGACGACATGCACCCCGCCGGACGAGTACAGCCACGGCCCTCTGGGCCTCCAAGTGCCCGTCGATCTCGACGTCTACGGCCCGGAGACGGACATGGCGTGGTGGGACCCGTGCTTCCAGGAGCCCGGGGGCGGCTGCTTCGACGACCCGCTGGGCCTCCTGAACGGCGGTGACGGCAGCCCGCGGACGCCGTTCACCTTCCACGCCGGGTACTCCGACCCCGACGGCGTGGGGGTCACGAAGCTGGAGTGGGACGCAGACGGCGACTGCGCCGACGGCGTGGCGGTGGGCGCCGGCTGTGTGGAGGCGGTGAGCAACGGCCCCTCGGGCGGGGCGGCCGCCTCACCGGCGTACGTCTACGGGGTGGAGGGCCGCTTCGTGCCCAAGGCGCGGGCGGTCGCCGCCGACGGCGCCGTGGGTCCTTGGGACACCCTGGACTTGACCCTCCTCGGCATCGAACCCCGCGTCGACGTTGTCGCCCCCTGGGTGAGGCTCTCCATGAACTGCTGGGACCCCCACGACACCGTCACGGTCGTCGGCATCGACATCCCCTGTGCGGACCGCCTGGAGCTTCCCGGTGTGGCCAACCGTGACGCCCGCACGCTGGGGCCGGTCACCCTGCGGGCGACGGTGGAGTCCACCTACGTCTGCAGCGGGTACCTCATCACCTGGGTGTGCGACACGCTGCTGGGCTACGAGAAGGTGGACCTCGACGCGGCGGACTACGAGATGGAGTGGCGCCTCGACGCCACCGCCGCGGTGGGCGCCCAGACCACGCCGGAGACGACGACCGGGGCCCGGCAGGCTACGTTCCCGGCGGGCTACCCGCACCCGGGGGAGTTCAGACCGGAGGTGCGGGC
>CAYJLW010000005.1:73768-107579 GCA_964370965.1 uncultured Acidimicrobiia bacterium | reverse complement strand
CGTGGGGTGGGGGCCCCACGGGTCACGCGGAGCAGCGCCAGCTGCGGAGCAATGTGACGGGGCAGCGCCAGCTTGGGGGTGGGCGTGGGGTCGGGGGCCCGTGGGGTGGGGGCCCCACGGGTCACGCGGAGCAGCGCCAGCTGCGGAGCAATGTGACGGGGCAGCGCCAGCTTGGGGGTGGGCGTGGGGTCGGGGGCCCGTGGGGTGGGGGCCCCACGGGTCACGCGGAGCAGCGCCAGCTGCGGAGCAATGTAACGGAAGAAAAGGGGTCCTTTCAGAGTTGATAGGCTCACACTCAGGTTTCGTACCAACAGACCCCACATACAGGAGCAGCACCCATGCCTAAGGCTGTCGGCATCGACCTCGGTACCACGAACTCCGTCGTCTCGGTCCTCGAGGGCGGCGAGCCCGTCGTCATACCCAACGCCGAGGGGGGGCGCACCACACCGTCCGTAGTGGCGTTCTCGAACACCGGCGAGGTGCTCGTGGGCGAGGTCGCCAAGCGCCAGGCCATCACGAACCCGGATCGCACGATCCGCTCCGTGAAGCGCCACATGGGCTCGTCCTGGTCGGTCGACGTCGACGGCAAGGCCTACACGGCCCAGGAGATCTCCGCCCGCATCCTCCAGAAGTTGAAGCGGGACGCGGAGAGCTACCTCGGCGACACCGTCACGCAGGCGGTCGTCACCGTCCCCGCCTACTTCGACGACCACCAGCGCCAGGCCACCAAGGAGGCGGGCCAGATCGCCGGCCTCGAGGTGCTCCGCATCATCAACGAGCCCACGGCGGCCGCCCTCGCCTACGGCCTCGACAAGGACGCCGAGAACCACACGATCCTCGTCTTCGACCTCGGCGGCGGCACCTTCGACGTGTCCGTGCTCGAGATCGGCGAAGGCGTCTTCGAGGTGAAGTCCACCCACGGCGACACCCAACTCGGCGGTGACGACTGGGACCAGCGCGTCATCGACTGGCTCGTGAAGTCCTTCAAGGACAAGGAGGGGGTGGACCTCTCGTCGGACAAGATGGCGATGCAGCGCCTCAAAGAGGCCGCCGAGAAGGCCAAGATCGAGCTCTCCTCCGTGGCCGACACGACGATCAACCTCCCGTTCATCACCGCCACCGACGCCGGTCCCAAGCACCTCGAGGAGCGCCTCACCCGGGCCGAGTTCGACAAGATGACCGCCGACCTCGTCGACCGCTGCAAGGGCCCCTTCCACCAGGCGATCGAGGACGCCGGTGTCCCGCTCGGCGACATCAACCAGGTCGTCCTCGTGGGGGGCTCCACGCGCATGCCCGCCATCCAGGCGCTGGTGAAGGACATCACGGGCAAGGAACCCCAGAAGGGGGTGAACCCCGACGAGGTCGTCGCCGTGGGCGCCGCCGTCCAGGCCGGGGTTCTCAAGGGCGAGGTGAAGGACATCCTCCTCCTCGACGTCACCCCGCTCAGCCTCGGCATCGAGACCAAGGGCGGCGTCATGACCAAGCTCCTGGAGCGCAACACCACGATCCCCACGAAGCGCTCCGAGACGTTCACGACCGCGGACGACGGCCAGACGTCCGTGGAGGTGCACGTCCTCCAGGGTGAGCGCGAGATGGCCGCCTACAACAAGACGCTGGGCAAGTTCCAGCTCGTGGGCATTCCGCCGGCACCCCGGGGCATCCCCCAGATCGAGGTCGCGTTCGACATCGACGCCAACGGCATCGTGAACGTCTCGGCCAAGGACCTCGGCACCGGCAAGGAGCAGGCGATCACCATCACGGGTCAGTCCGCGCTCTCCAAGGACGAGATCGACCGCATGATGCGTGACGCCGACGCTCACGCCGCCGAGGACAAGGCCCGCCGCGAGGAGGCCGACGTCCGCAACGAGGCCGACACCGTCGTGTACCAGGCCGAGAAGCTCCTCGAGGAGAACGGTGACAAGCTCGGCGAGCACAAGGCCGCCCTCGCCGCCGCCCTCGGAGCCGCCAAGGAGGCGCTCGCCGGGGAAAGCCTCGACGCGATCCGCGAGAAGGCCGAAGGTCTCCGCCAGACGATGCAGCAGGCCTCACAGGTCCTCTACCAAGAGGCCGCCTCCGCGGCCGGCGGAGCGGGGGCCGGGGCCGGGGCCGGGGCCGGTCAGGATGCACCCTCGGACGAGGACGTCGTCGAGGCCGAGATCGTCGACGAAGGGACCGGTTCGTGACCCAGCGCCGCCGCGATCCCTGGGTCGAGCTCTTCGCGGTTCCGCCCGAGCTCGCCCAGATGCTCGAGCCCCGGCGCTCCGCGCTGAGCTCCTGGCAGCCGCCTCTCGACGTCTACGAGACCGCCGACGGGTTCGTCGTGGTCGTCGACGTGCCCGGTGTGGCCCCGTCTCGCCTCGACGTCACGTTGGAGAACGGCGTCCTCATGATCCGGGGCGAACGCAGCTTCGCCGGCAGCGGCGGCGAGGGCCGGCCGGGGTCGGGGAACTACCACCGCATCGAGCGCCGCTTCGGCAGCTTCGCCCGCTCCGTGTCCCTCCCGTCGTCCGCCGTGGCGCCCGAGGGCGTCACTGCCCGTACGGCCGACGGCGTCCTCACGATCGTCGTCCCGAAGGCGGCTTCGGCGCAGCCCCGCAAGATCGCCGTCGTCGAGCAGACGACGATCGACGCCACGACGCCGGCCCCCGCGGCGGGACAGGACGACCCATGAACGACCAGGATGCGGGCGGCGGCCCGGAACGCAGTGAGGGTGACCCCGCACCGGCGTCCGGTGTCCCCGGCGACCTCGTGATGGTCGACCCGTCCGAGATGGACGGTCAGGTGGAGCTCGCCGAGCTCGCCGGCGCCCTGCGGGACGAGCTCGTGAGCGCGCGTGCCGAGCGCGACGAGCACCTGGGCACCCTGCAGCGACTCAAGGCCGAGTTCGACAACTACCGCAAGCGCATGCTCCGCGAGCAGACCGCCGCGGCGGAGCGGGGTGGCATGTCTGTGATGGAGGCGCTCCTCCCTGTGCTGGACTCCTTCGACCTCGCGCTCGCGAACGCCCCTGGCGACGACCCCATGCGGGCGGGTGTGGAAGCCCTGCGGGGCCAACTCCTCGACGTCCTCCAAAAAGCGGGCCTGGAGCGGGTGGATCCGTCGGGGGAGCCCTTCGATCCCGCCGTCCACGAGGCCGTCGCCCACGCCGGCGGCGACGGCGACCTCCACGTCGTGGCGGTTCTCCGGCCGGGCTACCGCCTCAAGGGCCACCCGCTGCGACCCGCCATGGTGAAGGTGGGGGCCGGCGGGGAGGCGACGGGGTGAGCCCGGGCCAGACGGACGTCGACCTCTACGAGGTGCTCGGCGTCAGCCCCGACGCGTCCGCGGCGGACGTCAAGAAGGCCTACCGCAAGCTCGCCCAGCAGCACCACCCGGACGCGAACCCCGGCGACAAGGCGGCCGAGGAACGCTTCAAGGAAGTGTCGGCCGCCTACGACGTCCTCAAGGACGACAAGAAGCGCAAAGAGTACGACGAGTTCCGCACCTTCCTGCGCAGTGGCGGGTTCCGCCCCGGCGCCGGTGGGGGGACGCAGTCCGTCTCCTTCGACGACCTCGCCGACCTCTTCGGGAGCAGCGGGTTCCAGACGATCTTCGGGGACGCCTTCAGCCCCGGGGGAGGCCGAGGCGGCCGGGGGGGTCGGGGTGCGGGCCAGGCCGCCGGTCCCGTGCGCGGCAACGACGTCGAAGCCGACCTCCACCTCTCGTTCGCGGACGCCATGGCGGGTGTGACCACGTCCGTGCGCGTCCCCTCCCATGTGGTGTGCGAGACCTGCGGGGGCAGCGGGGCCAAGCCCGGCACAGCCCCGCGGGTTTGTGACGCCTGCAGTGGCCGGGGGGTGGTCTCGGACCAGCAGGGGTTCTTCGCTCTCAGCCGTCCCTGCCCGCAGTGTCGCGGCGAGGGGCAGGTGATCGACAAGCCCTGCCGGTCCTGCAAGGGTCGGGGCGTGGTGCGCAAGACCCGTGAGATCAAGGTGGCGATCCCGGCGGGCGTGCGCGACGGTGGCCGTGTGAAGGTCACCGGCCGGGGCGAACCCGGCCGCAACGGCGGCCCGTACGGCGACCTGTACGTGAGGGTCCGCGTCGCCCGCGACAAGCTCTTCGGCCGTCGGGGCGACGACCTCGTCCTCAGCGTCCCTGTCGGCTTCGAGACCCTCGCCCTGGGCGGCCAGGTCACCGTCCCCACGATGGACGGCCAGGTCACGTTGAAGGTCCCGGCGGGCACCCGCAGCGGCCGGGTGTTCAAGGTCGCGGGCCGGGGTGTGCCCAGGCCGAAGGGCAGCGGTCACGGCGACCTCCTCGTCACCGTCGAGGTCGACGTGCCCAGGAAGCTCACCGAGACGGCCCAGGAGGCCCTCCGCGCCTACGCCGCGGCGGCGCCACCCCCGCCGGAGATGCACCGATGAGCAAAGGCGCGAACGAGCCTCCATCAGAACCGGACGACCGCGCCGTGTACATCATCTCCGTCGCCGCCGAGCTCGCCGGCGTCCACCCGCAGACCCTGCGGATCTACGAGCGCAAGGGCCTCCTGGAGCCGGCCCGCACGCCCGGGCGCACGCGCCGCTACTCCGAGCGCGACATCGCCCGCCTCCGGGAGATCCAGCACCTCACCCAGGCCGGCGGCGTGAACCTCGCCGGAGCCGCGATGGTCCTGGAGCTCCGGGAGATGCTCGCCGCCGCCCGGGCCCGCGTCGCCGAGCTCGAGGCCGAGGCCGCCGGTGTCGAACGACGCGTCCGCGAGGCGGTGTCGGCGGCGGAACGGGGCCGACGCCGCGACCTGGTCCGCTACCAGCCCCCGTCGCCGCTCGCGCGCCGGATGTGAGGTGTCGGGGCGGCGGGTTCCCTGCCACCGTTCCGTTCCCGGTGGGCTCTGTAGCCTGAGGTGGCACGGGAACCCGCCGGAGACGAGGATCGTCCCAGGGAATGAGACGCAGCCACATGAAACGCGCCGCCGCCCTCGGGGTTCTCTGCTGTCTCGCCGTGGGTGCCTGCGGGGGGCCCTCGGGGGACCGGGGCCGCCTCCCGGCGAACCTGGCGACCCCGGATCCCCCGGTGTCTCCCAAGCCCACGAGCGGCCCGCTCACCGAAGACCCGGCGAAGTGGGGCCTGCCGCCCCTGGCCACCGTGCAAGGGAACCCCGGAGGCACGGCAGAGGCGCTCTTCCAGCGCGGCCAGGACGCCGGCTACACGGCGAAGTGGGCCCTCATCCTGGAGAAGTCCCCGGGCGCCGACGTCGGGGAGATGATCTTCGAGCACGCGGCCGGCAAGCTGCACGTGGCCATGGTTCTCGGAAGCCTGGATTCCGCCGTCTCCCGCCTCGAGGTCCTCGACGAGGGCAGCGGCTCCCGCGCGTGTGTTCAGACGGGGGGCCAGCCCTGGGTCTGTGACGTGAAGGAGTTCGGCCCCCTGTTGCAGTTCCTCTCCCTGCAGGGCTGGAACACGCTCACCGACCTCCTCCGACAGGTGCTCGCCATTCCGGGCGTGACCGTGCAGTACCAGAAGATGATGGGCACGGCGGCCGTCTGCTTCATCATCCCCGCCGTGCCCATCTCCGACCAGAACCGTGGGCTCGACCTCTCCAGCGGGGGGAGCTTCTGCGTCTCCCCCGAAGGCGCTCTCCTCTCCCTCCTCACCTCCACCTTCCGCCTCGAGCCCCTGAGCTACGAGGCGAAGGTCGATCCCGCCAAGTTCAAGATGCCGGTGTAGGCCGGCTGCCGACCCCGGCGGTTTGACCAGCGTCCCCCCCGGCCGCTGCGGGTTGGCGCGGTCCTGGTCGGGTGCCTATGCGACGTCGAGGGTGACCGGGGAGCCGAGGAGCGTGCGGGTCTCCCAGGCGCCGAGGCGGCCGTCGTTGTCCTCGAAGCGGACGCGGGGGGTGTAGGCGCCCGGTGCGCTGAAGGTGTGTGTGGCGGTCGCGGTCCCGTGGCCGGCGGGAGCGACGGGGACGACGGCGTCGGTGGTGCCGTCGCCGTCGAAGTCCCAGTGCGCCACCGTGACCCGGCCCCCGAGACCCTCGTCGGGGTCACGGAAGCGGGCCGTGAGGGTGAACTCCGTGGTGGTGTCGCCGTCGGGGGTGCCGCCCCCGCAGATGAAGCGTTGCGCGCAGGGCTCCCAGCTTGCGAGTTCGCCCTCGGGCGCCACGGTGGCGACGACGAGGGCGAGGCCGCCCGCCCACGGGCTCGGCGTCCCGAAGTCGTCGATCACCCGCACCCGGGGGTGGTACGAGCCCGTGTGGAGGTAGGCGAGGGACGTGGTGGCCGTGCCGTCACCGGAGGGAGCCACGGATTCCGTGCGCTCGGCGTCTCCGTCGCCGTCGAAGTCCCATTGCACGGTGACGACCTTGGCGCCCAGAGCGGCGTCGATATGACGGAACTTCGCCCGGAACTCGAAGTCGGTGCTCGGCCGACCCACGCCGGGACTCCAGGCGAGGTACGTGAGTGGCGGCGTGGCCCGCGTCTCGAGCGTGGACCAGAGGGCGCCGAGGGCGGGCATCCAGGGCGAGGTCCGCCCCCTCGTGTCACGGACTCGCACCATGGGGACGACCGTCACGACACTGCCGTAGGTGTGGGTCGCCGTGCCTTCGGAGGTCGTGGTGTCCGCGGAGCCGTCGCCGTCGAAGTCCCACTCGAACGCCTCCACGGGATCGCCCCTCGGCCCCGCGACCGCCGCCGCCCGGAACGTGAACTCGGTGCCGGGGAGGCCGTCGCGCAACCCGGGCAGCACCGTCATCGGCGACCAGCCGGGGAACAGCACGAGCGGCCCCCAGTCCGCCAGGACGACGGGGAGGCCGGCGAGGACCGGATCGGCGAGGTCGAACGCGGAGAGCAACGGCGGGAACGCTGACACCATGGCCCCGCCGGCGCCCCCGGACAGGGGCGCGGGCGCCAGGTCGACCCAGCCGGGTACGTCACCCGCGACTTGCAGTCCGACCGCCCCCGCCGGGCCGAAACGCCAGGTGCAGGTGCGCTCGCCTTCGAGCGGCGCGCGGATGAGGCCCCCGACGTAGAACCGGTAGGCGCGGCATGGTCCCGAGGCCGAGAGCTCGGCGCCGTCGCCGTCGATCTCCTCGATCGTGCCGTCCGCAGCGGTGACGTCCGCCGACGTCCAGCCGGTGCTCGTGATCGCCCCCTGGACGTCGCCGCTGCGGTAGACGAGCATCGCAGACCCCCGCGGGGGTTCTCCGCCCCGGCGCGTGAGCCACACCCCGACCGACGCGGTGTCCACGCCCGGGCCGGTCGGGACGTCGAGCTTGCCGAGGCCGAAGACGTTCGTGCCGCGGCCGGCAACGGCCACGGGCGGGACGTCGTCACCGGCCAGGGGCACCTTGGACTCGAACGCGAGCCGGGCGAGGCGTACCCACTCGGGCAGGAGCTTGCCGACGAGGCAGGAGACGTCGGCGAGCAGGGACCAGCCGTCCGCGCAGCCCCGATCGAGGTAGCGGGGCGCCTCGGCGGAGAGGACGGCGGCGAGGGCGCCCCCCAGGGGTGAGCCGAAGGCGGCGAACGAGCTCGACAGGGCCGAGATGGCGGCCCTCACGAGGGCGTCGAGTGCCGGGGGCGGGGGCCCCTCGAGGAACGCGATCGCCCGGTCGAGGGGGGCGACGAGGAGGTCTCGCAGCATGGTCACCTTGTCGTCGACGGAGGCGAAGATCGCCAGGACGGCCTCCCGGATCGTCCCGAAGACGTCGGTTTCGAGGAAGGCGTCGAAGGCCGCCGTGGCCCGGGTGACCTTCTCCCGTACGGTCTCGGCCTCGCGGGCGTCGTCGCCGGGGTCGGCCGGGTCGCCGGTGAGCACGTCGCGGACGCCGTCGCGGATCTCCGCCGACGTGGGCAGGTCCAGGCCGGCGGCGCCCCCGATCGCGCCCAGGACTCCGTCGACGAGGGGGCTCACGGGGACGGCGTCGACGGCGAGGCCCGCCGCCGTGTTCGCCACCCACATGTCCATGCTGTGGATCCAGGCGTTGAGGCGGCCGGTGGCGGCGTCGATGAGGCGGATGCCGAACTCGCTCAGGGTGGCGGCGTCCGTCCAGGCCTCGCGGGAGCCGAACACGAAGTCGAAGATCCCGTGCAGGGCCTCGGGCACGTTGTCGGTGACGTCGCCGGCGAGGACGTCCAGCGCGGAGTAGGGCAGGTCCGCCCAGAAAGCCGTCCACTCCGTGTGGAAGCCCACGCGGACAGCCTCGATGGCCCGGGTGAGGTCGTCGATGCCGAAGATGGTGGGGTCGTCGCCGCCCCCGGCGAGGTCGCCGTAGAGGATGTTCATGAGCGCGGCGAGCTTCTCGGAGAAGGCGGCGTCGTCGGGGAGGGCGGCGACAGTGTCCTCGACGTGGGCGAAGTACGCGTCCAGGGGAGCGAAGACGCCGTCCACGAGACTCGCCAGCTTGGCGTCCGCCCACGGCCCGAGGGTGTCGCGCACCCAGTCGCCGAGGAAGATCACGTCGGCGGCCGCGGCCACGGGCTCGACGAAGAAGCGGTGGGCGGCGCCTTGGAGCTGGACGGTGAGCCACGTCCGTAGGGAGGGGAGGCTGTTGGCGTCGGGTGCTGACGGGTCGGTCGTGCCCAGCGGCGGGCCGGCGGTGCCGGCGAGGCCGAGGCGCCAGAGCCGCAGCGCCCCCACGACGCCGGACTCGACGGCATTCCCCAGGGAGCGGGAGAGGTCCACGCTCGCCCGGTCGACACCGGCGACGAGGCCGTCGCGGGCCTCGTGGACGTTGGTCGTGACCCTGTCGAACCCGCCGGCGACGCTCGCCCGCAGGGGCCGCACGGCGCCCAGGATCGGCGTGCGGATCTTGTCCCACATCGCCTGCGTGGGATCCTGGAATTCCTCGGGGCCCACCATGTGGACCGCCACGCCCGGCGCGCCGCCCTCGCCCCCCAAGGCCGACGCCGGGACGTCCAGGTACGGCCCGCCGCCGCCGGGGCGGGCGACGCTCAAGGCGACGCTGCCGCCGTCGGTGAAGCGCCACTCGCAGACGCCCTGGCGGCGGTCGGCGAGGAAGTCGAGGGCGAGGGGGAGCGCCTTGGGCAGGGAGTAGAGGTCGCAGGGGCCGGTGGCCACGACAGGCTCGCCCTCGGCGGCCGCCAGCGACGCCCACGTCTCCTGCACCACCCGCCACGTGCGCGTGCGCGTGGAGGTCTCGAAGGTGGCGGTGCCTTCGGGCGGCGACGTGGCGGTCTCCCGGTGCAGCACCGCCGTCACCCGCCCCGAGCGTGCCGTGTCGCCCGCCCCCCACGTGACGTTGCCGCCCGCCCGCAGGGCCACGAACTCGGTGTCGTCGTCGCCGCCCCCGCCGCCGCCCCCGCCGGGGTCGGGGACCTGCAGCGCCCACACGTCCTGGCCGTTCCAGGCCCACAACGGGGTCTCGGGTTCCCCGTTGCGGTCCAGCTCCGGGTACACGCCGTTGGACTGGTACCCCAGGACACGGCTCGTGGCTCCGCTCAGGCCCCCGAAGTACGCCGGGACGGCGCCACCCACCGCCGACATCACCGAGACGTCCGGGTCGGCGGCGTCGCGGATGTGGACAGACGCCTCCCCGGCGTCCGGGGCGAAGGCGGAGAGGGCCAGCAGGGAGCCTTCCTGGGCGAAGCCGGCGACCTCGCCCAGGAAATCGGTGAAGGGCCCAGCCGTCACCGGGGTCGTCACTCCTGTGGTGCGGTCGTGGATGCGCACCCCGAGGGAGTAGGGGCCTTCCGGGGAGCGGCCCCTCCGCCCCCAGGCCACGTAGCGGCCGTCCGTCGAGACGTCGGGGCCGACCTGGTCGAAACGGAGGTAGCTGTCGCAGTAGGTGCCCGGATCCGGCGGCGGTTCCCAGGCGGCGACCTCGGGGTCCACGATCGCCGTGTTCGTGTTCGAGGCCATGTCGTGGACGATCACGTGGTGGAACCACTCCCCATGCGACGTGTACGCGTCGGAGCGCCAGCACCATGCGAGGTTGGGGACGGCGGACTCGACGCTGCCGCCCGTGTACGCGACGATGTTCCCGTCGCCGCTGACCCGTGGCGCGCGGGAGTCGGCCATGCCGTGCAGGCCGTCGCTGCCGGCCCCTGTCACGCAGTCGCCCCCCCCGGGCAGAGTGATCGTGTGGACGTCCACGCGTTGCACGGCGCCGGTGGCGACGTCCTTGCGCACGAGGGCCTCCGCGTACGGGATGGCATAGGTGTTGTGCGTCTCGTAGTCGTGCGGGGAGATCCCGGCGCGGGTGTCGGCGCTACAGCCCGAGCCCCCGGGGGGCTCGAGGATCCACTGGTACGCCCGGAACACGACGTAGCGGCCGTCGGCGCTCACGTCGAAGCCGTCACTGCTGGCGCCAGTGACGATGATGTCGCCGGGCCGACCGTCGAAGGACTCGCTCACCCTCCTGGGTGCGCCGTCCCCCCGCGCCACGGCATAGATCCCGTCGGAATCACCGGGGTCGGATCCCCCGTAGAACACGATCGTGGAGCCGTCAGCGCTGATCTGCGGCCAGCCCGTCTCGAGCTCCGCCGTGTCGGCTACGACGAGGCTCGTGGTGCCGGCCTCCCGGTCGCGTACGTAGATCCCGGGTGAACCGCCTCCCTCCACGTCGAGGAGGTTGCGGGAGTAGGAGTGGAACACGACGTAGCGCCCGTCGGCGCTCACGGAGCCGCCGTGGCTGGTGCCGTCGCCGCCGGCGCCGTCGGGGGCGGCGCTCACGAGCTCGGTGCCGCCGTCGGGGGCGACGACGACGTACTGGGAGGCGACGCCGCTGAGGCCGGCGTCGTCGGTGACGGTGAGGCGGGCCTCGTAGACGCCGTCGGTGTCGTAGGTGTGCGCCGGGGTGACGCCCTCGCCGGTTTCGCCGTCGCCGAAGTCCCAGAGGTACGAGGTGATCGTGCCGTCGCTGTCCGCGGACGCCGAGGCGTCGAAGTCGACGTCGAGGGGCGCCCCGCCCCGGGGCGGCGTGACCGTGAACGCGGCGGTGGGGATGCCCTCGGCGACCACCACCGACGCCGTGGCCGAGGCGTGGAAGCCCTCGTTGTCGGTGACGCTGAGGCCCACCGTGTAGACGCCCGGGTCGGTGTACGTGTGCGTGGCGGTGTCGCCGTCCACGTAGGAGCTGCCGTCGCCCGGGTCCCAGCGCCAGGACACCACGGTGCCGTCGTCGGTGGAGCCGGTGCCGTCGAAGGCGACCTCCAGGGGAGGCGGCCCCGACGACGGCCGCAGGGTGATGCGGGGCACGGGCGGGTCCGTGTCGGCCACTGTCACGGTGCGCCGGCCGAGGAACACGTTGCCGAGGTCGTCGACCGCCCGCACGAAGACGGCGAAGACCCCCGCCCGGGTGAACGTGTGGGTGGCGGTGGGGCTGCCATCGGCGGTCTCGCCGTCGCCGAAGTCCCAGTGCCAGAGGACGATCGGCCGCCCGCCGGTGTCGATCCCCGACGCGTCGAAGTCGACCCCGTAGGGGGGCCTGCCCTGCTCCCCGGAGGCACCCATGTCCACCTCGGTGCTCGACCCCGTGCCGGTGCGGTCGTGTACGAACACGTCCGCGGCGCTGTTCGCGTCGTCGTCGACGAGGTTGGTGGCATAGGAGTGGAACGCGACGACGTTGCC
The DNA here is from genome assembly GCA_964370965.1 of uncultured Acidimicrobiia bacterium. Classification (GTDB taxonomy): domain Bacteria; phylum Actinomycetota; class Acidimicrobiia; order UBA2766; family UBA2766; genus CAYJLW01. The sequence continues at coordinate 96,014 of CAYJLW010000005.1, read as the reverse complement.
GTCGCCGCTCACGGCAGGCGCTCCGCTGGGGCCGTCGGCCTCGGTGCCGTCCCCGCGGACGCTCACCCTCACCGTGTCCCCACTGTCGCGGTCGTGGAGGAAGACGTCCTCGACGCCGTTGGCGTCCCCTGTGACGAGGCGGTCGTCGGCCGAGGAGAACCCGACGAAGCGGCCGTCGGCGGAGATCGTCGGCGTGTCGTACGGGTTCCCCGTCGCGCCCACACCGGCGGCTGAGACGGAGACCCTTTCCGTCGTGCCCCCGGCCCTGTCGCGCACCCAGATCCCGGGCTCGGGGGTGGCGTCCAGCGAGCAGGAGGAGACGTCGAAGGCCACGAAACGGCCGTCGGCCGACAGGGAGGCGGAGGCGTCGTCGCCGGGTGCGCCGCAGGTGTTGCCGGCGCTCACCCACTCCGTCGTCCCCGCCGCCAGGTCGCGGGCGTACAGGTCGAGCTGGTAGTTGGCGTCGCCGGGGTCGAGGTCCGCGTTCGTGGCGAAGGCGACGACGTTGCCGTCGCCGCTCATCGCCGGGGCCGTCACCCAGGCGTCGATGTTCGCCCCCGCGGCATCGACGCTGGCGAGGGCGAGCGTGCCGACGGCGAGGTCGCGGACGTACACGTCGTCGCCGTAGTCGCCGTCGGCGGCCGTGAGGGAGGCGGCGGACAGGAAGGCCACCCGGCTGCCGTCCGCGCTCACCGACGGGAGCGTGGCCGCCCCGGCGGCCTCGGTGCCGGATGCATCGAGGCTCGCCCGCTCCGTGACGCCGGTGGCGATGTGGTGCACGAACACGTCGGTGGCGTAGTTCGTGTCTCCCGCGACGAGGTTGTCGGCGTCGGACACGAAGACCACCGTGGCGGCGTCGGCGGAGATCTGCGGGTCCCGCCCCCCGAAGTTCGCCTCCGTGCCGTCGGAGGCCACGCTCACCCTGGTCGTGGTCCAGGCCGTGCGGTCGTGGACGAAGATGTCGGGGCTGGAGTTCGTGTCGCCGGCGACGAGGTTGTCGGCGTAGGACTCGAAGGCGACGTAGCGGCCGTCGGCGCTCACCGACGGGTTGCGGCTCTCCATCCACTCCCCGCCGGCAGAGACACGGTCGGTCGTCGCCGCCCGGGCGCCCGGCGGTGTGGGGACGGCGACGAGCACGCTCGCCGTCAGAGCCCCTGCCAGCACGGCGCCCCAACGCCGGCCTGATCCGACCACGTCGGCCTCCCAGGACGTTCAGCCTCGGCCGCGCGTCAAGCCCAGGGACGCACGGCCCGCCCGAGACTAACTCCTCGGGCGCCGCTCTGCCCGGGCACGCGCCGGGGTGGCGCAGGTTGACAGTTGTGACACGGGCGTCATTCGGCGATCATGGGTGTTTCGGAGGGACCTCGTTCGGGAGACGGGCTGCGGACGATGCGAATAGTCAGGGCACCGGGACTTGTGTTGGGCGTCTTCCTGCTGGGCGCGCTGGCCGTGTTGGGCGCTTGGGTGCCCGCCGCCGCGGATCCCGGGCTGAACCCCCCCTTGGACGCTGTCACCGTTGCCCCCTGGACCACCGCAGTCCGCGGGGTCGACCTCGGCCTGGACGGCAACTCGCTGGCGAAGGCCGACGTCCTCTTCGTCTTCGACACGACGGCGAGCATGTGGAGCGAGCGCGCGATCGCCGTCGACGCCGCCACCCAGATCATGGCGTCCCTCACCCCTGGGCTCGTGCGTGACGCCCATTTCGGGGTGGCGGCCTTCCAGGACCACCCGGGGCGCTTCTGCTACGAGAGTCCCCGGGGGCCGCCCTTCAGCTACGGGACGACCGACGGGACCTGCCCCCCGGGCGCGGGCATCGTGTACGGCTTCGCCGGCGAGTCCCCCTTCGACCTGAAGGCCGACCTCACCGGCGACCCGGCGGTCGTGGAGGCGGGGCTGAACGCCCTCCCCATGCTCTTCGGGGGCGAGGACTACCCGGAGTCGCACACCCGGGTGCTGCACGAGGTCGTGCACAGCACCGACGTCCACTGGCGGCCGGGCGCCAAGCGCATCGTGATCGTCTTCAGCGACGACGTACCCCACGACGACAACCTGAACGAGGGCGTCCCGGACAAGACCGGCATCTGGTCCACAGGAACGGATCCCGGCCCCGACGACCTCGTGGGGACAGAAGACGACTACAACCTCCAGAGCGTGCTCGCGGAGGTGGCGGCGAGCGGCACGAGCGTGTACGCCGTGCAGTCCGACAGCAACCGCCCGGCGGGCGCCGACCCCACCTTCAACGACGTGAACGGCGACGCGCCGGACTTCGTCGAGTACTGGTCGCACTGGCTGGCGCCGACGGGCGGCGGCGCCGTGGAGCTCGCCCAGGCCGACCAGCTCCCCGCCGCCATAGAGGCCGCGGTCGCCGATGCCGTGGCGGACACCCGCCACCTCGAGAACGTCCGCCTCGTCCCCGACCCGGCGGGCGCGGTCTTCTTCGGTGGCGTGGACCCCACGAGCGTCGCCCTCGACGTCCCTCCGGAAGGCGCCTCGGCGCACTTCGACGTTACCTACGCCGTGCCGATGGGGACTCCGGCGGGCGCGTACCCGTTGGTGCTCACCGCATACGGCGACGCCGACGGGGCCTCCCTCGCGCTCGGCGAGCAGACGGTCTGGCTCACCGTCCCGGACGTCCCGCCCACACCCGCGGACGACACGGCCGCGACGCCGGAGGACACGACCGTGTCGGTCCCGGTGCTCGCGAACGACTCCGACCCGAACGGCGACCCGGTGGTGCCCAGCACCCTCACGATCACGGGGGGACCAGGTGTGGGCGCCGCCGCCGTGGACCCGGCCACCTTTGAGATCCTCTACACGCCGCCGGAGGACTACTCGGGTCCCGACGACCTCACCTACAGCGTCTGCGACCCGGCCGGGAACTGCGCCGGCGGCGCGCTCCACGTCGACGTCACCCCGGTGAACGACCCGCCGGTGGCGTCGTTCACGACGGACGCGTCGGCGGGTGTGGCGCCCCTCGGCGTGGGCTTCGACGGGTCGGCGTCCGCCGACGTCGACGGGTCGGTCGTGTCCTGGGCGTGGGACTTCGGTGACGGCACGACAGGCGCCGGCGCCGCCGCTGCCCACACGTTCGACACCCCCGGGCTGTACCCGGTGGCCCTCACCGTGACCGACGACCTCGGCGCCACGGCCTTGGCGTCCCAGCCTGTGCTCGTCGTGGGTGCCGTGGCGGACGAGGCGACGGTGCCCGAGGACGGCCAGGTCGTGATCGACGTCCTCGCCAACGACCTCGACGCGAACCTGGTCCCGGCCTCTGTCACCTGGGCCGACGGGCCGGGGAACGGCGGGATCTCTCTCGACCCGCTCAACGGCGCCCTCACCTACGTCCCGAGGGAGAACTGGCACGGGACCGACTCGTTCACCTACACGGTGTGTGACACCCAAGGCCTCTGCATGTCGGCGCCCGTGACGGTGACGGTGACGCCCGTGAACGACGCGCCGGTGGCCTTGTTCGTGGCGAGCACGACCAACGGGGGTGTGGTGCCCTGTGAGACCGGGGTCGCGACGCTCTCCAGCGACGTCGAGGGCCCGATCGCCTCGCACGAGTGGGACTTCGGCGACGGCGGGACTGCCACCGGGGAGACGGCGACGCACACCTACACCCAGGCGGGATGGTGGACGGTGACCCTCACGGTGACCGACGGGGAAGGGGCGCAGGCGTCGTATTCGACGACGCTGCGGGCGGTGGGCTTCGCCGCCGACTCGGCCACCCTGGCCGAGGACACGACGACGTCGGTGGACGTCCTCGCCAACGACGACGGCGAGCTCATCCCGGCTTGGACGCTGGAGGTGACGACGCCCGCGGCGCACGGGGACGCGGTCGTGAACCCGGGTACGGGGACGGTGGACTACACGCCGGCGCCGGACTACCACGGTCCGGACTCCTTCACGTACAAGGCCTGCGACTTCGTCTTCGGCTCCTGCGGCGAGGCCGTCGTGACGGTGACGGTGACACCGGTGAACGACGCGCCGGTGGCGGCCGTGGCGGCGTCCCCGACGGAGGGCGCGGCGCCCCTCGCCGTGACCCTCGACAGCGCCGGATCGGGTGATCCGGTCGATCCCGAGGGTCGGCTGGTGAAATGGTCCTGGGACTTCGGCGACGGCACCCCGGTCGTGCATTCGTCGGCCCCCACGACCACGCACACCTACACGGCCGGCGGCACCCACACGGCGTCCCTGACGGTCACGGACGACGCCGGCGCCACGGCCACCGCCTCGACCTCCGTGACCGTGAGCTCGGCGGCCTTCACCGTCGACAAGACCGTGGGCATGGCGCCCCTCGAGGTGCACTTCGACGCCTCGGCGTCGCCGGGGCCGATCGTGGAGTACCGCTGGGACTACGACGGCAACGGGAGCATCGACGAGACCACCTCGACACCCCAGGCCGTCTTCACGTACACGACCGTGAGCCTGTGGATGCCGGCGCTCGAGGTGGCCTACGCCGACGGGAGCACCTCCCGGGCCAAGGGGCCCCGGATCCAGGTCGTGGACCTCTTCAACGAGTGCACCCCGGTGCAGGTCATCGGGGGCCTCGGCTGGTCACAGGCCTCCGACGGGCTCTCGAAACAGGTCACGGTCCTCATGGGCCGCGTGCCCTTCTTCCTGGGCGGGATCTATCTGGGGCTCATCCAGTACTCGGACCCGGCGACGTCGACCACCCTGGGCGCCCTCGTCGTCACCACCGACACCGGTCTGCGCCCCTGGGGCGACAACGGCTACGAGGGCCAGGCGTTCGCCATCCGCACGCGCCCCGGCGGCTTCGCACTCGGGCCGATGACCTGGCGCGTCGACGACGCCCGCCTCTTCGGCATCCCGCTGTTCCAGCCCGACCGGGTCGAACTCTCCATGAACGGGTGGTCCTTCGCCGGCAACGTGGACGTGGGCGACGTCGTGCTCCTGCCGCCCCGCCTGCCGGTGCGGCGCATCCTGAAGGGGTTCCTGGACGACCTCGTGGCCCAGATCGACGAGTTCCGCCGCCTCAGCGCCGCGGGGATGAACCCGCCGCCGCTGCTCGGCATCGACCCGTTGGGCGCCGACGGCCTCGACGTCGACGGCACCCTGGGGACGCTGCGCGACCGCCTGGCCGCCGCCGCCGTGACCTTCGCGATCCCCAAGGGCCGCTGCACCTACTCGAACCCCTTCGACGACTTCGAGGCGCTCCTCGACGGCATCGACTTCGACCTCGGGCCCACCTCCGTGCGCCTCAGCGGCCCGGACCCGGGCGACGGCGACCGTCCGGTGCTGGAGCCCACGCTCGATCCCACGCAGTTCTCGGTGAGCGTGGGTCTGGAGATCAAGGTGCGGCGCACGATCGCGGCGCCCGTGGCGATGGCGAAGGCCGACGTGCCCGGCGAGACCACGGCGCCGCTCACCCTCGAGTTCGGGGCGGCGCTGGGCGCGGACCTGGACGTGTCCAAGCTCCTCACCCCGGGCCAGGAGATCGACGCCTTCTCACTGCATCCCTCCACCGGCTTCCATCTCCGCCTCTACACGATGGATCCGCTGAACCCGGACCTCGCCACCGAGGTCCCCGTGGAGCAGCGGGCGGCGTTGTTCCGCCTCATCGAGGTGATCCTGAGCGGTCACGCCAAGGTGGACGTGAACTTCGCGGTCGGCCTGAAGGACCCCGACGGGGACGGGCGCATCGGCTTGCGGGACTGGACGTCCGGCCTGCCGATCGGCGAGCTCGTGGACGTGGGCTTCCGTGACGCGGTGGGCAAGGACCTCGACATCGCCCTCTACGCGGACATCGGAGCGGTGCAGCCCGACGGTCACGCCGCCGGCCTCACGATCGACGTCGAGGATCTCTCCACCCTGGACTGGGCCACGATCCTCGACCACGTGAACGTGTTCGTCGACGGCGGCCGCCTCATCTGCGGCTTCGCCCAGGGGATCGTGGAGGGGATCGCCGACGAGATCGACGCGTCCGCCCGCCTGGGGTCCGCGGCAGGCGCCGGGGTCTCGCTGCAGCCCCTTGTCAACGTCGACCCGCTGGGCCCCGACGGCCTCGCGTTCCAGGAGGTCGCCACCGGCCTCGCCGGGCGGATACGGGCCCAGGCGGCGATCCTGTTCCCGGCGGTCTGCACGGGCGGCGCCGAGAACCCGATCGGGACGTTCCTCGACGGCCTCGACTTCACCACCCCTTCGGGGATCGGCCTGGACATCAGCGGCGCCCTACCCGGGGACGACTCCGACGTCCCGGTCGTCTCCCTGGTCATGGACCCGGAAGGCAACCCGGTGTCCGCCGCCGTGCAGGTCGAGGTTGCCTTCCGGCGGCGCCTCACGAAGGACCTCTCGCTGGAGAAGGACGGCATTGGTTTCTCGGTCGCGGGCGGTTTCGCCCTCGAGGGTCGCGCGGCGCTCGACCTGCGTCTCGACCTCGCGCCCATGAACCAGGAGCCGCCCGGCCCCCCGCTCGTGACCCTGGGTGAGAACACCTCGATCGGCCTCCGCTTCTACACCCCGGACGCGCAGGACCCGGCGGCCACCGGGGAGATCCTGTTCCGCCCGAGCTGGGCCGTCCTCGGCCTCCTCGACCTCGACGTGGCCGGACGTGGCCGCATCGACGCCAACATCGTGGTCGGCCTGCACGACCCGCAGGGCCCCGGCGGCGACGGCCTCATCACGCCTGAGGAGCTCGCCGGCGCCTCCTTCACGGACCTCGTCTCCGTCGACTTCGTGAAGTCACCCGGCAACGCGGGCGACGACTTCGACGCCCGCATCGAGCTCGACACTCCGCTCGTCGACGGCAGCCCCGACGGCTGGGTGGGTGTGCGGGTGCCGGACTTCTCCCAGCTCGGTCACGGGATGCCGAACCTGACGGACTTCCTCTACTACGACCTCGGCCCCCTGGGTGGACTCGACCTCGCCAAGATCGACGTCACCGCCATCATCGTGGGGATCCTGCGCTACCTGGAGTCCCTGTCGAAGACGGCGACCACGGGGAGCTTCACGATTCCGTTCACGGAAGTGAACCTGGGCGACGCGCTCGACGCCATCTGGGCTCCGGTGCGGTCCTGGGCGGACATGTTGGTCACCGCCCGGGTGCAGTGCGGTCAGAACGACACGACCCCCCCGTCAGGTGGCTGGGCCCACTTCGACGAGGGCGAGGACCCCCTGATCTACTGCCAGGTGATCACGCCCACCGGCAACGCCGCGGGAATGACCGTCGACGGCGTCGCCCAGTCCGGCCTGGAGCTCGTGACACCAGCGCCGTTCCCGGCGGGCACGGTGGGGGCCAAGCCGACGGAGAGCATCGTCTTCCGGGTGCTCGACCCGGCGGAGTTCCGCTTCCCGAACCTGCGCTTCAACTTCACCGACGGGCCCACGGGGGGCACGAAGACGGCGATCCCGCGGGTGACGAGCCTCGACGACCTCGCCATGCGGGTGAGCACCCTGATCACGGGGAACGCCGACACGGACGTGGTGCACTACGACGGGAACCTCCACACCCTCACGATCGACTTCGCCCTCGGCGGCGGCCCGCTGTCGACGTCGGCGGAGATCGCCTTGGGCGAGGAGCTCCGCAGCCGCCTCGGCGTGGAGGGCTTCGACGCCGACGCCGGGAGCAGCCTCTCGGCGTCGATCGGGCGCACCGACCTCGAGATCGGCCTCGGGGTCATCCTCGCCGGCGGCGACCAGGTGTCGCGCTGGAACCCCGCGTCCGGCGGGTACGAGGCCCTCGCCCAGGCCGGGGGAGGGGACTCGATCACCGACCACTTCTTCCTGAAGGTGGGCGCGCCCGGCGGCGAGTTCTCCGTCGCGGACCTCAGCGCTGAGGCGACCGTGCAGGCCACCGGGCGCCTCGGGATCCTCGGCGTAGACCTCAGGGGCAACCAGGGGGCGAACAGGGCGTTCAGTCTCGGGCGCGCGAACCCGGACACGCCGGCGGTCTCCGTGGCCGTGAACGACGACGCCGGGTACCAGTCGAATCCCCTCACTGTGGGCGGCCAGGCCGTCCCCGACGCCATCCTCATCTCGGACTTCCTCCGGCGCCCCGGCGACTTTCTCCAGGCGTCCTGCAACCTCCGCCTCGACGGCGGCCTCGAGGCCCAGGCCTCCCTCTCGGGCCTGGGCGACCTCTTGGGCGACCTGAGCACGCTGAGCGGCGACCTCGAGATGCACTGGCCCGCGGACCCGGGCGGGTCGCTGTTCCAGGCGAACTCGTGCGTGCCGGACTTCGCCGGGTTCACGGCGGGGCCGTCGCCGGAGTTCCGGGAGCGGTTGGCGCGCTTCACGGCGGGGGGCGTGAACCTGAAGGCGATCATCGTGGCCAAGCTCCGGGAGCTGCTGCGGAAGTGGTCCTCGCGTCTGAACAGCGACGACCCGAACGACATCCTGAACCAGGGCCTCAAGGTGCTGAACGTGAAGCCCAAGGAAGTGCTCGGCTTCGTCGACCGCATCGAGGCCCGCCTCTCGCTGCTGGAGCGCCCCGGGCGCAATCCCGGCACCGCCCGCTGCGCCACGAGCCCCGCGGCGATCAGCTTCACGGGCACGGCGCGGATCCCGTACGTGAAGGCCGGCCAGCGGCTCTACTGCCGAGCCAAGACGGCCGGAGGCGCCGCCGCCGTGCGCTGGAACGTCACGGGGGGCCACGACCTCACCGGCGCCACCGACCCGACCACGGCCGGCCCCGACCCGTCGGGGTCGTTCTCCTTCGAGGTCGACGACCCCGCCGCCTTCGCCGTGGACACCGCCGTCACCGACGACGCCGGCACCGAGATGGCGAGCGACTTCCCGTCCTTCGGGGCGCTGCCCACGATCAAGGACATCTACGAGGCGCTCGGCTCCGTGCTGGGGGCCGGGTTCCAGGGCGTCAACATCGGGGACCTCCTCCAGATCGACTTCTCCACGCCGGGCGAGATCGGCTTCCGGGTGAAGGCGGGGATCTGCAGTCCCTACTACTTCGGCCTCCCAGGCGCCGACCCGCGCGCCTGCGGGACGTCCTGGGCGGCGGCGGGACCCGACCTCGCCACCAGCCTCTCGCTGCCCGCGAACCCGGGCCAGCCCAACCTCGTGGAGGTCGACGGCTCCCTGGACGCGTCGGTGGACTACCGGGCGGCCTTCGAGACCGGCTTCCGGGTCGTCCTGCCCCCCGAGGGCGGCGACGAGTCCGGCGTGTCCCTGCTCGTCGACCGGGACTCCCGGGTCGGTGCCGAGCTCCGCCTCGCCGCGGACACGAACTTCCGCGCCCGCCTCGGCCCCCTCGCCGTCCTGGCCGGGACGCCCTCGGACCCGGTGAAGATCCGGGGCCGCTTCGGCGTCTCCCTCGCGCCCAACATCGACCCCGGGGCGACCGAGCAGTACGTCCCGCTCTCCGCCCTCACGGGCGTCGACCTGGGCGTGGACACGCTGGCGGCGGCAGAGAAGTTCGACTGCGGCACGGCCCCGGACCTGGACCTCCTGCCCACGGGCGACGTGTGCGCCCACCTGCCGGTGTACACCCAGGGCAGCGGCGGGGCGCCGGAGGCGGCGGGCTCGGCGGTGTTCCGGATCTGGGACACGAAGGCGCTCATCGAGAACGGGGCGCCCGCCGACCCGGTCCCGGACAGCCACCCGAACCTCGATCTCGACGTCTCCGACGAGCTCCTCACGAACCTCGGCAACGCCTTCTTGAACCTGGACTTCTTCGACATCCTCGACTTCGTCTTCGAGCGCCTCCAGAACGAGCTCGCCGCCCACGCCTCCGAGGACCGCCTCCCGCTGGTGGGCTCCAGCTACGGCGACGTGTACGCGTTCGTGACCGACGTCCGCAACGGCCTCGGACAGCTCCGCCTCGCCCGGGACGCCATCCGCGAGCTCGCCGACATCGGCGCCCTGCGCACCTGCATACCCGAGATCCTCACCGACGTCCTGGGGCCGGCCGGCTTCGTGGGCGACTACGTGACCGCGTGCGGGCCCGCCGTCGCCGTCCTCCTCCAGACCGTGGGCTTCGCACCCACGGGCATCGGGATCCTCCAGGACCGCACTGGAGACTCACAGGTCACCCCCGCCGACGTCGAGGTGATCGTGGCCTGCAAGGACGCCATGCCCTGCACGGACGCCGACCCGCTGGCGAACGTCGCCGACGTGAACCTCCGGCTCCGCCTCGGCGGCGGCACCAGCGTGTACACCCCGGTGGACCTCGGCATCCCGGGCCTGTCCATCCAGTCCCGCAGCGACAGCTCTCCGGCGTCCGTGGCGCTGGGCTGGAGCGTCGACCTCTCCTTCGGCGTCGACTGGCTGCAGGGGTTCTACATCGAGGGGCTCCCCGGCCAGGACGAGATGACCTTCGGGATCACGGCCCGCCCGCCCAGCGACATGAAGCTCACCCTCGGATTCCTCGCCGCCACCTTCACCGATCCGGCGCCGGGGCCGGACTCGCCGAACCGGGTGCAGGCCGGCCTCTTCGTCGACCTCCCCGACGGCAAGCACTACAACGGCGACGCCCTCACCGCCCTCGTGGACATGGACCCGTCGCTGCGCGTCGACGCCGAGATGAACCTCGACGTCGCCGTGGGCGGTGACGGCGGCGCCGGTGTGGACACCGGGTTCCCGTCCCTCGACGGGCGGTTCCTGTTCAAGTACGACGACGTCACGGCCGGGTTCAACTCCGACGCGGGCGACGGGGCGGACCCGGACACCCTCGCGTTCGAGGACGTGGGCCTGGACTTCGGCTCTGTGCTCACGAAGATGCTCAAGCCCATGGCCGAGGACGTACGCCGCTACATCTACCTCCCGCCCGTGAACGACGCCCTGGACTTCCTCTACACGGACATGCCCGTCGTCACCGAGCTCAACGACATGTGGGATCTCGGCCTGAACGGCACGAGGGTGATCGACGTCGTCGAGCAGACCTGCCACCTCATCGCCGGGGGCACACCCGGCGGGGAGATCCTCCCGCAGTGCCGGATGGGGCTCGTGCGCACCCTCAACGACGTCCGCGGCTTCCTCGACGCCATCGCGGCGATGCAGGGGAACCTCCGCCTCCAGCTCACCCCCCGCTTCGACATCGACGGCGGCGCCGCATACAGCGCCTCCGCCCCCGTCGACGCCGCCAGCCCGGCGTTCGCGAACATGGTGACGACGGCCCCGGGGCGGCCCGCCGACGCCCTCGAGGACGAGATCGCGGGCGGCAGCGGCGGGGCGCGGGCCTTCACGGAGTACTTCCGGCTCCCCTGGCTCGACAACCCCATGTCGCTCGTGAAGGTGCTCTTCGGCACGGACGCTTCCCTCGTGGAGTTCGACACCGGCAAGCTCGCCTTCCACCCGGACAAGATGAACCTCCTCGACCTGAACATCCCCCTCTGGGGCATCCCCGAGGTCCTCTCCCTCGACCTCTCGATCGGCATCGACCTCACGGTGGGCATCGAGGGCCGCGTGATCGTGGGCTACGACACCAGGGGCATCCGGGGCGCCCTCGCCGAGCAGGGCACGTTCCACGCCGAGAAGCTCCTCGACGGCCTCTACCTCGGCACCAAGGACACTCAGGGCAACAAGATCGACAACCTCGTCTTCACGGCCCAGGTGGACGCCACTCTCGCCGCCGCCCTCAACACGTTCTTCGTCGACGTGGAGCTCGGCCTCATCGGACGCCTCAAGGTCGCCGTCACGGTGCGCTTCAACGATCCCAACGACGACGGCAAGATCTACGTGGACGAGATCGTGGCCCTCGGCGCCGAGGACGACCTCGCCTGTCTCGTGAACGCCTCGGTCTCCCTGACGGCGTCCCTGAGCGGCTACATCGACATCCGCCTCGTGGTCTTCGAGGGACACTGGGAGATCGAGTTCGGATCCTGGAACCTGCCCGTCTCGACACGCAACTGCGACGGATCCAGCGCGGGCGGCAGCGCCGGGGGCCCGCGCGCGGCAGTCGACGCCACGCCGCTCCCCCAGGGCGCCGGCGGGCCCCTGCACCTCGACGCCGCCCGCTCCTCGCCCGGCGCCGGGGGCCACCAGATCGTGAAGTACGTCTTCAACTGCGGCAAGGGCGACCCCTTCGACGCCTACGACGTCCAGGTCCGCACCGAGAACTGGTACGACTGCCGGTATCCGGTGGCGGGCAAGTACTCCACGTCCGTCACGGTCGTCACCGACGAGAGCCCCTTCAAGGACTTCGACGCCGTCCTGCTCAAGATGACCAGCGGTATCGGGATCCACACGTCGTTCAAACGCGTGCAGGTCGTCCCGAACCAGAGTCCGCTCATGTACGACCTCACCAAGATCGAGGGCCCGCGGCCCTGGGTGTACCGGGCGTGGCCCGACGTGCCCGTGCGCTGGCAGGTCGAGGCCTCCGACCCCGACGGCGACCCCATGACCTACGCCGTCGACTGCGGCAACGGCACCCACCTCGAGTTGGGCGCCAACCCCGAGTTCGCTTGCACCTACCACGACAGGACCTCCTACCGCATGCAGGTCTGGGCGTACGACCGCTGGGGCGCGTTCGTACGACACGAGTTCCCCGTCGACGTCTTCGACAACGAGGCGCCCGGCACCGGGCTCCTGAGTGTGTCGCCGTTCCGGATCACCTACACCGAGAGCGTGCGCATCTCCGTAGGGGCGCCCGGCGCCGCCGACCCCGACGGCGACCCCGACCCCGCCGGCGGCGTCGCCGAGTGGGAGTTCCGCTGCTCCAACGACGGCTTCGTCCCCCACTACACCACGAGCCCCTGGTACGAGTGCGGCCGCTTCCCCGTGACCGACGTCTTCGCCGGTCCCTGGGCCGAGGTGCGGGTCCGGGTGCGCGACAAGCTCGGCGTCTGGTCGGCGGAGACACCGATCATCCCCATGATCATCTTCGCGAACTCGCCGCCCGTCGTCGGCTTCATGGACGTGCCCACCGGGCGGGGGTTCCTCGGCGCCCTCATCAGGGTGGACGACGTCGTGATCCGGGCGCCGAACGCCGCCGACGACGACGGCACGGTCGAGGAGTACCGGTTCCGGCTCACGAGCTCGGACCGCACCGTCACTCACCAGGAGGTGTACACCACCTCGGACACGGTGAACTTCGGGCAGCTCTCCCCGGGTGTCTACAACGCGGTCGTGAACGTCCGGGACGACTTCGGGACGTGGTCGTCCGACGAGTTCTATCCCTTCGGCGGCTTCCGCGTGTGGGACACCACCGCGCCCTCGGTCGCCCTGCGCGTGGAGCCGGGCACGGTGCGCTGGAACACCGACATGTGGCTCTACGGCGACGGCGCCAACGCCTGGGACAGCGGCGACGCGATCACCGGCTACCAGTTCGACTGCGGCAACGGCAACGTCACCGGCTGGATCGCCGAGTCGGCCTACAACTGCGGCCGCCTGGCGGGCGGTATCTGGTACCACGCCAAGGTCCGCGTGCAGGACGCCTTCGGGGACGTGAGCGCCTGGGCGACGACCGTTCTCGACGTGGGTGTCTACGTGTACCCCAACGAGCGACCTGTCGCCGGGCCCCTGACGATCCAGGACCTGCCCGTCACGACTGTGGAGGACGCCGTCATCGGGGCGCCCTACGCCACCGATTCCGACGGCTCCGTGGTGGCGTACCGCTTCGAGCTCTACACGGAGTACCTCTTCCAGCAGACCCTTTTCGCCTCGAGCGGTGAGACCGCCTCGTCGAGCTGGAACTTCGGGCACCTCCCCGAGAGCGCTCCCCTCGAGCTCTACGCCTTGAAGGTCTGGGCGAAGGACGACTTCGGCGACTGGTCCGCCGCCCCCAGCGAGCTCTTCGGGGGCTTCACCGTGATCCCGCACCGGGCGCCCTCGACGTTCTGGGTGGACAAGTCCGGGTACTGCCGGGACATCTTCACCTGCTACATCGCCACCGCTCCGGTGCACGTCTGGTGGGACGCCTCGACCCCCTACGACGGGGCCGCCGTCTCCTACTACGAGTGGTGGTGCAACGACGGCCAGGGCGGTACCACCACGGCGCGGGACATCTGGGTGTCGCTGCCCGAGGGTGATCGGTACTGCCAGGTGAGGTCGTTCGACAACTTCGGGACGGCTTCGCCGTGGAACATCCTGCTGAGCTGGCACATGTTCCCCCACATCGGACCGAGCGCGTTCGGGGTCTCCCCGAGTGGGACCTGCCGGGACGGCTGGCTCTGCTTCATCGCCGACATGCCGCTCACGATCTCTTGGAGCACGCCCACCTTCTACGACGGGGCGGGCCTCTGGTACTACGAGCTCTCCTGCTCCGACGGCCGGGGCGGCTCCACGACGGGCAACAGCTACTCCTTCGGCGGCTTCCCCACGGGTGGCGGGAAGGTCTGCAACGTGCGCGCCTGGGACACCATGGGGCACGCCTCGGGGTGGATGCAGACGAGCTGGAACTCCTACGACCACCTGGGGCCGAGCGCCTTTGCCGTCGACCGGATGGGAGTCTGTGGCGGGTTCCTTGGCCTCGTCTGTTTCATCGCTGGCCTGCCGATGCACATTTGGTGGACGCAGCCCACGTTCTACGACGGGGCGGGCTTGTCGTATTTCGAGGTGTCCTGCTCGGATGGCCGGGGCGGGACGACCACGGGCACGGAGATGTGGTTCATGCAGGGGTTCCCGGCAGGTGGGGGCAAGGTGTGCAGTGTGCGGGCCTGGGACAATCGGGGCTATGCGTCGGCCTGGATGCAGACGAGTTGGAACTCCTACTCCTAGCGACCCTGGGTGTGGGAGGCCTGGTCGCCCCGCAGGCACTGAGAGTGAAAGTATGACTAGCGTGAACCCATTCGCCGGACGGTTCGCGGTCGTGACCGGGGCCGCCTCGGGGATCGGGAGGGCCGTGGCCGGTCGGCTCGCCGCGCAGGGGGCGAGCGTCGTGGTGGCCGACGTCGACGGGGCCCGGGCCCGGGAGGCCGCCGGTGAGCTCGCCGGAGCGGGGGGAAGCGTGAGCGCTGCTGCCCTCGACGTCACCGACGCCGCGGCCGTGGCGGACCTCGTCGAGAAGGTGGCGGCCGAAAGCGGTCGTCTCGACTACCTCTTCAACAACGCCGGGGTGGGCCTCGCCGGGGAGGTCCGCGACACGGCGCTCGCCGACTGGGACCGCCTCGTGGACGTGAACCTGCGGGGCGTGATCCACGGCGTCGCCGCGGCCTACCCGCTCATGGTCGCCCGGGGCTCCGGCCACATAGTGAACACGGCCTCTATCGCCGGGCTCGTGCCCTTCCCCCTCTCCGTGGCCTATGCCGCCACGAAGCACGCCGTCGTCGGCCTCTCCACGTCCCTGCGCGCCGAGGGCGCTCCCCTGGGGGTCAAGGTGAGCGTGGTCTGCCCCGGGTTCGTGGACACCCCGATGAAGGACAACAACCGCTACGTGGGGATGGACAAGGCCGCCGCGATCGAGCGGCTCCCCTTCAAGCTGCACCCGGTGGAGGCCTGCGCGGCGGAGATCCTCGCGGGTGTGGCCCGGAACCGGGGCGTGATCGTCGTCACGCCTCAGGCGCGCCTCCTCTGGCGCTTCTACAGGGCCGCCCCCCGGCTCTTCGACGCCGTCAACGCCCGCGTCGCGAAGCGCAGCCACGGCCTCCGCAAGGAGGGCACGCCGTGACGGCGGCCCCGCCGGAGCAGCTCACCCTCGCCGGAGGGGAGCGCTACGACTTCCCCGCCATCTGTACGGCACCCGTCACCGTCGTGGCCGACCTCTTCCGGCGCGGCACGGCCCCCGCCCTCAGGGACCTCGCCGGATGGGAGTACAAGGGCCGCAACCTCAGCCCCGTGTCCGCCCTGTTGCGCATCCGCCGGTTCACGAAGGGCTTCCTGCCCCTGCCCGGGGGTGAAGGCGACGCGGAGCCGGCGGCGATCGTGGGCTACAACGTGTGGGTGAAGCAGGTGGGGGCACCCTCGGAGGACTGGGTCCCCGTGCTCCGGCGTGGCGAGGCGCGCCGCCACGGCTTCTACGAGGTGACCCCTCCGGGCGCGAGCACGACCGAGCACCGCCATCCCCACGCTGTCCTCCTGGACTACTCCCGCGCTGAGAACCCCTGGTACCACCCGGCGCGCCTGCTGCGTGACCACGTCGTGTCGGTCTACCCGGACGACCCCGGCCTGCTGGTGGGCAACGTCTACGTCGCCGTCGAGAGCCGGCGCATCTTCACCGGCTACTTCACCATGGTGCGGGCGCGGCGAACCGCTTGAAGGCGCCGGGCGGGCGCCGGGGTGTTCGCCCCCCGACAGGAACCACTCCCGGCGGCGGCGAACCTGTGGGCGTGGTCCAGGTGCCCGATGAGTTCCGGGCGGGGCGCCCAGTCGACCGGGGAGGCGGTGGTGGAGCGGCGGGCGCGCTCCGTCTCGTGGTCGATGCGCCAGCCGCCGTGCGCCTCGCCGCCGCCGCCGAGGTGCGCCGGCGCGGCTGGGACGTGCGGGAGATGTCTGCCTGGCGCGACCTCGACGGGACGCTGACGCCCGAACCGCTTGCGGTCCACTCGGGGGACTTGGGCGGCGACGACGACGTGGCGGTGGTGGTGAGGGCGGCGCTCGGCGGCACCGGGCTCCTCCTCGGCGCAGGCGGCATCGGCCGCGGCCTGTTGTACCGCCTCTGTGACGACCTCCGCCGCATGGGTGCCTGTGACCTCGTCACGGAACGTGACTGCGTCCCGCTCCTCACGGGTCCCGGCCCCCAGGAGCGGGACCTGCTGTCTCTCCTCGGCGGCGGAGTCCCGCTCGGGGGGGCCGCCCGCCGTCTCGGCATCTCGCGGCGCACGGCCGACCGCCGCCTCGCGGCGGCGCGTGCCGCCTTCGGGGTCCGCACCACGGCCGAGGCCGTGGCCGCCGCCGCCGCCGCCCTACCTGGCGTCCCCGTCCTGCGCCGCGAGGGCGCCCCCGCGGCGTGCTGATCGGGCGCTCCGAACAGCTCGGTCTCCTGGCGGGGCACATCGAGCAGGGTCAGGGCGTGGTCGTCACCGGCGAGGCGGGCATCGGCAAGACGTCCCTGGCGCGGGAGGCGGTGGCCGCCGCCGGCCTGGTGGCCCTGGAGGGCGGCGGCGTCGCGACCCTCTCGTTCTCGCCGTACCTCCCGCTGCGCCGGGCGCTTCCCGGCGCCGTCCGCCCCGGCCCGGCAGAGGTGATGGCCGATGACGTCGCTGGGGCCGTGGGAGAGGCGGTTCTCGTCCTCGACGACATGCAATGGGCGGACAGCCACACCCGCGACCTCATCCCTCTGCTCGCCCAGCGTCTGCGCCTGCTGGTCGCCGTGCGGCTCGGAGAACCCCATTCCGAGGCGGTCCTCGACGAGGCAGCCCGCGCGGGCCTCGCCCGGACGGATCTCTGCGGCCTCGAGGAGGCCGACGCCGGCGCGCTGGTGCGCCGGCTCCGCCCGGACCTCGACGCCGCCACCCGGCGGGGCGTAGTCGCCCGCGCAGGCGGCAACCCGTTCTTCCTCGAGGAGCTCGCCCGCGACCCCGAGGGCACGGCCGTCCTCCACCTCATGCTCGACGGCCGCCTCCAGGCCCTCTCGGAGCAGGGGGCGGAGGACGTCCTCCTGCTGGGCCTCCTCGGCCGGGGCGCCCCGCCCGCCCTCCTGGCCGCGCGGGACGAGCTGTTGGCGGCCGGGCTCGTGGTGTGGGACGGCCCGGACCTCGCCCTCCGCCATGCCCTCTTCGGCGAGGCGGCCGTGGAGCGGGCCCCGGAGGGGCGCACGCGCGCCACGCACGCCCGGATCGCCGCCGCTCTCGACGACGCCGCAGAGCGCGCCCGGCACCTCGCCGCGGCCGATGACCGGCAGGCCGCCCTTGCTGCCGCCAGGGTTGCGCTCGGGGGCACGCTGCTCCCGGGCGAGAGGGCGTCCCACCTGGAGCTTGCCGCCTCCGTGGCCGAGGGCGAGGAGCGCACCCGGCTCCAGCTCGAGGCGGCCGACGCCGTCCTCAGCTCGGATCGGCCGTGGCACGCCGTGGCCATCGCCGAGGCTGTGATCTCGGACGACCCCGAGGTGGCGGCCCAGGTCCAGCGGGTGGTGGCCGCGGCGTCCGTCTACGTGGGCGACAGGGAAAGGGCGGCGCGGGCGGTCGCGGACGGTCTCGCCCTCGTGGACGGCACCGGGTCGCGCACGGAGGTCCTCCTCCGCCTCGAGGAGGTCCGGCTCCGCCTCTTCGTCGATTTCGACATCCCGGCGGCGTTCCGCCTCGGCGGCGACGCCCTTGCGCTTGCCACCGAGGCAGGGGTCGAGATGCACCGCGCCCGCTACATGCTCGGTGCCGCGCACGTGTACACGGGATCCCAGGAGTGGCGTCCTCTCCTGGAGGCGGCGGCGGCCGGGGCCCGGGCGGCGGGTGACACGGAGACGCAGTTCCAGTCCGCGCTCGGCCTCGCGTTCGCCCACGCCCTCTTCGGCGACCCCGAGGAGGCCCGCCGGGTCGCCGAGGCGGGGGGTCGGGAAGCCACTGGTCTCGCCCTCCCGGTCTGGGAACGGGACTTCCGGGCCGTCCGGGTGCTCACGGACGCCCAGCGCGGGGACTACGGGGACGCCCTGGCAGGGGCGCCCGTGGCGCTCGAGGGCACCCGGTCCCGCACCGGTGTGATCTTCGCCCGCGGTGGCCAGGCCCTCGCCCTCGTCGACCTCGGCCGGGACGACGCTGCCACCCGGGTGGCAGCCGAGTGGAGCGAGGAGGCCGTGGCTGCGTCCGACGACCTCTGCGCGGCGCTGGCCGCCTGGCTGCGGGCCGAGGCGCACTACTGGGGGGGACGTCCAGGGGACGCCGTGGCGGTCGTGGACGCCGCGCTCGTGGCCGTCCCCCACCTGGCGCCCATGCTGGCGTGGGGGCAGGTGGTGAGGGCGTGGGCGCGCCACGACCTCGGCGAGGACCCTGCGCTCACGGGCCCCGTGCTGGCCCACGGCGGGTATGCCCCGGTCCCCGTGGAGGTCGCCGGCGTCGAGGCCCTCCATGCCGGGGACTTCACGACCGCCCGGGACCGTTTCTCGGAGGCGGCCGCGCTCTGGGCGCCCTACTTCGTCCGGGGCGAGCTGCGCTGCCTCTGGGCCGCCGGTGAAGCGCGCCGGCGCCACGGTGACGTGGCGGGGGCCTGCGAGGTTCTCGGGGGGGTCGAGGAGCGCGCCCGGGCCCTGCTCATGAAGCCGCTGCACGACCGTGCCCTCGCCTCGTTGCGCCACCTCGGAGTGCGCCGGCCACCCCTGGGGACGGGGCGCGCCGAGACAGGCGTGCTCTCGTCCCGGGAGCGTGAGACCCTCCTGCTCGTCGCGGACGGCCTCACGCACGCCGAGATCGCCGCCCGCCTCGGCGTGAGCGCCAGTGCTGTGAACAAGACGATCGCCGCCGCCGTCTCCAGGCTCGGCGCAGCGAACCGCCTCGAGGCCGTGTCGCTCCTCCTCGGCGCCGGAGGCGAGTGAACGGACGGCCTGGGGCGGGTGCGCTCCATGCGACATCTCGCACGGAGGTCACCCGCTACGGCGGTCCTCCCGTCCGTTGGTGTCCACGCGTCCGGTCAGCCCTGGCGGTCCCTGACGAAGACGTCCGACGTTCCGTTGGTGTCGCCCGAGACCAGGTTCGAGGCCCACGACGAGAAGGCCACGTAGCGGCCGTCGGAGCTCAGGGAGGCCCAGTAGCTCGAGCTGTTCCCCTCGGTGCCGTCGGTGGCGACGCTCGCCCGGGATGTGTCCGGTGTCTGGCGGTCCCTGAGGAAGACGTCACCCCAGCCGTTGGCGTCGCCGGGGACCAGGTTGGTCGCGATGGACCAGAACGCCACGTAGCGTCCGTCCCCGCTGATCGAGGTCTCGTCGGTGTCGGCGTCGCCCTCGGTGCCGTCGGTGGCGACGCTCACCCGGGTGGTGGTCGTGCTCTGGCGGTCCATCACGAAGGCATCGACAACGCCGTTGGCGTCGCCCCAGACCAGGTTGGGGGCGGCCGAGAGGAACGCCACGTAGCGACCGTCGGCGCTGATCGAGGGCGAGTCGCTCCAGTCGTTCCCCTGCGTGCCCCCGAAGCCCACGCTGACCCGGTCGGTGGTGCCGCTCTGGCGGTCCCTGACGAAGACGTCCGATGTTCCGTTGGTGTCGCCCGGGGCCAGGTTCGTGGCGTCGGCGGAGAAGGCGACGTAGCGGCCGTCGGAGCTCACGGAGGCGGAGTAGGTCCAGTCGTCGGCCTCGGTGCCGTCGGAGGCGACGCTCACCCTCTCCGTGATGCCGGCCTGGTGGTCGTGGACGAAGACGTCCCCGACGCCGTTGGTGTCGCCCGAGACCAGGTTGGGGGCGGCCGAGAGGAACGCCACGTAGCGACCGTCGGCGCTGATCGACGCGGATGAGCTCTCGTCGTCACCCTCGGTGCCGTCGGAGGCCACGCTCACCCTCTCCGTCGTCCCGGCCTGGCGGTCGTGGACGAAGACGTCACCCCAGCCGTTGGCGTCGCCGGGGACCAGGTTGGTCGCGATGGACCAGAACGCCACGTAGCGGCCGTCGCCGCTGATCGAGGGCTGGTGGCTCAACCCGTCACCCTCGGTGCCGTCGGAGGCGACGCTCACCCGGGTGGTGGTCCCGGCCTGGCGATCGTGGACGAAGACGTCGCCGGTCCCGTTGGTGTCACCGGGGACCAGGTTGGTCGCGGACGAAGAGAAAGCCACGTAGCGAGCGTCGGAGCTCATGGAGGGAATCGAGCTGTCGGCGTCCCCCTGCGTGCCGCCCGCGCCCACGCTCACCCGGGAGGTGCCCCCCGGACTCGGTGCGGGGCCCGAGGGCAGGACGGTCACGTCCCCGCCTGTGGCGGACGCGGAGACCGAGTAGCTCACCCCGCCGGTGAGAGCGAGGGAGACCCGGTCCACGTCGCAGCCCGAGGTGGAGAGGTCGTCCACCGACCAGGTCATCCTGAACGTTCTCCACGGGATGGCGAACGTGGTCAGTCCCCAGGCGGTCCCCGTGGCCCCGTTGACTCCCGTCCGGGGCAGGCTGGGGGCGAGGACGACGGCGCCGTTCTTGGACATGGGCAGGCCTGAGGCGATGTCGTCGATCCTGATCAGGCCCAGGTAGAACCTCAGTCCGAGGAAGACCACCTTCTTCACGTCGAAGGAGATGCCGGCGGTGCCCAGCACCGGCGAGGGGACCGCGACGGTGCCTTTTATGCTCTCGACGGTGTCGGTCACCTGCGGGCAGTCCTTGACCGAGATGGTGACCGTCGCGAGGTCAGAGGTCGCTCCCTCCTGGTCCACCGCCCGATAGGAGAACCAGGCGTTCCCCGAGAAGCCGGGCGATGGGGTGTAGGCGAAGGACCCGTCGGGGGCGAGGGAGAGGGTCCCGTGGTGCTCTCCCCCCACGAGCTCGGCCGAGAGCGGGTCGTCCTCGTGGTCGCTGTCGTTGCCGAGCACACCCGGGGCCCCCACGGTCAGGGACGTGCCCTCGGCGGTGTAATAGGAGTCCGGGAGGGCCTCCGGCCGCTGGGTGGGGGAACGGTCCTTGTCGTGGACGAAGACGTCGAGCTTGGAGTTGACGTCCCTCGGGGCCAGGTTGGTGGCTGCGGAATGGAAGGCCACGTAACGGCCGTCTTCGCTGATCGAGGGGTTGTAGCCGCCGTTGTCGGCCTGCGCGCCGTCGAAGGCGAGGCTCACCCGGGTCGTCCCCCCTCCCACGCGGTTGCCGACGAAGACGTCGCCGGTCCCGTTGGTGTCTCCCGGGACCAGGTTCGTGGCCCAGGACTCGTACGCCACGAAGTCCCCGCCGCTGCTGATCGCGGGGTTGTAGCTGTCGGCGTCGCCCTGTGCGCCGTCGGATGCCAGGCTCACAAGGGAGGTGAACGACCCCCCGAGGAGACCCGGGCTGGTGACGAAGATGTCAGACCTGCTGTTGCGGTCCAGGGGGGACAGGTTGGCGGCGTGGGAGGCGTACGCCACGTCCTGCCCGTCGAAGCTGATCGAGGGGTTCCAGCTCGCGTTGTCCCCTTCCTGGCCGAAGGTGCCCTCACTGATCCGGCGAGCTCCCGGGTCGCAGCTCACAGGGAGCTGTCTGAGGAAGACGTCGCCGACGTCGTTCGTGTCCACCCCCTCCGGGAGCAGGTCCGTGTTGCGGGACTCGAACGCCACGAACATCCCGCTGGCGCTGATCACGGGCTGGGAGCTGTCATGGGTGACGTCGTGGTTGCCCATGGGGTCGGAGACCATGGACACAAAGTGCAGTGGACCGCCTCCCGACCAGACGTAGACGTCCCTGTTGGGGAAGACGTCCCCGATCAGGTTGGGGTAGTCGCCCCCCCACGGGGGGTCATCCACCAGGGCGGCGGGCGCCAACGTCCCCCCCAAGGCGCCCGTTTGCCCCTCGGCGCGGCAGGACGGGTCGAGGGCCCCC
>CAYJLW010000005.1:58332-73758 GCA_964370965.1 uncultured Acidimicrobiia bacterium | reverse complement strand
CCCCGCGCCACCCGCCTTCCCCGCCCCTGGTGGGCACGCCGCCCCGTAGCTGTGGGGGGGTGGCCCCCCACCTGGGGGGGGCTCCCAGGGGGGGGGGGGACGCCATCGTCCCCACGAAGGCGACCTTTTGCCCGTCGGCGCTGATGGAGGGGTCGAGGCACCCTATGGACTCCCAGTTGACCGTCATCGGTTCGGTGCTTCCCATGAGGCGGTCGCGGATCACGCATCCCGACCCGGCGTCGGGGTCACTGGTGGCGAACACCACGTACCGGCCGTCGAAGCTGATCGCGGGATCCCAGCTCCTCGCCTCGAACTGCCCCTCGTAGGAGTCCACGCTCACCAGCTCGGTCGCACCCGTCTCGAGGTCGCGCACGAAGACGTCGCCCCAGGCGTTGGTGTCGCCGGGCACCAGGTTGTTGGCCTCGGAGTAGAACACCACGTAGCGGCCGTCCCCGCTGATCGAGGCGTCGTAGCTGTTTTCCTCGCCGGACAGGCCGTTCGTGGCCACGCTCACCAGGAAGGTGTTCCCCTGGTGGGTCGCCCCGGCGCCCCCGGGCACGAGCACGAGAGCCGTCGTGGCCAGTGCCAGGGCCGCCCCCAGCCGGGCGCCCTTTCGTCCCAGTCCGCTCAACTTCAGTCCCAGTCCGCTCAACTTGCCTCCAACCTTCGTCTCACCGGGCGTTCCTTGCCCGTGCGCCCTGGTGCAGCCGCAGTGAAGCGACTGCCAACTGGATGCCTTCGTCGGTCACGGCCCCCGCCCCTCCTCCCTCCCCGGCAATGGGCCGTTTCCTGCCAAGTTTCTTGGCAAGGGCCCCCGGGGTAGACCCTCGCCCGCGAGGGCGTCACGCGCCTCGATCCGATTGCCGTCCACCCGAACTGGTCGCGGATTCTGCGCGTGTACCCGCGGAATCCGCGACAAGTTCGGGGCGAATCCGGGGCCGTTCAGAACCCGGGAGTCACTGCGCGGCGGGAGGTTCTGGCCTTGGGGAGGCAGAAACGGAACCTGGCCCCGCCGGTCGGGGCGTCGGAGTAGGACACCGTGCCGCCGTGGGCTTCAACGATCGTACGCACGATGTAGAGGCCCAGCCCGGTGCCGCCGATTTTTCCGGGCGAGAACGGCTCGGCGAGGAGGTTCTCCCGATCCTCGATGGGGATGCCCGGCCCCGTGTCCTCCACCACACTCTGCTGACGAAGACATCGGTAGCGCCGCCCCCTCGAATCGCCCGAATGTCGCCAAGTTTCTTGGCGACATTCGGGCGATCCGTCCACTGGGCCGCGTCACGGCACGCGGGCGGCCTAGGTTCTCGACTGGTTGGATCTTGCACGCAGGGGCCAGGGCGTTCTCCCACGCGTCGCGCGGGAGACAGGCGTTGACGGGACGTTCGCTTCGCCTTCGGCGGGACCAGGAGGGGCGCACATGCTGTTGCCACTGGAGGTACGCGAGCTCATCGACGTCGTGCGGGGTCGCACGGGCATCACGAACGCGAACCTGGCCGCACGGCTGGGATGGCGGCCGGCGACTCTGGACTCCTTCCTTCACAGGCTCCGCCAGGGTCGCGTCCCGATGCGTGCCGAGCTCGACGCCTTGGCGGAGGCCCTCTCGGATCCCCGTTTCGAGTTTGCCAGCCCCTGGGTGCTGCGCTGCTACCTCCACGCGGCGGCCGGGGTCGAGCCCACCCCCGAGGAGGTGGCCGACTTCGTCGACACCAACCTGCCCCGCGCCCGTCACGACGTCCACCCCACGTTCGTCCTGGACAGCCGCATCTTCTTCCGCTGGGTCAACCCCGTGGCGGCGGCCGTGGTGGAGCGGGTGGGCGGCGTCCCCGCCGACATGGCCACTGCCATGGCCCACGGGTGGACCCTTGCCCGCGAGGGCATGACCCGCCTGGAGCGCATGGCCGTCGAGAAGCTCGTGGCCCAGACCCCGGAGGTCTTCCGGCTGTCCGTGGAGAGGGTTGTCGCCCTGGGGGACCGGGTGCCGCTGCGCCCGATCCACATCACGGAGGCGATCGTCGATCCTGCCCTCGGGGTGAACGGCGTCTTCGGGGTGGGCGAGGACGGCGAGGTCCCGGATTCCGTCGTCGAGGTCCTGGCCTTGCAACTGCTCCGCCTGCGGATGCTCTGGCCTGACTTCCGCTCGAGCCGCTGGTTCGCACCTATCGACGCGCGCCTGTCCTGCTTCCCCGCCTACCAGCGGGCGCTGGAGCTGGCCACCGTTCCCCCGGAGAGGCCCCCGGGCCTCCACCCACTCGTCTACACCTCGGGGACGGTCACGACCCCGGCGGGCCGTGCCCTCTTCGTCTACGGGGAGCACGTCTTCGACCGGCGCCTGGGGGTGGGGCGGCTCTCCCCCCTCACCGCGAGCGCGACGGAGATCTGGCCTGAGCTGACGTGAATCGACTCTACGGGCGCCCGCGTCCCGTGCCACCCACGCGGACCTACGGGTTGCAGCG
This sequence comes from uncultured Acidimicrobiia bacterium, assembly GCA_964370965.1. Classification (GTDB taxonomy): domain Bacteria; phylum Actinomycetota; class Acidimicrobiia; order UBA2766; family UBA2766; genus CAYJLW01. Next base: position 71,305 of record CAYJLW010000005.1, on the reverse strand, counting down.
GCTCTGGCCGGGGTCCACGGTCGCCGTCGCCCGGGACCACTGCCAGAGCGGGTCGAGGTAGTGGGTGCTGAACGCTGCCACGGCCGCGGGGTTCTCGATCATGACGCCCCACTCCTGGTGGTAGGCGGGGTAGAGGTTCTGCGAGCCGATGTAGAACGCCTCGCCGTCGACGGCGACCGCCTTGGCGTGGTTGGCGATCTTGATGCCGTTGGGCCACTGCGCTGTCGCGCCGAAGCGGATGCTGGCGAGGCGGAGCCGGGCGCAGAGGACTGTCTGGGCCTCCCCCGGGTCGCCCACGACGCGGGTGAGTCGCGCCAGGAGGGCCTGGGACGTCTCCTGCAGTGAGCTCACGTTGGAGTACATGTTGACGATGCCCCAGCTCGCTCCGGGCGTCGAGGTGACGACGGTGACGTCCACCCCGGCCAACATCTGGCGGGCGAGGTCGTCGAGGAGGCGGAGGTCGGCGCGGCCCATGAGCGGACACATCCCGAGCATGTCCTGCTGGGAGAGGAAGACCGAGCGGCGCGCCGAGCGGACCAGCGCTCGCAGGGCGGTCTCGGCGGGGTTGCGGAGCAGGTAGCCCAGGTCGGTGTTGATCGGGTTGGGCAGGTTCCAGCACTCGCCCTCCTCGGGCGCGGGCGGCACGGCCTCCGTTGGGCCGCCGGTGCCCGGGACGTCGAGGCCGATGCCGAGGCGGCCCACCGAGAGCACGGGCACGCGGCCGGTCTTCTTCGCGCTCTCGGGTGCCTGGTGGGTGGGGCACCCGCCGGCCGCGGCGCTGGTGAACGGGGCGTACTCCACCATCCAGAACTCCCACAGGGTGGTGCATATGCGGCCCCACTCGAGGTCGGCGAAGCGGTGGGCGGCGAGCGCGGCGGGGCCGGTGAGGCGCAGGGAGAGGTCGTGGACCGGGTTGTCTGTCTGGAGGTAGGCCGACTCCCACATGTTGTGGCCCCCCGTGACGAGGCTGCGGCCGTCCACGGCAATGATCTTGGCGTGGTTGAAGGAGCCGAAGAACCATGTGCGGGAACGGGCCACGACGATGCGGGCGCGGGCGGCGTAGGGGCCGAGGTCGTGGGCGAGGGCGTCCCGCCACTTCCAGGCGTTGTGGTTGAGGAGGTCGTAGAAGGGCGCCGAGCCGGCGTTGATGCGCACGAGCGGGTTGCGGCCGGCGGCATAGGTGGCCTTCAGGCCGTCGACGAGCGCCTGGCGGAACTGGCCGTCAGGAAACGGGTCGAGGGTCGTGACGTCAACGATCCGTCGGGCCGTGGAGAGGTCGTTGCGGAGGGCGTCCAGCCAGCGCGTGAAGCCGAGGGGGTTCTCGCAGGCGGGCTGGCCCCAGCAGTCCGGCGTCTGCAGGATCCAGTTCCCGTCGCTCCGGCCGGCCGCCACGTGGTTGCCCTCGCTGCGACCCCACACGGTGCCCTCGAGACCGGGCGCCAGGGTACGCAACTCGGTCTCGACCCTGTCGAGGTGCGGTGTGGGCGCCCGCGACGGCTTCGCCGCCACTCCCCCGATCGGGGCGAGCACGCCCACCAGTACGGATGTCAAGATGGCCCCAGCGGCCCGTCGTCGCCCCATGCCCGCCTCCTCCCGAAGGTGCCGCTCGCGCGGCGCTCTTCGGGGTAGCTACCTGCCCTGTATGCGCCCTCTTCGCTGTCGCGGGAGTCGCTCCCTTCTCCGTCTACTGGCAGAATCACCAAGGCGGGAATGCACACACCCCGCTCGAAGTTGACAACAGCACACTCAAGTTCTCTGTCCTCGGCCGCAGAGGTGTCATGGCTTTCGACCCGAAGAAGCTCACGCTGAAGTCCCAGGAGGCGCTCGCCGACGCGCAGGCGCTCGCCGCCGACCGCAACCACCAGTTCCTGGAGGCCGAGCACGTCCTGCACGCCCTCGTCTCCCAGCCCGAGGGCGTCGTGCTGCCCCTGCTGCAGAAGCTCGGCCAGAACGCCCGCGTGGTGCGCGACCGCACCGACGAGCTCCTCGCCCAGATCCCCCGGGTGTACGGCTCCACGGACGTGCAGGTCTCCAGGGCGCTCCGCGACGTCCTCGAGGAGGCGGACGCCGAGCGGGCGCGCCTCGGCGACGACTACCTCTCCACCGAGCACCTCCTCCTCGCCCTGGAGGCAAAGGGCGCCAAGGTCGCCGCTCTTCTCCGGGAATTGGGCATCGACCGGGACGCCATCCTGTCGGCCCTCCAGGACATCCGCGGCGCCCAGCGGGTCACGTCCCAGAACCCCGAGGAGACCTACCAGTCCCTGGAGCGCTTCGGACGCGACCTCACCGAGGCCGCCCGGGCGGGCAAGCTCGACCCCGTCATCGGCCGCGACGACGAGATCCGCCGCGTCGTGCAGGTCCTCAGCAGGCGCACGAAGAACAACCCCGTCCTCATCGGCGAGCCCGGCGTGGGCAAGACTGCGATCGTCGAAGGCCTCGCCCGGCGCATCGTCGACGGCGACGTCCCCGAATCGCTGAAGAACAAGCGCCTCGTCGCCCTCGACATCGGCGCCATGGTCGCCGGCGCCAAGTACCGGGGCGAGTTCGAGGAGCGCCTCAAGGCCGTCCTCGCCGAGATCAAGGAGTCCGACGGCGAGGTCATCACGTTCATCGACGAGATGCACACCATCGTGGGGGCGGGTGCCGCCGAGGGCGCCGTCGACGCCGCGAACATGCTCAAGCCCATGCTCGCCCGGGGGGAGCTCCGCATGGTGGGCGCCACCACCCTGGACGAGTACCGCAAGCACGTCGAGAAGGACCCGGCGCTCGAACGCCGCTTCCAGCCCGTCTTCGTGGGCGAGCCCTCCGTCGAGGACACGATCGGCATCCTGCGCGGCCTGAAGGAGCGCTACGAGGTTCACCACGGGGTCCGCATCCAGGACGCCGCCCTCGTGGGCGCCGCCGTCCTCAGCCACCGCTACGTCGCCGACCGCTTCCTCCCGGACAAGGCGATCGACCTCATGGACGAGGCGGCCTCCAAGCTCCGCATCGAGATCGACTCGCTCCCGACCGAGATCGACGTCGTGAAGCGCCGTGTGAGCCAACTCGAGATCGAGCGCACGGCCCTGAAGAAGGAATCCGACGCCGCCTCCGAGGAGCGCCTCACCGCCCTCGAGGCCGAGCTCGCCGAGCTGCGCGAGCAGGAGGACGAGCTCACCGCCCACTGGCAGAACGAGAAGGAGGCCATCGACCGCATCCGGGCCCTCAAGGAGGAGCTCGAGGCCGTCCGCGCCGCCGCCGAGCGGGCCGAGTCCGCCGGGGACCTGAACAAGGCCGCCGAGCTTCAGTACGGCCGCATGCCCGAGCTCACCCGCCAGATCGAGGACGCCAACGACCGCCTCGCCGACCTCCAGGTCGACCGCAAGATGCTCAAGGAGGAGGTCGACGACGAGGACGTCGCCGAGGTCGTGTCCCGCTGGACGGGCATCCCGGTGAGCAGGCTCATGCAGGGCGAGATGCAGAAGCTCGTCCAGCTCGAGGCGCACCTCCACGAGCGCGTGATCGGCCAGGACGAGGCCGTCACCGCCGTGGCCAACGCCATCCGACGTTCCCGGGCGGGCCTCGCCGACCCCCACCGGCCCATCGGGACGTTCCTGTTCCTCGGCCCCACGGGCGTGGGCAAGACCGAGCTCGCCCGCACGCTGGCGGAGTTCCTCTTTGACGACGAGCGGGCCATGGTGCGCATCGACATGAGCGAGTACATGGAGAAGCATGCCGTGAGCCGCCTCATCGGCGCCCCGCCGGGCTACGTGGGCTACGAGGAGGGCGGCCAGCTCACCGAGGCCGTGCGGCGCCGGCCCTTCGCCGTCGTCCTCCTCGACGAGGTCGAGAAGGCCCACCACGACGTCTTCAACGTCCTCCTCCAGCTCATGGACGACGGCCGCCTCACCGACGGCCAGGGCCGCACGGTGGACTTCACGAACGTCGTCCTCATCATGACCTCGAACCTGGGCTCGCAGTTCATCGACCCCGACCTCCCCGAGTCCGTGATCGAGGACCGCGTCATGGGCGCGGTGCGGGAGCACTTCCGGCCCGAGTTCCTGAACCGTGTGGACGACGTCGTCGTCTTCCACCGCCTCAGCCGGGCGGACATCGACCGCATCGTGGCGCTGCAACTCGCCGTGCTCCGCAAGCGTCTCGAGGACCGCAAGCTCCACCTCGACCTCGACCCCGAGGCCGTGGCGCACCTCGCCGCGGCGGGATACGACCCCGCCTTCGGCGCCCGGCCCCTGAAGCGGGTCCTCCAGAGGGAGGTCGCCGACCCCGTCGCCCTCGCCCTCCTCGCTGGCGAGTACACCGAGGGCGACACCATCCGGGCATCCGTGCGCGAGGGCGCCCTCGTGTTCCGGCGCGCGTAGCGGGGAGGGCGGGGTGTGAACGGCCGGCCGTCGTCCCGCAGGTGATTGGCCGGTATCCCGGATGCGGCAGGGAAGTCCCTCCCTTACGGTGAGGCCGTTCCTGTCGGGCCAGAAGCTGTTGCGTGTCGCGTCTTCCGACGTAGAAGGGGGCCTTCCATGCGCTGGCGTGTCGCTGTGGGGATCTGTGTTCTTGCTCTCGGTGTCGGGGGTTGCGCGCCGCCCATCTCCGTCGTCCCGCCCATGGTCACGGGCGCACCGGGAGTCGGGGCGACGCTGACGGCGACCCCGGGCGTCTGGATCCTCCCGGGAACCGTCTCCTACCAGTGGCAGCGCTGCCTGAGTGGCGGCAGCCCCTGTGCGGACCTCACCGGGGCGGCGTCGGCCGCCTACACGGTGGTGGCGGCCGACGCGGGCAAGCGTCTCCGAGTCCGGGTGACGAACACCAACGCGTACGGCACCAAGGCCGCATCGAGCGCTGTCAGCGCCCTCGTCCCCGGGCTCCCGGCGACCAAGCGGATCTCGTTGTCCAGCAACGGGACCGAGGGCGACGCCGGGTCTCAGTTCACCACCGTGAGCGGGGACGGCCGTTACGTCGTGTTCACCTCGGAGGCGACCAACCTCGTGGCTGGGGACACCAACGGGGTGGCGGACGTGTTCGTGCACGACACCCTGTTCGAGACGACGGAGCGAGCGTCGCTGTCCAGTGGCGGCGCGCAGGCCGACGCGATCTCCTACCTGCCGGTTGCGAGCAGCGACGGCCGTTACGTGGCGTTCCACTCGGAGGCGGCGAATCTCGTGGCCGGGGACACGAACGGGGTGGCGGACGTGTTCGTGCGCGACCGCGAGAACGGAACGACGCAGCGGGTGGCCGTCGACAGTGGCGGGGCGCAGTCCGACGGCGCCTCCCGCCGGGCGTCGCTGAGCGGGGACGGTCGTTACGTGGCCTTCTACTCGGAGGCGGCGAATCTCGTGGCCGGGGACACGAACGGGGTGGCAGACGTGTTCGTGCATGATCGCCAGAGTGGGACGACGCAGCGGGTTTCCGTCGACAGCGGCGGTGCTCAGGCCACCGGCGGCAACTCCTTCCGTCCGGTCTTGAGCGCCGGCGGGGACTACGTCGTGTTCACCTCGTACGCGACGAACCTCGTGGCCGGGGACACCAACGCCACGCGGGACGAGTTCTTGCGTGACCTCCAGAGTGGGACGACCGAGCGGGTGTCGGTGGGCAACGGTGGCGTGGAGTCCAACGGCGACTCCTACTACGCCGCGGTGAGCGCCGACGGCCGCTACGTGTCTTTCCACTCGGACGGGTCGAACCTCGTGGCAGGGGACACCAACGGCGGCGGCGACGTGTTCGTGCGCGATCGCCAGACCGGGACGACGGAGCGGGTGTCGGTGGCGACAGGCGGCACCCAGGGCAACGCCTCCTCCCACATTGGATCGATGAGCACCGACGGCCGCTACGTCGTCTTCTTCTCGGACGCGACGAACCTCGTGTCCGGGGACACCAACGGGGTGCCGGACGTGTTCGTGCGTGACCGCGTGAGCGCGACGACGGAGCGGGTGTCGGTGGCGACCGACGGCACCCAGGCGGACAGCGGCTCCTACGACCCCTGGGTGAGCGCGGACGGCCACTACGTGGTCTTCCATTCGCCGGCGACGAACCTCGTGGAGCTGGACACCAACGCGGCGAACGACGTGTTCCTGCACGAAAGGCCGTGATCTCTCGGCGGCCACGTCCGTCGTGGACATGCGCCCTCGTGTTCCGGCGGGCGTGACAGGGCCCGCGAGGGTGGTTCGTCGGCGCGGGTCGGATCTGTGGACCCACGTCGAACGCCGGTCCCTTTGGACGCGCAGATGCCCCCGGGGGGTGGGACCCGGGGGCATCTGCCGTGCGAGAGTCTCTGTCGGCCGGGGCCGCTGCTTCTGTGCGTCCCGAAGGACGTGGGCAGTAGGCCGTGGGCATGGCCTTGGGAGTGGGGAGGCGACGGTCCCGACCGAGACTCCCAGCCACGTCCGGGTTATCGGCGACGCGGCTCCACAACTTGAGCACATTTTCGGGAAGATGTGGGGGATGCCCGCAGAACGTCAGGGGCCGGCGGTGCGGTAGCTTGGGGCCTTCGAAGGAGGAACGCCCACATGGCCGTGATCAAGACCATCGACCTCGTCGGTGCCTCGGAGGACTCCTGGGACGACGCCGCCCGCCAGGCGCTCCAGGAGGCGCGCAAGACGATCCGCCAGTTGGAGTCGATGGAGATCCTCGAGCAGTCTGCCCGCCTTTCCGCCGGCGGGGACATCACCGAGTTCCTCACCCACGTCCGCATCCACTTCCGTCTGGAACGGTAGGAAGCCGTGGGTCCGGGGCGAAGGGCGATCCTGGTCGTCGCCGCACTCGCGCTTCTGGGTGCCTGCAGCGAGGCTCCGCCTCGGAGCGGGGGCGGGCGCGCTCCCCGAGACACCCCGGCGGGCGTGCCGCAGTCGAGCGCGCCGGGCGCGGAGGCCCGCGCCACAGGGCTCTCCGACGCCGAGATCGTGAACCTCGCCGGCGGGACGTCCAGCGTACGGGACCAGTTCAAGGCCGGTCTCCCGATGATGGTGTGGTTCTGGGCGCCCTTCTGAGGGACGTGCAACCGGGAGGCCCCCGGGCTCGCGCAGTTCGCGCGGGACAACGCCGCCAAGATCACGGTCGTGGGCGTGGGTTGGCGCGGCAGCGTCGCGGACGCCAAGGGTTTCGTCGACGAGCACCGCATCGCCTTCCCCATGCTCTTCGACACGGGCGAGACGGTCTTCCGGGCCTTCGAGATTCCCGCCCAACCGGCGGCGGTGTTCGTGAACCCGGACGGCACGGTGGCGGAGAAGAGGTTCGGCCCTGTCGGCGAGGCCGACATCGAGGCATTCATCGCCAAGACCGGCTGAGACCAGCCTGGCGGAATCGCCCCGTCTCGGACGCTTCAGAGTCCTAGACTCGCCCCGTCCCCAACCGACGTTCCCGGAGTCACGCGTGCCCGGAACCGCCCTCATCGGCACCCAGTGGGGTGACGAAGGCAAAGGCAAGCTCACAGACCTTCTCGCCGACGAGATGAACATGGTCGTGCGATGCACGGGCGGCGACAACGCCGGCCACACGATCGTCGTCGACGGCGAGACCTACAAGCTCCGCCTCGTCCCCTCCGGCGTCCTGTACGACCACATCACGCCCGTGATCGGCAACGGCGTCGTGGTCAACCCGGCGGTGCTCCTCGAGGAGGTCGACGGCCTCGCTGCCCGCGGGGTGGACGTCTCCCGGCTCCTCGTCTCGGGCAGCGCACACCTCGTCATGCCCTACCACCTCGAGATCGACAAGGTCACAGAGCGTTTCCTGGGCAGAATGCAGCTCGGGACCACGAAGAAGGGCATCGGCCCCACGTACGCCGACAAGGCCACCCGGGTGGGCATAAGGGTCCAGGACGTCCTCGACGAGAAGATATTCCGCCAGAAGGTCGAGGCCGCCCTGCGGGAGAAGAACCAGATCCTCGCCAAGATCTACGGCCGGCTCCCCGTGGAGGGCGACGACGTCGTCGAGGAGTACCTGGAGTACGGCGAGCGCCTCCGGCCCTACGTGGGCGACACGGTGGGCACCGTCCACCGGGCGCTCGAGGCGGGCGAGCACGTGCTCTTCGAGGGTGCCCAGGCCACGATGCTCGACGTCGACCACGGCACCTACCCGTTCGTGACCTCCTCGAACCCGGTGGCCTCGGGCATGTGCACCGGCGCCGGTGTCGGCCCCCGGGCCCTGGAACGCATCATCGGAGTGGCGAAGGCGTATGTCACCCGCGTGGGGACGGGCCCGTTCCCGACCGAGCTCGACGACGAGGCGGGCGCGACCATGCAGCGGGTCGGCGTCGAGTACGGCACCGTGACCGGCCGGGAACGCCGCTGCGGCTGGTTCGACGCCGTCATCCTCCGCTACGGGGTCAGGGTGAACTCCCTGACGTCCCTGGCACTCACGAAGCTCGACGTGCTCTCCTGCTTCGACACGCTCAAGGTCTGTGTCGCCTATGAGGCCGACGGCGTCCGCCACGAGGACATGCCGTACCACCAGTCGGCGTTCCACCACGCCCGACCGGTGTACGAGGAGATGCCGGGCTGGTCCTGTGACATCACCGGCGTGACCGAATTCGCGGACCTCCCCGGCCCGGCCCAGGACTACGTGCGCTTCCTGGAAGAGCTCGCCGGCGTGCCCGTCCAGCTCGTCTCGGTGGGTCCGTCCCGCGAGCAGACGCTCGCCGCGTAGTCGCCGGGCCCGGCTCGGCGAGGAAGAGACAGCCGGCTGCGGCGAGCGGCCCCGTACTGGCGGCCGGTTCCGCGTGCTCCTAGGGTTCCGGGATGAAGATCCTCGTCGTGGGCTCCGGCGGTCGGGAACACGCCCTGGCCTGGGGGATCGCCCGCTCCGGCCACACTGTCATCGCCGCCCCCGGGAATCCCGGCATTGCGGAGGTGGCCGCCTGCCACGCCGTGTCTGTGAAGGATCTCGACGGCCTCCTGCGTCTCGCGGATGCCGAGGACGTCGATCTCGTCGTCGTGGGCCCCGAGGATCCTCTGGCCGCCGGCCTCGCCGATCGTGGCGCCGACCGGGGTGTCGCGGTCTTCGGCCCCACGGCGGCCGGGGCCCGCATCGAGTCCTCCAAGACGTACGCCAAGGAGGTCATGGCCAGAGGCGGCGTGCCCACGGCGCGCGCCGACGCCGTCTCCGATCTCGACACCGCGCTGCGTCTCGTGCGCCGGATCGACGGACCCTGTGTCGTGAAGGCCGACGGCCTCGCCGCCGGCAAGGGCGTCACGGTCGCCGCTGACGCCCGCGAGGCCGCCGTCGCCGTCCGCGCCTGTTTCGAAGGGCGCTTCGGCACGGCCGGTGCCACCGTGCTCGTCGAAGAGCTCCTGGAGGGGCCCGAGGTGTCCCTGCTCGTGCTCTCGGACGGCAAGACGCTCGTGCCCCTGCCTCCGGCCCAGGACCACAAGCGCATCGGAGAGGGCGACACGGGCCCGAATACGGGGGGGATGGGCGCCTACAGCCCCGTGCCGGTGGCGACTCCGGCGGTCGTCGAGACCGTCATGGAGCGCATCGTGGAGCCCACCATCTGGTCGCTGGCGAAGGACGGTGTCGAGTACCGGGGAGTGCTCTACGCCGGTCTCATGCTCACGGCGGCCGGCCCCCAGGTGATCGAGTTCAACTGCCGCTTCGGCGACCCCGAGGCGCAGGCCGTCATTCCCCGCCTCGACTGCGACCTCGGTGCCGTCCTCGGGGCGGTGGCGGCCGGGGCGCTCGCCACCGAGGCGGTCGACGTCGCCGCCCGGGCGGCGCTCACGGTCGTGGCGGCCGCCCCCGGCTATCCCGAGGGTGCCCGTACCGGCGACCGGATCGACGGCCTCGGGGACGCCGCCGACGTCCCGGACACGGTCGTCTTCCACGCCGGCACGGCGATGAGCGGCGAGGACGTCGTCACCGCCGGGGGCCGTGTGCTCGCGGTCACGGGCCTGGGCGACGGTCTCGTCTCTGCCCGGGACGCCGCCTACGCCGCCGTCGACCGCATCGGCTGGCCAGGGATGCAGGTGCGCCACGACATCGGCCGGCGGGCGCTGGGCGAGTGAGGGACCCGGTGTCCCGCCTGCCGGACCGGGACGCGCACCGGGACCGGGACCTGGGCTCGGGCCCGGCACGGCGGGCGTGGCGGGGGCGCCTGACCGTGGGCGCGCTGGTCACCGTCCTCCTGGCCGGAGCCTGCACGGAGGACGGCGGTGCTCCGCCCTCGCAGAGCAGCGGACACCGGCCCCGGGCGACGGCGACGGCGACGCCGAGCCCGACGCCGTCGCCGACTCCCCCGCCGGCGGCGGGCTTCGTCGCTTTCGGGGACTCCGGCGGCGGCGAGGGCCAACTCGACGTCGCCCGGGCGATGGAACGCTGGGCGGCCGGGCACCGCGTCGACGCCCTCGTGACCGTGGGCGACAACGTGTACGAACGCGGGGAGCCCGCCCACTTCGACGCCCAGCTCAAGGCTCCGTATGTCACCCTGCGGGCGAACGGCCGGCCGCTGTGGGTCACGCTCGGGAACCACGACGTGGACGCCGGCCACGCCAAGCGCCAGCTCCGCTACCTCGGCCTGCCCGCACTCCCCTACACCCAGGAGCTCCCGGGCGTGCAGTTCCTCTTCCTCGACAGCAACCGGGTGGACGGCGCCCAGACGCAGTGGCTGGAGCGAACCCTGGGCGCCCCCGGACCCCCGTTGCGCGTGGTCGTCTTCCACCACCCGGCCTGGAGCTGCGGGTACCACGGGCCCACGGAGGACGTCGTCGCCCGCTGGGTCCCGATCATCGAAGCCCACCGGGTCGCCCTCGTGCTCAGCGGCCACGACCACCACTACGAGCGCTTCGTGTCGCCGGCCGGCGTGAACTACGTGGTGACGGGCGGCGGCGGCCAGGACCTCTACCCGATCGCCCCGAAGGACTTCTGCGACGACGTGCCCCGGGAGCGGGCCGACCAGCAGGTCGGCGCCGTCGAGCACAGCTTCGTGGGCGTCGAAGCCCGCCCCGGCGAGCTCGTCCTCACCGCCGTCGCCGCCGACGACACAGTCCTCGACTCGACCGTCGTACGCCGGTGAGCCACGCAGTCAGGCCAGTCAGTCAGGTCGTGTACGAAGACGTCCCGATGGGGTGCGGGATCGCGGCGCGGTTCCATCCGCCGCCGTTCCTGTCGGCTCGTGTCGCGTCCTGCGCGCGTGCGGGTGGTTGGAGGCTCACGGCTCACGTACGTGAGCCGTGAGCCTCCAACCTCGTCCCCGGTCCCAGGTTGGCTTCGCCGGCCCGGAACGGTGGCCCGGCAGCACGCGGAGCGGCTCTCAGGGGGGTTGTCAAGGGGGGAGCTCGCTCCCCCCTTGATCTAGAACAGGAGCGTCGCCTTGCGGGCCATGTCGAGGATGCCCTCGGGGAGGATGCCGAGTTGCAGGGTGAAGAGGACGCAGAGGCCGAGGGCGAGGCCGACGCCGGCAGGGACGTGCAGCGGCGAGGTGTCCGTGTCGAGGGCCTCGTCGTCGGGGGTCATGTACATGAGGACGACGAGGCGGAGGTAGAGGTAGGCGGCGATCACGCTGGAGAGCGTGCCGGCGGCGACGAGGACCCACTGGTGGGCGGCGGCGGCGCCCGCGAACACGGAGAACTTCGCCACGAACCCGGACGTGCCGGGGATGCCGGCCATGGCGAAGAGGAAGAACGTGAGGAGCCCGGCGAGGACGGGCTGGCGCCGGAACAGCCCCCGGTAGTCCTCGAGGGACGTGTGGCGCTCGCCCCGGCGGGCGACCACCATGACGACGGCGAAGGCTCCCGCCACCATGAAGGAGTACGCCAGGAGGTAGAAGAGGGCCCCCTGGCGGCCGCGTCCGTTGGCGGCGACGAGGCCGATGAGGACGAAACCGGCGTGGGTGATCGAGGAGTACGCCAGGAGCCGCTTGGCGTCGGTCTGCACGATGGCGAGGATCGCGCCCACGACCATGGTGAGCACGGCGAGACCCCAGAGGAGCGGCTGCCAGGTGAGGCGGTAGGCGGGGAACGCCGTCTCCAGCACGCGGAAGAGGCCGGCGAAGCCCGCCACCTTTGCCCCCGCCGCCATGAACGCCACGACTGGTGTGGGCGCCCCCTGGTAGACGTCGGGGGTCCACATGTGGAAGGGGACGGCGGCGACCTTGAAGCCGAGGCCCACGACCGTGAGGCCGATGCCCACATAGACGAGGCCGCTGTTCTCCTGCACCGTGGAGGCGAAGAACTTCGCGATCCCGGCGAGGTTCGTGGTGCCGGTGCCGCCGTAGATCATGGCGATGCCGTAGAGCAGGAACGCCGAGGAGTACGCCCCCAGGAGGAAGTACTTCATGCCCGCCTCCTGGGAGCCCGCCCGGTCGCGGGCGAACGCGGCGAGCACGTAGAGGGCGATCGAGAGCAACTCCAGGGAGAGGAAGACCATGAGGAGGTTGTTGGACGTCGCCATGAGTTGCATGCCGGCGGCGGACATGAGCAGGAGCACGAAGTACTCGGCCTTGTCGATGCCCTCGCGGCGGAGGTAGCCGTCGGTGAGGAGGACGGCGAGGATCACGATGACGGCCACCACCAGGCAGGCGAAGGCGGCGAAGCCGTCCGCGGCGACCATCCCGGAGAAGGCGAAACGCCCCCCGTCGCCTTCCACCTGGTCCCACAGACGCAGGGAGGCGACGGCGGAACCGGCGGCGGCCACGACGGTGAGCAAGGCGTACGGGGTTGTGCTCTTCGCCCGCCTGATCGCGACGAGGGCGAGGATGAGCATGCCGGCGCCGAGGAGGACGAGGGGGGCCAGGATCGCCGAGTAGTCGGCGGGCGGTGTGGGGATCGCTTCGACGCCGAGGGGGGTCACTCGTGGTCCTCCTCGATCAGGACGGTTCCGCTGGACTCCTTGCCGTCGCTGCCGGTGTAGGACCAGTCGTAGAGAGAGACGGACACGGACCCGCCGGCCTTGCCGCCCGGGCGGGGGGGGGGGGGGGGGGGGGGGGGGGGGGGCCGCGCGCCCCCCCCGGCCCCGGCGGGGGGGGGGCGGGGGGGGGGGGGGGGGGGGGGGGGGG